>DASRQU010000061.1:0-69881 GCA_035696345.1 Candidatus Acidiferrales bacterium
CCCCTGCCGGACATATGTTCAGTTATTCAATTGTTTGCGCCGGGTCGAACACACCTGGTAAACACCCTCACCCAAATTCGACTCCCGGCAGAACAGCGCAAAGTTAAGCACGGCTGTAGCACGGTGTTAGAGAATGTGTCAATCTTTTTTTATAAAAATGAAAATAGTCCAATGAATCACACAACCTTGCATTTGCGCCCAACCTCCGACGAGCTCTTTTTTTTGCCGTTGGTGACGTTGCGCGAACTTTCTGCATCAGTTTAGTCAGATTTATTTCAGGCGATTGTCAGGACGAATTCTTGCTTCCTGCCGCGCGCAGGTGTACGGTGGCGACACTCGCAGCACGGAACATCCATTTTTCGCGGCTCACTAAAAACTAACGGAGGACGGCAATGAAACACGTGGCCCTTGTTCTGGCATTGTGTATGACGTTTCCACTTGCGGCAAAAGCCCAGCAATCCGCCCCTGCAATCCCCTTTGATTCGGTTCCAAATCTTTTGAAAATGCCGAAGGATCTTTATCTGGGAGAAGCATCCGGAGTAGCAGTCAACTCCAAAGGGCATATTTTTGTTTTCTCACGAGGCAATTCCACGGGACCCGCCTACGCGGCGTCCGCTGCGCAGCTTCTGGAGTTCGCAGCCGACGGAACCTTCATTCGCGAGATCGGACACAATTTGTACGCGTGGTCCTTCGCGCACACGGTGCGTGTCGATAAGGAAGATAACATTTGGGCGGCGGATAAAGGCTCGGACATGGTGATCAAATTTAATCCCGCCGGGCAGGTAACCATGGTTTTTGGACGCAAGCAGGAAGCTTCGGACGAAGGCACGGAACCATTGAAGCATCCGCATCCACCGCTTCCTCCGGTCGACGGAATGTTTCGTCAGGTGACGGACGTGGCGTGGAACACTGCCGGGGATGCTTTTATCAGCGATGGCTACATTAATTCGCGCGTCGCGAAAGTAGACAAGCATGGCCGCTGGCTGAAATCTTTCGGCGAGCCCGGCGATGGTCCCGGACAGTTGAACACGCCGCACGGAATTGCCACGGACGCGCAGGGCAATGTGTATGTGGCCAACCGTGGCGATTCGCGCATCGAAGTGTACGACGGCGACGGAAAATATCTTCGCGAAATAAAAATCGATGTGCCTTTCGATTACGACAAAGCAGTGGCGGCCATCGGACCGAAACCAGTTCTCGGCGGCACCGACATGTACGCGCGGCAACTTGGTCCCGGCTCGCCGTGGTCCGTGTGCATCACACCGGGTGCGACACAATACCTCTACGCTTCCGATGCCTTTCCCGGCCGCGTCTACAAGATGACGCTCGATGGCAAAGTCGTCGGCTGGCTCGGCGAATCCGGCAAAGAGCTAAAACAGTTTGGGTGGATTCACGAAATTGCGTGCCCATCCGAAAATGAAATTTACGTCGCGGAATTACTGAACTGGCGCGTGCAGAAACTGCTCCTGCATCCGAAGAAATAATTTAGGCGCGAAAAATGGTTTGGGCTAGGGTTTGAGTAGCACAGGCACTCTTGCCGGTGTGGGTTTTGCAAAATGCACACAGCCAGGAGTGGCTGTGCTACTCGACCTGGCCGCCACTACGTTGAGCAACTCATGCCAAAATTGGTAAGATAGGCAGAGGCCTTCTATGCCCGTCATTCGCGCCTGCACCAGTTGCGGTCAGCAAAACCGAATCCCTGCCAAACATCTAGCCAGCACAGGTCAGTGCGGAAAGTGCAAAGCGTTGTTGCCTCCCGTCGCCGAACCGCTCGCCGTCGATGACATATTGTTCGATGAGATCATCCAAAATTCTCGCGTCCCGGTGCTGGTCGATTTCTGGGCCGCCTGGTGCGGACCATGCCGCGCCGCCGCCCCCGAAGTGTCGCGTACGGCCACAGAGATGGCAGGCAAGGCCATCGTCCTGAAGGTTGACACCGAGCAACATCCTGAACTCTCCGCCCGTTACAACGTTCGCGGCATCCCCAACTTCGCGATATTTTCCGATGGCAAATTGGCAATCCAGCAGGCGGGGCTAGTCGATCACGTACAGATGGAGCAATGGCTAAAATCCGCCGCACACTCAGGCCGCAGCGCATAGAACGGCAGCCGTCGCACTTCGGACGCTCACAGCACGATCTGTCATTCGCGTACGCGCAAATTCTTATACCTTCGCTCTAAAATGTGCGTTAGATTAAGAATATTCCCGAGGAGATTTCCCTGACCCGCTGGGGGAAAGTTTTTTCTTATGCCCAAACGCAAAAACGATATTTCTCGCAGAGAATTTCTGGAAGGTACCGGCGCGGTCATTGCCGTGACGGCGGCCACTCCCCTGCTCAAGACCAAAATGGCCTCCGCATCTGCCGGGCCCGCGGTGGCAGATGATGTGGAAACGGGAGTACCGACTACGGCGATTCGCGTCGTGGTGAATGGCACGGAGCACAAGCTGGAAGTGGAGGATCGCTGGACGCTGGCGGAAATGCTGCGCGACCACATCGGGTTGACCGGCACGAAGATCGGTTGTGATCGCGGCGAATGCGGCGCATGCACGGTGCTGATGGATGGCAAGCCGGTCTACTCGTGCAGCAATCTAGCGGTGTGGGCGGATGGGCGCACGATTCAAACGGTAGAAGGCTTATCGCTGGGCGACGAACTCAATCCGCTGCAGCAGGCCTTTGTGCAGCATGATGGGCCGCAGTGCGGCTTCTGCACTTCCGGGCAGCTCATGAGCGCGAAGGGATTGCTGGCGCATAATCCGCATCCAACGGCGCAGGAAGTGCGCGCGGGAATGACGGGAAATATCTGCCGCTGCTCCAATTACAATCATTATGTGGAAGCCGTGCTGGCCGCGTCGTCGGGAAAGAACGCCCCGGCAAAAACAGCCAAGAAGCAAACTGATTCGACCGCCACCTCCGCAGGAGGTGCGCGATGAGCCGGCCCCCAATGCTCAATTCCCTAAAGACGGTGGGACGTGCGACGCCGCGTATCGATGCCGTTGAACGATCCACCGGGAAAGCCACCTATACCGGTGACGTCAAGCTGCCCGGCATGCTGTATGCCCGAGTTTTGCGCAGCACACAAGCCCACGCGCAAATTCTAAAAATTGATGTATCGAAGGCCCTCGCGCTTCCCGGCGTGAAATATATTCTGACGCACGAAAACTGCTCTGTCGTCTGGGGCTCGGGCTCGGTTTCCGGCGGCCGTCAATATGTGGATGAAGTAAAAAAGATCACGAAGCAGCGCCGCTACGCTTTTAATAATCCCGTGCGCTTTTACGGCGAGCCTGTGGCTGCGGTGGCCGCCACAAATCGCCATGTCGCGGAAGAAGCGCTGCGCCTTATCACCGTGGAGTACGCGCCGCTTCCCTTCGTGCTCGATCAGGAAGAAGCACTGAAGCCCGACGCCGTAAAAATTTGGCCTGACGGAAATATTTCTCTGACCACAAAGAACGAAGCAAAGCCTGAAACTTATAAGCGCGGAGATGTGGAAGAAGGTTTTCGCACATCTGACCACGTTTTTGAAGATCGCTACACCACGACGTACGTGCACAACGCGCAGATGGAGCCGCGCGTCAGCGTCGCCAGTTGGGAAGGCGACAAGCTTACGATTTACACGCCGACGCAGGGCATCTCGAATTGCCGCCACGACATGGCGCGTGATCTAGGTCTGCCCGACGAAAAAGTTCGCGTCATCTGCAAATACATGGGCGGCGGCTTTGGCAATAAAAATCAGAATCAGGATGCCGATTTAATTGCCGCCGTGCTGGCAAAAGAAACTGGCGCGCCCGTGAAACTGGAACTCACGCGCAAGGAAGATTTTATTGGCGTTCATGGCCGCTGGCCCACGACGCAGTATTACAAGGTGGGCGTCAGCAAAGACGGCGTGCTGCAATCGCTGCAATTCCGCGGCTACAGCGGCATGGGCCCGTACCGCAAGAATACGGGCGCAATCGGCGGCGTGGAGCTTTACCAGTGCCCCAACGTCGAGAGCACCGTTTATCCGGTGGTCACCAATCGCGCCGTATCCGGAAATTATCGCGCGCCGGAATTTCCCCAAGGATTTTTCGGCATCCAGTCGATGATGGACGACGTCGCGTACAAGATGAAAATGGATCCCGTCGAGTTCGTCGTGAAGAACATGACGCGCAAGCTGGATGACAAAGAGCCTTACTCGAGCTACACGCTTGACGAATGCATTCGCCGCGGCGCGGAAGCGTTTGATTGGAAGAAGCGTTGGCACACGCCCGGCTCGGACGCGGGCCCGATCAAGCGTGGCGTGGGCATGGCCTTCATGGCGCTGCGCTCCCCGCTCGGACAAAGCAGCGCGGTTGTGCGCCTCGATTCGAATGGCCGCTACACAGCGTTCGTAGGCGTCACGGACATCGGCGCGGGCGCCAAGACCACGATCAGCATGATCGCCGCGGAAGAACTCGGCGTCCCTTTATCGCAAGTCGATCTCGTTTGGGGAGACACGGACCGCTGCCCCTTCTCCGTCGGCGAATCCGGCAGCCGCACGACGGACATGGCCGGCTACGCCGTGATCGAAGCCGCGCGTGACATCAAGCGCCAACTCGCGGCCAAAGGAATGCCGCAAGGCGAGAACGCGCTCATCGCTTCCGCTTCGCCGAATCCTTCCACGGAAGGCAAAATTAGAAAAGCGTTCGGCGCGCACTTTGTGGAAGTGGAAGTAGACACCGAACTGGGGCGCGTGCACGTTCTGAAATACGTTGCCGTGCATGACTCGGGGCGCATCATCAATCCCCTCACCGCCGAGAGCCAGATTAAAGGCGCCGTAACACAAGGCATCGGCATGGCGCTGCACGAAGATCTAATTTATGACCGCGCGAGCGGCCAGCCGATCAACGCGGGCTACTATGGCGCGCGCGTCATGACGCATATGGACGCGCCCGACGTCGAAGTTATCTTCATCGAGAGCGATGACGGCTACGGACCCTTTGGAGCCAAGTGCATCGGCGAAGCGGGAATTGTTCACGCCGTGGCGGCCATCGGCAACGCCGTTTTTAATGCCACTGGCCACCGCATGAAAGATTTACCAATTTCGCGCGACAAGATTTTGGAGGCCACGGCATGAAAACCTTCGCCAACAAAAACGCGCAGAGCATCGAGCAGGCAGTTTCGCTCATGCAGCAGGCCCGCAAAGATGGGCAGGTAACCTCGGTGGCCGGAGGCGGCAGTGATTTGCTGGGCATGGTGAAAGAATATCTCGTAAAACCGGATATTCTCGTGAGCCTGAAAACTGTTAAAGGTCACGATCAGGTCGTGGCCGCTGCGGGCGGCAATGTGGACATCGGCGGCCTCATCACGCTGGACAATCTGCGCAGCCATTCGCTCGTGCGCAGCAAATACGCCGTTCTGGCGGAGGCCGCGGAAGTCGTGGCCACGCCGCAGATTCGTAACGTTGGCACTCTCGCTGGAAATGTTTGCCAGCGGCCGTGGTGCTGGTATTTCCGCAACGGTTTTCCGTGCCTGAAAAATGACGGCGACCAGTGTTTTTCAATTACCGGCGATAACCGGTTTCATGCAATTTTTGGCGGCGGCCCCAGCTTCATCGTGCATCCGTCGGACACCGCGCCCGCACTCGTCGCGCTCGAAGCAAAGTTCCGCGTCGTTGGACCGTCCGGCGAACGCATGGTTCCCGCCGCGGAATTTTTTATTTTGCCGCAGCGGGACGCCAAGAAAGAAAATGTGCTGGCCGAAGACGAAGTTTTGACCGGAGTGCAACTCCCCGCCGCGGGTGCGGGCCGCCGCAGCACTTATAACAAAGTACTCGACCGCGAAGCGTGGACCCACGCCGTCGTCAGCGTCGCCGTTGTGCTCGATATCGACAAAAATATTTGCCAGCGCGCGCGCATCGTTCTCGGCGGCGTCGCGCCAGTTCCCTGGCGCCTGCAAAAAGTCGAAGCTTTGCTCGTCGGCCATCGCATCACACCCGAACTAGCAGCCAAAGCCGGCGAAGCCGCCATCGTGGGCGCGCAAAAACTTTCCAAGAACGCATACAAGTTGCCCATGACAAAGGCGCTAGTCCGCCGCACAGTTCTCGATCTGGCGACACGCGCGTAACGTGCGGCAATCGCCGACCCCTTGCCGCGCATTTCTAAATTTAACGACCGCGTCCGGCGCACCCGATTTCGTACCTATGGCCCAAACTCTGAATCGCCGCGATCTCCTGCTGCTCGGCATCAACCGCCGCCAGCGCTCAGTCGACGTCTCTTGCGAATGGCTGTATATGAAGTACAGCGACACCCTGCTGGACAACACCACGCACGACCTGTTCGACCGCCTCCAATCCGAATTGCGCAGCGTCGAGACAATTCGCCTCATGGATTCATCATGGCTAACGCGACAGGATTTTAAAGAGTGGCTAGACCCGATCTTCGCCGGCCTCCGTGCTCGCGGGGCACGAATTGTTCACTGCTCTGATAACAGTAAATAGCTCAAATCAAACCTTCGTCAAAAACTCCTGAACGATTCGCGTAGACGATCTTGGCGGGAAACCCTCGCCGCCGGCGCTCCAAATGACTTTGCAGGTCCCCAATGGAATACAGGCTTTACCGGATTGGGGAAAAAATCGCTTGGAGCGATATTGGGTAGCAGTTAGACAGCCCTTTCCGCCGCACGGATCGCCCGCGTCCATGCCGCTTCGAAATCGTCCACGTACCCGGGGGAACAAATTTAGAAACCCTTTTAAGCTGACCGAAGGAGGACGTTCCATGACACCAATCGTCGGGGTTTTTCGAACCAGATCCGAGGCGGAGCAATCTCTCGCGGCACTGACTTCGGCTGACATTCCCAAGAGCCGGATCCACCTCCTGACTCCGGAAGTGAGTAAAGAAGAGTTATCCTCGATACAGGTGATGGAGGCGGAAGAGCCCGGAATGGGGAAAGCAATCGGCGCCGTTGTCGGCGGAGCGGTAGGATTGGCAGGCGGGTTCGAGGTGGCGGAAGTTTTGTTATCGCTTGTGCCGGGGATAGGCGCTGTATTGGCGATCGGTCTATCGAGCGCAGCCTTGTTGACAGCTTTGGGGGCATTTGGCGGTGGGTCGATTGGCGGCGCGTTTGAGAATGCGGTATTTAAGGGACTGCCTGAAGAGGAATTCTTTGTTTACAAAGACGCTTTGCGCCAAGGTCGCAATGTACTGATCGTCACTCCCAAAAGCAGAGAAGAAGAAAACCTGGTACGGGAAAAGCTGCTGGCTTCCGGCGCTGAGAGCGTCGACCGGGCCCGGAAGGAAAAATGGCTTGGGCTGAAGGACGAAGGAAAGGAAAAGTACCAGCCCGGTAGGAAGTCCTGAAGTAGTTAACCGCGACCCTCGAGGCAAATTAAAATGATAGACGAGCGAAAAGATGGAAAAGCGCAACCGGTACCAGTGGTTGAAGCCGATGTTTTCGATCGGATGAACGAAACGAAAGAGCTGATTGCTCAGCGAGCGTATGAAATTTATCAGTCCCGCGGTGGCGAGCACGGATTCGATCAAGACGACTGGCTCAAAGCCGAAGGAGAACTTCTCCCGAGATTCGACGTCGACTACGACGTAAGTGCCTCGTCACTCCGATTAACCGCGCACGTTCCCGGCTTTGATGCGGCGGATTTGGAAGTGGAAGTCGGACACCAACGCGCGGTCGTTTGCGGTATTCACCTTAACTCCGGTCAGACTGCAGACAACCATCATCGTCACAAAAAAGTCATGCGCATTATCGATCTCCCTTTCGACGTGGATCCGGAATCAGCGCAAGCAACGCTCCGGAGCGAAACATTACAAATCGTGCTGCCTCGCTTGCAGCATTCAGATATTTCCGAACTGTAAACACCAAGCCACTTTTGGTTGAAGTGTCGGGTCTCGCCGGATGCCGTACCGTTTGCGCTTTTGCAAAGGGTGCGGGTTTAGATTCACTTTCAATCGAGGCGGCCGGGCAAGAGGTTGACGCGGCTTGACAGGGCACAGCCGTTGGAAACGGGGCATCTCTAACATTTACTGGCAATGCCCTGTCAACGAGCTATCGTTTTCCGGAACAATTTCCGCTGACAGCTCCGGGGAAACTTTCTACAACGTATCGATAACCTTCAGCTCCTCGCCGTGCGCGTTCCCCAACCAAACGGCCACAGGCGTCGGAGTCTATTACTTGCTACGCAAACAATTTTGAAGCTGAGAATCGCGGTCGATTCCTCCAATCGACTCGCAATGGATTTTCTCATTGCAGCCTCCTTTTCGAGTTACAATCCCGGCTTATGCGACACTCGATGCGGTACGTATTTTGTTTGCTGGCGATTAGTTTCGCGGGATTGGCGCGCGCGCAGCAATCTTCCACCGGCGCGCCTCCGGCAAAAGCACCGGCGAAAAAATCTCCCGCTGCGTCGCAGAGTGCGCCGAAACCAAAAACGGACGTGCCGCCGGCGCCAGATGCACAGGATGCGACGCCCGATGCGGACGCCGAACTGCAGATCCTCGTGCGCCAGGCCGCAAACGATCCGGCGACGCTGATAAAAAATCTGGAATCGTATCTCTCTCGGTATCCGGATTCCCCTCGCCGCGGAGCCATTTACCGCGCGCTGACCGAATCGAACATGAATTTGCACAATTCGCAAGCCGCGCTCGACTATGCCGAAAAGACGATTGTGCTGCAGCCGGAAGACAGCCAGTCCATGTATCTCGCCGTAACGCTACTTGAAAAAATGCCAGGCGACGCGAACCAGCAGAAGGCCATCGATTACGCCACGCGCCTGATCGACCGCGTCTCCAAAGCAGACCCCGATTCGCGCCCGCAACAAATGACGCTGGAAGATTGGCAGTCGGGACGGAACAAATTTTTGGTCGATCTCTACGTCGTGCGTGGGCGCATTCAGCGCAATTTGCATAAGAGTGATGACGCCGTAAAAGATCTCACCATTGGGTTCCGCATGCTGCCCGACGCAGAAGCCGCATTAACGCTGGGCGAAATTGCGGAAGAAGGAAGGCATTCGGACGAAGCGATTCGCCAATACGCCACCGCATTCATGCTGGCCGGCCAGGAGCAATCGGATTCCAACGGCCCGCCGCTGGATCGCGAAATGCTCCGCGCGCGCATGGGAAATCTGTGGCACTACTCTCATCCCACGTCGTCTGGCCTCGGCGACATCTTGCTATCGGCCTATGACACGAACCGCGATACCGCAAAGGCCGACAAGGCGGACCCGCCGGTCCACAACAAGGGCGTCAGCGATCCGCTGCAATTCAGCCTGCGACACATCGATGGGAGCGCCGCTACGAAATTATCGGAGTCGCATGGCAAAGTGGTCGTGCTGAATTTCTGGACTACGTGGTGCGTGTATTGCACCTCGCTGGAATCGATGCTCGCGGATGTGCGCTCAAAATTTGCCGGGCGTGACGATGTGTTGTTTCTTAACGTGAACGCCGACGAGGATGAATCGGTGGTTGCGCCCTTTTTGCAGCAGCAAAAATTCGGGGGCAGTTCTGTGTTTGCGGATGGCGTGAATCAGGCGTTCAAAGTTGAATCCCTACCCACGGTCCTGGTGCTGGATAAATCCGGGAAAATCGCGTATCGCGTGCAAGGCTTCGCGCCTGATGGCTTCGCCGATCTCGCCATTGCATCCATCACCAAGGCCGCAGCGCAGTAGGATTTAAGTGGCTTTTAGTAGGACGGGCTTCAGCCTGTCTGCCGTTGATCTTCACCTATTGCAGAAGTCAAAAGCAGACAGGCTGAAGCCCGTCCTACTGGCCCGACAAAACATCGCGCGCTGCCACGATCGTATTTACGTGGATTTGCACTGTATCCGCGACGCGACGCGCGTAGCCGCCGGCCAGGGTGGATGCCACGGGAATACCTCGCCGCCGCGCATGCTTGAACACCAACGTGTCGCGTTGGCGCAATCCCTCCAGCGTCAATGCTAGGCCGCCGAGTTGATCTTCGCGAAACGGGTCTGCGCCGCCCACGTAAAAAATAATGTCCGGTGTCATCTTCTTCAGCGAGTGCAGCAAGCCTTCCTCGAGCGCATCGAGATATTCGTGATCGCGAGTGGCGTCCGGCAGCCCGATGTCCTCGTCCGAAGGCGGCTTGGGCTCGGGATAATTATTTTGCTGATGAATGGAAAGTGTAAAAACGGTCGGATCTTCCATAAAAATCGCGGCCGTACCATTGCCATGGTGGACGTCTGTATCCACGGTCATCGCCGTTCGTATCTTCCCTGCCGCCTGCAGCGAGCGGATCGCCACGGCCACGTCATGAATCATGCAAAAACCTTCGCCATGCCCAGGATACGCGTGGTGAAAGCCCCCGCCAAGATTGGCCGCGAATCCGTCCTCCAGCGCCCTCATGCCCGCAAGTGTCGATCCTCCTGCGGCGAGCCAGAAGCCATTGCGCGTCAACTCCGTCAACGGTATTTCCAGTTTCATGCGTTCGCTCAAGGTAAGCGAATCGTTCAGCAGCTTGTTCACATAGGCATGCGTGTGAACGCGCAAGATGTCTTCATTCGGTGCGGGCTGCGGCTCCAGAAAATCGCCGGCGTCGGCGATGCCTTCAGCGAGCAACGCCTCGCGAATCAGCCTGAATTTTTGCGAGGGAAAAACGTGCGTGCCTAAATCGAGATCGTATCCGTGGTGATAAATGACCTTAAAGGGCAGCATGAGAAATCGGCAGGTTTTTGTAGCGCCCGCCTTCAGGCGGGCACTTCGGACTCAAATACATGCTCGCCTGAAGGCGAGCTCTACACAGGCGATTTCGACTTGTCGCAAAGACACGAGGCAGCTTCGAACCGATGGCTTCAATTAATTGTCGCGTTCGAGAATGAAATCCGGAACAGTTCGCAAAGCGCGACCGTAATCGGAGTTTGCGTTCCCGTTCAGGCAGGCTTTCGCGCGCGATGCAAAATCCAGCGCCGCCGCGCGCGTACGATCGAGCGCGCCCGACTTGTGCACAAGCTCGGTAATTTCTTCCGGCCGCACGCTGTCAAAACCTTTTTCTTCGAGCACGGTACGCACAAGGCGCTTCCCTGTTGCCCCATCGGTTTCCAGCGCGTAAATCAGCGGTAGTGTGACCTTGCCTTCTTTCAAATCGCTCAGCACAGGCTTGCCCAGCTTTTCGGGGGAAGCGGTGAAATCCAACACGTCATCTACCAACTGGAACGCGAGCCCCATGTAATGCCCGTAATCCGCCATGGCCTGCTCGCCCGCATCGCTCAGATTGCCCAGTACGGCGCCCAACCGGGCGCATCCCGCAAACAAGCACGCTGTCTTGCGCGCGGCAAGCTCCACCGCATCCTGCTCGGTCAAATCCATACGGCCGAGCTTGGCCAACTGGACGAGTTCGCCCTCGACCATGTTTTGCGTGAGTTCGATCAGAACGTCAAGGATCTTGAAATTTCGTTCGGCAAGCGCCATCTGAAACGACTGCATGTAAAGCCAGTCACCGGCCAGGACACTGCGATGATTCCCCCAACGGGAATTTGCGGAGGGACGACCGCGGCGGGTATTCGCGCCATCAATTACGTCATCATGGATCAGCGTGGCACTATGAATCAGCTCAACGACCGCACCGAGCCGAATTGCGCTCTCTCCACGATATCCGGCATATCCAGCGGAGAGTAGCAACAGGGCGGGGCGCAGGCGCTTCCCGCCGCCTTCGAGCAAGTAGCGCGAAATTTCCGCAACAGGTTCGATCGCTGAACCATTTTGGAGCGCAAGCTCCGCTTCGACCTTTACAAGGTCGTCGCGCACGAGATCGAATATTTCCTTCGCCGTCAGAAGTGAGATGACGTCCCCCTGGAGACTGACTGATCCCTATTTCCGGATTTGTCCAAACTAAAGAATCGCCGAAAGTTGCCCGAAGTTATTTCGGCTATTTCGTCCGCTGGCAAGTTTCTCACATTCCCGATGGTCTGCGCCACTTCCGCGACGTAGGCAGGCTCATTTCGCCTGCCGCGATGAGATTGGGGCGCCAGGAACGGCGAATCGGTTTCCACCAGCAAACGGTCGAGCGGAATTTCCTTTGCCACGTCTCGCAAATTTTGTGCCTTCGGATAGGTCACGTTCCCAGCGAAGGAAATCATGAAGCCCATTTCCATCCCACGGCGAGCTTCGTCCACTGTGCCCATGAAGCAATGGAATATACCCCCCAGGCCGGAACTTCGCCAGTCCTGGTCCAGGATATCCAGGCAATCCGGCCATGCGTCCCGGCAATGAATGATAACCGGCTTGCCTGCTGCGCGCGCCTGGCTCAATTGATGGCGAAATACGCTGGCTTGCACGTCGCGCGGCGAGTGGTCGTAGTGATAATCGAGACCAATCTCGCCCCAAGCAATGAGACGCGGATGCTGAGCGATGCGTTCCAATTCGGCGTAGTGCGCGTCGGTGGCCTGCTTAGCTTCGTGCGGGTGGATTCCGGCTGCCGCGTAGATCCACTCGTGTGTTTCAGCATAAGGGAGCGCTGCGCCCAGCTTTTCCAGTTCAGGACCGTTGCCGATGGCGAGAACAGTGCCTACACCTGCGGCGCGCGCACGAGCGAGCATAGCGTCACGATCCGCGTCAAAATCGGCCACGTCCACATGCGCATGTGAGTCGGTGAGAGTCATGTTGAGTAGGATAGGCTTCAGCCTGTCTGGTTTAGTGTTACGGATGGTGCTATTCAGGGTCAGTTTTCTGCGCACTATCACAAACGAAAACAGGCTGAAGCCTGTTCTACTTTAGGCGCGCCCCTACGGGCACGTCTTCGAGGAAACCTGCCAACACCGGTGCACCGTCCGGCAGCGAAGCCGCTACGATCATACCGTTGGACTCCACGCCGCGAAGCTTTCGCGGCTGCAAATTCGTCACCACGACGACTTTGCGGCCGACGAGGTCTTCTGGCTTGTAGGCAAGGGCCAGCCCAGCGACGATCTGGCGCACTTCGTCACCGATGTCGACTTGCAGCTGCAGCAGCTTGTCCGCGCCCGCGACGCGTTCGGCGGCCTTAACGAGGCCCACGCGCATCTCGACCTTCGCAAAATCTTCGATGCCAATCTTGGTGGCCGCGGGCGCCGCAGCAGCCGCTGCGGGAACGCTCGCTGCCGCCGGCGCGGGTGTCACGGCCGGTGCCGGCGCCGCTGCCGGCGCTTTCGTTGGATCCTGTTCCATGGCTTCAATCCTCGCAATCGTTTCAGATTTATCTACGCGCGGAAAAATTCCTTCCGGCTTTCCAATCTTGGTTCCCGGCTTGAGCTGTCCCCATGCAAGCTGATCAAATTGGACTTGCCCAAGCGGCTCAGTCTGCCCCAATTGGCTCCAAATTTTCTTCGTCGCCTCCGGGAGCACTGGATGCGCCAACGCCGCAATGATGCGTAGGCTCTCCGCCGCCGAGTACAGCACCGCCGCCAGACGCTCGCGGTCCTCCGGTTTATCGGCCAGTGTCCAGGGCTTCTCGACGGTTAGAAATTTATCAATGGCCGCGACCTGTTCCCAGATGGCTTCCAGGGCTTGCGAAAAACTGAAGTGCTCATACAGTTTTGTAATATTGCAGAGCGCTTCCGAGGCAAAGTCAGCTGCGGCCGGGGCGTACATCTCCCTGCCCGGAACGGCCGGCGGCGTGGGAATTTCGCCGCCGAAATATCGCTCAATCATCGTGAGTGTTCGGCTGGCGAGGTTGCCCAGACCGTTTGCGAGGTCGCTGTTATAACGCGTGACCATCGCGTCGTAGGAAAAGCTGCCGTCCTGCCCGAACACAATTTCGCGCAGCATGTAGTAGCGCAGGGGCTCGATGCCCAGGGCATTCACGATTGGGCGCGGCCGCACGACGTTGCCGCGAGACTTGCTCATCTTCTGACTGTCAAACAGCAGCCATCCATGCGCCCAGATTTGCTTTGGCAGCGGCAAATTCGCGGCCATCAGGAACGCAGGCCAGTACACGGCGTGGAAACGAATAATTTCTTTGCCCACGATGTGCAAATCCGCGGGCCATAGGCCGCGCTCGTCATACTCAGGACCGCCGGCAGCGCTCAAGTATCCGATCAGCGCATCGAACCACACGTAAAAGACGTGCGGCGCTTCGCCGGGCACGGGGATGCCCCACTTGATCGTCGTGCGTGTGATGGAAAGGTTTTTCAGACCCCCATTCACAAAACTCAACACTTCATTGCGGCGGCTCTCCGGCTGGATAAAATCCGGGTTGGCTTCGTAAAAATCCAGCAGCTTTCGCTGAAACTCAGACAGTTTGAAAAAATAGTTTTCTTCGGTAACGGTTTCCGTGGGACGCCCGCAATCGGGGCAAGGATCACCCGGTCCGGCTTCCACCACATATGCGTTATCGTGGACGCAGTATTGTCCCGTGTAACTGCCCTTGTCGATGAAACCGTTATCGCGGCAGCGTTGAAACAGCCATTGCACGGTGCGATGGTGCTTCGGGTCTGTTGTGCGTATAAATTCATCGCCCGCAATTCCCAAATCGTCCCAGAGCTGTTTCCACTCGACGGCAATTTCCGTCGAAAAATCCAGTGGGGATTTCCCCGCTTTTTCCGCCGCGCGTTCAACGTTCACTCCGTGCTCGTCCGTGCCGGTGGTCATGAACACGTCATATCCGCGCATTCGCTTATAACGGCGGATCACGTCTGTCACGATCGTCGAATAGGTGTGCCCGATATGGGGCATCCCGTTCGTGTAATACAGCGGGGTGGTCAGGTAATACTTCGGCTTGGTTCGGGAAGTGCTCATTCGCCTGTTCCGCGACTTGCGCGGCTTTTCCTTCTTTCCTTGTAGGTGCAAGGCTTTCCTGGAGCTGGAATGTCGCAGTGAACCACGCGATGGCAAGCCGCGCTCACATACAAGCGGCTATGCGATGTAAAATCGAATTTCGATAGTAAGCGGGCAAGAGTATGGTGTCAAATCCCCGGGTTGCCTGCCTTCGTAGCGAACGCTCCGGGGTTTGGGCGGGCAGTGCCCCTTTCCCTTAACGTTCAGATCTAGAGTTTCAATATGGCCACGGCTCCGCGAGCATCCGTGCCCTCACCGTCCCGAAACCTGCCGGCCGGTGAGCCCTCTACGAAACCTTTCGTTGTGCACGTTCACCGCTAGAGCGGGCAGCTTTTTTGCCAACGCAAAATTGACGCCCTTACAGAAATCTTCGCGCTCTCGATACAAAAAAAGAGGCGCCTTTTTCCAGGCGCCTCTCGAAACGGCTTAGTCCAACCGCCACATTCGCAGCGGGATACTTATTCTTATCACTGCGCCGGCGGCGGTTGCTTCCGTTCATCGCGGAACCCACCCTTGCCGAAGCCATGCCCCTCGACTTGGGTGAATGCGGGGTTGGGAGTAAACAGCGACGCTGCCGGAGACTGCCCGATATTCGATAACTGGTACGTCGTCGAGCCAAAGCGCGGATCAGTGTGCGTATTCTCTAAAACAACTTCCAATGCCGTGGAAAACCAACGTTCGCTCGTGATCACAATCGCGTTGGTATTGCCGATAGCACCAGCCGGAATCGTGCGCGTAACCAGTTTATCGTCGACCGGATACACGGTGCCCGTCCCGGGATCTTTATACGATCCCGTCGGATTGTCCGTCACGGCCTCGTCGCTCGGGTCGGCACCAACCGGACGGTGTTTCGGCCCTTGAGGTCCATTTCGCGGACGCAGCGGAAACGCCTGATACGTCCCGTCTGTCACGTTGACGATGTATTCCATTCCCGTTGTAACATTCCGAATATACGCGAATTCCTTCAACTTACCCGAAGCTGCCCACGGGCCAATCCCCGAAAATTTTACGTCACGATACGTGCTGCCATCCGCACCGCGGGCATAGGTTCCCGTAGACGTGTTCGAGATCATGTTTCCGGGCAGACTCTCGGTGTGCGTAATCGTAATCGTGGCCAGAACGGGTTTCCCCGTAACCACGTTACCGCCGAAGCCGCCAATCAGGCCGCCGATTTCAAACATGCCTGGCATCGGTCCCGGTCCACCGAACCCACCGGGTGGCGGCGGTGGAGGCCCCTGCGCCGATGCTATCATTGCCATGCCACCGAGCAGCACTGCCCCTACCGACATCCAAAGAGCCACTTTTCTCACCGAATTGCCTCCTCAACCATCTCTGTCCATCCGTTCCACTTTGGAACAGCTTCACTACTGGATTAATTTCACTCCGCGCGGCCAGCCGTCTTCGCCGACCAGCACGTCCGCCAGGATCAAGTCTTCGTCCGGCGTTTCCGCCACCGGGTAGCCAAGTTGCGCTAAGGAAGCCCGGGTTAACTGCACACGCACAACCATGCCGGGATCGTCCGCCACAATCGAGCCCGAGTAGGGCACAGGAACGAAGTCCGAAGCCAGATACGACTCGGTTGCCGAGGCAACCGTCTCAGTGTCACTCGTGTCGGGCGTAGAGAACACGCTTATCCGCTTGGACGACCCTGCGACCTCAGCCTGGAGCGGCGCAGCCGATTGCGACGAGATATCTTTGTGCGGCATAGGAATGGTTTGCGCCTTTTGCTTCCCATTTCCCAACCAAATAAATAAAAGCAATATAGCGGCCGCGGCGCCGACGCTCGCCCATTCCAATTTCCGCTGCCAGGAAGTCCGGCGGTGGTGATTCCGAAAGGCCGAAAGCAGCGCCGCTTCGATCTCGGGGGGCGCGTGTTCTCCGCGCGCGCTTTCACCAATCGATTGCGAAGCCTCCGCCAATGCGGTGGCATCGGCCATTCGCTCTGCGCACAGTGCGCAGTGAGCTGCATGTTCCAGCGCAGCCTCACGCACGTTCACATCCAGCAACTCCATGTACACGAAGCCGTGCACCACTTCGTCAAATTCCCTGCACGTCATTTCCTTCATGTGTTGCCTCCGGGGCGAACCCACTGCGCTCTCGCCCCAATTTTCGCCGGTCGAAGCTTGTCCAGAAGCATCGAGCGCGCCCGGTTCAGCCGCGACCGCACTGTGCCCACCGGGCAGTCAAGCAGCGCAGCCGCCTCTCCGTAACTCTTGCCTTCCAAGTCACAAAGCGTGACAGGTTCACGATAGTGATCTGGAAGGGTCAAAATCGCATCGCGCAAAAGCTCACTGATCTGCTCCCGCTCCAGCCCTTCGTGAACCGTTTCCGATGGAGTGACCATTGCCGGGGCGTGCCCATTGCCGTTGGATTGCCCGGAATGAAAGGCGCCGTCGGACGACAGGCCGCTGCTCAACTCATCGGACAACGAAACGTAGCGGCTTTCTTTTTCATACAACTTGCGCAAATGATTTCGCGCGATCCCGAAAAGAAACGCGGCCGGGTTCCCTTTTTCCTCGTCGTACTTAGCGACATGGCGAATCAGTGACAGAAAAGTTTCCTGGACAACATCCGCGGCGGCTTGTGGGCTTCCACTCATGTGCATGGCGTAGCGGTACAGCCCGCCCTGATGGCGCCGGTAGAACTCCAAAAAAGCGTCTTCATCTCCCGCTTTCAGACGCCCTAAAAGTTCGACATCCCGTGTCTCAACTGGCTCTGCCATCTACCCCGTTTGGACGTCTCTCCCGCGCCTACATTAGTTATTACGTTTACAGGCAGGACGAGTTCCACTTTCTTGTCTTTCTGTCGATCGGAAACGGCACCACTATATTCCTAATGTTGTTTTCATGCCCCATGACTTTTCCATTCCGGGTTTTCTAGTGCCGGCTGTACAAACATGCCCGCCTGAAGGCGGGCGCTACATGACCATTACCGGCATTTACGCTGGATTTGCGGCCAAATTCCTACAATGACCGCCCGCGATCGACATTCTGGAATCATCGCACCGCGCCTGCTAAGATGCAGAAAGGCGAAAAAACGTTTTCGACTCAAGTCCGCTTCGAAACAGATAACTTGTCCATGGGGAAACGAAAGATCATGCCGCACACATTTTCACATCGAATTCGTGCCGCCCTATGGATTTTGCCGGTCGCCGTTGGCGGCATGTCCGCCCCATTCGTGCATGCACAAACGTCGACCGCTGCGCCGCAAGTGCTGAAGGGCGAAGGATCATTTAACGATTGGAACAACGAGCGTCCCGGGAACCGCTACTCGATCAAGGCATCGGACTTACCCAAACCTTATGCGACGGACTCCGCGCCAAACGAATCGAAAGTTGTGCCTCGCCCGGCGAATGCCTGGCCGAAAGTGCCGGACGGTTTTAAAATCGAGCAGGCGTTGACTGGACTGGATGCGCCGCGCACGATTGTCACCGCGCCGAACGGCGACCTGTTTGTTGCGGAAAGCATGTCTAGCCGCATCCGAGTACTGCGCGGATTTGGCGGCGACGGCAAAGTGATTACGAATGAGGTCTATGCGAGCGATTTAACCCTACCCTACGGCATCGCGTTTTACCCGCCCGGTCGAAATCCGCAGTTCGTTTACGTTGGCAACACGAATTCGATCTTGCGCTTCCCGTATAAGAACGGCGATCTGAAGGCCAGCGGTCCAGCACAAGTGATCGTCGCGAACCTCCCGGGCGGCGCGCGATACGGCGGGGGCCACTGGACGCGTAGCCTGGTTTTTTCGAACGACGGCAAGAAACTTTACGTGGGCGTCGGCTCGAAAGCCAACGTCGGCGATGACGATTCGGAAAAAAATCGCGCAGACGTCCTTGAATTTAATCCTGACGGCACCGGGCAAAGGATTTATGCGGCGGGCGTCCGCAACGCTTCCGGCGTAGCCGTGCATCCGCAGACCGGTCAACTCTGGGTAGCGGTGAACGAGCGCGATGCGCTGGGCGACAACCTTGTGCCGGACTACGTCACGCACGTGCAGGACGGCGGCTTCTACGGCTGGCCGTGGTATTACACGGGTCCGAATCAGGATCCGCGTTTTGCAGGAAAACATCCGGAACTGAAGGAGAAGGTTATCGTTCCCGATGTGCTGCTCCAATCTCATTCGGCACCGCTGACGTTAACCTTTTACGAAGGCAAACAATTCCCTGCGGAATATCGCGGCGATCTTTTCGTGACTTCGCACGGTTCGTGGAATCGAGCCAAACGGACGGGCTACAAGGTGGTTCGCGTGTACGCGCCGAACGGAAAAGCTACCGGCGAATATCAGGACTTCGTCACGGGCTTCGTTGTGGACGATGCACGCGTGTGGGGACGGCCGGTGGGCGTCACGGCGGCGGCGGATGGTGCGCTTGTGTTTACGGATGATGCGTCGAACAGCGTGTGGCGTGTGACGTATATCGGAAGTAAGTAAGACAGGTTTCAGCCTGTCTTCTTTTGAATTTCTTGCATAACGGCATCCCGCCAGATTTGCAAAAGTCAAAACAAGGCAGGCTGAAGCCTGTCCTACTTATTCCCCTTCCCACGCTGCTCGCCAGTTCCCTATAATCACTATTTCTCAAACCAGATGGGAGCCACTTGGTTAACGTACTCGTAGCACGCGTTCGCGCCGCGCTCGCCGCGCATATTCAGAAGCACTATAAGCTGAACGTCACGATCGTCACGGAAAAACCTCCCCGCATCGAGATGGGCGAGGCCGCGACGCCCGTCTGTTTTGAGCTGGCGAAACGCCTGAAGCGCGCTCCTCGACAGATCGCTCAGGAAATTGCCGTGCAGCTTCCGCCGATTGAAGGAGTCGCGCGTGTGGAAGTTGCCGGCGCGGGCTACGTAAATTTTTATTTTTTGCGGACAGAATTCCTGGCTGGCTCGCTGAAAGAAGCTGCCGCGCACACGCCCGCCTTCGCGCCCGATGCGCCGAAGTGCATTGTCGAGCACACGAACATCAATCCCAATAAGGCCGCACACATCGGACATCTGCGAAACGCCGTCTTGGGCGACACGTTTGTGCGCCTGTTGCGCCGCGCCGGGCAGCGCGTGGAAGTGCAAAATTACATCGACAACACTGGCGTGCAAGTGGCCGATGTGGTGATCGGATTTCTGCACATCGCGAAAAAAACGGCGGAAGAAGTTCGCGCGCTTGCCGCGGAACCAAAATTCGATTACTACTGCTGGGATTTATACGCCAGCGTGTCGCGCTTTTTTGACGAAGACAAGACACGCTTGAATCTGCGCGGTGAAACTCTGAAATCGATTGAAGAAGGGGCGGGCGAAGCGTCCGAGATGGCCGGCATCGTGGCTCCGGCAATTGTGCGCTGCCATTTGCGGACGATGGAGCGGCTCGAAATCGAATACGATTTTCTTCCTCGCGAGAGCGAAATTCTGCACCTGAAATTTTGGGACGCTGCGTTCGAGTTATTGAAACAGCGCAACGCAATTCACCTGGCTGCGTCCGGGAAAAATTCCGGCTGCTGGGTGATGCGCATGAGTGAAGGCGCGGACGCCGCCGAGGCGAACGCCGCTTCTGAGGACAACACAAGCGGCGAGCCCGCTTCGGAAGACGACGACGCGAAAGTGATCGTGCGCTCCAACGGCACCGTGACGTATGTGGGCAAAGACATTGCCTACCAGCTCTGGAAATTCGGGTTGTTGGGACGCGATTTTCACTACGAGAACTTTTATACTTACCCAGCTGGCCATACACTGTGGTCCAGCACCGCTGCGACTGGTGATTCCGCCGCGCCTGCGTTTGGCCGCGCCGCGATCGTGTACAACGTGATCGATGCTCGTCAGGCGTATCTGCAAAATGTGGTGACCGCCGGGTTGCGCGCGCTTGGCTTTAATGATCAGGCGTCGCGCTCGATTCATTTTTCATACGAGATTGTGGCGCTTACTCCACGTTGCGCCTCTGAGCTCGGCTATACGCTGAGCGAAGAAGACGCGAAAAAGCCATACGTCGAAGTGAGCGGCCGCAAAGGGCTCGGCGTAAAGGCTGACGATTTGCTGGATCGCCTGGAAGCGGCGGCGCGCGCGGAAGTCGATGAACGCCATCCTGATACGCCAGATATGGAACGCGCCGCCATCGCGCATTCCATCGCCATCGGGGCGCTGCGCTATTTCCTTTTGAAATTTACGCGAACAGCGACGATCGCTTTCGATTTTAAGGATGCTCTCAGCTTTGAGGGCGAGACGGGACCTTACTGCCAGTACGCCGTGGTACGCGCGCGAAATATTTTCCGCAAGCTGCGCGAACAGCAACCGGGCTTCGACGTCGCTTCCTTGGAGAACGTCGATGCCGCTACCGTTTCGGCCTTTTTTTCAGGAGCAGAAGGAAATGCGCTCTGGGAGTTGGCTTTCCTCGCCGCGTCGCTCGACACCCAAATCGACGCCGCGGTCAACGCGCAGGAACCGGCATTTGTGGCCAAGTATGCCTTCCAGCTCGCGCAGGCCTTCAATCTTTTCTATCACCATCACCACATCCTTACGGAATCGGACGCCGCAAAGAAAACTTTCTTACTGCAACTGAGCCGCCTGGCCGAAGTGCAACTCGTAGCCGCGCTCGGATTACTGGGCATCGAATCACCGGAAAAAATGTAGCGATTTACAGTTTGGCCGGCGCTAGTCTTGATCGAAGGAATTGCGGCGCGCCGTTTTTGCTGAACGAATCCAGGAGACTTCCATGACATTTTTCGACCGACGATCGTTTTTTGGAAAGGTTGCGATTGGCCTTGCCACGCTTGGGGCAGCAAAAGCTCCAGCGGATGCGCAACTGGTTTACAAGCCTGCAGACTGGAATGCGGCGGACTTCGATGGCCTGGTCAAACACCGCGCGCGGGTAAAACAGGTTTTCGATGAAATTCAAATTGGCGGCGGACGTTTTCTGAATAATATTAAAAACTCGCTGAACGGATTGCAATTCAGTTTTAATATTCCTGCGGAACAAATCAAAATTGTGGCGGCGATGCATGGCCCGGCGAACATGCTCAATTTCGACGATTTCATCTGGAATAAATACAAGGTCGGCGAATGGCTGAAGGTGGACGATCCAAAAACCGGGCAGCCCGCCGTGCGCAATCCATACCTCGTCCGGAAGTCCGCAGCGGAAACTCCGGGCGCCGCGCAAGATCCGAGTGATGAAAACTCTTCCTTTCAGGACTCCAGCATTCAGGCTCTGCAAGCGCGCAAGGTGCAGTTTCTATGCTGCCATACGGCCACGGAAGAGCAAGCCCGCGCGCTGATCAAGCAATATTCACTCACCCAGCAACCGGAAGAAATTGTCAAAGAAATGCTGGCGCATACGGTTCCCGGCGTCATGGTTGTGGCGGCGATGGTTTCGTGCATCGCGCTGCTGCAGAGCGAAGGCCACTATTCCTATGTCACGGTTTAGTTGCGAGGCGCCGCTTCGTTCATGCGCTCGTCGAATTGCGCGGCGAGTCTTGCTCCTAGTTTCTCTGTGGCCCGCAATCACGATTTCGCTTTTTGCTCAAGCGACTCCGCCCTGGAGTAAAGGGGAAGGCAATCCCGCCGCGGACAAGGGCTACGAGTTCCAGGTCCCGGATATAGACAACATCGCCGATTTGCATGGGAATCCGGATGCCGCGAGGCTCGTCCTTTTTATCGGCGGCAATCAATTCTTTGTCTTGCCCGAGCTGGTCAGCGCGTTTTTAAAACAACATCCGGATTTGCAAAGCCACATTTTTTACGAAACGTTGCCGCCCGGCATTTTGCTAAAACAAATTCAGAGCCACAACACCATCACGCTTGGCAATTTCACTTTCGCTATTCAGCCCGATGTTTTCGAGGCCGACTTTACGGTGGTGGCGGATATGGAGAAGCGCAACCTCGTGGAGAAACCGGTGGCGTATGCAACCAACATACTGTCCATCATGATTTCCGCGGGCAACCCGAAACAAATTCATTCGCTTCAGGATCTCGGTCGCACGGACGTGCGGCTTTCTATGCCCAATCCGCAGTGGGAAGGGATCGCGAAACAAATTGGCGATGCGCTTCGCAAGGCCGGCGGCGATCCGCTATTTCATTCCGTTTACGAAGCCAAAGTTCAGGACGGCTCAAGCTATCTGACACAGATTCATCATCGCCAGACGGCCATGCGAATCATGAAAGGCGAATCGGACGCCGGAGTCACCTGGAGTTCAGAAGTTCGTTTTCAGGAAAAAATCGGCAATCCGATTTATGGCATCGAGATTCCCGGGGAGCAAAACTTCACCGCAGTCTACGGAGCCGCGGTGCTGCGCAGTGCCCCGCACGCGGAGGCTGCGCGCGCATGGGTGGCGTTTCTCAATTCCCCGGAAGCCCAGGCTGTATACAAGGAGTATGGATTCGGGCCAGCGAAGTAGGTTGCATGTCTGTTGTGACGCCGGCGTCTCGGCGCCGCGAAACCATTTCTCGAGAATAGATTTTGCAAGCCTTTACAAATTCAGTGATCTTCTGGAAAAATAAGCGCGCGGCGAACCTTTCTCCCGGAAGAAGATCACAATGGCAACGGACAGCTACAATCCAAAAGTGGATACCTACATTGAAAAGGTGCAACCCTTTGCGCAGCCGATCATGAACCACCTGCGGGAAATCGCGCACAAAGGCTGTCCCGACGTTAACGAAACGGTTAAGTGGGGCATGCCTTTCTTCGAGCATCGCGGGGAAATATTGTGCTGTATGGCTGCGTTTAAGAAGCACTGCCGCTTCGGTTTCTGGGGCAAGGAAATTCGCGTCGTGATGCGCGAATCGAAGGTCGCCGGGATAGACAAATCGGGTTGGTTTGACCGCATCACGCGCGTCGAAGATCTTCCCGCGGATAAGGCTTTGCTCGATTTCGTGCGCCAAGCCAGCGTGCTGATCGAAAGCGGCAATCAGACGAGCCCTATGGCGGGAAGAAACAAAAAAGCCAAAGCGAGGAGCGCGGCCGTAAACGTTAAAATGATCAAGGAATTTTCTGCCGCGCTGAAGAAAAACAAAAAGGCGACATCTGTGTTTGGCGCGTTCAGCCCGAGCGCGAAACGCGAATATATCGAATGGATTGCAGAGGCCAAGCGTCCTGAAACCCGCGACAAGCGAATCGCCACCGCCATCGACTGGATTTCCGAAGGTAAGCAGCGCAACTGGAAATACCAGAATTGCTAGCGCGAGGAAAGTTGTTGTGGCGCGGGCTCTAGCGTGCGGAGGTTCGTCCTTTCAAGGTCAATCTTGCCGGACGAAATTCCGCAGGCTGAAGCCCGCGCCACATAGAGCGCAACCAAATTTTAGACCTTACTTCTGCAACAGGAACCGCTGGACACGCTCGCCGTTAAATACTTCGCCGGTATACAGATTTCCTTTTGAGTCCGTGGCTTCCATGTGCACGCCGAAAAATTGTCCCGCGTTCTGCCCCATGCTGCCCATCGTGCCTAAAACCTTTCCGGACTTGCGATCGAGAAACCAGATGTGATTATTCGTGAGGTCAGAGATGTAGAGAAATTTTTGATCTTTATCATTGGAGAACATCACGCCGCCCGTCGAGCCGCCGACGCCTGTCCACTCCGCCATCTTGATTTCCTGTTTGAAATTTCCCTGCTTGTCGGTGACGTGAATGCGGTTGCCGCCGCGATCCGCCGCGTAGACCAAACCGTCGTTTGAAAAATTAAACGTGAGGTGGCCGACAAATTCCTTGGCCATCGGCCCGTTCGGCTTGTACGCGTGGTCTTCGGGAGCCGTGCTGATTTCCGAAAGCTTGTGCCCGTACGCGCCCCAGCCCCGCTTGAATTCAAACTTGTCGAGCGAGAAAACCATCACGCGGCCGCCGAAGGCGTTGTCCGCAATGTAGATCTCATTAGCAGCATCGTCCGTGCGAATTTCTTCGATGCCGCCAACGATCATCGGCGTGGTCGGCGGGTACTTTTCAATAAAGGCCTTGCGTGCCAGTCCTGCGGCTGTGCCTGCGGCTTCGCCGCGCGCGCGCTTTTCAGCGCCCGGAACGATGATGAATCCGGCTATTGGCCCAGCGGTGCCTTCGCCCGGAGCGCGCGTCGGAAGCGTCGGCATCATGAATGGCTTGCCGTCCGGCGTCTCCGGCACGTGCGGCACTTCCATCACCATTTTTCCGTCCTTGGGATCGTACTTGCGCACGTTATTTTGCCCGAGGTAAAGGAATCCTTGCTTGTCCACCGCCATGCCGTGCCCCTGCGGCGCTTCGAACGAACCAATAACATCGCCGTCTTTGTATCCTGGCCCGTCATGCCCGGCGATGTGAATCATGGACGGAGGATGCGTGCAGCAATCGGCGATCGGAGGATTGAGTTCCGCTTCCACTTCGATTGAAGTTAAATCGTCCGGACGGTCGTACAGCCAAACGTTGTCATCCTTGTCCACCGCCAGCCCCGTCACGCCGCCCATCTTCCACTTGTTCGGCAAAACGTGCGGCCAGGTCAGGTCCGCTTTAAATTTAGGAACCGCAGCCGTCTGCGCTGCAGGTCCCTTTTCAAATGCAAACGCGCACACGAATCCAAGCGCGAGCACGCCTGCACAAACCCATTTGCACCTTGCCATCAGAAATTCCTCCTCGATCAAATGTATTCCTCACCCCAGGAGTTCAGTGCGCGCAGTCTATGACGCGAAGGCAGGAAGGTCAACCCGCGATGTAAGGGTGAATCGGTGGCCCGGGAAGTGACAAGGCTCCCATGTATCGAGCCCCGCGCCGGTCTGCTACTATTCGAAACATCTTCGCAATCCGATTGATAGTGAAGATGCAGTCGTGGCAGCGGTAGCGTCGGAAGTGAAGGGAGCGGCCCACATGAAATTTTTCTATATTGCTTTCGCAGTATGCATTTTCTGCACTCCAGCCGCGGCACAGGAAAAAAAGGACGGCGCCCCCCAGCCCGCAACGTCGGTTCTCGTCAATGGTCAACCCATTCGAGGTAAGGTGCTGGAGATCGATGGAAAACATTTCGTGGCTGTGGAAGATCTGGCCCAAAGTCTCCGCGGAACGATCGCGTATGGCGAGGGCCAAATTTTACTCACATTTTCAAAGCTGCCGGGTCCCGGGCTTTCCCCTTCGTCCCAATCTTCTTCCGCAATGGCGCCCGCACCGATAGCTCCTGCGCCGACCATTACGGCACGACCACTGGAAACAGGTGGCGTAAAAGGAACGCTCACCTATTTTTTCGATTTTCACACGGGAAATAGACCGGATGCTGGAGCGAAAATATGGCTCGTGCAAGGGCGTGCGGAAATTCCAGCGGATCAAAATTTTGTTGCTGGCAATACATCCGTCGGGACGGCCGCGAACCCAGAGCAATACCGGGCTGTTAAATATTCCAGCGCGGACGAAAAAGGAAATTTTGAAATGCTTGACGTTCCGGCAGGCCAATACACACTGATCCTGCAGTCAGCGCACACCAAGTGGACGCTGAACGATAAAAGGGATATCTTCGGACGCGGCAACGGACACAACGCGAGAGACAGCAGCGGACGAGTAATATTTTTAAGTGTGACCGTTAAACAAGGTGAGGTCGCTGAGGCCTCGAAAGACTTTGGTCCTGGTATCGATAAGTGAAGTGCTCGTGTCGCCGTCAGCGTGCCATCAGCGCGGATGAGACTCAGCTTCGCGCAAAATTTGCAAGATAATCCGGCCCTTCCACAAACTGCAAATGTCCGCCGTCGCTTCGACTCCGCGGGTCTAGCAGGTTGCGGAAAAAGTGCTTTTTCTGTCATTCCGAGCGAAGCGAGGAATCTCTCTTCGAGTTAAACGTAAGAGAATAAACGAAGGAAAGATTCCTCGCTTCGCTCGGAATCGTAGAATTTTGGTTTTTTCCGAGGCCTGCTAAAGCTTGAGCAAGCGCGCAGCGTTCTCACCGAGAATCATTCTCTTCTGCGCGGGAGTCATATTCACCCGATCGAGCACCTGCAGGGGCTGGTCATAGCCCATGTCCAGGCAGTAGTCGCTACCGACCATGATGCGGTCGGCGCCCACTTCGCTGATCACAAATTCCATCACGGATTTTGAGTGGACGATGGTGTCGTACATAAAGCGATCAAGGTATTTGCTCGGCGGGCGAGGCAATCGCAGCTTTTGGATTTCCGGACGCACGATTGAGCCGTGGTCCATGCGGCCGAGAAGCATCAGCAAAACGCCGCCGCCATGCGGCAGCACAAACCGCAGCTTGGGATGCCGGTCAAGCACGCCTCCAAAAATTAAATGGCACACGGCGATTGTGGTATCGAGCGGAAAGCCAATCAGATTGACGAGCGAAAATGGCGCGATGCGCGGCCCTCCGGCCACCTGCAACGGATGCAGAAAGATCGGAAGATCGAGAGCCTCGATGCGCGCAAGAATGGGCTCAAATAGCGGATCGTCAAGGTCGCGGTTGTTGATATTCGTTCCCATGTACACGCCGCGCAGTCCCGGCAATTTGCTCGCGCGATTCAGCTCGTCGATGGCGCGATCTGGAAACATCATGGGCAGCGTCAGCAAACCGAAAAGGCGCGTGGGATATTGCACGTTCGCGGCACTCGCCGCGTCGTTGTACGCGCTGGCTAGTTTGTGCGAAACCTCTTCGTCTCCCCAATGCGCCATCGGGCCCGTGAGGGACATTGCCTGCATCGCGGTTCCCTGCGCATCCATGTCCGCAATTCGCAGTTTCAAATCCACAGAGCGGTAAGGGAGCGGTCCCTGAAAGCGCACCTCGGTCTTGATATAAAAGCCTTCCTCCGCGGCGCGATATTCCACGCCGAATTTCGGCCCGTATTCGGCCAACACATCGAGGTAGGCCTGCGGAAAAAAATGCGCATGCACATCTACAGGCCGCACGTATTTTGATTCGTCATTAGGCATCGTCCGAGTTCTCTCCCATCAGAACACCAAAATTTATAATGAAAAATAAATCGCCCACGAAGGTCAAAGCGGGGTCGTACATGTGATTCAAGGTTCTGTAGTGCGCGCCTTCGGGCGAGCATTGTGGCACACCCTACGGCAAACAATCGAACACTATCAAGTGCGCCTCTTCGGTCACCAGATCCGAAAGCATCGAAGTTTCCCATCCCGCAGCCTTATCTTTCTTAATTTATCCCTGCGCGATGTCGTACCCATGGAATAGCGAGAATAGCAACACGCGTTCATTTCCTCGCTCCTCACGACGAAATTCCGGATCGCACTCATTCCGGTGACCGTTCCTGTGTGCGGGAAATGTAATTCGCCGCCGCGCCCTACTCAAGCGGCGATCTTCCTGAATCGCAATTGACGAGCGCCAGCCGATGTGCGGTGCGATGATATTTCAATCTCGCGAAATACGCACATCTTTCCTCGTAACCGCCATCCTGTAGGCAAACTCTAAGGGTCTTACACAAATAGAATGCTGGATTCGCAGTATTCTCGCGCGTCGAGCCACTGAACTAAGGTTGGCGAGGCTAAAGAGTGCCTGTGCGCACGCGGCACGGACTGTAGCGCCCGCCTTCACGCGGGCACCGGGTTGCAATCTGATGTCCGGTAGTGGGCGCTACACGAACCAAATCCACGTAATTGCACGGGCGTTAACGGGAATCCCTTGAAACGTCCCCGAGCCGAAGTCAAACCCCCGCTTAGAAAAGGAGTCCCATGTTTGGAAAAGTGAAATCGTTACGAGAACTCTTCGATCTTGAGCTCAATTATGCGTATGACTGCGAGCAAAAACTTGTCGAAAAAGGGCTACCCGCGATGATCGAGGCTGCGACGTCTCCTCAACTGCAGGCAGCCCTTAAACAGCACCTGGAGGAAACGCGCCTTCACGTCCGCCGCCTGGAGCAGGTGTTCGGCGCCATTGGCACCGAACCCGACACGAAAGATAACGAAGTACTGAATGAATTGATGAATGCGGCAGAGGATTCCGTTTCCAACATTGAGCAATCGGCCCTGCGTGATGCCGCGCTCATCGTGAACGGAAACATGGTGGAGCATCTCGAAATTGCCACATACGGCACGCTCGCCGCTTTTGCCCGGAACCTCGGCTTTCAAAACGTAGTCAGCGTACTGGAACAGACCCTGCAGGAAGAGAAGACAGCTGATGCGAAACTGACGCAACTTGCCGAAACCATGAACCAGCAGGCAAAGCGACAGTCTGCCTGACGCCCAGATCAATCCCCTATTTAAGAAGTAGGATATACGCTCGACGCGCGCCGAGGAGATTCAATGCCAACGAAGCGAAAAACCAAGCAACTCCGCAAGAAGAAACCCGCACCCAAGGGCCGCGCCCGCAGATCGTCAGCGAAAGATCCGATTCGGAGCGGAACGCTCAGAAGCGCTCTCGATCCCACTCGTACGAGGGAATTTCAGGAAAGCGGACCGGAGACTGAAGCACCCGAAACAGGCGCTTCCGCGGGAGATCTTGAAGGCCTGGAAACCGACGACAACGAAGATTTTGAAAGCGTTGCAGAACTGGTGAGCGAAGGCCAGGATTTAGAGGCCGAAGAGCTCGAAAGCATAGAAAAAGCGCCCAACGCGGATCAAGGCGACTTGAAACCCCGCAAGGTCCCAAGCGGCACCAAACCCGGAAAATTCTCGGACCGCAACCGCCTCTGAAGATGACCGGAGTGTATCGAAACACAGATTCGCGAACGGTGCTGCGGTTTCTGCCGAGCGCCGTTCGCACTTTCGCTCGTCGTTGGAGAATCGAAAAACTGAAGCGAGCCCGCAGCGCCTGCTCCCATTTGCTCGCCCTACAGCGTTTTATCGTGGTTCTTAGTGCAAAACTCGCATAGTTATTTCGCCCGCGTGCCTGTTACAGCTAGAAGAGTCCGTGCTTCACTCTCAAGTCTCGCGCGCGGGGGATCATGAAACCTATCTATGGAACCGCGATTCTGGCAACGTTTTTAATTTCGCTCGTCATGGGCCTCCACGCCCAACCGCAAACAAAATATTCCGCAGAGCAGGTAAAACGCGGAAAATATCTGGTGGAAGAAGTGGCGAAGTGCCCCGAGTGCCACACGCCGCGCGACAAAAATAACCAATTGGATGCCCAACGGTGGCTGCAGGGCGCGCCGATCTGGATTCAACCTGTGTTCAAAACGCCGGGTTGGGCGGACGAAGCACCCTCACTCGCCGGGCTAACAAGCTACACGGACGATCAAGCTACGCGAGTGTTGGAAAAAGGCGAGCGAGCAAACGGCGGCGGCACGGTGCAACCGCCGATGCACATTTATCGTATGCATCATGAGGATGCGCAAGCCATCATCGCATATCTCAGGTCCGTGCCGAATCATCCCTGAACGCCGAAATGATTTTCCGCACCGACGGCACCCACCTTTGCTGGAAGAAGCGGGCTAGTCGGGCAGCCGTGACCTGGTATGTGCGCGGCCTGCAAGTACGGAGCGGCCTTGCGTTATTTTTTAATCTTCCACCAATCGTTGCAGTCCCGGTCTATCTTTTAGCGTTAGCGTCGATCCCTTAATGACCACCAGATTTTTTTTCCTGAAAATCGACAACACGCGGGTGACAGTTTCTCTCGAGGTTCCAATCATTTGCGCTATTTCTTCATGCGTCAGCGTAAGCTTCGCTTTCACCGCGCCTTTTTCTTCTTTTTGACTGGCGGTCAGATCCAGAACGAAGCGGGCCATTTTCTCTTCCGCGGAATGCGAAAGCCCGATGGTGCGCATTTCCGCAAGCGCCGTGTGATACGTCTGTCCTAGTTGCTGCGCCACGCGCAGAGCCACCTCGCCGTATTCGCGCAAAAAATTCAAAAAATCGTTCGCGGAGACAAAATTGGCCTGGGTTGGCTCAACAACCTCGGCCGTTAGTTCGTACGGCATCCCGGTGACCGTCGACGGCAACCCCAGCACTTCTCCTGGCTCTGAAAGTCTGGCAATCAACGTTTTCCCGTCGATTGAAGACGTATAGAGTTTCACCCGTCCGGCGCATAGGATGAAAACGCCTCGCCCGGCCTGCCCTTCCACAAATAATGTTGCGCCCTTGGGGTAGGACGAAGGTGAAGTGATAGACGCGAGGCGCTGCACTGCGCTTGGCGAAAGATTACAAAACAATCGATCTTCGCGGTGAGGGCAGGTAAGGCAACTCTCAATAATTTCAAGGCCGTACGGGGCTCGCATAGGGCTGGATTCTAACGCATGGCCCTTCCCCCGCGCCACCACATGAAAATGACCTAATTGCGGAGCGTTGCTTTCCGTCATGATTTTCACTCTTTTGCTGCCGTTTTACGAATTGTCTCCCGGCTAATGAATCTGAAACGGCTGCATCTTCTTTTTGAATTCTCCGATCAACGCCGCAGAATCGCTATTCTGGTCTGGCAGTGCCCGCATTCGAACGACTTCGCCGGTGGTCAAATCAAGCACATAGATCGGATTCGAAAATTTCCTGACCATTTCTTTGAGCTTCCTTTGCGCTTTTTTTGTTCCCACGGCGGATTCTCTCCATAGCGACGACTTATCCGGAAACTGCTCGAAAATTTCGTATAGGTGTTTCATGGCAATCCCCCTGGTCCAATATGGAACCTCCAACCCCCGCTACTATCCTCGATTGTTTGTCGACAAACGTCGGTGGCACTCGTCACACATGGCCGTGATATGGATTACATCGCTGCAGTCTGAGGTGCGACATCTCTGGCGGGTGTAGCCTAACTCCCCTCAGTTTTCCGTTGTCTACCGTTATGCGTGGGTCACAGTCCAATGATTTTGTAATTTTAATCCGACAAAGTTAATGTCAAGCTAATAGGCAGTGCCGCGGTTGGAGTTACGTCAAGTCTGGGCTAAATTGACTGTTTTTAGAGAGGAAACCGGGCAACTCCTTGTCAACGCCAGATTCGTTAGTTCTGAACACTGAGCCCGAAAAAGTCGCGAGCAGGTCGCCCGCGACCACCCCTGAATTTCAGCCTAACAGTCTGGTGCCCGTGCTTCTTGGTTGGCTGGTTATCGGAGCCGTAACGGCGACGGTCTTGGCGATAACCATGAAAAATCTCGGTCACTGGTACTACCCGCTCGACGATACGTACATCGGCATGTCAATTTCGAAGCACCTGGCTCGCTTCGGCGTGTGGGGGACGTCCTCCCGATTTGCTTCGGCCAGTTCGACTCCCGGATTTGCCGTCCTTCTGACAGTTCTTTACATGGTGTTCGGTTACAGTGAGTACATCCCTCTCGCGACGTGCCTGGTTTGTACGTTTGGCTGTATTTACGTTTCGAACCGGCTGTTTCGCGGTTCAAGCGTTCTTTTTCGGTCTGCGGTAACTGTGTTGCTCGCTGTAATGGTCCCGTTTTCAACCATGGTTCTGATTGGAATGGAGCACGCGCTACAAATTTTGCTCTGCTTGATTTTCCTTGATTGGGTACTCCCCTGTATCGTCGAGAAATCTGAAATCGACTGGAAGGTTCTCACAGTCGCCGCGCTGGCTGTGTCTGTTCGATATGAGGATCTATTCGTCGTTGCCGGTGCGTGTTTTATTTTGCTCATTCAACGTCGTTTGAAGTCGTTAGCGCTTCTAACCGCTGCGGCCTTTTTGCCGGTGGGCGCCTTCGGTCTTTACTTCCGGGCGCACGGCGGGGAATGGTTGCCGAACTCGGTCCTCCTGAAAGGCGGCTTCAACATCTATCGCATCCCCACCCTGATCCGATATGGCCCGCACATGATTTTTCCCATGGCCATATTCGCGATCTTGGCATGGCGCTTTCGAAAACGGTTCGACACGCGAGCACGTGCCTCCGCCATAATCACCGCGGTTGCGCTGTGGTTACACTTTACATTTGCCGGCTATGGTTGGGTATACAGGTATGAAGCGTACCTGATTGCTCTGGCTGTAATATCGATTGGATTGATCTACGCTGAGCAACGCGTCCCCTTTAAATTCACTGTTGCGGTTTTGCTGGCGGCGGCGTTCATGTTTCTCCACACCGTGTACGCGACTGCCACCATCCCTGAAAGATCGCGTGTGTTTTATACGCAGCAATTTCAGACCATGAAACTGATTCAGAATATGCAAGTGCCGACGGCCGTGAACGATCTTGGGGCGGCCACTTATTTCACGGACGTGCCGATATTGGACCTGGTCGGATTGGGAAGCCAGGATGCTTTCGAACTTCGCTATAAGCGAAAATATACGACGAACGACATCCGCAACCTTGTAATTGCCCATCACGTCCAGGTGATCGCCATTTATGCGAATTGGTTCAGCACGAAGCCTTTCGCCCCATGGGGAGGTCCTCCTCTTCCGTCTGAATATGTTTTGATTGCGAAAATCTACTCGCCAGATCCCTACCGTTACGCTTCGGTTGATACGGTCAGCTACTACGCCGTTCCCGGTTCCGAGGGAATGTTGCGCACGGCACTGGAAAAACTTCAGCCAACTATGCCGCGATGGGACTCCTTGACATTCGAACCTCGCTAGGAATTTTTGTCTTAGACCGTGAGTCTCCTGCGCTTGATCTCCGGGATCCGGTTCTATGACAGTCCTCTTAGTGTCTACATTTGGTTACACTCCCAGATACTTTCAAGCGCGTTTCGGTTGCAGCAAACTCGATTCCCAGAGGCATTTTGCCTGTAAGTTATTCAAAATAGAAGCCTGCCATTGGCCGCGGAATTGCAATTCCAATGCGAGAGTCCAGATCCCGTTCGCCTGGAACTGCGTCCGGCGCCAGACGGATCCTGAATTGCCCGTAAGTTCGAGGACTGGAGGATGCATGGTCGTGTCGAATCGTATCGAAGAACACAAAATAGCATCCCATTCCACAACCACTCCTGACTCGAACTTCGCATTCGACCTTTCTAAGAGAATCCCGGAGCTCGATGGCTTGCGGGGTCTGGCTATTGGAATGGTCGTTTTTATGCATTGCGTGTGGGTGGGGAACGGGGATTCATCGTCACACTTTCTGAACTATGTCAGCATGGCGGCCAGACCGTTTTGGTCGGCTGTGGATCTCTTCTTTGTCCTGTCTGGATTTCTGATCGGCGGAAATCTGCTGGACGCTCGAACCTCCCAAAATTACTTTTCCACGTTTTACATTCGGCGTTTTTGCCGCGTGCTTCCGATTTATTTGCTTTTCATTGGCCTGGTTGGTGCTTCCTACCAACTTATCTATTTGCGCGTAGGCGGACCTTTAGATTGGCTCTATGCCGGGAAAATACCGTGGTATGCGTATCTCTCCTTCGGACAGAACTTTTGGATGGCGAAAGGCAATTACTGGGGGCCGAGTATCCTCGCGGTCACCTGGGCATTTGCGGTAGAAGTTCAGTTCTATCTTATTGTGCCTGCGATCATTCGATTCGTGCGCCGGTCGGCGCTCCCCTATGTATTTGTTGCAGGCTTCGTGATTGCACCCATCATCCGGACATATCTGGGTCTCCACTTTCAGTTATTTGCAACCTACGTGCTCCTACCCAGCCGAATGGATTCCTTGTTCCTTGGCCTGCTGTGCGCGTACCTCCTGCGCGAACAAAAAAAATTGAACTGGTTTCTCAACCATCAAAGAAGAATATGGGCCGTGTTGCTCGTATTGGTCGCGGGAATTCCGCTTGTGTGTACCTACGGAATTCCGTACACACTTCTCTGGGTACTAGTGGGTTACGGCTGGACAGCACTTCTATATGCAGCGGTATTGATCCTGGCGGTAACCAACTCCCGATGTTTTATAAGCCGCGCATTGCGCTGGAAATGGTTGCGGGGATTCGGAACAATTTCTTACGGCGTTTATCTTTTCCATTATTTAGTTTACGGCCTCTGTATGTGGCTATTCGGACTGCAGCGAACCCTGCCTGTGGACTGGAAGGACTTCTGGGTCGCCTGCCTGGCAGTCGCTATCACGACGGCTCTTGCCAGCCTGTCCTGGGTATATTTCGAAAAGCCGATTGTTCGCTGGAGCCATAAACGGCGCTACGATTCGCGAGCTCAGGTCGAGAACAACGTCCGAGATCCCAATCTTACGAGCGAAAGCGCGAGCGGTCTACCTACCTTTGATATGGCTGCCAAGTAAAAAGCATAGGCCGAGCCTATCCAGGTGCCGTGGTGTAGTTCAAAAGGTGGAATCCGGGCATAGGCAAAATTGAATTCAGCGCTCTTTTGGTTGTCTCTTATTGTGCACGTTCGATCTTCGCATCGGTCACGATTCTAGCTCCTTACTTACATTTTTCGCCGATGAGGACACGTAAGTCGTTGAAGTTGCGGACACGACCTTGGCCACTGAATTGCTAAACATACTGAATCGCCCATAGGTTCGAGGACTGGAGGATGTGTGGTCAGGTCGAATAGTATCGAAGAACACGAGAGAGCATTTCATTCCACAACCAATCCTGGGTCGCGTGCAGCACTCGACCTTTCTAAGAGAATCCCGGAGCTCGATGGCTTACGAGGTCTGGCTATTGGAATGGTCGTTTTTATGCATTGCGTGTGGCTGGGGAATGGGGCTTCCTCGTCACACTTTCTGAACTATGTCAGCGTGGCGGTCAGACCGTTTTGGTCGGCTGTGGATCTCTTCTTTGTCCTGTCTGGATTTCTGATCGGCGGCAATCTGCTGGACGCTCGAACTTCCCAAAATTACTTTTCTACGTTTTACATTCGGCGTTTTTGCCGCGTGCTTCCGATTTATTTGCTTTTCATTGGCCTGGTTGGTGTTTCCTACCAACTTATCTATTTGCGCGTAGGCGCATCTTTAGATTGGCTCTATGCCGGACAAATACCGTGGTATGGGTATCTCTCTTTCGGACAGAACTATTGGATGGCCAGATACAATTACACCGGGCCTATAATTCTAGCAATCACCTGGGCGTTTGCGGTAGAAGTTCAGTTCTATCTTATTGTGCCTGCGATCGTTCGGTTTGTGCGGCGTTCGGCGCTCCCCTATGTATTCGTTGCAGGCTTCGTGATTGCACCCATCTTCCGGACATATATGGGTCTGCATTATCATCTGTTTGCAACGTACGTGCTCTTACCCAGCCGAATGGATTCCTTATTTCTTGGCCTGCTGTGCGCGTACCTCCTGCGCGATCAAAAAACATGGAATTGGTTTCTCAACCATCAAAGAAGACTATGGGCCGTGTTGCTCGCATTAGTCGCAGGAATTATTCCCTGGTGTACGCATGGGATTCCCTACACGCTCCTCTGGGTAATCGTGGGCTACGGCTGGTCGGCACTGTTATATGCAACGGTATTGATCCTGGCGGTAACCAACTCGCGAAGCTTCATGAGCCGCGTGTTGCGCTGGAAACCGTTGCAGGGATTTGGAACAATTTCTTACGGCGTTTATCTTTTTCATTATGCGTTTTATGGCCTCTGCATGTGGCTATTCGGAATGCAGCGAACACTGCCTGTCGAATGGAAAAATCTCTGGGTCTCCTGCCTGGCAGTCGCGATCACAACGGCTCTTGCCAGCCTGTCCTGGGTATATTTCGAAAAGCCTATTGTGCGCTGGAGCCATAAACGGCGATATGATTCGCCAGCTCCGTTTGAAAACGCTATCCGGGATATCGGTCATACAAGCGAACGCGTGGAGAGCCTGCCGAGACTTAACATGGCCGCCAAGTAAAAAGTATCGATCAAGTTCCCAAGAGCGGTTGAAGAAATTGGAATGCCAATACGTCAATCTACCGTTTGAAACTGTGCTGTGGGAAGCGGCCAGCGGTTTCACGGCCGGGCTGCGTTAATATGTTGAAGCGAACTGAAGAACACGAGAGCGCACTCCACTCCACAGGTATGGGGGGCTCGCGCGCAGCGCTCGACCTTTCGAAAAGGATCCCGGAGCTCGATGGCCTGCGCGGCCTGGCTATTGGAATGGTCGTGTTTATGCATTGCGTGCGGCTGGGGATTGCGGATAATCCAAACCGCCTAATGAGCTATGTTCGCGTAGGGACCCGACCATTTGGATCGGCGGTCGAGCTATTCTTTGTCTTGTCTGGATTTCTGATTGGCGGCAATCTCCTGGATGCCCGTAATTCGCAAAATTACTTTTCCACGTTTTACATTCGACGTTTCTGCCGCGTGCTTCCCATTTATTTGCTTTTTATTGGTTTGGTCGGGGTTTCATACCACCTTATTTATTTGCGGGTTGGCGCGCCTTTAAGTTGGCTGTATGCCGGGCAAATACCCTGGTACGCATATCTTTCTTTCGGACAGAATTTCTGGATGGCTAAAGCCAATTACGGAGGGGCTACGATTTTAGGAATTACCTGGGCATTTGCGGTAGAGGTTCAGTTTTATCTTCTTGCGCCCGCGATCATTCGATTTGTGCGCCGGTCGGCGCTCCCCTACGTATTTGCGGCAGGATTCGTGATTGCACCCGTCATCCGGACATATATAGCTCTTCATTTTCCATCCAAATTAATTTCAACCTACGTCCTTTTACCGAGTCGAATGGATTCCTTGTTTCTCGGGCTACTGTGTGCGTACCTTCTGCGTGAAAAAACCGTATGGAGATGGTTTCTCAATCATCAAAGAAGAATATGGGCGGTCTTGCTCACATTGGTCTCGGGAATTCCCCTTCTGTTCACGAATGGAAGTCCGTATACGATCCTGTGGATAGTGGTGGGTTACGGTTGGACAGCTCTGTTATATGCAGCAATATTGATCCTCGCACTGACCAACTCCCGAAGCTTTATAAGCCGGGCGCTGCACTGGCGCTGGTTGAGAGGGCTCGGAACAATTTCGTACGGCGTCTACCTTTTTCACTTTGGCATTTATGGCATCTGCAAGTGGTTATTTAAAGCGCACGCGTATCTGCTCGTCGATTGGAAGGATTTTGCGGTAACCTGCGTGGCAGTTGCAATCACGATCGCTCTTGCCAGCCTGTCCTGGGTATATTTCGAAAAGCCTATCGTGCGCTGGAGCCAAAAACGGCGCTACGATTCGTCAGCCCAGCTTGAGAACTCAGTCCGGTATCACAATCTTACGAGCGAGAGCGCGAGTGATCTACCCAGCCTGGATATGGCTGCAAAGTAGGCGGAGCCAGCGAGTTGGGAGAACTTCGATCTTCGTTGTAGCCCCATGCGGGGCATTCAGCGTGGCCGTTGTGTCCTGGGCGTGACGGTGGGCGGTCCACCGTTCCAACTGCAAGCCAGCACCCCTGCAAAACCGTCTCGTTGGCTTCTTTCAGGCGATTAGCTGGTGATTGAAGGCCGATGTCTTCAAGGCATTACTTCAAGACCGCCGCCGACAACTCTATTCGAGATAACAGCAAGTCGCAGCAAATTTGACCAATTTGTGCTTTCAGAGGGGAAATGGGACCGTCAGACCTACTTTTGTCCATGCAACATGGCATTAATTCTTCCCAAAACGCCGCCCCTGTCTTCCGGATCAGCGTCGCTCGATACGGCATCGCCCGTATCATTCGTCTTTTTCAACGCTCCGGTGGGTAGCGGAATTCGGATGAGCTGCCCATCTTGCAGATGATCGAGGTTTTTCAGGTCAGGATTCAGTACTTGAATTTGATCGGATAATTTAGTGTCAAAACGGCCAATGTAGCGCAGGCTCAGGTCGCGAATGGATTGGTTTGCGCTCGCGGCTACAGTGAGAATTACGCCGTCATTTGTTTCCATGGGCGCGGCGTCGTAGCTCGACGTCCCGTTTTCCGAGGACAGGCCCGCGCCCAAAGGACCGATGGACCCAGAAGAACTGTCAAACGAATGCGGGGTGATGCCGCGCCTGGATTGCGAACGGCCGAGGATCGCGAGCGCGAGAATCGCCGAAAGCAGAATTGCCGTCACGATCACGGAACGAATCTGCCATCGTTTCAAACTTCGGTGCTTGTAATCCTCGTAGGAAATAAAATCGGTCGCGGTCCGACCTGTTTTAGGAGGCAACGTGACCGGGGTTAGGGCCGGCTTAGGGAGAGGCTTGAACGGCAGAGTTGCAGCGTGCGTAGCAGCGGCCGCCGCAGGAAGCGGCGGGGCGGGAGTGGGCCGCGCAACTTGCGCCGAGGCTGCGGGAGAGATCGCGGCAATGGGTGTGGCAGCCGCGACAGGAATAGTGTCGTTCGCGGCCGCGCTCACCGCGCCGGTCGGTGCGGGCCCCGCGATCGTTTGTGCTGGGGGCAAGGCATTGTCTGCGGCTTCATCCACTGTACTTTTTGCTGCAACAGGTGCCAGAAGAGGCGCCGGGCCGGGCACGATAATTTTTGGCGGAGCGGCTATGGAGATCGGCGCGAGTTCCGGCATCGCCGCCTGCGGCAGCGTCATATCCGGCACGGGCGCGGCATCGTAGGCAGCGGCTTGCTGCAACGCGGGCGGCTGGACTAGCGTCGGCTCGGCCGCTACCATTTCTTGCGGAGCGGTTGCGGGTGTGAATACGATTGTCCGCGGGACGGAAGGAACGGATTTGACCACGGTACGAGTCTGCGACGCGGGCACCGATCCTGTCTGAGGCGCCCAAGCTGGAGGAGGGGGCTGAGTTGGAACGGGTTCGGCAACCTTCGGCGGCTTCGAAATCAAAGCTTCCAGATCGAGGCTGGCCACGGCCTTGCGCACGGTATCCGCCGTCACGATACGCTGTCTTCGGTGAAAGGCCGCCAGCATGGAATTGAAGCAAATGTTATTAATATTTCGCGGGATGCCGTCGCTCTGCGTCGCAATTTCATCGAGCGCGCCGGAATCAAAAATCGGTTCGCCACTCTGCCCTGCGACCGTGAGCCTGTGCACAATATAACTAGCGGTTTCTTTCGCGGTAAATGGCTCCAGATGGCTGACGACGGCGATGCGCTGACGGAGTTGAGTGAGCCTGGGCTCGGCGAGTTTCGAGGCCAACCGCGGCTGTCCGGCCAAAATAATTTGGACCAACTTTGCATTGTGTGTCTCGAAATTCGACAGCATGCGCACGGTTTCGAGTACCGCGTCATCGAGGTTTTGCGCTTCGTCCACCACTAGCACAAACCGCTTCCCTGCCAGCAACTGGTTAAACAGAATCTCGTTGAGTTTGCCGTGCATGGTGACCAGGCCCATGCCCTCGGGCTCGACGCCTAATTCCTGAAGAATATACGCAATCAACTCGCGAGAGTTGCACTGGGTTTGTGACACGAGAACGGTTCGCGCGCTGTCATGCAGATCTTCCAGCAGACGATAAAGCAATGTAGTTTTGCCCATGCCGGGTTGGGCAATCAGCGCAAAAAAGCCGCGATTTTCCATCACGCCAAATTTTAAGGCGGAAAGCGCATCCCGGTGGGTATCGCTGGCGTACAGGTATGCGGGATCGGGAGTCATCCCGAATGGCTGTTCGCGCAGACCAAAAAAATCTAGAAGCATAGAAGTTGGCTCGTGATTTGGCTGACGGCCGGAATAATTCAAAACCTGGTGTTGTTCCGGCGCAGCCGAAAGCTGCAACAATTCCTCTTCAGCCGCCATCCAGTTGTCACGTTCCGTGCCATTTTCACAACCGCGCTGCACATAAATCTCAAACGCGCGCTTGGCGATCTGGTCCTGGGTGGGGCGCTTATCGTTCAATCCGGCCATAACTTGCGGGGGGCTGGGCGCCCAATTCCCCTTGGAGTTGTTCCCCGCGCACCGTACCGGCTCAGAATATATGTGCAATCGAATTGCCAATCCCGATCGCAAAAAGTACTATTCTCAATCCCGTGCACCGTGTGGGTCTTTTATCTTATCTTCACTCAAAATACCCATCAAATATACACGCCGCGCGGGCACACCCGTCAAGGTCAACTATCTGAATTCCCGATCACGGGCGGGGTGGGGGCTGGTGCCGAAAAGGCGGTTTGTCTCTCCTAGTGCACGTTGGCTTCTCAGGACGGGCAGCTTTCGTTCGCAGAACGCAAACAAGGGCGCGTGCAACCAAGCAAATTGAAAAGCCAAATCGCCCTCTCCGTCTCAAAAACTAAGAGACGGAGACCTCTACGAAACACGTCTTCCAGAACTCTACTTGCCGTCGAGCTGACGGCTGTGACATGATTCGGCGCAAAAGTGGAGGTGTGTGATGCGAATTTGGGATCGATCTTTGGGCGTGCGCTTCGTCACTTATTTTTTTATTATTTTATTTCTTGGCGCCATTTCCGCCGCGGCGCAAATGGCTCCCACTCGAACTTGGGAAGAATTAAAAGAAGAAACGCAACGCCGCGTGGATAAAAATCTCGGCCCGGTCGGCGGACTGAAATCCGAAGAGGCGCGTGAAGCGCTCTCCAACATCCACAGCCTGGACCGTGATGAATGGGCCGCAGCGTGGAGCGCCATTGGCGACCGCTACGCCAAGCGCGCAAAAAGCGAAGAGTCATCGAACAATACCGACGCGGCGCGCGACGACTACTTCTGGGCTTTCAAATATTACACGGCGGCTCGCTGGCCTGTGCCGAACTCCCCTGGCAAAGAAAAAGCTTACCAAAACGCGCTCGCGGCGTTCCGCAGCTACGGGAAGTTTCTCGATCCTCCCGTGGAGATCGTGCACATACCGTTCGAGGGCAAGGAAATTACCGGATACATCCGGCTGCCAAAAAACGTCCGGCCTGCGCCGGTGATTTTCATGATCAACGGAACCGATTCGCGCAAAGAAGATGAAATCGGAGGCCGCGAGTCCACATTTCGCAGTGGAATTGGCATTGTTGCGGTGGACATGCCCGGTACCGGTGAATCGCCGATCAAAGCCGACGCAGGTTCCGAGCGCATGTTTTCCTGCGTGCTGGATTACCTGGCCACGCGGCCCGATATTGACAGCAAGCGAGTCGTTGCTTGGGGCACGAGTTACGGCGGGCACTGGTCCGCAATTCTGGCGTACAAGGATCGCGCGCGCCTTTTAGGAGCCGTGGTGCAAGGCGGCCCGGTGCATGATTACTACACGCCGGAGTGGCAGAAAAAATCCCTGGGCACGCCTGAGTATTTGTTTGATCTGTTCGCGGCGCGCGCCGCCGTTTACGGAGTCAAAACGCTGGACGAATTTTACGCGTTCAATCCGCGTCTCTCGATTAAGACGCAAGGCCTGCTTGGTCAACCGTCCGCGCCGATGCTCGTGTTGAACGGCGAAAAAGACAGCCAAGTGCCGATTTCCGATCTGTACATGCTGATGCAATCGGGAGGCTCGCCCAAGTGGTCGTGGGTAAATCCTGACGGTGGCCATACGGGCCGGTCGACAGAGTGGCCCAACTCCAGAATCGGCGAGGAAATTATAATGCCTTGGATCAAGGCAAGGCTGGAACCACCCCACGACAAAAATAAAATGTAGGTCCACGTGGCGTAGGCTTTAGCCTCCGGGGGCTGGTGCTTGACTGACTGGACCCCGAGGGGTTTGATCTTTTGCGAGGACTAAACCCCGCGGGCTGAAGCCTACGCCACATCATCGACTGCTCACTTCACGGAATTGCCAGACGCCGCAGGCCTCGCCGCGGGATATTCCGACTCGTGAAACGTCCCGATGTACCAGTGCCCGTTTTGCTTCGCCATCAACACAATCATCAAGCCCTTGCGCGCGGGAATCTCCGACCCATCCGCAGCCTTCGTCCCGGTGATCACCGTGTCGAGGTCAACTGATGCCAGCTCAGGGCTGAAATAGCGAATGCTTCTCACCGTGTCCGTGCGCACGGAATCTCTCAGGTTTCCGTTAAAAAGTCCCGCAAACCACGTCTCGATATCTTTGCGGCCATGGCTGTGGTTTCCGCGCATGTTGGTGAAATCCGCGTCGTTGGCGAAGGTCATCGCCACGCCATGCGCATCATGATGCGTGAAATTTTCGGAAAAATCGGCGCACGTCTTGGTGATGGCGACCGAATCCGCTTCTGTGTTCGCCGCCTGGCTTTGCTGCGCTGAGGAGACGCGCGGAAATGCCGACAGCGCCAGCGAAAAAGTAGAAATCGCCATCATTTTTAGGAAACGCATGGGACCTCCGCCACGTATTTATATGCGAATAGCTTGTGAATGGGCGACGCAATCATACGCCAAATGAAGTTGAGCAGAAATATATTTGTCCTTGAATAAAGCGGCACAATCGTTGGTGTCCGGCCGAATTATTATTGACAAAGCACTTAAACTGAAACAAGCTCAGCACCTCAAAACTGACAACCAAGAATATGAATTCGCTGCGGGAGGCTGTCTATGAGTGGAATCACACGGCGTGGGTTCGTGAAAGGCGCGGCGCTGGCGCCGCTTGCATTTACGCCGCTGAGCGGGATGGCGCAGCAGTCCGCGCGGCCGGATCGGTTTGACATCGTCGTCGCGGGCGCGGGCCACAACAGCCTGGTGACCGCGGCCTACCTGTCCAAGGCCGGATTTCGCTGCGTCGTTCTCGAAGGGCGGCCCACAGTCGGTGGCGGCGTGAAATCCGCGCAGCTCACCATTCGCGGTTTCACGCATGACACCTGTTCCTCCGCGCACGGCGGCATCACCGAAAATCCGCTGCTCCGTGACAAAGAAATCGACCTCGCCCCCTACGGCCTGGAATACATTTATCCCGATCCCGTCTTTCACATGCCGTTTCTCGACGGCGCGTACATTACGCAATGGAAAGATCCCGAACGCACGCGCGATTCTTTTGCACGAATCAATAAAAAAGACGGCGAGACCTATTGGCGCATGTTCAAGGAATCCGAGAACATGCAGCCCACCGCAAAGTTCTGGCAGCGACGCCTCGCCATGTCCCACTGGGACATCATTCGCATGAACTTCGAGGATGTGCATTCGCGGTGTTTCATGCTGGCTTGCCCGTGGTCTCAGCAGCCGCCGCAATTTCCGATGACCGGGCGCGTCGCCTACGGCCCCTTTAATCAGCAAAGAAATGGACGCCCTATGCCCAAGGGCGGCTCAGGAAAATTGGGAGAGGCGCTCGCCAAATATATTCAGGCGCATGACGGCGTGATTCTGACGGGAAAGCCTGTCGCGCAACTCATTATTGAAAACGGAAAATGTACGGGCGTCGAATGCGCCGACGGCAGCAAGTTTTACGCAGACAAAGCGGTGCTCTCAACCATTCACATCAAGCACCTCGTAGACATGGCGCCGAAAGAATTGTGGGGGAAAGATTTCGTGGACGGCGTGGAAACGTGGCAGCCGGAATTTCAGATGATGAGCACGAATTATGCTACTTCCGTGCCACTCACTTATCAGACTGCAGACGGACCGCTCTCACCCGTGCATTCCGAATTGCTGGCCAGCCCCGAGCGCGCGCTGCGTTTCGCATTTGACTATTACTCTGGCGTGCCAAATCTGGAGGAGCCTCCGGTTCATCTCATCCAGACTTCCGTTGCCGATCCCACCCGCGCGCCTGCGGGGATGCACACCGTTAAGGTAGTTGGCTACCACCCGTACGATCTGAAAGAAGGCCCGCATCATTGGGACAACATCAAGGAACATGTGGCCGACGAAACGCTGAAATATATTCAGCTTTTTTCGCCGACTCTTACGCACGATAAGATTCTGGAGCGCGAAGTGATGAGCCCGCTTGACCTCGAGCGCATGAATCCGCACAACTGGCATGGCAGTTGCCACGCGGGAGGTTCGGGCCCCGCGCAAGCCGGTCAGAATCGTCCGATGCCGGGCTGGGCGAATTACAAGATGCCGATTCCCGGCTTGTATCAAACCGGCGGTACAACGGCTCCGGGCGGATCGGTTTCCGGCCAGCCGGGGCGCAATGCTGCAATCGTGATGCTCAAGGATCTTGGCACCAGCATTGAGCAGGTAGCGGCCAAGAAAGAAACGAGCAAATCGTAGGAAAAGTTTTTCAAAACTATTTTTTCGTGCGTTCGCAAAGCAATCTAGGAGGGGATTTGAAAGGGATCACGAAACTATCGGTCAGCACTCTAAGCGCCGCCGCGTTATTTGCTGTACTGTTTTTCTTCGCGCAAAGTGCGCGGGCACAACAAACGGCGGCCGCTGCGGCGCCCGAAATTAAGCAGGAAGTCCCCGATAATCCCGTGGAGCATGCGCCGCCCGACCAGCCGCTTCCCTACAGCCACAAAACGCACGCGGGGACGCTCGGCTTGCCGTGCATGAGTTGCCACACCAATCCGGAGCCCGGCAATATGATGACGTTTCCCACCGCGGCGAAGTGCATGTCGTGCCATCGCGCCGTCGCTACCAACAAGCCCGCGATCAGAAAACTCGCGGAACTTTCCAAATCAGCTCAGCCGATTCCCTGGGTACGCGTCTATAAGGTTCTCCCGGGCGTGAATTGGACGCACCGCAAACACCTCGAAGCCGGGCTGAAATGTCAGATGTGCCATGGGCAAGTGCAGGAACTGGATCGGATGGCTGAGAACACCAGCGTGACTACGATGGGCGTCTGCCTCAAATGCCATCAGGATCACGGCGCGCCAGTCGTATGCTCGACGTGCCATTCCTGGCCGCCCGCAAATTAGAATAGAGTTGAAAGCCACCCGAGAATGAATTTTTGTGAATCGCGGCTTCACACGTTGCGCGAAAAAATCTGTCATTTCGAGCAACCCATTTCAGCTGAGGAATCTCTCTTCGTTTTGGACTCAACATCGAAGAGAGCTTCCTCGCTACGTTCGCAATGACGATCAGTCGTCGAGTAGCACAGCCACTCTCGGCTGTGTGCACCTTGCAAAACCCACACAGGCAAGAGTGCCTGTGCTACTCAAACATTCGCTTAAGCAGTTATGCCGCGGCCTGCTCAGCCGCGGCATAAATTCCGGGAATGGATTCGGCTTTAGCCGCTGAAGGCCAGTCGAGGTCGGGGGACACTCGTGAAGTCATCATCTCAAATTCTTTTGGGCCTTTTGCTATTCCTTGGATTTGGCATCCTAGCGAAGTACTACCTGCACGCGCAGTCCAAGCAATTGCCAAGCGAAACCGCTTCATTCCCGAAAGATATTTATCCGGACACCGGCAATCGCCTTCCGGCGATCAAACGAGAGGACCTCGACGACGCCGGGAAAAAACTTTTCGATGCCAAAGGGCCTTCCGATACGTATGGTCCGGGCTCGATTCGCCTTTACAGCTTGCCCGTGGAGCAATATGCGGAAACCACGAACGATTTTCTGCGGCACAAGGCTGGAATTGATCCGCGCATTGTGGAGCTGGTGATTCTGGTAACGGCTCGCGAAGAGGACTGCGCCTATGTGTGGAACGCGCATGAACCACAAGGTTTGAAAGCGGGATTGCCCAAGGAAACCGTCGACATCGTCCGCGACCGCAAACCATTGGTGGGAGTGGAGGAAAAGTACGCTGCGGTGATTCAACTTGGTCGCGAAGTGCTGGAAAAGCACCACGTCGAGTCCGCGACCGCCGCCCACGCATTGAAATTGTTCGGAAAGGAGGGTTTGGTCAATCTGGTATCTCTGATGGGAGATTATGCTTCCACGGAAATTCTTCTGAACACTTTCGATCAGCATGTCCGCCCGACTGAAAAATCCCTGTTGCCAGTTCCCTAATCTTTTATTAAGCGGGGCGTCTCGAGTAGGACAGGCTTCAGCCTGTCTATTTTGATGTTCTATGCGAACGCAGAAATCAAAGGAAGACAGGCTGAAGCCTGTCCTACTTGAGGCGACTGCGCCACAGACCAGGTTAGTCACCCTCCGCGTAAAATCGCTCGACTGCATCGGCGATCCAGCCAGGGTTTTCCCAGTTGGGATATTTTGTGCGGAATTCCACCGTCAGCAATTTCGCGGTTTCCTCCGCTGATTTTCCCTGCGATTTCAAGGCCGCGACGCGCTGTTGCACCACCTGAAGATATTCGCGCTCCGTCGCGATCAGCGACGCTTCTCCCGCTCCCCCATGTCCGGGAACGACGATCCGAGGATGCAGCGCGTCCAGCTTGTCCAAAATGGATAGCCAGTTTTTTCCGCTCGCGTCGGCATCCGGAAAAATGGGGAAGAATCGATTAATCACCGCGTCTCCCGTAAACAAGACGCTATCATCTTCCACCAGAACAAACTCGTCGCCGCGCGTGTGCGCCGCACCCAGCCACAGCAGCCGCACGGTCACGCCGCCCAAATCCAGTTTCGCCTCATGATCGAAGACGATGTCCGGGGGGCGCGGCTTCACATCCTGCAAAAGCGCTTTCATCTCCGGCGTCCTGCGGCTGAAATTGCGAATAAATTCCGGTTGCTTGCGATCCACTTCCTCCTGCTGCGCCTCGGGGCGAATCACAATCGTGTCTGCGGGAAATGCCTGTCCGCCAGTCATGTGTTCCGGATGAAAATGTGTTGTCGTGAAAAATAACTCGGGATTCTTGCTGACTTTGGCAACTTCGCGTAAAACTGCTTCCCCGTTTTTCGGTCCCATCCCGGCGTCCACGATCAGCGTCGCCCGGCTACCCACGATGATGCCAATGTTTGGGACAAGATTTGCGCGGCCATCGGGAATCTCGTAAACGTGCTCCGAAACTTTTATGGTCTTGTTTTCCTGCACGAGTGGCACGGGTTGCGATTGATTATGGCCCATGGGCGCCGTTTCCTGCGGATTTTTCGCCGGGATGCCGGAGATAGCGCTGGTGATGCAAACGAAAATAAGGACAAAGGAAATGGTGAGCGCGTGCGGACGTAAGCAATTGCTCATGGTTGGCTCTCCTTAATACGGTTTGGCCGAGATGGGTCCTGACGATTGCGCTGTGGGCGAATGCTATGGCCGCCGCCGAGTGTTGTCAACTGTCGCGAAGCACAGTCAGACTTCGGCCAATGCCGCCAAGCAAGCTGGCACATTTTAGTTTTACGGGGATTGGGTTGAGTGTATAAGTGTGTCGACCCGGTTCGGCAAAACCCAAGATTTTCTTTCGGAAAGGAAATTCTCGTGCAGCACGTTCTGGTGTACGGCGATTCGTTGTCCTGGGGAATTGTTCCCCACACACGCAAGAGACTGCCTTTTGACGAACGGTGGCCGGGCGTGCTGGAAAATAAACTGAAAGAGTTGGGTTACCCGCTGCGAATCATTGAAGATTGCCTGAACGGCAGGCGCACGGTGTGGGACGATCCCTTCAAACCGGGGCGCAACGGCCTCATTGGGCTTGCCCAATGCATGGAAAGAAATTCCCCACTGGCGCTCGTGATGCTGATGCTGGGCACGAACGATTTTCAGTTTTCGCATCCCCATAATACCGCTTGGGCAGCCGGTCAAGGAATTGCGACGCTCGTCCATGAGATTAAACAGGCGCCAATTGAGCCTGGAATGGCGATCCCCCCGATCCTGGTGATATGCCCGCCCCCGATTACGGCTCCGCAAGGCCCGCTTGCGGAAAAATTTTCCGGCGCGGAAAAACGTTGCGCGGGGCTGGCCGACGCCTACGCCGCGATCTGCGCGGAGGTCGGTTGCCATTTCTTCGATTCGGCGTCCGCGATCACAAGCAGCAGTTCCGATGGCATTCACCTCGATGCCGAGCAGCATGCAGTATTGGGAAATGCCTTGGTGGGGGTCGTGGCAACCGTTTTAGCGGTGGTGTAAGCGCGGGACACTTCTAACTTCTACGCGCCGGTCCACTTTGGTTTGCGTTTGTTCAGGAACGCGTCCATGCCTTCTTGAAAATCGTGGCTCATGTAGCAGGCAAGGATCATGCTGCTGTCTTCCTCGGGCGTCATTTTTTCCTTGATGCGGCGGAGGGCTTCTTTCGTGACGCGCAGAGTAAGAGGAGCGCGTGAAGCCAAGGTGCGCGCGAGTTCGTCGGCGCGCGTTTGCAATGAGGCGAAGTCGGGCAGCACTTCGCTGAGCAAACCAATCGTGCGCGCCTCTTCCGCTTCCACCAATCGGCCCGTGAAAATAATATCCTTCACACGCGCTTGGCCAAGCAAGGCCACGAGGCGCACATAATTCGCCATCGACAAGCAATTGCCCAGCGTGCGGGATATGGGCATGCCGAAACGCGCGTTGGCCGCGCCGATACGTATATCGCAACACGATGCAATTGTGCTGCCTCCGCCTGTGCAGGCTCCCGAAACGGCGGCAATGGTGGGAAGGGGGATTCTTTCTATCCCATCGAGCATGGCGTTGATGCGCGCTTCGTAGTCGAGTGCGTCCTGCGCGCTGGACCATTTCTTAAACTCGGAAATGTCGGTGCCCGCGGCGAACGCCGTTTCATCCACGCCGCTGAGCACGAGTACGCGGATCGCGGGATCGGCACACGCTTGCTTGCAGATTTCCACGAGGCGCTCGTACATGCGAAACGTAAATGCGTTGCGCGCCTCGGGACGGTTGAAAGTGATGCGGCCTACTCCGTCGTTCGCTCGGTATAAAACTTCCTCACTCATCGTGTCGCGCCTTTCTTCGTCGAGTCCGGCGTTTGCACTGCGCCCTCTTCCACCATGTGATCGATTTCTTTTTCGGAATAGTCTTGTTCCCGCAAAACTTCGCGCGTGTGCTCGCCGAAGACGGGCGCAGGCCTGTTCACGCCGCCCGGAGTTTCCGAAAATTTAATGGGCAGGCCGATCGCTTTTACCTTTCCCGCAACCGGATGCGCGGTCTCGACGATCATTTCGCGCGAGATGGCCTGCGGGTCTGCGTGCATCTGCGCAATGTCCAGCACGGGACCTGCGGGAACGCCTGCGGATTCCAAGCGCGCCAGCCAATCGGCCACGGTGCGGCGTTTAAAAAGCGGCGTCAGGGCGTCGACCAGCACGGAAAGATTTGTCATGCGCTGCGCGTTATTCGCAAAACGAGGATCGTCGCCCAGTTGTGGAGCTTCCAGCGCGTTCAGGAGTCGCAGCCAGTTATCCTGATTTGCCGCGCCCACTGTGATCCAACCATCGGAAGTGGGAAATGCCTGGTACGGACCATTCAAAGGATGCGCGGAACCCATCGGGCCGGGAGCCTTCCCGGTGGCAAAGCAGATTGCCGAATGCCAATAGGTGTGCGTGATTCCCGCTTCGAACAGAGATGTGTCCACCATCTGCCCTTGCCCTGTAGATTCGCGGGCGTGGAGCGCCGCCAGAATTCCGACACAGGCGAGAATTCCCGCGGTAATGTCCGTGACCGGGGCACCGGACTTCATCGGCGGGCCCCCTCGTTTTTCGCCCGTGATGCTCATCAATCCGGTCATCCCCTGCGCGACCAAGTCAAAGCCGCCGCGATCCGCGTAGGGACCGGTGCGGCCGAATCCGGAGATTGAGCAGAAAATTAATTTGGGATTCAGGGCATGCAGAGTTTCGTATCCGAAACCCATTTTTTCCATCGTGCCGCGGCGATAATTTTCGATCAGCACGTCCGCGTTCTTTAGCAAGCGGGTCAGAACCTCGCGGCCTTGTTCCGTTTTCAGGTTGAGGGCGATGCCGCGCTTGTTGCGGTTCATGATCAGAAACGCCGCGGATTCCTCCGCGATTTTGGGCGGCACCATGCGGCGGGAGTCATCACCGCCGGGAATTTTTTCTACCTTGATGACATCTGCGCCCATATCGGCGAGGAGCATCGAGCAGGTAGGCCCCGCCATGATGTGGGAGAGGTCCACGACTTTCAGTCCGTCGAGCGGTCCAAGTCTTTTCAGATCGTTCACCGTATTGAGCTCATTTCATTCTTAATTTAATAAAACCCAGTTCACAATTGTATGAACCTACTTGACCGATAAAGCTTCAGGGGCTTAGGCTCCAACATTTGGATTACGGAAATGTCGCGGCTAAAACCGCGACCTACAAAGCGCGTTTGTAGGTGCCGGCTTGTGGTGGTCGAACTTCCGCGGAAGCGAGTTCTGTTACTCCCAGTACTCACCTAAAATGGCCCTCCCGCAAAGCGATTTTAACTTGACACGCTGCCGCGTGCCGCTCTATGAACACATGTCGAGAAAATTCCACCTGTTGAAGATAAACTATCCCGCTTCGGTGGGACGAAAATATTTGAAAATTCTTGTGGAGGATGAATGAGACGCAAATTGTTCCCAGCAGGGATGTGTTTGGTAATGCTCGCGTCAGTGTCCATTTTTTCATTGCCCGCGAAGGCGCAGACCACTTACAGCGTGAATGCCGGAGGCGAGACCAAGGATCAATCCGTCCAGGCGAATGCTTTTTTGCCGAATGAAGTGTGGTTACTCGAGGGAGACAGCATTAAGTGGACCTTCGCTCCCAAGAATGAAGTTCACACGGTTACGCTGCTGACGCCCGGCCAAATTCGGCCCTCAGCGCCCCCGCCAGCCGGACCTCCATTCGCGGTGCAGGGTGTGAACTGCGGACCCGCGGCCAGCTATGACGGTAGCGCGTGCGTATCCACTCCTGCGGGATTTAACGGTGGCGCGAATTTCACTGTGAAATTTCCGAAAGCGGGCAACTACAAAGTTGTCTGCCTGATTCACACGGACATGACCGGCACGGTCCACGTTCTGGTCAACAACGCGGCCAACAGCGCGCTCATCAAGAGCCAGCGCTACTACGATGATCAGGGACAGGATGAAGCGGAAGCGATTCTCGTGGACAACGACGGCAGCAGCGTGGATCGTGACGGATGGCGCAATCGCCGGAATAGCGGTCACGCAGTGACTGCAGGCATCGGAGAGATCGTAGCGACGGGGGGAGGCTTGCAGTATCGCGCGGTCGTGCGCTATCTGCCGGGAGAAATTCATATTCACGCCGGCGAGTCCATCGTGTGGACGAATCTCGATCCGACTGAACCGCATACGGTTACGTTTGGCACCGAGCCCGCGGGATTTGTTCCCACACTCTATTCTCTACCCCCGGCTCTGTTGTTGCCTGCCGGCCCGCCTATTCCGAATCCGCCTGCTCCGTGCTCATCGACGGTCACGACAAATTGTACCGACCCGGGCACCGGCACAGTGATTGCAACGGTGAATTGCACCACTACTCCGCCTGCCACCGCGGGCACCACGCCGTGTAAGGCCGCTTTTAATCCGTCGGAGTTGTCTGTCAATCCCCCACCGCCGCCATTTGATGCATTCAGTTTCATCAACTCCGGATTCCTGCAAGCGAGCGTGCCGGATCGAACCGGAACGGCGCAAACACCGCCGGGAACGACGCGTATTCGCATTACGTTCCCCGACAAGGGCACGTATTACTATCACTGCGCGCTTCATGACGTTGATGGCATGAATGGCGCGGTGGTTGTTGAATAGTTTCCGGATCATGCAAATGAAGTGGCGAGTATTGGTCAGGACCTTCCTGTTTTTGGTTTTCCTCTTGGGGATTTGTCACCGAGGGGCGGCTCAGGCGTCGAAAAGTAATCCTGGGTCCGCCTCTTCGGGTGGCTCCGAACCGAAATACCGGGGCGGACTCGTTTCACCGCCCCTGCCAAAACCAAAATTCGCGCTAACCGACACTTCGGGAGCTTCTTTCGATTTTTCAGCTATGACGCAGGGATATGTCACCCTTCTGTTTTTCGGATACACGCATTGCCCCGATATGTGTCCGCTGCAGATGAACACACTTGGGCAGGCATTTCGGAAATTACCGCCGGTCAGCGCTGATCGATTCCGAGTAATCTTTGTGACGACGGATCCGGCGCGCGACACTCCCGCGGTGCTGCGTGCCTGGCTGGATCATTTCGATAAGCGGTTCATCGGCCTCACGGGAGCGCAAGCGGCGATAGACGCGGCTCAGATGGCGGCAAACCTCGATCCCGCAAAAAAATCCGGCGTCCGCCCCGACGGGAATTATGAAGTTGGGCATTCTCTTTTTGTTTTCGCGTACACCAAAGACAATCTGGCGCATTTGGTTTATCCCGGCGGCGTGCACGAAGACGACTGGTCGCACGATTTGCCGTTCCTTCCTTCGGAAACCTGGACCACGCATTAAACTTTCTGTGAACTTCCGTTTGGTTTCATGCGAGATCCCCGGTATCGCAAAGATTCCGGTTTGCTGTGTGAGGCGGCCACAGCAAACCGGATACAGCGGCGCCGATTGCCGCGGCACGCATGCAAACCGGTTGTGCGGAGTCTGCGGGAAAGGTAGGATGCGGTTCTCGGATAAATTGAACAAGGAAGGTTTTATGAACATGCACACGTCGATTCGGCGGACGATACTATTTCTGACAATCGCTGTTGCGCTTGGTGCACCCGCGCACTCGGCGCAGCAGCAGGCTACGCCTCCGCCCATCACGGAACAGGATCTGCTCGGCGGACTGAAAAATCCAACGCGCTGGTTGACGTTTTCCGGAGACTACAACGGGCAGCGGCACAGCCCATTAAAACAATTGACACCACAAAACGTGGCGGGGCTTGTGCCGCAATGGATTTTTCAAACCGATGTGCCGGGAATGGCAGGACGCGGGATTGAGAACACGCCGATCGTGGTGGACGGAATTTTATATGTGACAGGAAATAACGATACGGCGTGGGCGCTCGATGGCCGCACGGGCCAACCGATCTGGAGCTACCGCCGCATACTGCCCAACAATTTTATTGTCAAGATTTGCTGCGGCCCCGTGAACCGCGGATTCGGAATCCTCGGCGACAAGCTGTACATGGGAACTCTGGACGCACATCTGGTCGCGCTCGACCGGAAAACAGGAGTGGTGATCTGGGATGTCGCGGTGGGCGATCTGAAAAAAGCGAACGCAATTACCGCAGCGCCGCTGGTGGTTAAAGACAAAGTGATTATCGGCGTCTCCGGTGGAGATTATTCGAGCCGTGGCTATATCGAATCGTTTAACGCGGAAACCGGGGCGCGGGAATGGCACTTCGATACGATCCCGATGCCGGGCGATCCGGGCAGCGATTCGTGGCCTAACTCCAATGTAGCGGCGCGTGGAGGAGGGGCGGTGTGGGTGACCGGGAGCTACGATCCGTCGCTGAATCTGGTTTACTACGGCACCGGCAATCCGAATCCGGATTATTACGGCGATGATCGCGAGGGCGACAATCTGTACACCTGTTCGCTCGTCGCGCTCGATCTCGACACTGGAAAATTGAAGTGGTACTACCAGTTCACGCCGCACGACGTGCATGATTGGGACTCCGCGCACGTGCCGGTGCAGGCCGATCTGAAAATCGGCGGGCAGCAGCACAAAGCAATCATGATGGCCAACCGCAACGGCTTTTTTTACACGCTGGATCGCGAAACGGGAAAGCTGCTGGTGGCGAAACCGTTTATTGATGGCTCGAATTGGGCGAAGGAAATCGGAAAGGACGGGCGCCCCATCATCCTGGACAACAATGGGACCCCGGATAAGTGTCTGCCCGATAATCATGGCGGGACAAATTTCCAGCCGCCTACGTTCGATCCTGAGCTGGGCTTATTTTTTGTGACCGCGCACGAAACTTGCGCCACTTGGCTGGGCGTTAAGCCGACGGAGCCGATTGAAATGGGCGTGCGCGTTCCAAGCGGCGGCCGTGAACTGGTGAGCGGGCATCCGCAATACTCCGCGCTCCGCGCAATCGATCCCACGACCGGGCAACGCAAGTGGGAACACAAGTACCGCGATTATCCTTCGACTGTTGGACTCGATTTGACCGGTGGAGTGATGTCCACGGCTTCGGGCTTGGTGTTTACGGGAGACAACGAAGGATATTTTCATGCGTTCGAGGGCGCCACCGGGAAAGAATTGTGGAAATTTCAAACCGGCGCGCCGGTGTGGGGATCCGCGGCCGTTACTTACATGCTCGACGGCCGACAGTGGGTGGTGACTACGGCAGGGTTGACGTTTACGGCATTTGCGCTGCCGACTGCGCCGGCACATTGAGCGTTGGCGGCAGGCAGGTGTGACGGCGGGTAAGCCGGGGTTGTAACGCCGTCGGTTCCCCAGCGGTTTCTTGCTCCGCGTGGAGAAAGACGAAAACTGCAGGCGGAGGCTGGCGCTACGAAACCGTAGTGGATTCCAAGTTGCCCTTCCACGAATTTTTCATTTCGCGCTCCAGCAGTTTAATCTGGATGAGATGCTTTGGATTCATCGGCAACGACGGGTAGTAGCAATTCGATTCGTGGGTGCAGAAGCAGCCGTCCGCGGCTTTTTTGCGGCGCGTCTCCATGGCACTCGAAAACCACAGTTTTTTGAAATTCCAGTCGTGGTCGCGCAAATTTCCAACGGGCTCCAGAATTTCGCAGGAGGAAACGGTGCCTTCATCGTAGATCACTCCACCCGCGGTTCCGGCGTAGCACGTCAGCTGGGCCTGCTGCGTCTCCTGCGTTTTCGCTATCAAGCCGTGCATGTACACATCGAGAGCCGCCTTAAAAAACCCGTTGTCGCCGGCGTAATGGTTTTTGATTGCGCCGTGGCGTGAATCCTCATCGATCTTAGCCGCGAGCTGGGCGTAGCGCTCGCTATCGATTTCCAATTCCTTTTGATTTGCTACTGGAGGACGAATGTAATTGAAATTAATTTTGTCGGGTTTCAATTCATATTTAAGAAAATCGTACCATTCAAAAATTGTTTCTTGATTGGAGTTCATGAAGCAGGTGCAGCTTTGCACGTCGAGCCGTGGATATTCTCTCTTCATTTGTTGCAACTGGCGCGCCGTATCGATAACAATGCCCCACGATCCTGGCTTCTGGCGAATGGCGTCATGCTGTGGCCGCAAACCGTCTATGCCCAGCGCTATGGTGATATTCAAATTCGGGCACTCCTGCAACATGCGAAGCGTATCGGGAAAAATTCGCGGCTGAATCTGGCCGTTGGAAGTGATGTAAAGAGATTCAAGTTTATTGTTGGTGTAAAAGGCGCGAGCGATCGCCGGTAAATCTTTTCGTATAAACGGCTCACCGCCCGCGAGAACCAGCACGCCCAGATTGCCGCCGAGTGTTTCTGAAATTTTCTCAATCTCGCCCGTGGTCATTTGTAACTTCTTGCGCGGCGCGTCATCCAGCTGTTCGGTGAAAAAACAATGCGTGCAGCGCATGTCGCACACGGATGTGACCAGAATGTTCAGCATGGCGGGCGAGAATGGCTGCCCCATGGCCAACTTCGCGTAGCGTTTTAGAAGATCATTCATCGTGTGTGCCGCAAATTTCCTGCTCTATGCTGCTCTCCTGATGACCTTACGCCTGGGACTTTCTCGGGTCAACGAGCGATTTTCTCGACGTGTTGCATTTATGCCGCTTCAAACGGCAAATCAGGGCGCAATCGCGACGCAAGAACTGCGCCAATAAGCAGCAGCATCACTGAACCAATAAACGGAATGACCCAGCTACCTGTTTTATCGACCAGATATCCGAAACTCGACGGCGAAATAATTCCGGCAATACCAAAGCCGAAATTCATCATGCCGCTGGCTGAGCCTGCGTATTGGGGCGCGATGTCCATAGGCATCGACCAGATCGGTGCGACGATGAGTTCCGCGAAAAAGAATGCCAGCGACAGGCAAATGGCCGCCACGGTTAAATTGTGGATCAGGATTACCGGCAACAGAAAAACGAAGGCTCCGGCAAAACCGACAACGATAACGTAACGGCGCGCGATCACCAGGTTTCCCGTTTTGCGAAGCAGACGATCGCTGGCCAACCCACCCACGGTATCGCCAACGACTCCAGCGAAAAACACCCCTGCAGAAAACAATGCCGAGGCCTGGAGTTTTAAGTGATAGTTTTCAAAGAAGAACGCGGGAATCCAGCTGAGAAAAAGCCAAAGCGTCCAGCCATAGCAAAAATCGACAACCGTGACCGGAAACATGCGTCGAGCGAGACGAATCCACGGAACACTCTGATGCCTGATCGTCCGTGGCGGAGGCAACATGGCTAGATCAGTTGCGGTGATTGCAAAATGTTCACGGGGATCGTCGCGAAAATACCAGGTCCACACGCACAGCCACGCGAGACTTAGTAACCCCACGATTACAAACGATCCGCGCCAGGATACCCACACGAGGAGCCCGACGATCAGCGGCGGCGTGAGCGCATTGCCGATGCGGGCAAAGGAATGCGTAATGCCCTGCGCGAATCCCCAGCGAGATTTTGGCGTCCAACTGGCCATGGCGCGCGTTGCGGTCGGGAATGCAGCGCCCTCGCCAAAGCCGAGAAGGATGCGGGCTAAAAAGAGCGACGGAAATCCGGCGGCCGCGCCCGTCAACATGGTGGCCGCAGCAACGACGGCGCTGCACAGAATCAGGGTGAGCCGCGCGCCAAACCTGTCGCCGATCCAGCCGCCTGCAAGCTGAAACAACGCGTACGGAAAAGCAAATGCGGAAAACGCCAAGCCGAGCTGCGTGTTGCTGAGATTTAAATCCGCACGAAGCAAGGGAGCGGCAATCGAGATGTTCACGCGATTGATATAAAGAATTAGATAGCTGGCGCAGAGCAACGCAAGCACTACGTTCGGCGCGGTCATCCATTTTGCGGACGCAGTTTGAGTACGGTCGTCCATCTTCACGGCGCGATTTCCTCAAGGCGCCGGTCGCTGGTTTCCACCATGCGGGTCGCGGCAATTGCGCCTATCACGCTGACGGCCGCGAACATCAGGAAAACGGAGTGAATGCCGCTCGCACCGACCATGAAACCCACGAGCGCGGGGCCCACCGCCGAGGCAATTCTCAACCACGAAGTGGCGAGACCAGTTCCAATCGCGCGCATGCGCGTGGGATAAATTTCCGGTGTGTAGAGGTAAAGGATCGCGTTGATAGAGCCGATGAGACCGTAGCCCAGCGTGCCAAAAATCATCACGCTCATTGCATTCCTCGCACCGGTGATTCCCAGGTACGCTAGCATTCCGCCGCCCAGAATAAATGCGGCTACGGTCCAGTTTCTGCGGCCGACGCGGTCGATGGTGAATGCACAAATGAGCAGGACGGCGACCTGTGCGATGTTGGTCATGGAAGCGGCGCGCAGCGATTCGCGCAAGCTGAGGTGATACACAGTGTTGTAGAGGCTGGCCATCCAGTTATTCAGACCGTTAGCAATAAAAAAGGCGCTGGCCCACAGCAGCCACACGATCAGCGTGCGTCCCCGGTAAAAGTGGGAAAGCAGCTCTGTCCATCTTCCTCGCCGCGATAAATTCGGAACTATCGCGTCGCCCGAATTTTCCGCCGTAAGCACTCTGTGCGAAGTGCTAGCCTCGATCTGCTCGACAATTTTTTCCGCTTCCGCAAGACGGCCCTTGGAAATCAGCCACCTTGGCGATTCCGGTAAACGCGCCACAAGATACGCGATGAGGAGCCCGGGAATTCCGCCGAATAGAAAAATTGACTGCCATCCGAACGCGGGTACGAACCACGCGCCCAGTTGCCCTGTGGCCAGCAGTCCCAGAGGAAAAATCATTTCGTACAGCAGAAAAAATCTACCGCGCCCGTGCGCGCGGGACAATTCGTTGATGTAGGTCGCCGCCACAGGCATTTCGCCGCCCACGCCGATTCCCTGCACGAGCCTGCACGCAAGCAGCGCGGGAAAAGTTCCAGCCAGCGCGCATCCAAAACTTAGGATGGACATGATGGCGATGGCCGCAGTTGTGCCGCGGATGCGTCCCACTTTTTCGGCGAGCGCGCTGAACGCCAAAGCCCCGGCAAGTTGACCTACGTAGCTTGCGGAAATCAGCAAGCCAATTTGTTTGGGAGAAATGTGCCACAGCCGAATTAAAGTGGGCAGCGCGAATGCAAGCGACAACGCATTGAACGCGTCAAAAAAAGTGGCGCTGCCCATGATGAGGCGCGCATTCCTGTGCCACGAGGAAAATGGCACCCGCTCCATACGCGCGAGCAGATTTTGCGCGCCGGTAGCGCCGCGTCTAGATTGTTCGCTTTCCTGCAATTCGGCGCCCACCGGTCCGTTCGTGGAGTTCACTGCATCTCGCAATCGATCTAAGAATAAATTCCGAAATCGTGGAAATGAAATAGACGGGCAACCTTACTGTAGCGCTAACCTTCAGGTTGGCATTTTTAACTTTGGAACCATGGGCCCGTGAAGGCGGGCGCTAATTTCATTTTAAATTCGTTTTACTAAAGCTAGAAGTTGCTCCGCAATTTGGTCCGGACATTCAACGGGGGTCAAATGGCGGCCGCCGGGAATAATGGTCAAAGTCGAACCACGGATTGCGCCGTGCAATCCCTGCGACATGGCTACGGGCGTTGCGTAATCTTCATCTCCGACAATGACGTCTACGGGCACGCGCAGCGCGGGCAAAAACGGACGTAAATCGGCTTCGCCAAGCATCACGCAGGTTGCCGCATAGCAATCCACATCGTTTGCGAGAAAAATCTCGGTCATTTGCCTGCCCACATCGGGATGCTCGGCGCGAAATTTGTCGCTGAACCATCGCGTGACTTGAAAATCCACCATTCCCGCGAGGCCTTTCGACCGCGCAGCCGCGGCGCGCTCCTTCCAATTTTTAGGAGCATCCGGTCCGTACCAGGGCGTCGTGTCGATGAGCCCGAGCGCGTTTACGCGATCGGCATAGTGGGCCGCGAAGGCTTGGGCGACACATCCGCCCATGGAGCATCCTGCGACGGCGGCGGACGCCCAGCCAACGTGATCGAGCAATTCCGCCAAATCTTTCGCAAACAGTTCGGTGGTAAAATTTGAAGCTTCGCGGCCGGAGTGGCCGTGTCCGCGGCAATCGTACGTGAGAACTTCAACGTGGCCCGCCATTCTGTTGGCAACGCCGTCCCAGACGCTTTTGTCCAGCGCAAGGGAATGAATGAGGGCCAAACGCGGCGCACCTGATCTGGAAGATGGCCGCATTTGATACGAAATCGCGCAATGGTCGGAAGTCGTGAACGTGTTATCCTGCAAAACAATTCCCCTGAACGGTTTTTCTTAAGGAGCCTTTACGAAAGGTTCCGCAGGAGTGAGTGGGACATTCCACGCGTCGTAACCGTATAGCCAACTCGTGTCTTCGTCTCCGCCCTTCATCCAAGTGTTCGCGCTCGAAATGGCCTGGATGCGCGACGTACGCGGCTTGCGGTGAGTTTCAAATCTCTGAAACGCGCCGGGAATATCTTCGCTGTCCGTCTCAGCTAGACATCGCGCAAGAACGGCCGCGTCTTCGATCGCCGTCGCGCCGCCTTGCGCCATGTACGGCGTCATCGGATGCGCAGCATCTCCCAACAAGACCACACGCCCTTCACTCCAGCGATCCAGCGGTTCACGTTCGAGGATGGCCCACTTGTGGCAGTCCGGGCATGCGTCGAGAACTGTTCGCACGTCGGAATGAAATCCCTGGTAGGCCTCACGCAATTCTTTTACGTCGCCTTTGGCTGACCAAGATTCGCGCGTCAGCCATTCGGACGGCTCGGGTACGCTGGTCACAAAATAAAGTTCGCTGCGATCCGCGTTCGTATAATAGATCACGATGTGGCGGTCAGGTCCCCACCATTTTGTGCGCGAAGGCCCAATATCCATGCCTTTTAGCAATGCTGCGGGGAAGATTGCGCGGTAGGCGATGCGCCCTTTGTGCAGCGGCTCGTCCGCGCCAATGATAATTTCACGCGCAACGGAGTGAACGCCGTCCGCAGCGACAACAGCATCCGCGTTGGCACGCGATCCGTCGGCAAAGGTTAGCGTGACTTGGCCCGCGCCTTGCTCCAGCCCCACTAATTTTTTATCCAGGTGAACGATTTCCTGCGGCACAACCGCGGCCAGGGCGCCGTGCAAATCCGCACGATGCATACACAGGTAAGGCGCGCCGAACAGGCTTTCCGGCATGGGCAACTCGCGCATGACTTCGCCGGTGTCCCACTTTCGATTTAGGTGCGAGTACGGCTTGAAAGAAGTCGCAATGACTTTTTCTTCCACACCGATGCGCCGCAGCACTTTCATCGAGTTGGGCATCATCTGAATGCCTGCGCCGATTCGCAGGAAACGCGGTGCCTGCTCATAGACTTGTACATCGACGCCAATTTGCCGCAGTGTGGCGGCGGTGGCCATCCCGCCGATGCCGGCGCCGACGATGGCAATTGAAAGTTTTTTCGTGCCCATTCACGCTCTCCCGCGGTCGCGGCCTCGTGTCCAACTCTAAATCTTGCTTCGAGCGGTGCATGGCGCCGGCATCTTGCCTGCGGTCTTTGATTTTGCTCAGCGCGGCAGAAACCCGCCGGGAAGATGCAAGCGACACAAAAACGCGCTACGCCGCCGGGCTGGCCTGGCCTTTAATCTGCGTTCGATGCATCACGCGGCGTGAACCGGCGTCAAAAGGATCGCGGCGGTGCATGGTGCAGCGGTTGTCCCAAAAGACCAGGTCGCCGACGAGCCATTCGTTGTGCCACGCAATTTCTTCGCGATCCATGTAGGACCACAATTCGTCGAGCAGCGCCTCCGACTCCTGAAGCGGCAGCCCTTGAATATACGCGTTGCGGCGGCGCCCCAGGTAGAGACCGCGCCGCCCGGTTTCCGCGTGCGTGCACACCAACGGATGAAACGTCCCCGGCGATTTCATGGGGTCGTCCACAGCAGTCACTCCCTGCCGCACGTAGCCGCCGCTGTTGTATGTGCCGTCGTGCTTCAGCATTTTTCCTTCAACGCGTTTTTTCAGCGCGTTGGGCAGGATGTCGTAGGCGCGATACATGCTGCAGAAATAGGTGTTGCCGCCGGACCGAGGAACTTCCAGCGCATACAGAATGCTCGCCTTCGGAGGATCGGGAAGGTATGACATGTCCGTGTGCCAGGTGGCTTCGCCAGCGCCAAGGCTGCCAATCGGCACGCCGTTTTCCATCACGTTTGATACTACGTAAATTTCCGGGTGTCCTTCGACGAAGCGGCGGCCCGTTTCCTGAACGGGAGCAAAATCGAGCTCGCCGAATTTTTTACTGAATGCGATGAGATCATCGTCCGTCAATTTCTGTCCGCGGAAAAGAAGTACGGAGTGATCAAGCCAGGCTTTATGGATGCCCTCGAACTCGTCCGCGCTCACGGCGCTCAGGTCGACTCCCCGAATTTCCGCGCCCAATGCTTTCCCCGACGGAATAACCGTGACGTTCGCGACACCTCTTGCTTGTGTTTCGCCTGCCATGAAAAATTCCCCCTTGCGATTGATCCCTTTTTGCTTAGCTTTTTTGATTGGTCTGCTTTACTTATCTACGCCCAGCAACTCCACGTCGAAAACCAAGGTCGCATTCGGGGGAATTGCGCCGCCCGCTCCGGCCGAACCGTAGCCCAGTTCCGGCGGAATTCGCAGTTGACGCTGGCCGCCAACTTTCATTCCCGCCACGCCTTCGTCCCACCCCTTGATGACCTGGCCCGCTCCGAGGGCAAAAGAAAACGGCTCGTTGCGGTCGCGCGAACTGTCAAACTTTTCGCCACTGGTCAGGTACCCGCTGTAATGTACGTGCACCATATTCCCCGAAGTCGCAGTCGGTCCGTTGCCCACCACGATATCCCAATATTGCAGGCCGGAAGGAGTGGTTGTGGGCGAGCCGGTGACCTTCATCGGCCCGGACGAACTGGACCCGCCTGATTTTTCCGATTTGCCGCACCCATAGACCACCGCAACGATCGCGATGACAGCAACAATCAATCCAATTTGTAATTTCATTATTCCCCTTTCGATTTACAGAATCATAGCAGGAGAGAAGCTAAGTAGCACAGGCTTCAGACTGTGGGGCTTCGTCCTTGCCGGAACTAAATGCTACAGGCTGCGCTTCGCCGCACTTGGGTAAGAAGCCTGTGCTACTGGATTGACATCTGCCATCGACCGGAGTACGGTCGCCACACTGAAATTCAGGAGAAAGCGCGATGAAAATTCCCTTCCACAAATTTTTATTGGCCGCATTACTTGCCGGGTACGCGACGATATCTCCCGCGTTGGCGGACACACTGGCCGTAGTTTGCAAATCAGACTTCCAATTGGAATTGCTCGATCCCGCGACCGATAAAGTGCTGATGAAGCTGCCAACCGGCCTCGGCCCGCACGAAGTTGCAGTTTCGCCCGACGGCCGCACCGCGTACGTTTCCGATTTTGGCCGCTACAGTGTGTATCCGGCAGGCGACAGCATGCACGACAAGGCAGGCAACACGATCACGGTGATCGACCTCGTTGACCGCAAAGTGAAATCCACTTGGGATTTGGGGACGCACACTGGGCCGCACGGAATGATCCTGAGCCATGACGGCAAGTTGATGTGGGCTACAACCGAAACTCCGCAAGCGGTGCTGGAACTGGATGCCGAGAGCGGAAAAATTCTGCATGTGTGGAGTACCAATCAGGTGCGCAGCCACATGATTGTGGACACGCCCGACGAAAAAAAGTTTTACGTGACCAATACAGTTTCTGGAAGCGTGAGTGTAATCGATAAAAATACGGGCGAAGTGAAAATCATATCGACCGGGCCGGGCACCGAGGGCATCGCGATTTCGCCGGACGGAAAAGAGGTGTGGGCCGCGAGCCGCATCGACGCCAAAATTTCGATCATTTCCACTTCCACCGACGCCATCATTGCTGCATTTTCGAGCGGCGGCAAAGGACCGAAGCGCATGGCCTTCACGCCGGATGGCGCGCAGGTGTGGGTGACAAATTCCGCGAGCAATCAGACAACTGTCTTTGACGCGCACTCGCGCGAGATGATTGCCGCGCTGGATATGGCCAAGGCGCCCAGCAGCCTTTATTTTTCGGGGGATGGCCGCCGCGTTTACGTCACTAACGCGAACGCAAATGAGTTGAGCACCGTGGATGTGGCTGCGCGGAAAATTCTGACGGTGGTGCCGATTGGCACGGACCCGGACGGGATCATCTGGTCTGCTAGGTAGCGTTTAAGTAGCACAGGCTTCAGCCGTGCTACTTAAAGCAAATTCCGCCGGCGCTATCTCCCCGCGGCAACCATGGCGATGGCAGGCTGTAAACCCTTCATCATGGCGGCGAAGCCTGGCAGATCGAGGGATTGCGGACCGTCAGACAAGGCGCGCTCGGGGCAAGGATGGACTTCGACGATGATTCCGTCGGCGCCGATCGCGACCGCGGCGCGCGCGGCAGCCGGAACCAGGCTGCGGCGTCCCGTGGCGTGAGAGGGATCGACCACGATGGGCAAGTGGCAAAGTTCCTTGGCGAGAGCCACGCCCGCGAGGTCGAGAGTATTCCGCAGCTCCGCGTCAAACGTCTTGATTCCCCGCTCGCACAAAACCACATTGGGGTTTCCGCCCGATAGCAAATATTCCGCGGCCAGCAGCCATTCTTTAATCGTGGCCGAAGGACCGCGCTTCAACAAAATCGGTCGCGGCACGGTGGCAAGTTTTCGCAGCAGCGGATAATTCTGCATGTTGCGCGCGCCCACTTGCAGCATGTCTGCGTACTCGACAACTGCGTCGAGGTCTTCTACGCCCATCACTTCGGTGACAATCGGCAGCCCGGTTTCTTCGCGCGCCTCTGCCATAATTTTCAGACCTTCCAAGCCAAGGCCCTGGAAATCGTAGGGGGAGGTGCGCGGCTTATACGCGCCGCCGCGCAACAGGTGGGCGCCGGCAGCCTTCACGCCGCGTGCCGTCTGCATCAGCTGATCGCGCGACTCCACCGAGCACGGCCCGGCCATTACTACAAGTTCCGATCCGCCGATCTTGACGCCCGCCACATCCACGATAGTGCGATCCGGCTGGAGTTCGAGGCTGACCAGCGTGAACGGCTGCGAAATGGAGATAATATCCTCCACTCCGGGCGCGACTTTCAAGGCTTCCACTTCGGCGCGGCGTCCCCGGTTTTTTCCGACCACGCCGATCACCGTGCGCTCTGCTCCCTGAATCAGGTGAGGAAGGAATCCGCATTCTTTTATTCTGTCCATCACATGCTCCACTTGTTCTTTGGTTGCCGTTGCCGACATATTGACGATCATTTGCAAGTCTCCTTTGGCTTCCTGCTTTGCTGCGAGCGTTTTTTCAGGAAACGGCTCGCATTCGCCAGGCAAAAATAAAAAAGCCGCGGGACCCTTTGGGTTCTCGCGGCCAGTTCTGGGATTCTTTCGCGCTTTCTAACTTTTCGCTTTACCTCGTCGTGCGCGCGATCCGCCCCTGGCCGCTTCCCACCCAAGGGAAGCGGTACGTAAAGGCGAACCAATAATAAGAGTTTGAGTGCATTGCGAGAGTCAGGATACGCAGCTATATACTGATTGTCAAGTTTTTTGGGATTCCGCCTGGGCGCGCGAAAAACCTGCATTTCAACACAGAGGACACAGAGGACACAGAGAATAAGGATGAGAAAAACCGAGGACCTGATCTAACGTTTCTGAAATCGCGGCCCTGCCATTTTTTTCGGGGTTTCTCCTTTCTTCTCTCTTTGTTCTCCGTTAAAGCTTTTAATCTTTGTTCCGGCTCGAACCGAAACGGTTGGCCCAAATTATTCTCCTGTGCCGCGCCGTACGTCCTCACTCAGCACAATCGCCTCGGAAACTTCTTTCATCGATTTACGACGTTGCCGGCTTTGGCGTTGAATGGTGAGGTAAGCCTCTTCCTCGGTAAGCTTTAGCTCGCGCTGCAAAATTCCCTTGGCGCGCTCCACGAGCTTGCGCGTCTCCAATTTTTCGGAAAGGTGCAGGTTTTCGCTTTCGAGGCGCGCCATTTCAATTTCCGCGCCCACCAGAAATCCGATCGTCGTGACCAGCATGATTTCGCGTTCCGTATACACATGGGGCTCGCGGTTCTGCAGGTTGATCACGCCGACGATCCTGCCGCGGCACATTACCGGCACAGACAAAAATGCTTCGAACCTGTCTTCCGGCAAATCCTTGAACAGTTGAAAGCGCGGATCCTGCGAAGCATTCACCGCCACAGCGACGGGTTTCCCGTGTTCGGCGACCCATCCCGTAATGCCCTGCCCCAGCCGAAGCTTGAGCCGATCCACGACATCGGGATGCGCATTTTTGGAAGAGCGCAGAATCAATTCTCCCTCTTCCAACGCGTACAGGAAGCAGGAATCGCAGCTCACGATCGAAGCAGCGAATTCCACGATCTGCGAAAGGACCTCGTGCAAAGGGTCGGCGGCGGCCATACGGCTGGCCATTTTATGAATGAAATCAACTTCCGGGTTCGGTTGCATGTCTACTTTTGTATGCTCGGGGTTCACTATCCAAAGCTACGCGCCGGTGCTGCAGGTGTCCAATTTGACATATCGATGCAAACTATCAGACTTTGTTTGATGTAACGCGGCTGTAACGATACGTAAGCAAAACTGGACAAAGCCCGCATCGCTACCTTCATTCTACTGCGCTTCTTTTGCGCTGCAAAATTTCGGCACTTTGCTGCGCGGCTTCGCTGACGAGATACCCCATTTTCGGATGGGTCGGTTCCATATCAGGCTCGAGTCCATATTCGCGGAGACGCTCGCTGGTTGTGGGTCCTATCGAGATGATCGCCATGCGTCTGAGCGCTCGGAGCAACGATGCTTGCTGGCTCATTTCAGCCGCAATTTTCAAGAGGTGATCGGCCTGTGTCGCCGTCGTGAATAAGATCACGTCTATCTCATTGTTTGAAATTGCTACTACCGCCGAGCATAGCGGCGCCTTGTCCTCGGGTAACGCCCATTCGTAGACAGGGACGGACGTAACGTGCGCGCCGCGTTCGGCCAGGCCGGCAATTAATTCCTTGCTGGAAATTCCGTACTCCTGAAGAGCGACGCGGCGGCCCTCCAATGGAATAGTTTCCGCTGTGTCGTCCAAGGCACGCAGGAGTTCGCGCCAGGTATTTGGCTCAGGCGCGCTGACGGCGACGGGAACATTCCATTCGCGCAGCACGGCCAGAGGTTTCGGCCCGCGCGCAACCACCGTAATTTTCCTGAGCTCCGCCAAATAGCTTTCCAGAGGATAGGCAGTTTCAATAACTTTCGCGAGCGCTCGCGTCCCGACGCCGGTCAGAAAGATAATCATGTCGAAGCCGCCGGCGAAAAGTGTGCGCGCGAAGGCCAAAGCGTCTGTGTTGGTTTCAAGAGGAACTTCGCGCATCGAAGGCGCAACGGTGGCCACGCCGCCGTACGTGGTGATCAGCTTGCCCATTTCAGTCCCGCGGCGGCTTTCGAGTGAAAGCACTCGCAGCCCCGCAAACCCGTTCGATGATTTTTCAGGTTCCATAAACGTCATGATCCCGCAAAGGAATTGGGTTTAAGTGGCGCGGGCGTCAGCCTGCCGAACTTAGGACTTGCAAGGGACCAACCCGCGCAGGCTGAAGCCCGCGCCACGCAAGACTCAAGAAGCCACAGTCGTAGCTGCGGGCTCATGAAAGCTGCGGCCTTTACGTTCTTTGCCCAGCGCGATGGTTACGATGAGCACGCCAATGGTAACAATTTCAAATCCGGCAAGCGCCCACTGGTAGCCGATATGTTCTTGCAGCAACAACTCAACAGAATTGGTCGGCGCGGCAATCAGAATCCCTAGTTGATACGCAAGGCCCGGCACGAGGCCGCGCGTTTCATCCGGCGAAAGTTCGCTCAGGTGCACAGGAATTACGCCCCACGCGCCCTGCACGCCGGCCTGCATCAAGAATGAACCAATCGCCAGCACGAGCAGCGACGTACCGAAAGCCCACAGCGGAATCACGCACAGTGCCAGAGTCATGGCGACGATCATCGTTACGCGGCGTCCCATCTTGTCTGAAAATTGTCCAAAGACAATCGCGCCGATAATGGCGCCTACATTGTAGAGAATCGCCATGTACGCGCGCATGGCAGGCGCCACCTTGTGCACGGTGCCGAGGAAATCCGGATACAAATCCTGCGTGCCGTGCGACAGAAACATCATGAACGTCATGAGCAGCACCAGGTACAGAAAACTTTTCCACTGAGTGGCGACAATTTTGAGGACCGCGCCCGTCGAAGGCGCGCGATGCTGCTTCCACGCTTCCGACTCCGGCACGCGCGCGCTGATGTAAAACGCGAGCAGCGCCGGCAATCCGCCGATCCAAAACATGGGCCGCCATCCCCATGTTGGGAGAATGAAGCGCGCCACCACAGCGGCGAGGATGTAGCCGAGCGAATAGCCGCTCTGCAAAATCCCGGAAAGTATTCCGCGCAACCGCGGCGGAACGGATTCCATCGCGAGCGATGCGCCGATTCCCCACTCGCCGCCCATGCCGATGCCGTACAGGGCGCGCATAATCATAAAAAATGTTAGGTTCGGCGAAAATCCACAAGCCAGCTCCACCACTGAAAAGAAAACTACGTTCGCCATTAAGGGGATGCGGCGGCCGTAGCGGTCCGTAAGCAATCCAAAAATGAGCGCGCCGACTGGGCGCATCGCCAGCGTGACGAGCACCGACGCAACAACTTTTGCTTTTGTGACATGAAAATCCGCTGCCAGCTTATCGAATAAAAATACGACGACGAAAAAATCGAATGCGTCCAGCGTCCATCCCAAGAACGATGCGGTGACAGCGTGGAATTGGCCCGAGCTTGAAAGTCCAGCCACGCCGCTGTCGCGGTCTTTGTTAAACAACACTGCCTCCCATGGGTTCGATCGTCACGCGCCGCGAAACATTGCGGTATAGAAACAAGGCACACACTGCGGACAACGCCAGCAAAACGATTCCGGTTCCCAGCGCGCCTAAAAAAAGTTTCCCGGCGCCAAATAATGCCGCGTACACCATAGCGCAGCCAAGCGCCCATGCCAGCAAATTTTTCCCCAAGTCGCGCGTTTCCGGCACGTCGGGCGCCAGGGCCGCGATGTGCCGCCAGCCCGCGGCGTGGGGCCGCACTTTTCTGTAAAACGGCAGCAGAATTTCCTCCGGCTCGGGCGGCGTAAGCAGGGTAACCGCAATCCACACGGCAGTCGTCACGGCCGTCGTAGCCAGCGTTGTTTTCGCAAAAACGACGGACGCGCTGCCGTCAAAAAATTGCCAGTGGTGCAGCATCAATGTCATGAGCAGCGCCGTGGCCATGGCTGAAATTTCGCTCCACGCATTGATGCGCCACCAGTACCAGCGCAGGAGATATACTCCGCCAGTCCCCGCGCCCACTTCCAGAACCGCTTCCCAGCCCTGTCCGATGCTTACGAGTTGCGCTGACACGTAGGCCGAAGCCGCGACCAGCAACAATGTGGAGATGCGAGAAACATTCACGTAATGTTTTTCCGTTGCCTCGCGCCGCACAAATCGTCTGTAAAAATCTTCCACCAGATACGAACTGCCCCAGTTCAGCTGCGTCGCGATTGTCGACATAAACGCCGCCATGAATCCTGCGACGAGAATTCCGCGCAATGCGTGCGGCACGTATGTGGTGGCTACCAGCATGTAGCCTGTTTCCGGATGCTGCAAGCCGGGATACAGCGCCGCAGCCGCGAGCGCCGTGAGGATCCACGGCCAAGGGCGCACGGCGTAGTGGGCGATGTTGAACCACAACACAGAAAGCAATCCGTGGCGCTCATCGCGCGCGCTGAAAATTCTTTGCGCGATGTATCCGCCGCCTCCGGGCTCCGCTCCCGGATACCAGAACGCCCACCACTGCACGCCGAGATGCACGAGAAACGTGAGCACCGGCAAGGTCCACAGCGCTTCGCCCGTGAGCCCGCGGGAAAAATCGGGGAACATCGCGGTAATGTTTGACGCGTTTGGTCCCGCGACCGCGCGCATCGCCGATAATTTTGCGAGCATCGCGGTCATTCCGCCCGCGCCGCGCACGCCATAATATGCGACGGCAATCACGATCCCCATTTTCAAGACGAATTGGAAGAGGTCCGTCCACAGCACGCCCCACAGGCCGCCGAGCGAAACATAAAATCCCGTAAATGGAATCAAAAAGAAAATGCAAATCGCGAGACTTGTCGATTCACTTTTTCCGAATATCGATCCCACGATGCTGGTCATGGCCTTGGTAACCCAACCTAAAATCAGGCAGTTCATCAGCAGCCCAAGGTAAACCGCGCGAAATCCCCGCAGAAATGCGGCCGCGTTTCCCGAGTAGCGCATCTCAGCGAATTGCACGTCAGTGAGCAGCCCCGACCGCCGCCACAGCCGCGCAAATAAAAATACCGTCATCATTCCCGACGGCAAAAAGCTCCACCACAGCCAGTTCCCCGCGATTCCTTGCGAGTAGACGAGGCCCGTTACCACGAGCGGCGTGTCCGCGGCAAACGTCGTCGCCACCATCGAAGTTCCCGCTAGCCACCACGACACCTGCCGCCCCGAAACAAAATATTCTTCCGTGTTGCGCCCGGAGCGCCGCCGAAAATAAACACCAAGCACAAGCATCAGCGCGAGGTATGCGGCAATCACGGCCCAGTCGAGAAGAGTGAGTATCATGAAGCGTTCCGGCTGCGAATGGCCCTTCTATTTTGCAGGAGTCGGCGGTTAAGTGTCGTTGCAACAAAGCGAAGTGTCAAACAAAAATCAGAAGGCGTCGCTTGTCTAAAAGCCAAAATTTCGAGAGGAAGTGGAAGCCGCCGAAGGATCTCTCGAGTTGTTGCATCAAAAAGCCAGTTTCCGGTGAGACGACTTCCATGATAGGTCTTTGTCAAGAGGGCAGAAGTTCTCCTGACACGCTTCCGAGGAGCGCGGGTGTAAATGTTTTTGCGATTCTTCGGCGCGGGTGTGGCCTCTCGGCCGCGGTTCCTACCTCAGGTAGAACCA
>DASRQU010000062.1:0-79647 GCA_035696345.1 Candidatus Acidiferrales bacterium
AGGGCTCTCTGAAGCGGAGTGGAAAACGCCGGTGTCCAGCACAGACCGCCGGACCGTCGGAGTCATCGTGCACCACGTTGCCAACATGTACCCAATCGAAGTGGAGGTTGCGCGAACGATCGCCAGTGGCAAGGCTATTACCGAGGTCACCTGGGACGCGGTCGCCGGAATCAACGCAAAACACGCACAGGAGCAAGCTGCCGTGACGAAGGCCGCCGCGCTCGAACTCTTACGCCGCAACAGCCACGACGCGGCGAATGCGGTACGCACGTTCACGGACGACGAACTGGATACGGCGGCTCCCTTCTCTTTGAGTTGCGGCGCGACCGTCACTGCACAGTTCGTAATTGAAGACCACGCGATGCGCCACAGCTGGCACCATCTGGCGCGCATCCGCGCGGTTCTAGGAAAGTAACTCCGCGCGGGGGACACCTGGCCGCGATTCAAAATTACTCGAGCGCCCGGCTCGCTTTTTGCGATGCGGCGGCGGAGTCTACTCGGAAGGATCACAAAAATCATGCGAACTCCGAGATTGATGGCTATGCTCGCGCATCCCGACGACGAATCATTGGGAATCGGCGGCACGCTTGCTGAACGCTTCTGAAGGCGTCGACGTTTTCCTGCTGACCGCAACGCGTGGAGACAGCGGCCCAACGCAGCGAGGAATCTGTCTTTCCTTTATCTACATGACCTTAAATTCAAAAAGCGATTCCTCGCGGCGCTCGGAATGACACAAGAACTCGCTTATTGCCGAGGCCTATTTGGCGAATTTTACGCGCCACATGTTACGATCCACAATTCGAGTTTGTTGAATTGGAGACGCAAACATTGAACCGGAGTGAAGAAGCGGAGCGCATCGCCAAGGTCATCGCCCGCGCAGGGCTGTGTTCGCGGCGCGATGCGGAACGATGGATTAACGACGGGCGCGTGAGCGTAAACGGGACAACTTTGGGTACGCCGGCGTTCACCGTGGTGCCCGAGGATAAAATCCTGGTGGATGGGAAACCGCTGCCCGCTTCGGAGGCCACGCGGCTATTTCTGTATCACAAACCGGTGGGCCTCGTGACTACTGCCAGGGATGAAAAAAATCGCGCAACGGTTTTTGAGATGCTGCCGAAGGGGATGCCGCGCGTCGTCAGCGTTGGCAGACTCGACCTGAACAGTGAAGGCCTGCTGCTGCTTACGAACGACGGCGGCCTGGAGCGATATCTCGAGTTGCCGGCGAACGCGTGGAAGCGTTGTTACCGCGTCCGTGTAAATGGCGTGGTAAATCCCGCGGTGTTTGCAAAACTCGCGCACGGAGTCACGGTTGACGGCATGAATTACGGGCCGATTGACGCGAAGCTGGAGCGCGCACAGAAAGGCGCAAATGTATGGGTGAGCGTCACCCTTAAAGAAGGGAAAAATCGCGAGATCCGCGAAGTGATGGCGCATCTCGGCCTGCAGGTGAGCCGCCTGATCCGCACTTCGTACGGGCCTTTTGAACTAGGCGATCTGGCGGCGGGAGCGGCGAAAGAAGTTCCGCCTGAAATTCTCAAGAAAAAAATTGCGGGTTATTTCGCCTAGCCATTGCAATCTCCGGATCATCCACGATCATCCACATTGAGGACCGATGGGCAAACCAACGAAGCCAATCTATTTTGAATTAGGCAAATCACCGCACGGCATCGGAGTGATCACGCACAAACCCATAAAAAAAGGGGAACCGATAAAAATTTGGCGTCCCCGTGATTGGAAGATATGGAGTCCCCGAACATTTGAGCAGTTGAAGTGGTGCAACAAGTGGTGCATCTACGCGTGGGACAAATTTTACGGGCCAGCCGACCCGAAGCGAATGTCTCTCGCGTGGTATGTAAACCACTCTTCAATGCCCAACGCAAAATGCACTTACAGCAGAAATGGAAACTGGAAGTTTATGGCGTTGAGAAATATCAAGAACCAGGAAGAGATCACGGTCAGTTACTCCACGCTGGATTACTATGGAAAATAGTCGGCTGTGTGTGGCATAGGCTTTAGCCTGTGGGTTTGGTCCCTGCAGGATTTACTCCAGATGCAATTATTTAAATCACGCAAAAGACCAAATTCCGCAGGCTGAAGCCTACGCCACGTACAACTGTCACTTGAGCGAGACTGGATCGGAGTGATTTTTAGGCGACTGCTTGTTGAGCAGCGAAATCAATTCCCGGCCTGACGCGGGGACGCCGACCTTGTGTTCGCGCACGATCTCCTTGGCACTCAGCGACCGGCCATACAATTTACGATTGGCGCTTCCGTCGGAACGTAACGTGGAACCCTCCAGCGAAATTCCTGCGAACAATCCGCGCGACCGCGAATAGCTGAGCACCTCCGCGCGCATCACCACATCCGTGTCGGCTGCGGCCGTACGCCCCTTCGGCCCAACCGCAGCGGAGGCATCCGCACCGAGTTTCACCTTGCTCCCGAGGATGGAGGTGGCACCTCGTGCATTCATCACCAATAGAACGAAATCCGTGGCCTGGCCCCCAAGCTGAAATCCAATGTTTCCGCCTTCCAGCGCGAATAGGGCAGGCGCGCTCCACGATCCCGTGTAGTGCTCGCCGGTGCGGCAGGTAATCGCTCCGCGTCCGAAATCGCCGCCCACGCCAATTGCAAATTTCAAAACGGACGGAATGACGATTACGCATTCCGCTCGATTCAGTAAATCTGTCGGAATGTTATCCGGGATGTCCAGAATTTCCTTCAGCACTTGGCCGCAGGATTCGAGTCGCTTTTGCTCCCTGGATTTTTCCGCTGCCAATGCCGGACACGCCAACCACAACATCATCGCGAGTGCTATCGTTCGGTTCATTCTTTAGCTCCATTCGATTTGGCCCGACCGGCGACGTTCGCGCCGGCCTCGCATTATTTTGCAATTTGTATCGCCTTACCTCGTGCGCAGTTTCATTCGAGAGAAGAACCGGCTGTCGCAATTCCGGCAGCGGTACGGCAGCAGGCCCAAGGGATAAAGGAAGATTCGTTCCAGGATTCCTCTCCGCTTGGACCTGGAAATATTTTTTGATTCGCAGTGGCGGCAGAATACTTGAGATTTAAGGTTGAATCGATTCATCCAATCCAAAGCTCCCCAAGGTGTGGTCATGGGGCATGGGACTCAGGACGTCACACCTTCACGAAGTAAGATATCGAATTCCATCAAGCAGTCTCGCGGAATCTGACGCGAAATTTCCGATGTGACAATGGTCACCGGGAATGGCCATTTTGGAAGAACGCGGCGCAACCATATAATGTTTCGCTGCGAAAGAAGAATCAAAAGTCCGAACCTTCATGAGGTTTGAGTAGGACAGGCTTCAGCCTGTCTTCTTTTGACTTTTGCTACGGAAAAAAGATCAAAACCAGACAGGTTGAAACCCGTCCTACAACCTGTTCCGAGCATTTTCGCAAATGGAGTCTATGGCTGACGCATTACAGTTCGACGAAAAGGCCTTGCTCCATCTGGAAATGACGTACCGCGCGCCGGAAGTCGCAGAGCAGCGGCGCGTGCTGCTTGAAACGGTTGCGCCTCGCGACGGCGAGTGTGCGCTGGATATCGGATGCGGCCCCGGATTTGTGACCGAAGAATTGGCGCGAGCGGTGGGAGCCGCGGGCGCCGTACATGCGATAGACACCAGCGATAGCGCGATGACGATGACGCGGCGGCGCTGCGCGGAGTTTCCCAGCGTGCAGGTTCAAGTCGCCGATGCCACTGAACTGCCTTACCCTGACGCGCATTTCGATCTAGCCGTATCGACGCAGGTTTACGAATATGTTCCAGATGTTCCGCTGGCGCTTTTAGAACTGCGCCGCGTTCTCCGCCCCGGCGGACGCGCGGCAATCATCGACACAGACTGGCACTCGATTGTGTGGCACTCCAGCGATCCCGCCCGCATGGGTCGCATTCTAAAAGTTTGGGACGAACATCTGGCGCATCCCGTCCTTCCTCGCATTCTCGGCCCGTTGTTGCGCAGTGCCGGATTTTCTCTTCTGCAGTGCAAGGCGATCCCATACCTTGACGTGACCTACAAGCCGGAAAATTACAGCGCTCACATGACGAAAACGATTCGCGGATTTGTGCGTGCACGTCACGGCATCACACGCGAAGAAGCCGATGCCTGGGCGAAAGAATTCGAGGAACTTGCCGCCGGCGGGGCCTACTTTTTTTGCCTCAACCGTTTTCTGTTTCTCGTCGAAAAGCGTTGACGCGTAGGTCCGTGCTAGCGCGAACAGACTCAAAAATGGTAGATGTGGAGTTCTGAATTTGCCCGCCAACACGGACGCGCGGAGGAAAACGATGAAAGAGTTCAAGGCGAGCACCCGCATTCACGCGCCAGCGGAAAAAATCTGGACCGTGCTTACCAATGTTTCCGCGTGGCCCGAATGGGATCCGAACTGCGATAAGGTGGAGGGCCAGGCGGCGCTCGGAAATAAACTGAAAGTATTTACCAAGCTCAGTCCGGGACGCGCGTTTCCCGTAAAGGTAACGGAATTCACTCCGAACCGCGGCATGACCTTCACTGGTGGCATGCCGCTGGGTCTTTTTACCGGCGTCAGAACCTACAGGCTCGCTCCTGACGGCGACGGCATTGTGGATTTCACGATGCACGAGGTATACAGCGGGCCGCTGCTGGGGTTGATCGGAAAATCCATTCCGGACATGACTTCGGCCTTTGAACAGTTTTGCGGAGGCCTCAAGGCGCGCTCGGAAAATAGCTGACGTCGCTGCCCCGAATCGAGTGCCAGACATTAATTATTCAACAGTATATAGTCCCGGTTTTCCGCATACTTTCTTCCCGAAGTGCATTTCTTCTGAAGCGCAAAAAAACTCACCGTCGCCAATATTATCTCTAAGGTAAATCCCCTAGGGCCATAAAAAATGGAAAATCGGGTGTCTTGCCGATGCCTTGACGCCGACTTAGGGAGGAAAATAATTGGGCGTCTTTGGACCAGATTGACGAGGCGATAGCGGGAAGGATTTAGTATTCGCTTTCTCTTCGCCTTTGTGTATAATCCCTGCCCTGGGGGTGTCCATGATCAAGAAGCTGCTGTGGCTCGCATTCTACTCACTTCCCATTGTAACTTTTGCGGCGATGCGTCCGGAACCCACCGTTCCTGGTTCTTCCCTGTCAACGCCGGAGGACGCGGTCGGGCCCCTTAAGGTGATCATCTACAAAAGCCGACGCGGCGGCGCTGCGCCAAGCATATTTTCCGCCGTGGCCAGAGCACAAAAGCCGCAGGGCGGCCTGACCGTCGCGGCGCAATTGCAGTCTTACATCCAGGTACAGGCCCTGAAACACGGCGTCAGCCCTAAGCTCGCGCTATGGATCGTCAAGCATGAATCGCGATTCAATCCCGATGCGAGGGGCGATAGCGACGCCAGCCGTGGCCTCTGGCAGATTTCAAAAATTTATCATCCCGAAGTTTCCGATGCGGTTGCCTTTAACGCGCGGTCCAGCACGCAATGGAGCCTGGAGCGCATTCGTGAAGGAAAAGCCAATGAATGGTCGACGTACCGTTTCTGCAGAACCTTATACGAAGATTGTCCCTTTTAGTTTACGTGGCATAGGCTTACGCGGCATAGGCTTACGTGGCATAGGCTTCAGCCTGTGCGGGTTTTGTCCTGCAACTATTAAATGTCTAAGATTTTGAAAGCATTGGCAAGACGAAAACCGCACAGGCTCAAGCCTATGCCACGTCTCCAGACCGAACTGGCAGCTTCGCGGCCTCCCAACTCACAATTCCGCCGGCAATTTCACTGACTTGATCAAACCCGCTGCGCTGCAACAAACTGGCCGCAATGGAAGACCGGTACCCGCCCGCACAATAAACAAGCAGGGGCCGCCCCTTAGGAATTTTCGTCACATTTTCAGTTAAGTGATTCAACGGAATGTTCAGGCTGCCTGCAATATATTTTTGCGTGCGCTCGGCCGGGCCGCGCACATCGATCGCGACAGGCGGTTCTAACTGTGACAAAAGTTCCGCCGCGAATGGCGCGCTGACTCGCTCCGTCTTCACCGTCAAATCCGGCCGCGTTTGCAAACTCATCAACCCATCTTTCAAATATCCGACGACGTGGTCAAACCCAATTCTTCCGAGCCGCGTTGTCGCTTCATCTTCGCGGCCCGGATCTGCGATGATCACGATCGAATGATCGCGATCGAGCACAGTTCCAGCCCATGTGGCATATTGTCCGCCCAGACCGATGCTAATGCTGCCCGCAAGATGTGCGGCAGCAAATTCGCCAGGATCGCGGGTATCGAGGATTTGCGCGCCAATCTGCTGCAGCGCGAGCACGTCCTCCAGCGTCATGGGCGTCACGTGCGCCAAAGTCTGATCGAGCGTCGGCCGCTCTTCGCTGTTCATCACGGCATCGTATGTAAAATACGCAGGCGCATCGGGCTGATCGGCGGTCACCACCGCCAGAAATGCTTCCTTCGTCATCGGTTGCAGCGCGTAATTGACGCGCCGCTGCTCGCCAATCGTGGACACCGTTTCCTTGCTGAGCGATTTTCCGCATAGCGACCCTGCGCCGTGCGCCGGGTACACGAGCGTTTCGTCCGGAAGCGGCAGCAATTTATTGTGCAGCGAATCGAAAAGCATCGACCCTAGTTGAGCCGCGGACCAGCCCAGCGCCGCGCGCAAATCGGGGCGTCCGACATCGCCGATAAACAGAGTGTCTCCGGTGAGCACGCCGTAGGGCTTTTGCTCATTCGCATTTAGGTCAAAAACGATAATAGAAATTGATTCTGGAGTGTGGCCGGGCGTTTCCAGAACTTTCAGGCGCACACGCCCGAATTCCAGAAGTTCTTTATCGTGCATGGGTGTAAACGCATAGCCCGCTTTGGCCCGCGCGCCCAAACAAATGGTCGCGCCTTCGCGGTCGCGCAATTCCAAGTGGCCGGCGATGAAATCGGCGTGTAAGTGGGTGAGGAATACGTATTTGATTTTCAGTGCGTGTGCGGGGGCGAACGCGGTGTACTGGTCCGTGTCGCGCTGCGGATCGACAACCACAGCCGTGCCTGTCGCTTCGTCCCCAATTATGTAAGACGCGTGCGCCAGACACGGCAGATAGAATTGTTTAAAGATCACTTGGGATTGCCCCCGTCCGCAATATTTACTTGGGTTGAGGAACGATCCGCAAATAAGGACGCGGCGACTTCCAACCGCCAGGATATTTCAATTTGGCTTCATCTTCTGTCACCGCGGGCAAAATGATGACGTCATCGCCCTGCTTCCAGTTCACGGGCGTCGCTACTTTGTGCCTTGCCGTGAGTTGCATGGAGTCGAGAACGCGCAGCACTTCATCAAAGTTGCGGCCAGTGCTCATAGGGTAGCTGAGCATCAACTTGATCTTCTTGTCCGGCCCGATCACGAACACAGTGCGCACGGTTTGATTGTTCACCGCCGTGCGCCCTTCGCACGAATCGCCGGCTTCCGCGGGCAGCATGTCATACAGCTTGGCCACCTTCAGTTCCGGATCGCCGATCATCGGAAAATTCACTTTGTGCCCTTGCGTCTCCTCGATGTCAGAAGCCCACTTGGCATGGCTTGTAACCGGATCGACGCTCAGGCCGATAATTTTTGTGTTGCGCTTCTTGAACTCCGGTTCGAGGCCGGCCATGTATCCAAGTTCCGTGGTGCACACCGGCGTAAAATCTTTGGGGTGCGAAAACAAAATCGCCCAGCCGTCGCCCATCCATTCGTAAAGATTTATTGTCCCTTGCGACGTTTCCGCAGTGAAGTTCGGTGCTTCATCATTAATACGCAGCATGAATTTATTCTCCTCAGGGAAAAGTGACGCGCGCATTCTACGCCCGCCCTGCCCCTCGATACAATGAATTTGCGGTTACAAGACCGTACACGGAATTGGATGTGGGTTAAGTAGCATACGCTTCAGCCTGTGGCTTTTAGTCCTTGTCAGAACTAAACCCCACAAGTCGAAGCCCATGCGATGCGCGAGAGCCGTACGGTTACGTTTCGCAGCGAAGCGACAGTCGTCGAAAATCCCTACCAGGTAAATTTCAGCGCAAATTGAATCTGCCTCGAAGGCACATTCAGAAGCGAAATCCGGCCAGGCGTTGAGCCGTTGACGCTTCCATCCGCGTTCAGAATAGCCCGGTTGTCGTTGGGCGAATTGTAATTCGGACGATTCGTCAGGTTGAACATTTCAGCGCGGAACTGCGCTTTGAACGCTTCATGGATCGGAATATTCTTGAATAATGAGAAATCCAAGTCGACGAGTCCGGGCCCAATCGCATTATTGCGCCCTGAATTACCGAGTTGCGTGCTGATCGCCGGGGCGGTGAAGCATTGCAGCTTGATGTACGAAACGGCGTTCTGCGGATTCACTGGGTTCGTGCAAGCGGCGCCAGGAACTTTGTCCGGATATTGATATGGGTCCGTCGTGCTCATCCCAAGCGGATCGCCTGCCAGCAATACGGTGAACGGAGTGCCGGACGCAATCGTCAGCACGCCACCCGTTTCCCAATCTCCCAAAACCATCTTCAGAGGTTTTCCAAACGAAGACGGCGTGGGAATATCCCATTGGTAGTGCACAGTCAGGTTGTGGCGCTGGTCCTGATCGGAGAGTCCGCGCCTACAGGCCTTACAAAACCATAGCAGCGTGGAAACAGAATTGCGGAACGGGTCCGAAGCCACTGAACCTCCGCCGCTATCCATGTTTTTCGAATACGTATACGAGCCGCCAATTTCGAGCCCGTGGCTCATCGCTTTATTGACCTGAACCTGGAGCCCGTTATACCAGTATTGCCCATCCCAAAGCGCCATCTGCGTACGGCCCATAGCCGGATTGAGAACCGAGACCCCCGGGCCATTCTGACAAAGTTGAATCGTATATGGACTTCCGGTTGTCGACTGCGCCGCATTCACATTCACAGTCGTGAAACCTGCACTTCCGCCAGCACAGGGCCAAGTTAAAGGGAATGTGAATGGCCCCTGCGTGCTGTTATTGGCGTCGGGATAGACCATATTGTTGTCATCCGCCTGGAACCGCATATGTATTCCGCGCGTGCCCACATAGCCAACCATGAGGGTCGTGGTAGGGGTAATTTGGCGCTGCACGTTGAAGTTAAACTGCATGACGTAGTTGCGCTTGGGATTAAACTGCATGACGTAGTAACTATTGCTGTTGGCACCCAGCGCTGCGCCGTAGGCACCGCACGCGGTCGCACAACCAAGTTGCATTGCACCTCCCGCGGGTTGCAAGCCGGTCGCGCTGACGGCAATATTGAAAGGAGCCGTGCTGTCCACGCCGCTTCCCATTTCCACCGGAAAAGGCAGCACGTCGAACACTCCGAACCCGCCCCCAACGGACGTTTTGCCATCCTTGAACGGGTCCCAAGCAAAGCCGACGCGCGGCTCAAAATTCTTTTTGGTTGGATTCAAAATGTATGGGCTGCCTGTGTAATTCGGGTACTGGGGAGTGCCTGGAGCACCGACGCTGGCTGGCAACAGCACGCGAAGATTCGCCAGCTTATTATCAACTTCATTGATAACGCTAGCCATCTCATAACGGATCCCGAGGTTCAAGCTCAGATTTGGGCGGAGGTGAATGTCATCCTGGAAATATGCGCCGGCAATCCATTGCCTTACTCCGCGTCCCGTTACGCCTCCCGGCACATCCGCATTTATGGAAGCACCCGAGCTTTTGGCGCCGAGTCCATTGGTAAGGAAATCGTACAGAGTATTATAGATAATCTGGCCACCGGGGAAGTCCTGCCCGAGCGAATTGCTCTGTATCCGTTCCAGGTTCGCACCGAATTTCATAGAGTGAATGCCCTTGGTATAAAACAGGTTGTCGTACTCTTGAAATGAGTTCCAATGGAACTTGAACGGCGCATACGGAGCGAGCCCGCCTGTGTATCCCGCCAACCCGTCCGAGTTAATATTGATCGCCCCAATCGTTGAACCCGGGACGTATCCGAGCGCGGCGTCGGCGGCCGAAGCATTAATTGCCGTGGCTGCAGATGGGGATTCGACATTGTCCCGATTGAAACCGACGCGGAAAGAGTTCAGCAGATTTGGCGAGAAAACATGGTTTTCTTCAATCGCCACCATCTGGCGGAACATCGGATTGTGGATCAGCACAGTATCAAACCCGTCCGGCTCACTTTGAGTCGCTTTGTCGAAAAGATAGGTGCTGAAAATTCTGTCCTTGGAAGAAAAGGTGTGGTCGGCACGGATTATAAAGAAATTTTCCTGCGTCTTTTGAGTTGAAGTAAAAACGAATAGCGCGGAATTCGTATTCGGAACATCGCCCAAATTTCCCTTGGGTAAAAGCCCGCTGTTGAAGAGTTTCACGATATTGGGGTCTACCGCTGTTAGCTTGCATTGTGCTTGGACAGCGGTGGCGATGCAGTCCGATGGAAACGGATCTGCCAGCGTGCCCTGAAATGTGCCAGTCAGAATTCCATTACGCGCGTCCGTGGAGGGCACGCCCGAACTAATCGTGGTCCCGAGCGACTGTGTAACGCCCTCGTAGTCTCCAAAAATAAATGTTTTATCTTTTTGAATCGGTCCGCCCGCGGAAGCCCCATATTGATTTCTACGAAATGGAGGTTTGTCGACGCCGTTCAATTTGTCGATTGCGCTCGCCGCATCGAGGGCGTCGTTGCGCAAAAACTCATACGCGCTGCCGTGGAACTGATTTGTGCCCGACTTTGTGGTGGCGGTAATGATGCCGCCGGAAGTGCGACCATATTCCGTCGAATAATTCGTAGTCAACACAGAGAACTCAGCCACCGCATCCGTTCCCAGGTTGCCGCCGAGCACGCTGCCCGGTCCGGCGTTTGCGTAGTCATTAATGTTCACGCCGTCCAGAAGGTAATTGTTCTGCTGCGGACGAGCGCCGGAAATCGTCAGCTCAAGTCCTAGTCCGCGTTTCACGCGGTCACCTGCGTTGATGGGAGGCTGGTTCTGCGATGCATGTACTCCCGGCTGCAAAATTGCTAAGTCCGTCCATGAACGTCCATTGAGAGGGAGTTCCGCTACAGTTTTTTGCTCGATGACTCCACTGATCGTAGCGTTTGCTAGGTTCACGGTCGGAGCTTCGGCCGTCACCGTTACCTGCTCATTTACGCTCCCTACGGCGAGGGCAAGGTTCAGAATCAATTCCTGCCCAACCGTGAGCGTAATCCCTTTGCGCACCAACGTGGAAAATCCTTTTGCCGACGCCGAAACCTCGTAACTGCCGGGCTGCAAATTCGGCACGTTGAACGATCCCTCGGCCTTCGTCTCGGTTGTGGTCACGATTCCCGTTCCGGTGTTGCTGACGGTCACAGTTACGCCCGGCATTTTGGAACCGGAGGTATCCGTGACGGCTCCGCTGATCGTTGCTCCGACGACTTGGGCCGACATCGGCGCAGGGTGCGCAACCGCGAGCAGCATCGCAACAATCAGCGTCGTTCGCGAGGAGATGGACTTTAATTCTGAAAGAGTCATGGTAGTTGAACCCCTTTCCATTTTTCTGGCGGCCCGGGCAGCTAGACCATATTTGGACTCATCCGACGAGGCGGGAAATATCCGAAATGGTTGATACTACATTTATTGTTTAAGTGTCTAGTTAAATTTAATTATATTTATGGTTAGTTGAATCAGACATACATGCATCGTATTGCGATAGAAACGAACGCTCGCGGCTCAATACGGATCGATGAACGGGATAGGCAGGCAAAACGGAAGCGGGTTACGTGGCATAGGCTTCAGCCTATGGATTTAAGTCCTGAGCTGGACTTAATTCCACCAGGTTGAAGCCTATGCCGCAAAAACTCCGAAAGGAAGAATCGTGCTGAAGTACCGCGCTAATCGCGGGGCTGCAAGCGCACCAAGTAACCGTTGTAGTCGACATACCACACGGACACCGGCTTCGTCGAAGCGTCAATGTACGTGCGGCGGTCATACGCAAACGGCTCGGGCATCTGATAAACGTGCCACTCGCCGTTGTGCTGGTTGTAGCGAACCATTTGACGGCCGTGCAGCACGCCGGCCCATACTTCACCGTTCGCATCGGGCTGCGCTTCGTAGAAATCCGTGTACGGGCTTGGAGCGATTGGCGGAAGGTGCTCTTCGATCAGGCCGGTCTTGGCGTTGAGTTCGATGAGCGCGCCGTCTCCACCGCCGAACCACGGGTTATCGTAGGGATCGAAGCCGCCGCGCTTGGCAGTCATCATGTGCACACCGGAATTCTGCTCAATCCACTTTCCTGTGCTCAGGTCCATACGCTCGATGGTGTTGCCCCAGGCCGGCAATCCGCCGCCGCCGTAATATTTGCCGTCGGCGGAGATCAGGTTGTCGTAGCTAAAGCCCGTCTGCAGCGGATACCGCTGCACCACTTTGCCCGTTTCCGGATCAATCTTGCGCACGCTGTTGTCGCGGCTATCCCAAATGAAACCGTCTGGAGTCATCGAGAAGTTCCCGAAACCCGGAGCGTTCAGCGGCACCGGATCATCGATGTGTATCTGCGTCATTTTTCCGGTGGCCAGGTCGAGGTGGTTAAGGTTATGGCTCCAATTTTCGGAGAACCACGGCACATCGTTCTTATCGATGCGCACGGCGTGCGTTCCGGGCATGCCCTTGGCCGTCATGGGAATCAGGTATTCGGTGACGATGCCGGTCTTGGGGTCGAGCTTGCCGACCACGTCCGTCTTGTGGCTCGTCCACCAGATATTTCCCTTCGAGTCACCTTGCGCATCGTGCAGCGCGAGAAGCGCTTGCGGCAATTCGTATTCGGTAATGACGACATGCGTGTCGCCGCCGCGAGGCCGCGGAAAGGCGCGCAGCGCTTCGTCCTGCGCGTTCGGCCCTCGCACACGCGTCAGGAATTTCACGAGAGTATCCACTTCCTCCGGCGTCGTGCCATCGCGGCGCGAGACGGAATTTTTTCCGCCCTCGGTCGTCGTGGTGCCCTTGATGCGAATCACGAGCGAAGTTCCCGAGTACTGCGTCATGCGATCAACGATCAGCGCCCAGCCATGTTCGTCGTAACGGTTGCGGAAAATCTGGTTCCAGGAATGGCACGCCGAGCAGTTCTTTTGCAGGGTCGCCTTCTCCTGCGCCGTGCCCGGCATGTTCCACAGAATTTCGGCGCCGCTCAGTTGGCGCTCGATCTCGGGAGTGGCTGGCAAGCCGTCGCTGTCGGAGACGCGTTCCAGAACAATGTCATCCAGCTTCGTTGCGCCGTCGATGTGCTGCGATTCAACGACATACGGCTTGAACATCAGCGGCGTGGGAACGCGGAGCACATAGTCGCCGGCCTGCATCTTCGGAAATTCAAAGTGCCCTTTTTCGTCCGTATAGACGGTAGTGCGAATGCCGTTCGGCGCGATCAGTTGAACGCCGATGCCTTCCGGCGAATCGCCCGACGGCAACGTAACCATCCCATTCGCACCGCCGTTCACTCCACTCGGCACGCTCCACTTGTTAGACTCGGCGCGATACCACGGATTCGGTCCGGGATTTTCTCCCTCGACGCAGCACTTTCCGTCCTTAATATAGGTGACAACATCCGCGATATCCGAGTCCTTGATCGTCGTGCCAAACGCCGGCATCCCCGGCCCGCCTTCGCGAATTTTCTTCATTACATTTTCCGGAGTCACCGGATCGCCGGACATCAGCTGCGAATGCTTAAAAAGTTCCTTGAGATACGGGCCAGTCTTGGCGTACTGGTTGTGGCACATCCAGCACTTGTAGAAATAAATGTTTTCGCCGCGGCCGTCGCCACTATCCGCAATCACGCGATATGTATCGAGCCGCGCCGAGCGCTGGTAATCGTCCGTGTGAATCACTTTGGGCGCCGCCGGCTTCGGCTGCGGATCCCCCGCCGCATGCGAACGGCTCGCGTTCCCCACAAACAAAAGTGCAAATCCAGCCGTGGCCGAAGCCAAAACGGCAACGCGTGCGTAAAAACTGCTTCGATTTCTCATGGTGACCCCTAGTCTAGACAATCCCAAATCCGGGCAAACTTCGCCACAGCACCGAATATCCTTCGATTAGCTATAGTTCATAAATCGAAAAAAATCAAAGTTTTTCCGACGAGGCTAGTTACACATCATTACGCGCTACAGGTACCGAAAAGGGTCGCCCGCTCAAAAAATGAGCGGCGGCTACGACCCCGGTAAAGAACCACGTTTTCGCAGAGGCCTTTTCCCCTATGATTTTTTGAGACGAACAGCGCCCCTTTGGCGCGTAAAGTGAAGATCGAGTATGCAGATGGAAAACAATTCGCCCTGACGGCCTACGGGGATTCCCCGACCATTCTTAGGTAATCTTCCTATTCCTACACCACCCTCTCGAACCTATCCTCGTTCATGCGATAGCTGCGCGCAAAAGAGTCTTCAAATTTCCAAGGAAGCCTTAGGTCGCCGAAGGAATACGCGGATGGGAATGTCTTTGAAGACGACTCTTAGTAGAGCGGGCAAGGTTGGGAAACCTTCCACGCCGCAATCGAAAAATGCGGGTGTCAGAACCCTGTCACCCGAACAATTCGAGCAATGGGACGCGCTCGTTTCCCTGTCTCCGCATGGCACCGTTTTCCACTACTCGTGGTGGCTTCAGGCGACCGGCAGTGACTTCAAGATTCTGGGTTACTGGGATGAGCATGGAAACCTCGTCGGCGGAATCCCGCTCCCCTACAAGAAGCGAGCCGGGCTCATGCTGTACCACTCACCGCAGCTGACCCCGTATCTCGGTCCAGTTTTCGACTTGACGGCGGTGGACAAAACTCCGAATGCGCTCCTGATCATGCGAGAGGTCGGAGAGCAACTGGCACAAGCCATTCGCGGATATGACTCTCTCATCTACACGGCAGGGGCGACGGCTCCCGATCTGCAAGGATTTTTGTGGGCAGGTTTTCATGCGGACTTAGGATATACATTCCGCATCGAAGCGGGTACGACGGTTGACCGGGCGTTTCAACAAATCTCACGAACCCACCGGCAGAAATTAAATAAGGGCGCGGAATATCTTATCGAAACTGCTGCAGATGTGAGTGTGCTATCCAAGCTTAGTAACCACACCTTCGAGCGGCAAGGAATCGCCCGGCCTTACAATGAGCACTATCTCCAGCGTCTGTGGGAGGAAGCTTCCCGGCGAAATCGCGGCGTTATTTACACGGCGCGCGATGTCTACGGAGCATATGCCGCCGCGCTGTTCATCGTTTATGACTACCGTTCCTCCTACCAGATTGTATCGGGAGTAGATATGACCGTGCCCAATTCTCCGGCCGGGGGTTTGCTGACGTGGCGAGGAATTTGTGACGCGCTGAATGCTGGCCGGACATTTGATTTCGAGGGCTCGAGCATCCGTGGCGTCGAGCAATACTATAGACGCTGGGGCGGACAGGCGCATCCGGTGTGGCATTTGAAAAAAACCGGATCGCTGAGCGGTTCACTCGCCAAACTCTTTCTAAAACTACGGGATGGCGCAGGGAAAGATAAAAATCCAGAATGACCTCGTGGAGCCGCACACTACAGCGCTGGCGGCGGTACCGAACGCCCAGATTTTAATTTTATTGCAACGGCGCGACATACGATCAGTCAGCCTAATTCGCGTCGCGCTCTATATGCTGGCAGCGTCCTCATTGCCCTCCAACCCACCGAAGCGTATACTGCCAAAACTGATACGGCGGTGAACGGTGCGTCGACTGTCGGATTCTATTTCCTTCCCTGTTGTAACTCTGTCGGTCGTCTTTTTGTTGGTTTGTGCTCCCTTATCCGCGCAAAGAGGTAAGGGCGGATCGGGTGCGCCCGGCGCAAACACCACCCTTCCGCCCAATTTTGCCATCCACGGCAAAGTCATCGATTCGAAAGACCATTCGCAATTGGAAAATGTGAGGGTTGAGCTGCGCACATTTACGGGCGTCACTGTCGGAACGTCGCTGACTCGTTCTGGAGGAGACTTCGATTTCGCTCATGTCGGGGTTGGAAGCTACGACCTTATCGTGCAGCAGGCAGGCTTCCGAACGGCAGACCTGCGGGTGGATGTGCAGGAGTCGCTCTTTGGTCTCTCCATCGATTTGCAACCAATTGAGTCAAGGGGTGACACGGTGCCTGCAGGTGCGCCGCCGGTGTCGGCGCGGGAACTTTCCATCCCTCGCAACGCCCGGGAAGCCCTGCAAAAAGGCCTCGTCTTGATGAACGAGAAGTCCGACTACCGAGGGAGCATCAAGCAGTTCGAACGCGCCATTCACGCCTACCCGGAATTTTACGAAGCGTACACCGACGTAGGCATTGCTTACCTGCAACTCGGAAATAACGGGGGGGCGGAACCGCCCCTGCGGAAAGCTCTTGAAATAAGCCAATATCACTACGTTGAAGCGATCGCATGGTTTGCTACGCTTTTAAACAATACCCTGCGCTTCGTGGACGCGGAAACTTTGGCGCGACGGGGTCTGGACTTTGCACCGGACTCCTGGCAACTGAACACCGAGTTGGCGCGTTGCCTTGTTTGCTTGCATCGCCCGGGCGAGGCTGAAAAACACGCACGACTCGCCTCCAGCTTACAGCCGGAAAATGCGTTACTTTATCTTGTGCTGGCCAACGTTCACAGCCAGCTTGCAAATGCGCCCGCACTCCTCGATGACCTTACACACTATCTCCGGCTGATGCCCACGGGAGCGGTTGCCGATAAACTCCGCGAGCAGCAGAAACAGCTGCAGGATTATCTGGCGGCGCAAAAGCAAAGATCGTCTGAGCCGGCCACAACCGTCGTCGCGACCGCGACAAAGTCCGGCTCGTTGGACGCGCGAGTCACCGACGCCGCAGTCGGGAATGCGCCGGAAATAAATTCCACAGGCAGGGAGCGAAAGCCGGTGATCTGGCCTCCCATGGATGTGGATGCCGCGATGCCGCCCGTGGCACAGGGAGTCGCGTGTCCTTTGCAGCAGGTTTTGAAGGGTGCACGTCAACGCGTGCAGGAATTATTGGATAATCTGGACCGCTTCACCGCCACGGAAATCATCGATTCGTCGGAAATCGGCACGGACGGCCGCGCGGCGCGGTCCATGGAATACACCTTCAATTATTTGGCGGCCGTTTCCCTCTCGCGCGATGGCGATTTGCGCTTTGACGAAAACCGCGAGACGATCGGCAAAGTCAACGCGACACCGCTTCCCATCCGGACAGTTGGCCTGGCCGTCGGTGCGGCGATTTTTCACCCGCTGCGCTTCGACGATTTTGAGATTGCCTGCGAGGGCTTGGGAGAATGGCACGGCAAGCCCGCCTGGCAATTGCACTTCGGGCAGCGTCCCGACAAGCCTTCGCGATTTCAGGCTGTGTTTGCGAACGGCGCTTGGTATGACGTGAGGCTAAAGGGCCGCGCGTGGGTGGCCGAGCAGTCCTCGCAAATTGAGCACATCGATTTCGATCTATTGGATGTCATTTCGCCCATTCGGCTGCAGACGGAGCACTTAAGCCTGGATTACAGCGCGGTGGATTTTCCCAAGCGGAAAATTCAGCTTTGGCTGCCGCAAAGCGCGAGCTTTTACATCGATGTTGACGGTCATAGATTTCTGAACCGCCACGAACTTTCCAACTACGTGCTCTTCGCCGTGGACACGAACCAGGAAATTAAGAATCCGCGGAAGCTAGTGGAATAACAGCTCGCCGCCAAGCGGGCTGCGGGACAATGCAAAACTTTGTCACCCCGAGCGCAGCGAGGAATCTCTCTTTGTTTTATTCATCCGTAAAACAATCGATAAGTTTATCCGGCCCACTGCAAGTTTGAGTCAGCGAAAGAATTTCGGATGAGGTTGAATTTGAACCGGTAGCCCTTGAAACCCAAGGGTACGGCACCCGTAAATTCGATACCAGACGCCGGCAAAAATATGCCGCCCTGAACTTCATTCTGGCGCAGCTATCGATTGAACGGAGCCACGAGCGAGGCGTGGCCCGCGATGTGTCCGTCCATGGCTTTCATTACATCGGCGCGGGTGGCGTTCGCGGGTAGATCGAGCTTCTCATCCAGCGCGAACAATTCGAACGCGTAGTGGTGCGCCACGGAGACATCCTGCGGAGGGCAGGGTGGGCGATAGCCGAAGTTTCCGCCCTGTCCGGCATTTCCATTGGTTTGATGGCTCCCGTCCGGCAATTCCGCGCTCGCGGACGAGACGCCGCCCGGGAGCGAGTTTGCGCCCCCGGGCATGTTCCAGACCATCCAGTGCAGAATGTCGTCGACGCCCTTGCGCGGTCGAGGCTCCATGTCATGCACGATCAATGTGAAACTGGCCGTGCCTCGCGGAGCCTGCATCCATTGCAAAGCTGGAGACACAGCATCCGCTCCCACGGAGCAAGTGTACTTCGCGGCTATCGGTTTGCCGTCGGAAACATCGCTGCTCATCAAACGCATGGGCGGAGGAGCGGCTGCCGCGGGACGTTGACCGCCAGATGCCGGCGCGGCAGCGCCAACGCCAGGAGCGTTCTGTGCGGCCATCACGAGACTACACACTGCAAAAACAACCATGGCGCTCAACACCCAGAAACAATTCGGTCGCATTTGTCCTTGCCTCCCTGCTTCCTATCTCCCTGCACATGCACTCCTCGCCTGATTGTTCCTGGCCTCAGTAATAGACGTAGGCAGCTCCCGATTCCGCAGCGGGTTTTGCTGCCTTGGCAGGATTCACTCCAGTTCCGCCGCCACTATCCTTGAACGCTCCCACCGCCAGTGCTTTGCCGTCAGCACTCAGCGATAGTGAAATTCCAAATTCCGCGGAAGCCCGCGAAGTCGATGGCTTGACGTAGGCGGCAGGCGCCCAGCTGGTCCCGGTGCGCGTATAAATATAAGCCGCGCCGGAATCCACTGCGGTCGCGTCCTCCTGGTTGCCGTTGAGGCCGCTCGCGCCGCTGTCTTCCAGGTGAGAGCCGACGGCCAACGTGTTGCCGTCACGGCTTAGGGAAAGAGCCCACGCGAATTGATCGTTGAGGCGCGTGTTTGTTGCCTTAATAAAAGCCTGCTGCGTCCACGCCGCGCCGTTTCGAACAAAAACATACGCCGCGCCCGTAGAGACGTCCGAAGCCTGGTCGTTGCTGCCTTCCGTCGGCGGTTGAATGCCGCGCAACAAACTGTCTTCGTCGAACGCGCCGGCGACCATTGTATTGCCGTCGTCGCTGATCGCGATGGAGCAGCCCAGCGAATCGCCGGTCTCAGCATTCGAAGCCATCAGGCGAATCTGCTGTGACCATTCGGCGCCTTTTCGAACGAAAATGTATGCTGCGCCCTTTCCTCTTTCTTCGTCATACGCGCCAACGGCCATGGTGTCGCCGTTGCCGCTCAGCCCTACGGAATAGCCAAACAAGTTTCCGCGCGCGGTGGTGTTCCACGGTTTTACGTACGCCTGTTGCGACCATGCCGTGCCAGCCCGCGTGAAAACGTAAACCGCTCCCGCGCCATCAGCGGATTTGTCGGCCTGATTGCCGTTGATCCCGGTGGCCGCGCTGCGTTCGGAGATTGCGCCGGTCGCGAGCGTGTTGCCGTCGCCGCTCAAGGCGAGGGAGTAACCGAACTGATCGCCATCGCTTTTCTCGCCGGTGTTAGAAGCTTTTATGTACGCCTGCTGCGACCACGCGCTGCCGGCGCGCGTGAATACATATACCGCTCCCGCGCCGGGCATGGATTTATCTGCCTGGTCACCGTTGATGCCTGTCGCCGAACTGGGTTCGCCTAAGGCGCCCACGGCCACAGTGTTCCCATCATTGCTGATCGCCAATGAGGATCCAAACTGATCGCCGGCTTTGGCATTTGACGCTTTCAAATACGCCTCTTGCACCCATGCGCTGCCCATGCGCGCGAAAATGTACACGGCTCCGGCGTTGACGGTGGAGGAATCACCTTGTTTCCCGTTCACGCCTTTTGCCGCGCCATCTTCGGAAGCGCTGCCAACAGCCATGGTGTTGCCGTCGCCGCTCATCGCTACAGTTAGTCCGAATTGGTCGTCCTTTTTCGCGTTGGAAGCTTTTAAATAGGCGATTGATTTGGGGTTCCACGGCGACCCCGCGACCCGAACCGGACCGCCTCGCGGAATCAGAGCCGGTTGCGGGGTGGCGGAAGGCGCTTGAGCAAAACTTACGCCGCACCCGATCGCGATCCCTGCGACAAGCAGACTGAAGAAATTGCCCGCCAAAACATTCTTCCCCAATTTCATGCTGGCCTCCGTTGAGGTCCTTCGCCAAAAACATTCAAACAATTTCGCGGTTTGCAACCAATCCCTGGAGAGGTGAGCGGCACTCGCGTAGCACGGCCACTCTTGGCTGTGTGCACTTTGTAAAACCCTCACAGGCACGAGGGCCTGTGCTACTCAAACATTCGTCCAAACCATTTTTCCGCGATATTCGGGAATGTTTGAATTAAATGCCTTGGCCCGCGAAGCCCTGCGAGGTACGGGCGTCGTCCCATTAAAACGGCTTCTACTGCGCTTGATCCGCCTTAAAACTGTCATGAACGACCTTGCCCGTATCGGTCATGGTAATTTTGCTTTCATGGGAAAGATTCATATCGTTGGAGCCGTTTTTGTTGCGCGGACCGATGATGGTGATCTTGTCCCCTGGCTTCAACGAATCGCGATCCCAATTGTCACCTCTGTGCAGCGCAGCCGCACCCGACAGTTCGGCGTGCCAGCGTTGCGTTACGCCCGTCTTGTCCTTGGACTCAAAAATAATGGCGGAATGAGGGTTCTCAAATTGAAATTCAATTACCGTCCCTTCTACCGTGAACGGATGGTCTTCGTCATAGCGCCCCGCAAAACCATGGTGCGCGAACGCCGGAACGGATAACGCTAAGAGCGCGATGGCAGGCAGGGAAAGAGCAGCGAGTGATTTAAATTTCATGGAACACCCCTTTTCATTTTCGGCGAATGTCGCACAACTAAATAGAAACTGTCAATTCCCATGCCGGTGCGCGATGCGCAAGCAAACCGGCGGGCCAGGTGCCTGCTTCCAGTGTTGCAAATCGAAATTCCAACAAGTCTGTACGGTGATGATGTGCGCGCGAGGAAACTGGTTTCAAAATAATGACGGGAATATGGATTTTTAGTTAGGTTGTCATTACAGACTCAATTCGACAAGTGGGACTGCTCGGCAAACGGATTGGTGGTCTGCGTGCAATTTGGAATCTACTGGAATCTAAACCCGCACCCTCGAAAATCATAAGGATGCGCCCCCACAAATCTAAAGACGGAATGCGGCACAACCGGCCACAGGGAATTACTTGCCTCCAAATTCCAGCGGGCATTTTTACCTTGGCTAGACGCGTGAGTCAGAGTATTGTGATATATCATACAGTTATTTATATTAAGTAGTACTACCGGTAGTAGCGGTACTCGATACAAAAACTGCCGGCATGTTGCCAGATCGAGGCGCTCATGTCCAATTGCGTAGGCTGCGGCTCGGCAGTCGATCCCACGACGGAAGAAGCGAATCAAGCCGTCAACGATGTTCTCGTCGCGTCGCTAAAAGATGCCCAGAAGCACGGCGAAATTTGCCCGCTCTGTGGGCATTCTCAAGCGCAGCCCGTTTCCCAGCGCAAAACCGTTCTCTTCGGAATGTTGGCGCTATTGCTGATCATCGCCATCGCGATTGCAATCACCAATTTTCAGTATCGCAACACCGAACGCCGCGCTGTGGCGCAAGAAGCCTTGAAGCAACTTGAGCCCGATGCCCTGATCACGCAATATCTCGGACGCCCGATTTCCGTCCAGGGTGACATTGTGGGAGCGGTCCGCCACGATGAAACCGGCTGGCAGGAAGCGAAGCTGACCATCCCGGTCCGTGGCCCAGACGGCTACGGAACGATTCAAGTTTCCGGCGGCCGAGAAACGGGGCCGTGGCAGTTTACGACGCTGCAACTCTTCGTCCCTCAATTGCAGAAAAAGGCCGACCTGATTACCGGCAAGGTGGCCGACTTCGCCCCCGGCGATTACGTCGACATGCACACCGAGGCCGCCGCAACGCCCGAGTACGTGAACGCCGATGTACCGCCGCCGAGTTGGGACGGGAATTACCCATGCGTGTATGCTTCAGCGAGCGTTACGGCGGCGCCGCAGTTCGGCAACTGCGTGACACGCGTCCCGATGTCCAAGGAAAGTAAGAATCCGGTGGATCGCTTCGAAACGGATCTGCGTACTGGAAAATTTATTTTGCGGCAAACCGATTTGTCCGTCAGCGAAGCTGGGCTCGAGATCCCGCTGACGCGAACTTATGCCTCAAACGCGTGGATTCCGCGGAATAAATCTCAAGCCTTCGGTATCAACGCGACGCACCCCTATGACATCGCGCCCCTCGGCACGCGTAATCCTTACACTGAACAGTACATCGTACTGGAGGACGACAATTTTCTGTATTTCCCGCGCGTCTCGAAAGGCACGGGATACTCTGATGCCGTTTATCGCCAGTCGGAAGCCGGCAACAGTTTCTATAAAGCGCTGCAACAATGGGACGGAAACGGCTGGCTCACCACATTGCAGGATGGCTCAACGATCCGTTTTCCCGAATCGTACAGCGCGAAAAACATGGCGCAGGGTGCGCCCATTGAAATGACCGATTCGAAGGGCAACAAAATCGAACTCGTGCGAGACGGCAAAAGGAATCTGCAGGAGATTCGAGGACCGGGTGGTGAATCGATCAAGCTTTCGTACGACGACAGCGACCGGATCATGCGTGCAGAAACGAGCGCGGGCCTGTGGACCCACTACACGTATGACAACTCGGGCTTTCTGTCCGACGTGGCGCATTCGGACGGCACAGCCCGCCATTACTCATACGACGGAGGACTTCTTCAGTACGTGCGTGACGAAAAGGATCGCGTGCTCGTCCACAATTTTTACGACTACCAGAGCGGCGGTCTGACGCGCCAGGAATACGGAAGTGGCGCCGCAGTCTCCTACCAATATATTCCGTCATTCAATCGCAAATACGCGCAGCAAGCCACGGTGACGTTACCCGATGGTTCCGTAAAAACGGTCGAGACAAGAAATTCAGTGAGCGAGCTTTACAAAAATATGCAGTGAGTGGAAATTTTGGGCCCCAAATGAAGGCTGAATGGAATCGCGGATAGCCCGCCCGTACAAGCCACGATTCTACCTTTCGAAGTCCCAAGCTTAAAGGCTGCTCCCACTGAAACCTATAAGTACGCTAACGGTCGTTTCAATCCGGTTGATTGCGTCCCCCATTGTGTTAAAGTTTTCCTCCAAAATTGTTGGGTGTGAACGCAACCTATTACGATATGCTAGTCGAAAAATTATTCAGATAATTTTCATGTGGGGTTGTTATGCTTCGGTCACCTGCTGAATATGGGTTTGCGTTTTACGGTTAGAGGCTGCTTTTCCGAGGCTGGCGCGAGAAGTGCGCGCCAGGCGATATCCACCGGCAGGGACCGGGCGCAGGAGGAGAAGGAATTCATGGGTGATTTATTCGGTCTTGTACGCACAGCCATGCCCGATGGGCGCGGCGAGTCCCGCAGAAGTGGCGCTTTACTTTCCCTCAAGCAATTTTCGATTTTGGGTCTAGGCCTAGCTATTGCGATGGCGACCTCTGCGCCCCGGGCTGCAGCACAGGAAGCTCCTGCGGCGGCCAAGCAGGAAACGGAAAACGAAGTTAAATATATTCAGGCACCCGGTGCAGCAACGGCTGGAGCGCCCGTCTCCATCACGCTGCAGGACGCGATGGCGCGCGCACGGAAGCTCGATCCTACGCTAACTGGCGCGGTGTCAGACGCCAAGAGCGCGCGCGAAGATCGCCTGCAGGCTCGCAATGCCATGCTGCCGAATCTAACGGGTGAGTCGGCCTACCTAAATACGCAGGGCAACGGCGGCAGGGTGTCAGACGGAAGATTCGTCACCAACGACGGTGTGCACATCTATCGCGAATGGCTCGTATATCACCAGGACTTGTCTCCCGGCACGCTGATGGGCACGGGCTACACGCGGGCCAAGGCTGCGGAAGCGTTGGCGAATGCGAGGTCGGAAATTGCGCGCCGCGGTCTCGGCGTTACCGTGACGAAAGCCTATTACGCGTTAGTTGTGGCGCAACGAAAGTTCGCGACCGCGCAGGCAGGCCTGGCTCAAGCTAAACATTTCATGGATATTACGGGAGAGCTGGAACATCAGGGACAATCCCCGCACAGTGACCAAATTAAAGCGGAAATCGCCTACCGCATCCAGAAGCAGGCATTCGACGAAGCAAGGTTTTCGATGGAAGACACGCGCCTGGGCCTCGGTGTAATTCTCTTCCCCGATTTCAACATGAATTTCACGGTTGCGGATGACCTTGACGCCCCTCCCGCGATTCCCCCGTTTGCCGACGTCCAAACGATGGCGGGAAAACAGAACCCTGACCTGCGCTTGGCCATGGAAACGGCTCACGAAGCGGAGCTGGACGTCAAGCTGGCCAAGCAAGCCTACCTTCCGACGGTCACAGTCGAAGCCGACAACGGTATTGAAGCCAACTGCTTCGCCCTGCATTGCACACGAGCCGCGTTCCCTGAAGTTGGACCGCTCCCAAACCTTGGTTATTTCCTGACGGCCACACTGACAGTACCGGTTTGGGATTGGGGCACGCTGCGCAGCAAGGTGCATCAGGCGGAGTACAAGCAAGAAGCCGCCAAGGCATCGTTGACGCTGGCCCAGCGCACGGCGGTCAGCGAATTGTACGCAACGTATGACGAGTTAATGCTCGCGCATGCCGCGCTCGACGAAGCCAAGCACACCGCCGATCTCGCCGCGGAGAGCTTGCGCCTGACGAGCTTGCGTTATCAAGGTGGCGCGTCGCTGGCCTCGGAAGTGGTGGACGCGGAGACCATGCTGGTCACCGCGCAGAATGCCTACGCCGATGCGCAAGTCCGCTACCGCACGCTTCTGGCAACGCTTCAAACCTTTACGGGAAGTTTCTGATGGATCGAAAATTCAAAGGCAAGCAAATGAATGGGAGCACATCAATGTCTTTCTCCTCTATAAACGGCAGAGCGCAGACACAAACCGGATCACTGGGCCAATTCGAACTGGGCAAAGTTGTCCGCTCAGTCTCCGCGTCACTGGCCGTACTGGTAGCCGCGGGGGTTTTGTTCGCCGGCTGCGGCACAAAGGAAGCGGCCGAAGCTACGCCCACCGTGACTGTGCAGGTGGACGGGGCGGAAAAAGCGCCGATCCAGCGCAAGATTGTGACGGACGCGGTGCTCTACCCGCGCGACCAGGCCGCGATCGTGCCCAAGGTCGCCTCCTCCGTGAAAAAGTGGTACGTCGATAAGGGCAGCTATGTGAAGTCCGGGCAACTGCTGGGCGAACTGGAAAATCAGGACCTGGCCGGCGCGGCGATGAAGAGCCAGGGCGGCCTCACGCAAGCCCAAGTCACCTACGACATGCAGGTGCAGAAGAGCGGGCAGGACCTGAAGTTTGCCAAGCTGACGCTGGATTCGGCACAGAAGCTCTATGACAGCCGCGTGGCGCTCTACAAGGAAGGTGCCGTGTCAGCCAAAGATTTGGACGACGCAACGTCGACCCTGAGCCAGGCCAAGAATGCTTACGACCTTTCGCAGAAGCAGTATGACCTGAAAGTCGCGGAAGGCCAGTTGAGCGCGGCTAAAGGGGACACGGATGCCGCGAATGCAGCGGTGGCCTACTCGAAGATCACGAGCCCGATCAGCGGCATCGTGACAGATCGCCCTTACTACCCGGGCGAGACGCCGGCGACGGGCACGCCAGTGATCACCGTCATGGATCTCTCCCAAGTGGTGGCCCGCGCGCATGTGGCGCAGACGGAAGCCATGAGCCTGAAGACGGGGGATCCTGCAACGATTTCCATTCCCGGCCAGCCTATCTCCGTGAAGGGCAAAGTCACCTTGGTTAGCCCGTCCGTGGACCCAAACAGCACCACGGTTGAAGTTTGGGTGGAAGCGCCGAACCCGAAGGGCGCTCTGCGTCCCGGCACTAGCGTGCGCGTTTCGATGGTCGCCCAGACGGTGAAAGATGCCGTTGTAATTCCGCAGGCGGCGTTGTTGACTACTCCGGATGGATTGAATCAGGTGATCGTTCTGGACACGGACAACGCGCCCAGCAAAAAAAAGGTGAAGGTCGGCATCAGGGACGACGAAGCAAAAACAGTGCAAGTCACGGATGGATTGTCGGGCGGCGAGCGCGTGGTAACCGTCGGTGCGTTCGAACTGGCCAACGAAGACGACCCGATTCTGGCCAAAACCAAGATTCAGGTCCAAGCGCCCAAGATGCCTGAGGACGACGAAGACGAGTAGAGGTTGAGGAATGCACACGTCCCAAACGTTTGGATTCGGAACGAGCAGCAGATTGGAAGGGTTGGCCGGATCGCGCGCGGCCATTGCACTTGGATTCTCAATCACGAAATTGCGGCAGGTAAAACGCCATGTCAGATAAGACGTCCAGCCATTCGAAAGCAGCAGGAAATCAGGAGCACCGCTACTGGTTCGCCCGGCACTCGAAGTCGATCATTTTTTTGATCCTGACTTTGGCCGCTGTCGGAGCGTACGAAGCGCTGTCGCTCCCGATTGCCGTTTTCCCCTCCACGCAGTTCCCTCGCATCATCGTGGGCGTGGATAACGGCGTAATGCCCATCGAGCAGATGCAGGTTACGATCACAAGCCCTCTGGAAAACGCGGTGAACAGCGTGCCGGGGCTCGAGGATGTGCGTTCGACCACCAGCCGCGGCTCGGCGGAAATCGATCTGTCCTTCAATTGGAACGTGGATATGATCACCACGCTTCAATTAGTGAACTCGGAAATCGCGCGCATTCAAAGCACGCTTCCGACCACGGCGCAGATCGAAACTCATCGGCTGGACTTTGCCAGCTTCCCAATCCTTGGCTACAGCTTGACGTCGGATAAAGTGCCGCAAACGCAGCTCTGGGAAACAGCGACGTATGATATTAAGCCGCGCCTCAACCGGTTGAACGGAGTCGCCACCGTCATCGTTCAAGGCGGCCAGACGCCTGAGTTTCAAGTCACGCCCGACCCATCGAAGATGCTGCGCGCGCACGTCACCATTCAGGACATTCTGGATGCTGCCAACCATACCAACATCGTTGATTCGCCTGGGCTCCTGAGCCGCAACCACCAGTTATTCCTGGGCCTGCTCGATTCCCAGGTTCACAACGTGGACGACATCGGCAACATGGTCATCAAAACCGTGGGCGATGCGCCGGTACGCGTACGGGACGTTGGCGCCGTTGCACCCTCTGCCGCTCCCAACTACACGGTCGTCACAGCGAATGGAAAACCGGCGGTTCTCATCAGCGTCAGCCGGCAGCCAGACAGCAACACTGTGGAAGTGGCGAACCTCGTCCACCAGGAAATCGATGCGATCCGGTCCAGCATACCTGCCGGCATCGAACTGAACGTCTTTTACGATCAGTCCAACATCGTGCGCGAATCGATCGGCAGCGTGCGCGACGCGATCATCATCGGTCTCTTCCTCGCCGGCATCATTATTTACTTGTTCTTGCGGGATCTTGGAACGGCGCTGATGACCGGCCTCGTCATTCCCGTGGCTATCTGCGTCACGTTCATCGCCATGAAGATGCTGGGACAGAGCTTTAACATGATGACCCTCGGGGGTCTTGCGGCGGCGGGCGGTTTGATCATTGACGACGCAATCGTAGTGGTCGAAAACATCATCCTGCATCGCGACGGCGGCGAAGGCAGGCTGGAAGCGGTCAGCGGAGCGTTACGCGAGTTGACTGTTCCCCTGATCGGGTCAACGCTCACCCCTATCGTCGTTTTCCTTCCACTGATCTCCATCACCGGCGTGACCGGAACATTTTTCCGCGCTCTGGCGATCGCCATGAGCGTGTCCTTGCTCACATCTCTGGGCCTCGCACTCACCTGGTCCACAAACCTTGGCGTTTACCTGATCCGCCGCGGCCAGGAAGAAGGCGCGGGCCATGTTGCACTCGAAGAATCGGAAGGCATGACCGCGGAGATGATCGAGCGCGAACGCATGAAGCGCATGATGGCCGCTGAGGAAGAATCGCTGAAAGGTGGTTTTTTCGAAAAAGTGGTCATCTTCTACGAGCGCTGGTTACGGCGCGCCCTCGAACATCCGATCTGGCTGGGCGCTCTTTGCGCCGTCTTGATTGCAGTCTCCTACTTGTGTTTCATGCAGTTAGGGTCGGATCTGCTTCCGCATATGGATGAAGGCGGATTCATTCTTGACTACGTCATGCCTCCTGGCAGTTCGCTGGCGGAAACAAACCGCGTTGTGACGCACGTCGAGAACATCATCAAAGCGGTCCCAGAGGTGGAAAACACTTCCCGCCGCACCGGCTTGCAACTAGGCCTTGCTGCGGTGACCGAGCCCAACACCGGCGACATCGCAGTAAAGCTGAAGGACAAGCGTAGCCGAGGAATTGATGACATCATCAGCGAAGTCCGCGGCAAGGTGACATCTCAGGAACCCTCGCTCGACGTTGAATTCACGCAAGTGTTGCAGGACATGATCTCGGACCTCACCGGCGCCCCGCAACCAGTCGTCGTTAAGCTGTTCTCACCTGATGTCGATCAACTGACAACCTGGGCGCCCCGAGTTGCGGACGCGCTGGGGCGTATCCAAATCAGTTACAAGAAACCTGTTGTGGACGTTGAAGATGGTATTGACAACACCACCAGCGGGCCGGCTGTGATCTTTAAAATCAATCCAGCAGCCGCGGCGAAAGCGGGATTCACCACGGATCAACTCACGGTCATTACGTCATCCATTGTCGACGGAGAGCCCGCAACAGCGCCAATGATTATCGGCGACCGGCCGTACACGCTGCGAGTACGTTACGCGCCAGCCAACCGCGCTTCCCTCGAAGCCATGAACAACACAATGATCGTGAACGGAAATGGCGGAGCTGCGACGTTAGGTTCCGTCTCCACCGTCGAAGAAGTTCCCGGCCAAACAGAAATCCTGCGGGACAATTTGCAGCAGGAAAAAGAAGTGACCGCGCGACTGGAAGGCATCGACCTGGGCCGGGGTATCGCCGCCGTGCAAAAAGCGGTGAACGATTTGCATCTTCCGCCGTCGATTCGTGTAGCGTACGGCGGAACATTTAAAGAACAGCAGAAGTCCTTCGGAGACCTGATCACGGTGCTGTTGCTGGCGCTGGTGCTGATCTTCATCGTACTGCTGTTCGAGTTCCGGTCCTTCTCACCGCCGATGGCCATTCTTTCGTCGGCTATCCTCTCAACGTCGGGCGTGTTCTTCGCGCTGTACATTACGCGCACCGACTTCAACGTCTCGTCCTTCATGGGCTTGATCATGGTGCTCGGAATCGTGGCCAAGAACGGAATTTTGTTACTGGACGCGAATCAAAAGTTCATCATCGCCGGGTTTGAACCGGAGGAGGCCATGATTCAAGCGGGCCGCCGAAGGCTTCGTCCCATCATGATGACTGCTATGGCCGCAGTGGCAGGTATGCTACCGTTGTCGCTCGCACTGGGTGCAGGATCGCAAATGCTACAACCCTTGGCCATTGCAGTAATCGGAGGAATTTTGATCTCGATGATCCTGTCGTTGATTATTACGCCGGCAATTCAGTACTATCTGACGCGCAATAAACATGCAGTTGTCCAGAATGACGCACCGGTTGTGGTGCGGTAAGAGAAAAGGCCGCGGGTGAAATTTATAGCGGCTTCAAAACGTATTACTGGGTAAGGATCGAATCTTTGCGTTCTGCTCGAACGAAACTATAAGGAGATGATTCGTATGTCACCAAAGAAAAAATCAGGCTGGATGCGCAAGATTGGCCCGCTGGCCGGTCTGGCACTGGCTGCGTCGGCGATCGTTTATGCCGCACCGCAAGCAGGCGGGTACCACATCATCAAGAGAATGCCCGTGGGTGGCGAAGGCGGGTGGGACTACATTACGATGGACCCAGACTCACGCCGTTTGTATGTGGCGCGCGGCTCCCACTATCAAGTCGTGGATGTTCCTAACGGCAAAGTGATCGGCGACATCGCGATCGCCAACTCGACGAACTCGCACGGTATCGCGCTTGCTACCGATCTGGGCAAGGGTTTTACGAGCAACGGAGAAGCTAACACGGTTTCTGTTGTCGATCTGAAGACACTGAAAGCCACCGACGTGATCGCGATCCCCGGGAAAAATCCGGATTCGATCCGTTACGACCCCGCCACCAAGAGAGTCTTCACATTTAACGGCAAGAGCATGGATTCGACCGTGATTGACGCGACGACTGGGAAAGTAGTTGGTCGCGTGGATCTCAAGGGCAAGCCGGAAGAAGCGATCGTCGATGGCAATGGAAACATGTTCGTCAACATCGAAGACAAGAGCGTGATCACGGAATTTGACACCAAGTCCTTGGCGGTCAAAGGTTCCTGGCCGCTCGCGCCCTGCGAAGGCCCATCTGCAATGGCCTACGACAGCGCCCATCACCGTATTTTCGTGGCCTGCGATAAGGTCATGGTGGTCGTGAATGCCGACAACGGTAAAGTTGTGGCTTCGCCCCCGATCGGCGGCGATCCCGATGGTAACGGCTACGACCCGGGCACAGGCATGATCTTCGCCTCCTGCCGCGAAGGAATCGTTTCCGTCATTCACCAGGACTCAGCCGATAAGTACAGCGTCGTGGGCAACATCAACACTCAATTCGGCAGCCGCACGATGGCCATGGATCTGAAGACTCACCGCGTGTACACGGAAACTGCGGACTTCAAGCCTGCCGCCGCTCCTACACCGGAAAACCCACGACCGCGCCCGACTGCAATTCCGGGAACGTTCGTGATTCTCGAAATCGGCCAGTAAGTTTAATTTCAGTGGATTTAAAAAATGCCCTGGGAAGCAATCGCTTCCCGGGGCGTTTTTTTTGTGGCCCAGGCGTGAGCCTGCGGGATTTCGTCCTTACTTGGTGTAAAATCCCTTGGAGTTTATTTCCTGCATGGCCCAACCCCCGCAGGCTGAAGCCTGCGCCACTTAGATTCCTTTGCTTGGCCATTGGCTTCATGCGCATTTGATGTATATACTCTCGGGCAGTAACCCAAGTCAAAATCGTATTTTCATCAGGAGCAAACGCCAATGAATTATTTTTGGATTCGACGCGCCCTTGTAGGCTCAGCGTCCCTGTTGTTTGTGCCACTGCTCGCGACGGCGCCAGCCCGTGCTCAGGCTCCGATCGATGACAGCAAAACTGTGGTGAAGTCCAACAAAATTACAGACAATTTCTATACGGTCGACGGCCGCGGCGGCACGATTGGCGTGCTTGTCGGCCCACAAGGCACTTTCATGGTAGACACGCAATTTGCGCCGCTGACGGATCGAATCGTTGCGGTAATTAAACAAATTTCGCCCAATCCGATTCGCTACGTCGTCAACACGCACGTGCACGGAGATCACACCGGCGGCAACGCAAACATGGCCAAGTTGGGTGCGACGATTTTTGCGCGCGATGAGTTGCGCGACCGCCTGGCGACTCCTCCGCTTGGCCCGAATGGGCAGCCCATCGTGCCCCCTGCCCCAGACAGCGCGCTTCCGGTTGTGACGTATGAAGGCAAAGTTACTTTCCACATGGACGGCGAGACGATCGACCTGATTCCCATTCGCAGAGCTCACACGGACGGCGACACTATCGTTTATTTTCATAATGCCGATGTGCTGATGACCGGAGATTTCTACCGCTCCATCGGATATCCCAACATTGACCGCGTGAATGGCGGCTCGCTCAATGGAATGATCGAAGGGCTTTCGCAAGTGATCGCGCTCGCCGGACCGAACACGAAAATCATTCCAGGACACGGAGCGATTGTGGACAGAAGCGCCGTAATGGCCCACCGAGACATGATTCTCGGCGTTCGCGATAATGTTGCGAAGCTCAGCCAGCAGGGGAAGTCCTCGGACGAAGTGGTGGCTGCGCACCCCACGGCAGCGTTTGACAACAATATTCCGCCTGCGGCGCCGAACGGAGATCGTATGGCGGATCGTTTTGTTGGACAGGTTTACGCGGAATTAAAATCAGGCAAGTAGCGGAGCATCGCTTAGTAATTCAGTGGCGCGGACTTTAGCCTGCGGATTCTGGTCCTTGCAAGGACTAAAACCCGCAGGCCAAAGCCCCGCGCGCCACATGAATCAAAATCCCATGCCGCCTCTCGTTCTGGAATCCTTGAATCAACTGCATACGCATGTGGGCCGGGAAATTGGGACTACTGGTTGGATGCAACTTACGCAGGAGCGCATTCGGCAGTTCGCGGACGTCAGTGGGGACACACAGTGGATCCATGTGGATGCGGAACGTGCGCGCCGTGAATCGCCCTACGGCGGCACGATCGCCCACGGTTTTTTAACTCTTTCGCTCGCAACCCATTTCCTGCGCGAAGCGATTCAACCGCCTCCCGAAGTGCGCCAGATTATCAACTACGGCCTGAACCGCGTACGTTTCCCGGCGCCTGTGCGCGCGGGAGAAAACATTCGCGCGCGGATTGCATTGCAAGCTTATAAAGACTTAACGGGCAGCGTCGAAGCGATTTTTAACATCACGATGGAAGCGCAGGATTCCGCGAAGCCATGCTGCGTGGCCGAGTGGCTTGTGCGGTATTTTTACTAGCGCGTTCAGCTTTCCTTACGCGATTTCATCGACGCAAAATTTGTCCAAGCAAGATCCACTACGTACAAAGCAATCACCAGGCTTCCGAGCCTTCCCGCCAATTTGTTTTGCGGCATCAGCTGAATGATTCCCCATAAGAAAAATGTGCCAGCGAGCAGAATATTTTTGACCAAATGCGCGGGGCGAGGCCGGATTACCGGCTGCAAAATCAAAAACGCAGTGCCGATGAATAGTAACGGCGCGGCAGAGATCGCAGCGTGTGAAATCCCCGGCGGAGACCACATTTTTGCATCGCTTACCAGAAGACTCACGCTTGCCGCCAGCGCTACCGCTGCAAAACTGAAGCTAGCCCAACCCAAGAAACTATTTACCATGATGAATGACTGTGCCCTCTCGCCAATTTAATTACGGTTCCGTGAATTCAGATTCGTCTGAAATCCACCGAAACAGCATACCGAATTGCGCATAAATAAGTCGTGAACAGGCAAGACCGTTTTGATCGAAGTGTGCGCGGGATACGCCTTAGCCTGTGCGGTTTCGTGTTTGCCTGAAGGCGCCCCACATGCTGAAGCCCTATGCCACATAAGAGCAAATATTGAGCATGGCAGCTCTCCCTAGCGAAATGGATTCTGGTATCCTCGTAAGAGTGCCCAGCAAATGGATCAGTTTAATTTTTGTGAGCGTTATGGCCGCTGCCCAGGCGCTGTCCGGGGGGACGGCGCTGACACAGTCGTCTCCTAATCCGGGCCAGAGCGCGCCGCAAACCGCGCCGCCGGCAACTCCACCGCAGACATCTTCTGGGTCGACTCAGGGCCCTGCGCAAACTCCGGGGCAAGCGCCTGCGGAAATGCCGCCGCCTCCGCCGCCAGTTCCGACAAAAACTTTGGGGCTTGTGATTCTTGATCCCGCGCATGGAGGCGCTGATCCGGGCGCGCGGGGTTCCACGGGCATCGCGGAGAGCGACGTAGTGCTGAGCTTTGCGCGGCTGGTGCGGATTTCTTTGGAGGCACAAGGATTTCGCGTTGTGCTGACGCGGCAGGCAAATGAGGATCCCTCGTTCGACGATCGTTCGAGAGTCGCAAACGCGCAGCGAGGTAATATTTTTATTTCGCTGCACATTTCCTCCACGGGTCAGCCGGGCACGGTGCGCGTGTACTCCATGCCCCGCATGCCGCTGCCTCAAACGGGCGCGGTGGTGGTTCGCGGAGGACTTCTGCCATGGGATCGCGCGCAATTTAATTTTATCGATCAGAGCCGCCGACTTGCGGAACTGCTGCAGATCCAGATGGCGCAGAAATTCCGTGGCTCGTCAGAAACTCCTTTTGAAGCGGCAGTGCGGCAATTGCGCACTGTGGGAACGCCGGCGGTGGCCATCGAAGTTTCGAGCGTGAGCGTGCCGAGCCGCGCGCCGCTCGACCAAATGGGGCCGGGACTCGCGGACGGCGTGGCGCGCGCGGTAGCTGCCTATAAAATTATTTATGAATCGGGAGGCAAGTAACGCGTTGTCCAAAGGGCTCAAAACTACGATCCTGATTTTATCCGCGATGGTGATCGTAGGGCTGATCGCGCTGCCGGGATTGCGGCAGGCAATTCAACGGCTGCAGAGCCCTCCAAAGACGGAAGAACAGTCGCGCCGTGAGGTGATGGAAGAGCCGATCTCCACCCCTACTGACGTGCAAGTGCAGGCGCAAATGTATTGGATATCAGCGTCTTCGCCGTATTCGCTGGAGCCAACGACGATACAGCTTCCACTTTCGGCTGACCCGGTGGAGCGCTCCAAGCAATTGCTGAATGCGCTGATTACGCGAGCGCCTTCCCCGCAGGTTCGCACGCTCCCGGCGCAGGCCAGCTTACTGGCGTTTTATCTTCAGCCGGATGGAACGGCAATCGCGGATTTTTCCGACGAAATTACTTCTGGCATGCAATCGGGAATTTTAAGCGAGCAGCTTGCCGAGCAGTCGATTGTGCAGACGCTGGGAGCGAATGTGGCGGGCATCAAGCTATTGAAAATTTTAGTTCACGGGCAGGAAGCAGAGGCACTGGCCGGGCATTTGGATTTGTATGGATTTTTTCCGGTTGTGGGAGCGGCGGCGGTTAACCCCTCAGCTAAGTAGGTCGCAGATTTTCGTGGCATGGGCTTCAGTCTGTGGATTCCATTTGTGGTAATACTAATGGAATTCCACAGGCTGAAGCCTATGCTACTTAAACCAGCGCTCCGGGTCTGTTTTTGTAGCGCTTTACGATGGCGTCCGCGCTCATGTACGCGAGCGCCTGAATCGTGAGTGTGGGATTGAAGCCACTCATCGACGGGAACGTGGAGCTGCCGATGACGAACAGGTTCGGGATGTCCCACGTCTGTCCGTAGCGATTGACCACAGAAGTTTTCGGATCGTTGCCCATGCGCGTGCCGCCCTCGTGGTGAGCGCCGGGTGCTCCAGGGCTAAGCGCGCCGCGCCATACTTTCGAGGCGCCCATGGCTTTGCCGATTCCCTCCATTTTTTGCATGAGGAATTCCACGCGTGCGAGTTCGTTCGGCCTGCGCCAGTCGTAGGTGACGCGCGGCGCGGGCATGCCGTATTGATCGCGCACGTTTGGATCAAGATCGATGGTTTGGTCTGCGTACGCGAGATTTTCGGTTTGCGCGTTAATCGCGGCGTAACGTGTGAAATATTTTCCGAGGAAATCGCGATACGCCGTGCCCCACTTCGGAACTCCCGGAGGTGGGTCAAGGCTCATCGCCGTGCCGATCGGGCCAGCTTCCAGATCGGCGGGCGCGACGGAAATTTGCGCGCCGCGCATGAAGCCGAGCCCCGTGTGATCGAAATTATCTCCGTTGAAATCGTCGATGGTGTGTTTTTGCGCGCTGGGACCCATGTAAACGTTTACGAAGCGATCGTCGTACGCGGCAAACACTTTGGCCATGATGTGCGCGGTCACGTGTTTTCCCAGCTGTCCGCTGGAGTTCGCGAGGCCGTTGGGAAATTTGTCCGTCTTCGACAGAAGCAGCAGGCGCGTGTTGTCGTAAATGAAAGGCGACAGGATCACCAAATCGGCTTCGATGGTGTTGTCCGAGCCATCCGGACCGTAGTACGAAACGCCGGTCGCGCGGCCGCTGTTGTCGGTTCTCACGTGATAGCACATCGTGCCGGTGAGCAATTTAAAATTTCCTGTCGCGTCTGCTTCTGGCAATTTCGTGACGAGAATGCTGGACTTTGCTCCGACGTGGCAGCCGAAGGACTGGCAGAAACCGCAATATGTGCAATTGGCGCGGTCATGATATGGCTGCGAGAGAATCGCGCGCGGCGAAGAAAACGGGTGGTAGCCCAGCTTGCGTGTGCCCTCTGCAAAAAGCACGCCGGACTGATCGTCCATTAGCGGCGGCAACGGGTAATCGCGCTTGCGTGGAGCTTCGAAAACATTTCCGCCGTCGATTTTCTTGCCCTGCAAATTTCCTGCTTTGCCCGAAACGCCAAGCTCGTATTCCGCCTGGTCGTAAAAAGGCTCGAGGTCGGCATACGAGACCGGCCAATCCGCGACGGAAGAATCTTCCGGAATGGCTGCGGCACCGTAGCGCTCAACGGTATGTGAGCGCGCCTTGAAATCGTCTTCGTGCATGCGCCAGGAGAGCGTGCCGTAATGCACCGTGCCGCCTCCGGCCTGATTGCCGTAGTTGAGGACAGGCATCGGGCGCGCCACCGCGCTGGCATTGGGCCGCCAGGTTACCGGTTGACGCTTAATATTCGGGCGCAATTCCTGGCGCTGGAAATAACGCAATTCATCGTGAGGATTAAAATCCGCGGTGCTGAGCCGCGGTCCGCGCTCCAGGCCGATCACTTTCATCCCGGCCTTGCCCAACTCGGCGGCGAGGATTCCGCCCACCGCGCCCATTCCGACGATCACCACATCTGTTTTTTCCGTCGCCATGATTTATCCTCTCGCCGCTGGGCCTTTGGCCGTAATCTGCAAACCGACGATGGGAGCGCGATTAAAAGCCTGCTTGCTCTGCAAATCTGTCGGGGAAAAAATCGCCTGCGCGCCGGGAAAGCCGACGAGGCGCCAGCCGGCGAAATCGCGATTGCCGCCGTACAGTGGATCGGCAAACATTCCTTCCATCGTGTGCGTACGAAGTGTGTTAAAAAATTCCTTAGCCGCCGGCCACGCAAAACCTGTGGCCTTGCCTTCTTCCATCGCCGAAATCACTTCGTCCTGCTTTTCCGGCACGAGGAGTATGAACGCTTCTTTGTATTTGCCGCGGCAATAGGCGTCGAGTTGCGCCAATCCGTGGCGATAAAATTCCTGCAAATCCGTGTACGCGCCGGCGAGCGCGAGGTCAATGTAGTTTAGGACATCGGCTTCGCGCGCTCCGGGCTTGTCCGGCGCGCTCGGCATCAGGCGCTCGGTGAACGCAGCGATCGTCGCGGAATCGGCGTGATTGAAAAATGCGCCGTGCTCCGGGCCGTTCGGATGCTGCGCGGCGGCGGTTGAAGAGCCTCCCTCCATCTGCTCATGGCTTTGCGCGATTGCATCCGGCGCAACAAGGCCAGCGCTGGCGACGACTCCTGCAGCTGCTCCTGCGCCGACGGCGGCACGCACTAAAAATTCGCGGCGAGATTCATCGTGTTTCTTCATGGTCGGCGCCTCTTCGATTTACTGAGCCAATTTTTCTGAATGGGTTCTGAACTGACTTGAACAATATCAATTTTTGGAGGCAATGTCATCGCGGGAGTCGGGCGTGTCGCGAGATTCTCAGTTTTGTTGAGTCCAGGGTTCGTAGAGGCCAGTTCGTTCCGCGATTGTCGGGACGAACTGGGGCGACTCTTGCCGCCGCATTTTTCGCCGGCGAATTTACGCCTTCGCGAATTGCTTTTGGGATCGGCTTTCTTCGCGCACGAAGAAAGATCGCCGTCCGGAAAACGGACGGACTCTATGAAACCTGCGACCGTCACAATGATTCGCGAAACTTTGAAAATTGTCACTGGTTGACACTTCTGATTCTGGCGGGCAAACTTTGGGCCATGCCACGAGGAGGATACTTGCGAAGTGATGCGCGCGCGCACGATCAGATTCGTCCGGTGAAGATGACGCCGGATTTTATTACCAGCGCCGAAGGAAGCGTGCTGATTGAAGTGGGAAATACGCGCGTGATTTGCACGGCCACCGTGGATGATGGGGTGCCTTCGTTTCTGAAAGGTCAGGGAAAAGGCTGGGTGACAGGCGAGTACGGAATGCTGCCGCGCGCTACCGAACAGCGTACGGCGCGCGAAGCGAGTCGCGGAAGACCGTCAGGCCGCACGCTGGAAATTCAGCGGCTGATTGGCAGGTCGCTTCGCGCGATTGTGGACCAGAAAAAACTCGGCGAAAAAACGGTGTGGCTCGATTGCGACGTGATTCAAGCCGATGGCGGTACGCGCACGGCGTCGATCACCGGCGCGTATGTGGCGCTGGCATTGGCGATGGAGCGGCTGGTGGCCGCGGGTATTTTGAAATCGGTTCCGCTGATTGACTCCGTCGCCGCAACCAGTGTGGGTGTGGTGGACGGCGTCGCTTTGATTGACCTCGCATACGATGAAGATTCGCGCGCAGAAGTCGACATGAATGTCGTGATGACAGGCAGCGGAAAATTTGTGGAAGTGCAAGCTACGGCCGAGGGAGAGCCTTTTGGCGGCGCGGATTTGCAGGACATGCTGGCGCTGGCCGCCACTGGAATTCGCCGCATGACCGAGTACCAATCCAAGCTGGTCAACACCGATTTCCGTGCACGCGTCAAGTAATCCCCTTCGACTGCTGGTGGCTTCCTCGAATCCGGGGAAGCTCCGCGAATATCAGGCGCTTGCCTCGCCGGAGGGCGCGGCGGTCGATCTCGCGTTCATTCCCAAGTTCGATTCCCTGCCAATATTTGAAGAAATTTGGCCGACCTTTGCGGAAAATGCGGCAGGCAAGGCGCTGCACTACAGCCGCTCCGCAAAAGGAATGGTCATCGCTGACGATTCGGGCCTGGTGGTGCCGGCGCTGGGAGGCGCGCCTGGAGTGCTTTCGGCGCGTTACGCCGGGCCGGGTGCGACCGACATGGACCGCATTCACAAATTACTGAGCGAGATGCGCGGGAAAAAAGGCGGCGAGCGGCAAGCTCGATTTGTTTGCGTAGTTGCGGTTGCGGAAGCTGGAAATTTGCGCGGGCTGTTTTCGGCGGCGGCTGAGGGAATTATTTTAGAAGAACCGCGCGGGCGGGATGGCTTCGGGTACGATCCGATTTTCCTGTTCCCTGCGCTGGGAAAAACGTACGCGGAAATTTCGCGCGAGGAAAAGAACTTGCACAGTCACAGAGGGAAAGCGTTTCACCGCGCACTCGATTTTTTGCTGCAAGCGAAGAAGTGATTTTTGTGGCATAAGCTTCGACAGGTAAGGTCGTGAGCGAGTTGAACGGAATATAGATGGAGCAATGAAAAAACACAAAACTAAGAAAATTCAAGCCAAAACGGGCGAAAGACAAAAATCCTCGCCGCCGGAGCGAATTGCCAAAGCCGCGCGAAGTTCCGGCGGAACCGCCCGCGGAAGCGCGAATGCAGCGGCCACGAATCCGCAGCGCGTCCGCGAAATTCTTAAAAAGCTGGACGAGGCCTATCCGAACGTCACTTGCGCGCTGGAACACCAGGCGCCGTTTCAACTGCTGATCGCCACAATTCTTTCCGCGCAGTGCACCGACGTGCGCGTCAACATCGTCACCAAAGCTCTGTTTGCAAAATACAAAACGCCGCGCGATTTCGCCTATGCCAATCCGGCGGAGCTCGAGCAGGATATCCGGCCCACCGGATTTTTCAGAAATAAAACCAAGTCGATTATCGGAGCAAGTAAGAAAATCATGGACCAGTTCGGGGGCGAAGTGCCGCGCGCAATGGACGAATTGCTGACGCTGCCGGGAGTGGCGCGAAAAACGGCAAACGTGGTGCTGGGCACGGCGTTTGGCATCGCCGTCGGAGTGGTGGTGGACACGCACGTCATCCGGCTTTCGAACCGGCTGGAACTCTCCCGCAATAGCGATCCGAAAAAAATCGAACAGGATCTGATGAAAGTGATTCCCGAGGAAAAATGGGTTTTAATTTCCCACCAGCTGATCTGGCACGGCCGAAAAATTTGTGTGGCGCGCAAGCCGCGTTGCGTGGAATGCATTCTGGAACATCTCTGCCACTCGAAAGACAAGACAGTCTAAGGGCTGTACTTTTCGCCGCATGCACACGAGCGAAATGTAGACGACCTGAAATCAATTGGCTATAGTCCGTCACATGCAACTTTTGTCCGGAAAAGATACTGCGGAACATATCTCTGGAATTATTCACCCGAAATATCAAGTGCACGGATTTTCTGTGCACCTCACTGTAAAAACGATTCACGCGATCGATCCCACGGGGAAATTGGATTTCGGCGGCGGCGAATATTCGCCGGCCGGAAAAATCCCGCTCGAAGCGCATCCGCTGCGGCCTGACGATAACTATCGCTGGTGGGCGTTGGATAAGGAAGCTTATTTCGTGGAGTGCAACGAAAGTTTGAATCTTGCACCCGATCAAATCGCACTGATCGAGCCGGAAGATCGACTGCTGCGGGCAGGCGGGTGGCACTCGCCGATTTTTGTTCGCGGCCAGGTGAATCCGATTGAATTGTTGTTAACGGTGGGCGTGGCTCAATTGCGCGTAAAAGAAAATGCGCGGATCGCGCGCGTGCGACTGTTCAGTATCGGTGACATCATAAAACCTCCCAAAGCGGCCCGCAAAAGCGCCGCAAAAAAATCCCTGGCATCTTCGCGGAAATAACTTCGCGATTCCCTCCAAGGGATTTCGTGCCGCGTCAGAGGCGGTTCTTAAATTGTGGTTAAAGGTAGCTCCATTTGCCGAAGTATCTTAGAATTGCATGTCACTTCATGTCGGGGCGTAGCGCAGCCTGGTAGCGCGCCTGCCTTGGGCGCAGGAGGCCTCCGGTTCAAATCCGGACGCCCCGACCATTTCTTCCTTCAGCCTAATTCTTCAGATTTGCTACGGTATGGCCTCGAATACCATCAGATGCGCGTCTTCGTTGATCAAATCGTTCACGCCGTACGGTGGCGTCTGCACAATGTGTTTGGGGACCGCGGCGAAGTAGCGCTTTAGCTCGGGCACCCACAAGCCCGTCTTCGCTTCCGCGCCGGTGGGAACTTTTCCAAGCATCTCGTAACGATCGGCGTCAATCTGCTTAAAGACTGCGACCGTGCCCGTCGAACCCGAAAAATAAATTCGTTTCGCAGGCGCGTCAAAAAAAAGTTCGTCCGCGCCACCCACGGAGTCTAGAACTTGGATCACCTTTCCATCATCCGAGTTCATGATCACAAATTTGCCCGGTTCGCCCTGGTGCCCGCCCTGCAAACGACTGCCGAAAAAGAGGCGATGATGCGGCAAATCGAGCGCGGCCACGTGAGGTTGCGATCCACCGGTGATCGGCCACTCGGCGATCACTTCTCTCTTCTCCGTGTCGATCACCTTGCACACGCTCCGCCCGTTAACGACGTCGCCCATGCCGACATAGAGACGATTGTGCGCCGCGTCAAGCACGAAGCCGGAAGGATCGCTGCCATGCATCGGGATCGTGCCCACCAATTTGCCGGCATGCGTATCCACAATTTCCACGGAGCCGTCCATCGCGCCCGCGGTGCCCACGCCCGAATAATATAAGCCGCGGCCATAGTCATAGGCGCCATTGTCCGGATCCCTCTTCGCCGCGCTCTTTCCGCCAGTCATTTCCACCGTCTTGACGATTTCGAAAGACGTGGCATCGATCGCGACGAGCGTGTTGTCACCTAGATCGACCCATACCTGATTCAGCTTCGGATCAAAGAAAGGTCTGCGCGGACTTCCGCCCAGCCCGGTAACGACGTGAATTACTTTTCCGGTGTGGAGGTCGATGACCACAAAATTTTTGCTGTATTCGCCGGAAAGAAAAAGGTGCTGATTTTTTAGATCGACGGCCATGTGATCCATCCAGCCGTCCGTCGGCAGCGGAATTGTTTCGACGAGCCGCAGGAGCCCGGCCATGTGTTCCATCGGAAGCTGCTTGCGTTTTTCTTGGGCCTTAACACTTGAAATACCGAAAAAAATTATAAGAACCAGGGACGTTGCTGCGTGAATTTTCATACGTGGCTCCTCTTTCGTTCCAGAAGGACGCGCGGATTCAGTACGATGCCAGCAAGTGAACGCATCTTCCACTCGATCGGCAGCCTCGGCTTTATTTATTGGGTGCAGAAACTCGCAAAAATATACCACGTCTGACGAACAGCCATGCTGCCGCGTGCCAGATGTCTCTGTAAGGTGCGGCACGTGAACTTTTTACAGCGCGATATTCAATAATTTCCCAAAAGGAGTAAGATATGCTCTATGCAACACCGCCGTCGCCAATCCACCTTGCTGCCCCCGAAGCTGGCCGCGCTTTTAGCCGCACTGCTTATCCTATGCGCAGCGCCTGCATATGCACAGAAATCTGGTAGCGGTGGTGGCGTAACTCCCAGGAGTACAGGAGGTGGTGGAACCCGAACCTCCCCCGGGACGGGGGGGACGGGCTATCCCTACCCGCGGGTGCAACCTGGAATGCAACCCGATGCCTCCGAGATTTACTTTCCCACGAACGAGCCGTTTCCGAAGAAGCCCACTCCTGTTGACGAAGACGATGCATGCCTGCCGTGGAACCTGTTCGACGGCCGCAGCAGCTCAATCAGCGCGACCCGGCTGGGCGTTCCCGGAAAGGCGAGGAGTCAGTATCAAAAGGCCTGCGACGCGTTCAAGAAAATCGATCTAGCGAAGGCCGAGGAACACTTGCGCGAGGCAATCGACAAATATCCAAATTATCCGGCCGCATGGGTCATGCTGGGGCAAGTCATGCTGGGCCAGCAGAAGTTGACGGACGCGCATGACGCGTGTTCGAAACCCATCAAGGTAGATCCGACCTATTTGCCGCCATATCTTTGCCTGGCTGGACTTTTAGACCGGGAGAAAAATTGGAGCGACTTGCAGACCTGGTCCGACCGGTTTAACGGTCTGAGCTTGAGCGGGGATTTGTATTCCAATTACTACCGCGGTCTCGCGCTTTTCCATTTGCACAAATATTCGGAGGCGGAAAAAAACATAACGCAGGCCATTTCACTGGACACCGCGCACCATCAACCGAATCTATACTTTCTGCTCGCGCAAATTTACGGCGAACAAGGAAATGTGTCTGGCGCCAGCGCGGAGATTCAGCAATTCGTGAAGTACACTCCGAACCGGCAGGATAAGGATTTAGCCAGGGAATATCTGGCCGACCTTCAGTCGCGACAACCTCAAAGCTCCCAGCAGTAATCGAACGGGCGGGATTCGTTCTGTGGCTTCCAATCGTAGCAAACCGCGTGGAAATGGATCAGACAACTTCGCGAATTTTATCCTCTAGTACGGTCTTGATTATTTTCCAGCTATCCTTTTGGCCCTTGGCCAGCGATTCCGCGAATTTGATGGCCTGGTCGGAGGAAATGTTTCCGGGCAGAGGCGGTTCGTTCGGATCGACCAGCGCCTGGACCACAACGGGGCCGTCGTGATCCAGCGCTTCGCGCAAAATGGATTTTGCCCGCGCGGGATCTTCGATAGTGTAGCCCTTTGCGCCGCAAGCCTCCGCAATGGCGGCAAAATCAATCGGTTCCAATTCCACGCCATACTCGGGATTTCCTTCCATCACCATTTGTTCCCACTTGATTTGCCCGAGCACATTATTTTTGATGACGATTACTTTTACCGGCAATTTGTACTTCACGAGCGTAGCCATTTCGCCCATCAGCATGGTGAACCCGCCATCGCCGATGATGCAGACGACTTGCCTTCCGGGAAACGCTGCGGCCGCGGCGATGCTGTATGGAAGTCCGTTGGCCATGCTGGCGAGCGAACCGGAAAGCGAGAATTTCATGTCGCCGCGCATTTCAATATATCGCGCGCTCCACGTGGAGATCGTTCCGCTATCCGTCGAGACGATCGCATCATCATCGAGCAGCTGATTCAGATTCCAGGTCACCACTTGCGGCTTCATCGGCTTGTCTTCCCGCGTGCCCCGAGCTTCCATCAGCTTGTTCCAGCTCTCCATGTTTTTTTGGGCTTTCTGCAGAAAGCTTCGATCCTCTTTTTTTTGAATCAACGGCAGGAGCGCCCGCAGAACCGTATTGCACTCTCCCGTCAGACCCACATCCACGGAATGACGGAGGCCAATGCGCGATGGATCGATATCGATCTGTACGGTTTTTGCGCGACCCGGCTTCGGATAAAACTCCAGATACGGGAAACTGCTGCCTGCAATGATCAACGTCTCGCAATCTTTTAGCGCGTCTTGGGATGGGGCCGTTCCCAGCAGACCGATTCCACCCGTTGTGTATGGATTCCGGTCTTCCACTACTCCTTTTCCGAGAAGCGGCTTGATGATCGGCGCGGCGACCAGCTCGGCAAGCTCCAGAATTTCGGCGCGCGCGTTCAGGCATCCGGCACCCGCCAGGATAGCCACTTTCGAACCGCGATTGATCAAATCCGCAGCCGCTTGCAGCGTTTCCCGCGCCGGCACTGGATGCGACGCGGCAAAAATATCCGCGCTGTGTTTCGGGATGTTCGCTTTCGAGCGCTCCTCGTCGCGCGAAGTCCATTCCTGAATGTCTTTCGGAATCGTGATATGGCTGACGGCGCGGCGAGTGAGGGAAGTTTTTATGGCCTCGTCGACAATATTGGCTGCGTGGCCCGGTCCCATGATGCGCTGATTAAATTCGGCGACGTCGATGAACAGCTTGTCGAGATCCACGTCCTGCTGATAGTGGGTGCCGATTAAATCGTGGAACGTGTGGCCGGTAATCGCGAGCACCGGTTGACCATCGCACTTTGCATCGTACAAGCCGTTCAACAAGTGAATGCCGCCTGGGCCGGACGTCGCGATGCACACGCCCAGCCTGCCTGTGTATTTCGCATAGGCGCACGCGGCGAAGGCGGCAGATTCTTCATGCCGCACCTGAATAAATTTTATTTTGTCCTGGTTTACGCGCAAGGCCTCGAAGATTCCGTTCACTCCGTCGCCGGGCAATCCGAAAATGGTATCGACTCCCCATCCGATGAGACGTTCCACCAACAAATCAGCAACGGTCTTGGACATGAATCGCTCCTTGAAATTTTGTTCGATGTTGGGATGGATTAGTGGCTAATAACGCGTGCTTTTATTGGGATTTGAAGGGGCATCGCTTGGGTCATGTTCATCGGCAATCCGGCGAAAGAAATGATGTAAGTGTGCGCTGCGTCTTCTCATCGCAACGACGAGGGCTGACTTCAGTCTCGGGCTTCGTGGTGCGCTTCGTCCATCAGGTCTAGGCTGTATTCGGTGTGAGCTTCGTCTGAGTTTGGGACCGGACGGTAAGTGGCGATTGAGTTCAAAGGGAGAATTTAAAGAAATTAACACAAAATCCTTTCTGCACTGGAAAGCATAAACCAGGGGAAAATATAACTCTCGAATCGCCGGGCGGAATCTCTTCACGGCCCTCCGCGGATCCACCATCCGTCGTCGAAAAATGTTAGGCAACGAATCTGGAAGCTGCGCACGGTGGCCCATGTCCAAGTGATTCCGCGCTTCTGCCAACGTCGCCCTTGAAACATTTGCGTGCTACTCTGCGTAGTATGAATGTGCCCGATCCCGCTGCATCGTCTAATGGCTTTGGAATCCGAACGGAACGCGTTTCCCGCAGCTACAAAATGGGGGAAACTATTATTCGCGCGGTTAATGAGATTTCGCTCGACGTGCGCAAAGGAGAATTTCTCGCGCTGCTGGGCGCCAGCGGGTCGGGGAAATCCACCCTGCTCAACTTGATGGCCGGGCTGGACCGCCCGAGCTCAGGTTCGATCGTTGCCATGGGCCGCGACCTCGCCGGCATGTCTGGCGAAGAGTTAGCGATGCACCGAAGCCGCACGGTGGGCATGATTTTTCAATCCTTTCAGCTGCTTCCTCGCATGACCCTCCAAGAAAACGTCGAACTGCCGCTGCGCCTGGCTGAAGTTCCGCGCATGGAGCGACCGACCCGCGTGCAAGAGGCGCTGGCTAGCGTGGGGCTCGCTGGGCGAATAAGGCACCGCCCTTCCGAACTATCCGGCGGCGAGCAGCAGCGCGGAGCCATTGCACGCGCCCTGATCAACCGGCCCATGATCCTGCTGGCGGACGAACCCACGGGAAATCTGGACAGCAAGACGGGTGAGGAGATCATGGGACTGATCGCCCAAATTCACCGGCCGTCCTCCGGAGAGGGACGAACGATCGTGATGGTGACGCATGAGCGTGCACTGGCGGAGCGCTACGCGGATCGCATCGTTACGTTGTCTGACGGAGGGATTTCACGCGAGGAGCGGCTGCGATGAAAATCGGAGACTTGGCAGAGCTCGCGACCCGGAACCTGCGTGAAGCGATACTTCGTAACTCCTTAACGACATTGGGCATATCTGTAGGGGTGGCATCGCTCGTCGCCTTGCTTTCGCTCGGCGTCGGCCTGCAGCAACTGGTAGACCGCTCCGTAGCGAAGGCAGGGCTGTTCGACATCGTCTCTGTACGCTCTCGGCAAAGCGCTCCATTCGGCCAGCCCGGTGGAGGCCGCCGCAACCCTCGCGATGCGGTCGACGTTGCCCCGCCGCGACCGCTGGACGACGCTGCGCGCAAGGAAATCGCGGGGCTGCCGAATGTGTTGGAGGTAAATCCGGAGATCCGATTTACGGCGGAAGCGCGCGTGGAACCTGTCAGCCAATTGGTTATGGTCTCGGGCATGGCGCCGTCGTCAGAATCGAGCGGCACGCTGGACGGGCTGAACGGACATTTCTTTTCGAACGCGGACGCGAGAGAAGCGATCGTTCAGGGTGATCTGGCGAAGCGTTTGGTGGATGTCGGGAAAGCGCCTGCCTCATTGCTCGGACAGGAAATTACTTTGCGGTTTGCGCAGCGGCAGGCTCTTCCTCCTCCGTCCGATGCTGCGCCCGGAGACCCGCCCAACCGCGCGGTGGGACCGGACGAAGAGGCCATGGGCTTTTCGATTGTGCCCACCGAAAAGAAGTTTCGAGTAGTAGGCGTAACACCGGCATCGGACTCAGGGAGCGGGCAAGTTGGCTTTAACAACGCAGGGATTTATTTGCCGCTCGCTGTGGCCGAAAAATTGGAAGTTGTGCAGCAGGGCGACTTGCGAGACATTTCGCGGGCTGCTCCGGCCTCGGGCACGCGATACGCGGCACTGAATGTGCGGGTGACCAGCCCGAACGCCGTGGCGCAGATCGAATCAAGCGTAACGCGTATGGGGTTTACCACATTTTCGTTGATCGACGTCACGCGCAACTTGCGAACTTTTTTCGCGATCTTCGATATGTTTCTGGGGATTTTTGGGAGCCTCGCGCTGGCAGTCGCTTCGCTCGGAATCATCAACACGTTGGTGATGGCCATCCTCGAGCGCCGGCGCGAAATTGGCGTGTTAAAAGCACTTGGTGCGGCAGACCGCGATGTGCGGCGCCTTTTTTTCGCGGAGGCCGGAGTGATGGGGTTGGCGGGCGGCCTGTTTGGCGTGCTGCTCGGCTGGGCGATCGGACGCGCTATCCAGGTTGCAACGATGATTTATTTGAAACGGCAGGGCGTGAATGCGCCGAATATCTGGACCGTGCCTTGGTGGCTGGTGGCAGGCGCAATTGTATTTTCCGTGGTGGTGAGCCTGGCGTCAGGGATTTATCCCGCGTCAAGGGCGGCGAAGCTGGATCCGGTGGAAGCGCTGCGGTATGAGTGAAGCGCGATCATGAATCGTGGTTTCTAATTCGTGAAAAACTCGCCGTCGGTAAGTTCCGTTAGAATGCAGATTTATAAGGAAGTCGGAGCGCGACCACGGTTCTGCCACGAATCACGAGTCACAAATCACGAGTCACTTGGATGTGACGCATGATTCCCGCGTAATAAAATTCCCCATAACAAAAAAATGCGCAAAAAAATAACCGGGATGCTCAGCTGAGGGGCCGGAGCACCCCGGTTTTACCTGTCCGCCTCCGCAGGTGGCGGGCAAGACTCGGACTACGCGGCGTGTTCGTCGCCGCGCAGAAACTCGTAGCGCTCAATTTGTGCAACCACGCCGATTTTGCCTGGCTCGTCGACTTCGGCGCGCTTGATGCGGCCAAGGCAGCGCACTTTCACGGGTCCAGCCAGCGTGATTTCATGTGGAAGGGTCAGCAGAATCTCGACTGGTGAACCGCTGCTGACTTCTTTCGGCAAAAAGAAGTAAACCCCTCGCGAACTTACATCTCGAGATTCGGTGGAGGCTTCGCCAATCGCCGAGCCGCTGGTCCAGCGGACAATCATGGGTAGCCGGATCTGAAACCTCTGGGTCGCGCGTCGCTCTTCGGCTGTCAAGGTGTTGCCTCCTGAATTTTTTTCCGTGTTGTTTACGTGTTTGAGATTACGTGCAGGGGGGAGTTGGCTCAATAGCGCGGAGGTTCCAATTCGCGAGCCAGCATTTTGGTACGCGGGTCCTAGACTGCGGGGACAGCGAAACCGAAACTAGCTGCAATCTCGGAAACGGCTTCTGTGGCCCACGTCTTCAGAGGCGGGGGTTTAAATGCCCGGCAGCACGGTCGACATGTGAACTCTCAATCCCCGCCTCTTCAGGGGCGGGCTACAGCGGAAGCACTCCCATGTCCAGCCTTGGCAATGATTCAGGAATCGCTGGAGGCTCATTACGCTCACTCTGTGAAAAATTGTGCGGAAAAATCAGGCTTGGTCGATGAGGCGGTGGTGGATGGCGTAGAGGGCCAATTCCAGGCGATCGGAAACGCCTAGCTTATCGAAGATATTGTGCAGGTGGTTCTTCACAGTCTGCTCGCTAATGAAAAGTTTTTCGCCGATTTCCTTGTTGCGGTAACCCTGCGCAACGAGTTGCACGATTTCTTTTTCGCGGTCGCTGAGCAGCGGTTTTTCGCGCCGCGGGCCGCCGTCGGACGACTTGGAAAACGCTTTCATGACTTCGGCCGTCATGTGATTGTCCAGCCAGATTTCGCCGCTGTGCACTTTGTGAATGCTGCGCACCAGCAAATCTGTGGCGGATTGCTTCAGCACCACGCCGCGCGCGCCGAGGCGCATTGCTCGCACCACGTCGCGATCATCTTCAGCAGCGGTGAGAACCACGACGCGAGTCGGCAGCTGATCGAAGTTCACTTCTTCCAAAACCGCGAGTCCATCCTTGTCCGGCATGCGCAGATCCAGCAGCAGAATATCGGGCTTCAGCTTGGCCAGCATTTTGATGCAATCGTTGCCGTTGGAGGCTTCGCCAACAATGGTGATTTCATCGTCGCCGTCCAGCAATTTGCGCAGACCTTCACGAAAGATGGCGTGATCATCCGCCATCAGGACACGTATTTGAGCTTTGGTTGTTTTGGCCATATCAGCCGAGAGGAACCTGAATAGACAAACGAGCGCCATGACCGGGCGTGGACTCTACGGTCAGAACCCCGCCCACACTGCGCGTTCGCTCCTTAATGGAAATCGGCCCCAACCGAAGGCGGTCTAATTCATCTCCGGTAAAGCGACCGGCAAAACTGAAACCTTGTCCGTTATCGTCTACAACAAGAACAACTTCGCCTTCATTCTGCCATAGTTTTACCACGACGTGGGAAGCATGCGCATGTTTTTTCACATTGTGTAACGATTCTCTATATATCTGAAAGAGGTCACGGCAGATGCGGTCCGGGATCTGCAGTTCCGCCGCATCTATAAGTAAATCAAGGGCTAAGCCGGATTCGTTACGAAACCTCTCTCCGAAGCCTCGCATCAGATCCACCAAATCCGCGCTTTGAACGCGCAGCGGGCGCATATCCGTGACCATGCGGCGCAACTCATCCGTTTCATTTCGAACCGTTTGCTGCAAGGAAGATAATGCACCGACCGCTTGCTCAGGATCGGTTGGCACCTTACGACGTAAAACGTCAAGCTGGATGTCCACGCTCAGCAGGGTCTGCAAGATGCCGTCGTGGATTTCGCGCGAGATGCGGCTGCGCTCTCCCTCAATTGCATGCGCGCGAATGTGGCGAAGCAGGAACAAATTCTGCAACGGTTGGCCGAGGTGACGGACAATTCGCTCCATCCAATGCAAGTCCTGCGGGATGAAACGGGCGCGCGCATTTCCTAGCAGGAGACGTCCAACCGGCTGGCCGCCAAGGTCTAGAGTAACACCCAGAACAGAACGCCAGCCCAACTCCTGGCGCATCGGGCCCGGCAAACGGGGCAAATCTTTGAGGCGCCGGCCATCCTTACGGCTCCAGCCGAAGCCTTCCCCGGCGCCTTCCAATTCGTTCCAGCATACGCTGGCGTCCGGCTGGTCCAGGAGGAAGCCGTCGCTGCGATTTACGGGCAGATTTTCGGGAGTAAGGCGAGTCTCGTCGCCGTCGCGGTATTTCCAAACAAAGATACGCTCGATATCCGTATCGCGGAAAACGAGGATCGCTTCTTCACAGTTAAACGCACGCGCAAGTTCGCCAAGTACCAAACGCAGGGATTCCGCCATGCCGCGCTGTACTTCGATTTTTCCGGTTACCAATGCCAGGAATTCTTGCTCTGTTGCGTGGCGGCGCTGGCGGCTGCCCAGGAACGACATGCCAGCGCCGGCGCCAAATGTTCCCGTGGCCAACGCAATCCAGGAGAGCATTTGCTCCCATGCGAGCGGCCCGTTCATCGCCGTCCGAATCAGCAGCGCGAGCGTCACGACTCCGGCGAGCATTACGGAGCGCCGAGCTCCCCAACGGATTCCGGCAGCAAGAGCGACAAAAAGATAGACGAACCAGAAGGCCACGACCGACCGGGTAAGAACCAGAAACACGGCCAGCGCGGCCAAATCTACTTGAACAGGGACGACAAACTCGTTAATCCAACGGAGATTCTGTACGACGGCGAGCGCCAAGGAGACAATCAGATAAACGGTGACGAACCATACTGCATGTAGCCCACGCTCGGCAGGCGGGCGGTCCAGCAGATCGACCAGAGCCAGCACCATGAAAATGGGCCTGGCGTAAGCGATCTGGCGCTCCAGGTGGCGTCGTTCGGCGATGTGAGGCTGCATAATGGGAAGAGGTATATCGCGGACAGGATTTAGTCTAACAAGACTGGCACGGCGTGCAAGACGCGCGTTCGCATCCTGCGCGTAGCTGCAAACAGTTTTCCGCGTTTTTCCACCGTTATTTCTGAAAAAATTCCCTCAATTGGGGGGCTTCCGGGCGATAATGTTGCGCAGTAAAACCATCCGTGGAGCTGGCCGCTTGGAACACCGCTACACCCGCAATGAAGTGGAACGCATGACGGGAGTGTCTCGCCGCGATTTGGAGTATTGGACGCGGCTGCGCCTATTGCTGCCACGAGCGCGCTGGGGCGAACGGTTTTACAATTTTTCAGACCTGGTGGCGCTGGAAACCATCAAGCGACTGGCCGCGCAAAAAGTTCCCGCAAGCCGCATAAAACGCGCGATTACAACCCTGCAGACGGAATTAGGGTCGACGAAAACGCCGCTCTCCATGTTGCGCATTTCCAGCAACGGTAAGCAAGTGGTGGTGCATCCGCCTTTGGAGGCGCGTCCATTTGAGCCGCTGACAGGGCAATTTGTTTTAGACTTCGAGACATCCGTTATCGCCAAGAAGATTCACGCCATGGCGTCGCGCTCAGCAGAAGAATGGTTTGAATTTGGAATGTTGTGCGATTCCGACTCCGGCTCAGTGAGCGAAGCCGCGCGCGCGTACCAGAAAGCCGTGGAAGCGGCACCCGAATGGGTGGAAGCGCGCATCAACCTCGGAACAGCAATGTATCAGCTCGGGCGCATGGAAGAAGCGTACGAGCATTTTTTAATGGCCGTGGGATTTGAACCGGACAACGCGCTGGCGGAATTCAATCTCGGCTGTGTGCTGGAACAATTGGCAAAAACGGATGAAGCAATTATCCATCTTTCTCGCGCGGTGGAACTGGCTCCGGCCCTGGCAGACGGCCACTTGAATCTTGCGTTGGCGTATGAGAGGACCGGACGGGTGGACGGTGCGTTACGCCACTTGTCTTTGTACATTCGTTACGAACCAAATGGGCCATGGGCAGAGTTCGCGCGCTCTAGAATAGAAAAGTATAGGCCGCCGAGCCCAACAGCTTCTGCGGGGAAATTGACCACTTTTCGTAAATTGAATTAGAGGATGCCTCTTCGCCGTGTCAGGCTTTACCCAGCTTTTGGCACATTTGTATGCCGCTAAGACCTGAGCGCGCATCGAAGGAATTTGATATAGTATTTCTATAGGGTACTGTTCGTCTTGAAGCACTAATCCGTAGAACTTTTTTATGTGGTTTGATTTTTTTCAGCAAAATTCGAAAGGACAAACATAATGATTATCGGGGACCAATTGCGGTCGATCCGCGAGGAAAAAAAGCTCTCGCAAGGTGAAATTGAAAAACGTACGGGCTTGCTTCGGTGCTACATCTCCCGCGTGGAAAACGGACATACGGTTCCCGCGGTGGAAACACTCGAAAAGTTCGCACGCGCTTTGGAAGTGCCTCTTTATCAGCTTTTTTATGACAGCGACAAACCGCCCGCGCTGCCCAACATCCTGAAGCGCAAGAGCGCCGGTGAAATTGCCTGGGGAAGTTCCGGAAAAGACGCGCGAATGCTCGAACGGTTTCGCCAGCTCCTGAGCCGCACGAAGGAAGGCGATCGCAAATTGCTTTTGTTCATGGCTCAGAAAATGGCGCGGGGCAAGACCGCAGGAAGCTCGTCCGATTAACTTCCCTGCTGCGATTTAGTGAATCAATGTTGCGCTACCCTGGCCGGATCCTCACGATGAATGAATGGCACCACTAAACAGGTGACCAGTGAGAATCCGGCAAGGACGGCGAAGCTGGTCTTGAAAGATCCCGTCAAATCCGCAAGATGCCCCACCAGCGGCGCGCCCCCCAGAATCATTATAATTCCCAACATATTTACGAAGCCCATGGCGGCTGCCGCGCGCCCGGGGAATAACTCGCCTGCGCGCGAAAACATCGCGGCATAAGGAAGTCCGACGCCAATTCCAATCAGCACGACAGCCGTCAGAGCGGCGGCCAGCGATACCGAGGAAGGCAGAAATAAGGCGCATCCTATACTGATCATCAACAGGCTACCGATAAAAAGCGGCCTAACGCCCATGTGGCGCCGCAGAAATCCGCCGAGAGGCCTGGAAACGATTCCCAGCAACAATACGAGAGAGCCGATGAGACCTGCGCGAGTGGCGGGAACTTTCATCACCTTTGTCAGCAGGACCACCACCCACGATCCGACGACCACGGAAATACCAAAGGTCGCCATCTGCATCAGGCCGAGAAACCAGAGCTGGGGAGCGAGCAGCATTTCATGGAAGCGGCCGGCTGGCCTTGCACCGAATTCGACTGTGGGCGAAGCGGTGACCCAAACGACAGCCGCTACCAGCACCATGGCTGCGGAAACGACGAACGTCGCGCGCCATCCCGCCAATAAATACAGCCGCGGCACGCCGAGGATTACAAAACCTGCGCCCATCTGAATCGAGCCGCCGAAAAATCCCTGCGCGACATGCAGGCGCGGGCCGGCTGTGGCCTCATGAATGTACCGCGCGCCGCCCACAAAGCAGACGCCCGTGCCCATGCCGGAAAAAATTTTAAAGAAAAGAAGCTGCCAGTAGGCTCCGGCGAGCGCCATGCCGATGTTGCCCATGGCTACCCAAAGCAGCGCAAACAGTAGCACGCGCTTGGAGCCGAGGCGATCCACCAGAAAGCCGCCGGGAATTTGCATGCCCGCGTGCGTGGCGAAAATGCCGGTGGTGAGCAGGCCAGCCAGCGCATTGTTGAAGCCGAATTGGCGCATCAATGCGGGAGCAAGCGGCGCGTGATTGGTGTAGTTGGCCGAATAGGTGAAGGCGACGATGCATCCGCAGATGACCGCGACCGTTTGCGCTTTGTCGGATAATGAGCTGAGGCGCGCGGCGCTGAGGCGGGGTTCCTGGGTGACGCTCATGGGCGGGGGCACCGGTTTGCGGATTGACGAGTACAGGAGTTGACTCTTTCGGATGTGGTCATTTCACCATTCTTATTTTTTAATTTTTACTTTTTCAAAAATCAAAAGAAGACAGGCTGAAGCCTGTCCTACTGAAAGTCTAGAGCGACATTTCGCTGGGGCGCAGGGCCAGGGCCAAGACTGCCCCTACTACGGAGAGCGCTGACATTTGAATTTCCGCGGCGAGGAGCCAACCGCCGTGGCCGACGATCCATCCGAGCAAGTAGCCGCCGAACGCTGCACCGCCGTAGAGGCTGGTGACGAACATTCCTGAGCCGCGGCTGGACATGCTGCGACGGAGTGCCTTCACATGATAGCCGGCGAGATTCACGTAGAGAACCGCACTGCCCGTGACTCCGTAAATGCAGGTGAGAATTTCTCGCGTAACCATCGTGGGCGAGATCTGAAAAAACAGATATCCGAGCACCGCGATGGACAGCAGCGATCCGCTGAGCACGAGTTTTGGCGAGTAGCGGTCGCCGATCCAGCCGCAGGGGATCGAGGCGAGCGCGCCGATTCCGAAAAAGCCGATGACTTTTCCCGCGTTGATAGGAGTGTAATGCAGCGTCTCGCGGAGGAATGTGGGATACAGGCCCAGAAATCCATACATGCCGAGGCCGTGAATCAGACTCAACGCGGTGAGGATGATGGTGTTTCGATTCATCAAGCTGGCGGCGCCCCCACTGTCTGCTTTTATTTCCGCGGCGCGACGCGTTTCAACAAACCAGGGGCGCACCGAAATGGCGATGATCGCCACCATCACAAAACCGAAGAGGCCGAATGCGAGCATCGGCGCGTGCCACGTGTTGTAGGACTGGCGAAGTTTTCCGGCGAGGAAGGGGCCAAGAAATCCGCCGATGCCGTAGCAGAAATTCACAGAGCCAATGGCTGCGGAGCGGTAACCGGAAAAATAACTCGCGGCCAGTGCGAACATGGATGTGGCGAGCATCGACATTCCGATGCCCTGCGCGGCAAGGCAGATCAGCATGGTCCAGAAGCCGGGCACTTGTGTCGTAAGCGCCGTGGCCGAGGAAAAAATCACGATGCCTGTAAGCAAAACCATTTTGCGCGAGTAACGCGCGAGCAGATAGCCTGTGGGGAGGCCGCCGATTCCGAGGCCCAGCGTGAAAATTGTTGAGAGTAGTCCGGTGTTGGCTAGAGAAAAGCCGAAGGCTTTGCGGACGTCTGGCGCGAGGACCGGGAAGAGATAGCGGTCTGCGGCCATGAGAATGTAGGAAACGAGCAGCACGCAGTACATCGCGATCGCGATGCCGCGCGCGCCTGCTTTTAGTTCGTCCGTGCTGGTTGCGTTCGTTACCGCTGCCTGGTCCTGAATGGTCTTATCCTCCCGCTTCGCGGAGAGAGTCTCATCACATCATTTTTGCTTTAGGACACGATAACGGTTCGGCGGCAAATTACAAGGGGTTCGTACGGGTTTGTGTATGCGGGGATTCTCGTGGTTCCTTGTTGAGTTGCCGCTTGAATTTTCGTCTAAAACCTGGACACTTTGGAAAACAAGCGTTCGGCACCCACGGTTGGATAGGACTTGAAAGACCGTCTTAGCGGGGGTTTTCCATGATGATTTTCATACGCTGGTCTTCGTCGGATACTAGCATGTGCATGGCTTTTTCCAGGTCGAGCAGCGGGACGATGTGTGTGACGAGCGGTTTCAGGTTGAGTACGCCGCGCGCTACTAGATCTATTGTGGGCGGAAAATCTTCGCCTTTGGCGGCGCGCGTGTTCACGATGTTTAGCTCTTTGTAGTAGAGCTGATAGAACGGCAGCGTCATCTGCGTGGCCGAGCTGATTCCGAAGAGCAGGATCGTGCCGCCGAGCCGCACCATGTTGATGGCGTCGGCGAGTGCGGATGCGACGCCGGTGCATTCGATCACCACATCCGCGCCACGGCCCTCGGTGGAGTCCTTCACGGCTTTTACAGCTTCCGCGCCGCTGGACATCGTCGTGTCCGCGCCGAGCTGCTCGGCGAGATTGCGCTTGAATGCGCTGCGCGTAATGCCGATCACGGGATATGCGCCCCACGATTTGGCAAGCTCTACGTGAATTTGGCCTGCTACGCCGAGGCCCATGACGACGACTGATTGGCCGGGGAAAATATTCATGCGGTGGTGGCCATGCATGCAGGTAGTGGCTACTTGAATGAGCGGCGCGACGTTGCTGTCGATAGCTGCGGGTAGCGGATACACGTGGGTGCGGGGAGCGACCAGGTAATCCGCGAATCCGCCGTTCGAATCACGGCCGACGAGAGAGCCGTTGGGGCAAAGATTTGTCTGGCCCGCGCGGCAGTTGAGGCACATGCCGCAGTAGATGGCCGGGTCGACAATGACGCGACTGCCGGTGGGCAGCGCGGCGTCTCCACCTTCCACAACTTCGCCGATCATTTCGTGGCCCATGATCAGCGGGTGGCGGACGGGGATGCCGCCTTCGTAGATGTGCAGGTCGGTGCCGCAGACGCCGCTGTGGGTTACGCGGACCAACACGTCATTATGTCCGGGAACGGGGCGTTCAACTTCGTTCAGGGCCAATTTGCGGGGCCCTTCGAGGACCATGGCTTTCATGTGAGAGCTTTGCGGCAAGCGGTGGCTTCCTGGCGGAACAAATGTTGTGCTGCTGAGCTGCTGTAAAACATCTGCTGTAGCCCACCCCTTCAGAGGCGGGGATTTAGATGCATGTGCGCCAAAGCTGGCGACGTTCAAGCGCCGCTTATGCATTTCGCGTTTGGCACCGATACTCTAAACCCCCGCCTCTAAAGAGGCGGGGCTACAGCAGGACATCGCGCCTGCTAATGTGGCCTTTCCTTAGTCGGCGGCTTTGCCTGCGCCTACGCGGCCCGGGAGAGTGGTGTTCACCACTTCGCGGAATTCCGCGTCGGTCAGGAGGCGCTTTCGCTGCAAGGAAAATTCCTTGATGGCGGCAACGCACTTCATGGCTTCTTCCTCGTTGAATTGCACGCCGAGCTTGCGCAACCCCCACTTTACGGAATCGATACCGCTGCCCTTGCCGAATACGACGCTGATGGGCGCCTGGCCGACCACTTCTGCGCGGAACGGGAAGAGTTCGGTAGCATTTTCCTCGCCGCAGTTTTCGAACCAGCTGGCGATGATGCCGGACTCGATCTTGAAGAGCGAGTCGCCCACCACTTGCCGGTTGGACGGAATCGAATGGCCGGAAAGTTGCGCCACGAGCTTGGACAGGCCGTAGAACTTGTCGTACTTGAGGCCGGTGTCGATGCCATAAAGCGTGAGCAGCGCCATCGCTGTGTCTTCCATGGGCACGTTTCCGGCGCGTTCGCCGAGTCCGAGCACGGTGGAGTGGACGACTTCCACACCTTCGGCCAGCGCCATGATGGTGTTGGCCACGCCCATGCCGAAATCCATATGGAAGTGGGCTTCGAGGCGCTTGCTGATGCGAGCCTTGACCGAGCGCACAAGGTACTGAATTGCGTGCGGGGTGAGAACTCCGAAAGTGTCCACCAATGCCAACGCGTCCATGTGGCCTTCATTTGCCACGCGGCAAATCAGGTCCAGCACCCAGTTCATTTCGGCGCGGGAGAAGTCGATCGGGAAGAACACGACTTCCAGTCCCTGCTCATGCGCGTATTTCGTCGATTCGATGGACAGGTCAATCGCCTTTTCCATGGACCACTTGTACGCGTACTTGATGATGTGTTCGCTGGAGGGAACTTCCATGACCACGCCCTTCACGCCGCAATCAACGGCGCGCTTGACGTCATCCACCATGCAGCGCGAGAACGCGAAAATTTTCGGGCCGAGGTTGCGCTTCACGATTTCCTTGATCGCAGCGGTGTCGCTGGGCGATACGACGGGCATGCCCGCTTCGATGCGGTGCACGCCGGCTTCGGCCAATCCTTCGGCGATGCGGATCTTGTCGTCTTTCGAGAAGATTACGCCGGTCTGCTGTTCGCCGTCGCGCAGAGTCACGTCATGAAACTCGATTTTCTTGGCGAATTTAAAATCGCCGTTTACAGCGGGATTAAAATTCCAGGGGCTTACGAACCACTTGTCTGTCTTCCACGGTGTGCTTGACATGGTTACAATCTCCTTAATGAAATTGTTTTACTTGCGCGCGTTCGCCAACGCTTCCGGATTGACCGGATTGCGCGGGGCCTGACCGGAAAGGACACGCACGACCTCTTCCGCCGCTTTGGTTTGCAGTTCTTCGAGCGATTCCACCGAATAGAAACTCGTGTGGGGGGTCAAAATCACATTCTCGCGGCCAAACAGGGGTGAGCTGGTGGGCGGCTCCTGTTCGAGAACATCGAGCGCAGCGCCGCCAATTTGTTTGGAGTCGAGCGCCGCTGCGAGCGCGGCCTCATCGACCACCGGACCGCGTGAAGTGTTGACGATCAGCGCGCCGGGCTTCATCTGGCGGAATACGTCCGTGCTGAACAGGTGATGGGTTTCGGGCAAAAGAGGAGAGTGAATGGAAATGTAGTCGGAAATTTTTAAAAGTTCCGCGAATTCCACTTTGCCCACGCCCGCCGCATCCATCACGGATTGCGGAACGAAAGGATCGGAGGCCACGACACGCATGTTGAAGGCTTTCGCTTTCGGCGCGACGAGCTGCGGGATTCGTCCGAATCCCACGAGCCCCAAAACCGTGCCGCGAAGGCGATGGATGGGCACGACTGCCGGCATATCCCAACGTCCAGCGTGCGCTCGCGCGCTGGACGCGGGTATTTTGCGAATCAGCGAGAGAAGGAGGGCGACGGCGTGGTCAGAAACTTCGTCGATACAATAATCCGGCACCTTGGTGACGACGATACCGTCGCGGGTAGCGGCGGCGATGTCCACATTATCCACGCCAATGCCGAACCGCGAAATGATTTTGACCTTCTTCATCTGGCCGATCATGTCCGCATTAATTTTTGCGTACGTGACGAGCACGGCGTCCGCATCTTTGGCCGCCGCCACGATCGCTTCCGGCGTGGGCTTGTCCGCGAGACGCAGTTCGGCCCCAGCCCGCGCAACCACCGCGCGGGCCAGGTCCAGGTTTGGAAATACGGAATCTGCAACTGCTACGAGTAGAGAGGCCATTAGCGCTTCATGGCCTCTTCCATATGTTCCATCAGCGTGAAGACCACAGGGCCCTTGCCGGTGACCAGAACGTTTTCTTCGAGGCGGCAAGTCTGCTGCAATCCCGGATGTCCCGCGAACGTTTCGATCGCGAAGTACATATTCTCTTTAATTTCCGCGGGATATTTCAGCGAGTACGCGCGCGACATCCACATGCCTTCGTACAGCGTGATGCCGATGCTGTGCGCGAACTGCTGCAGGGTGACGGTGCCGAACTTGTCATCGTCATATTCCGGAAAGGCCTTGGCCACGTCCGCGCTGGTCATGCCGGGGCGCAGCTTTTCGATTCCGGCGTACATGGAGTCGTACACTTCGCGGTACAGATCGATTTCCTTCTGGGTCATCTTCATGCCCTGCGCCCCGCCGCACTTGAAGCAGCGAACGAAGTCGATGAAGTAACCGGATGGACCGACGGCGTTAATGTCAACAATGACGAGGTCGCCCTGGCGGATGAGCTTGTCTGTGGCCCAGCGGCGATACGGGCTGGTGTTGCCTCCCGAAGCGACGATGATGTCATAGATAATTTCGCAGCCGCGCTCAAGCATAAATTCGTGAACCTTGGCTTCGATTTCGCGCTCGCGCACGCCCGGCTTCAGCCATTCGTACTTGATCTTCCACATCGCTGCATCGCCGATGCTGGAGGCCTGCTTGAGCAATTCGATTTCGTCCTGCGTCTTGATTACGCGGGCCTGCGAGACGGCTGGCCACCCGTTCACGATGTTCAGTCCGGTCTTCTGGAACGCTTCGAGGGCAGGCATGTCAAAGTTATCGACGCCGATGCGCTCTTTCGTGACGCCGGCTTCTTTCAGGACGTCCATGACGCTTTCCGCCATGCGGCCAGCCATGTATGGCACGGCGCCTTCCGCCCATTGCCAGGTGATGGCGGGGCGAATCTTGCCTTCCATCCAGGGGAGGTCGATTTCGGCGCAGTGCAAGTCCGATCCAGCGGTTTCGAACAAAACGGGGTCGCTCGTGTGGGTGACCACGCAATAGCGGATGTTGATGTTGTATTTCCAATTGCCCTGATAGGAGGCCGTGGCGTAACGGATATTTGCGCCGGCGAACAGGACGAGCGCGCCAAGGTCATTCGCTTTCATCGAGGCGCGGAGCTTCTCAAGGCGTTCCTTGCGCAGGCGGTCAAAATCAACTCGCATTTGCCAATCGGCGCCGGTCTGGCTATAAACGCGCCGGGGATCCCAGGAATGAGGCTGACCAATGAATCTTGTGTCCATAAGTGTGGAAGAAACATCCTTTCATCTGTTTTGGGTATGGGGCAGCTGACAAATATAAAACAACTTGGGATATTTTGCTCAAAAAAAATTATTAAGTCCAAGCTTAAAGAGCTTGCGGATTTTTTAATTGGAGGAGCGGAAAGGCAAGGTCAAAAGCAGACAGGCTGAAGCCTGTCCTACTGGGGTTGTTTCATTCTGCTCACTTCGCGCGAAGAAGGGCAAACATTTGCGCAATCCTTTGTGTGACAATTCTGAACCGATATGCAACATTCGACTTTGGTGGCGATGGGCGTGCAATGGCTGAGCAGGAAATGCTCGGTTGTATTGTATGAATTTGCGACTCCGGCGGATGAGAATCCCGACGTGATCGGCTGGATCGCCGGTTCCGGATCCGTGCTGATGGAATGCAAATTGACGCGTTCGGATTTTCTGCGGGACGCAGGCAAATCATTTCGGAAAAATCCGCGCGCCGGGATGGGACATCGCCGCTACTACTTATGCCCGCCTGAAATCATTCAGATAAAAGATCTTCCGCCGAAGTGGGGATTGCTATGGGCCACGCGCGGACAAATCACGGTGATGCGCGAGGCTCGAGGGTATCCGGAAAGAAATCTCACCGCGGAGGTCCAGTTTTTGACTTCAATGCTCAGGCGCGCGCAGATACGCATCGGAAGTCGACCGCTTTCCGAATGGCTAAGGGGCGAAAACAGGTTTGAAGCGAAGCGCGGGATACCGCCGACGCGGGAACGCGTCATGCGGAAAGCAAAGGCGTTCGTTTCCGGCGCGGATTAACAGGCCGTCGGAAAAATCCATTATTTGTCATTCCGAGCGAAGCGAGGAATCTCTCCATCTTTTTTCTGATACTTAGATCCAAGAGAGATTCCTCGCTTCGCTCGAATGACAGTCTTGTTGTTTTTTTTCACGGCATCTCAGGGCGCCGTTACCTGTCGCGGAATAGAAAAATCACGTCAAGGACGGCAAGGATCGTGATGAGAAGTTCGAGCACGAAGGATCGCGTTTCGTTGAAGCGGTCCACCATGGAATCGTAAAGCTCGCCGAAGGTGTCCAGCTTTTGGTCAACCAGGTTGCGGTAATCCTCCACGCCCATGCGCGTGGCCGCCAACTTGTAAACTCGGGCATAGTAAAAATCGCTCACAAATTTGATCGCGTTATCGATGCGTTCGGTCAGCTCCATCACGTCGAGGCGGATGGTGTTGAAGCGCTGCGATTCGCGGGGCAATGTCAAACGCGAGGCTAAAATATTTCTTTTACGTTCCAGAGAAAGATAAAAATCCGCAAGTACGCGCGTCAGGAATCGATCATAGTAACGGAATTCGAGCAGCTGCATTTTTGCGTATTCGAGAATTTGAGTGACCGCCGCGGCGTCCTCCGGGCCATCGACGACCACCGCGCCGTGAGAGCCGATCACCACTAAATCCGAAGGATAATACGACAAGCTCGATTGCAGCGCTTCGTCGATCGCATGGTGCGCCAGCACTTCGGTTTCTCCGCGAATCAGCTGAACAAGTTGCCCGGCGTAGTTGCCGGTCAATTCCTCGGCGGCCGGGTGCTTCCCTTCCGCGTCAAAAATTTCGTGAATCTCAACAACGAGGTAATTTTCCTGCAGCCAGTCTTCCGCGGGCCTGCCGCGCGTCACGACCGAGTGAATCTGCTCCAGCCGGCGCAGGGCGAGTTGCCTCACCTTCGGCTCAACATCAGCGGCGTCCATCCAGCGGGAGCCTTGTTCCACGAGCGTTTTCATGTCGCAGTCAAATGGGACTTCCACCTGAATGACAATTGCGCCAAACGCGTAGTATTTTACCGGGCAAGCGACGCTGCCTCCGCGCGTCACCGAAATACAGTCGGCGGGTTCAACCACGGGAGGATCTTCGAACCGCACGTACCCCGGCGTGCGCCGTGGAAACGCATGGCTGGCTGAGCCAACGCGCGCGCCCAGTAAAACGCGCAGCTTCGCCAAATCAATGGATTCTGCTACGTCGTAAAGGAATAAAAGCCGGAATAATCCGCGGAGGCGCATACCTGTTTTGTACCATCAATCGTAAGGAAGCGGAAAACAGGATTTTTCGGGACGACGGACCTAATGGATCAATATTTGCAATCGCTAGTGACATGGTGCAAAGCTTCGGCCTGTAACACTTCTGTAACACGTGCGGGGCTATCATCTAAGGCAGTCAAAATTCAGGAATTTTCGCTTCCGCGTTGGACGATTTTAAGACGCGGACTATTGCAACGCCTCATGGAGGAAGCTCAGCGTGCAACTATCTATTGAAGAACTCGAAGGCGATGTGACCAAGGTGATTCTGGATGGTCGTCTGGATATTGCCGGGGCTCAGAACGTCGATTTGAAATTGAATGTAATTGCGGGCAGCAAAAAATTTGTGTTGGTCGATGCGCAAAAGGTTTCATTTCTCGGATCGATGGGTCTGCGAACGATCGTGACTTTGGCTCGAACTATCAAGAGTCGGGGCGGCAAAATTGTAATGTACGGGCCGAACCCGGATGTGGAGAAAGTGCTGACGTCCAGCGGCGTCAACACGCTGCTTCCCATTGAGCACGATTATCCAAGTGCTATCGCGTTATTGCAGTGAGTGGGGCACATTTAGGTTACAATGTGGCGGTCTTGGGATCACTTCATGATAGCGGACAGCGCGGTACAGACCAGCGAGGAACTGCATATCCTGCAAAGTGAACTGGGCGACCTGGCGCTTGTTCCACCCTGGATCGAACGCATGGCAAGTGCCCACGCAATTCCGGCGACCACCGAATTCGCAATGAACTTGTGCCTCGAAGAAATTCTATCCAACATTATCCGGCATGGATACTCGAACGAGCCGGGACACGCCATATCCATCCGCTTCTCGGCAATCCGAAAAGACCAATTTCAACTGGCGATCGAAGATCAGGCGCTTCCGTTTAATCCTGTAACTGCCGATATATCATCCATCGAAGAAACGCTGGAGGGCCGCCGCGAGGGCGGCCTGGGCATTCGACTGGTGAGGAGTTTTGCGGGCGGCATGAAGCATGAAGCGCTTCCCGGGGGAAACCGGTTGACGATCCGGTTTTCAGAGCCCTATGAAACGGCGGGAGGCGCAGGTGAGTAACACCTCTTCAGACGGAGAAGCGGTCCTTGAAGTTATCTTCCCTGATAAGTCCACTCGCAGTGCGCCCCTGAACACATTTCCGTTTTACATCGGACGAGGCGCTGAAGGAAATCATCTGCAGCTGAATGATGCGCGCATTTCCCGCCAGTGCGCCTCCATTGATCTGGTGGATGGCCAATACCGTCTGGAAAATCGGGGGCACCGGCGCGGGCTGTTCGTAAATAAAAATAAAGTTGAAAACTGCATTCTCGAAAATCGGGACGTCATTACGTTTGGACTCGATGAATCTTATGAGATTACCTTTCGCGTCTCGACGGCCGAGACTTCCATCCAGACGATACTGAGCCGCATGGAAGGCGTGGCCACGGAAGAAACGGTTTCCGGGGGGCTCAGTAAATTAAATCTGCTGCTTGCCGCTACGTCCCTGCTGCATTCCCAACTTCCGCTCGATTCGGTGCTTGGCACCATGCTCGACCATGCCGTGTCGGTTACCAACGCCGACCGCGGTTTGTTGATCGAAGCAGAATCTTCGGCCACATTTCGCATCCGTCTGGCACGCCAGGCGGGAGGCCAGGATCTACCCACGGAAAATCTTGCGCCTAGCCAGACAGCTCTGCGTCAAGCGATCGAATTGCAATCCAGCGTAATCACGGAGGACCTCGCTCAAGCGGACACGGAGTTGCAGGCCGCGATGAGCATCGTGTCCCAGCATCTCCGCGCCATCGTCGTGATCCCGCTTTACGCCATGCACCGTTCATCTTCCTCGGAAACGCCCGCGCCGGGCCGGAGGACCGATTTTCTGGGCATGTTGTATCTGGATTCCCGGCGTCCTACGGCGTTTTCAAAAATTGACCGTGAAATTCTGGACGTGCTGGCCGTGCAGGCCGCGAGCATTTTGGACAACGCCCGCTTAGTGGAGCGTGAACGCGAGCGCCAGCGCATGGAGCAGGAACTGGATATTGCCCGAAACATTCAGCAGGCCTTACTGCCGCGCGGTTTTCGCGACTTCCCGCAAATGGAAATTTCTGGAGTGAATTATCCGTGTCACGCTGTGGGCGGCGACTATTTTGACGTATTTCCCCTGGGCCAGGAACGCACGGCATTTGTCGTTGCGGACGTCGCCGGGAAGGGGCTTGGAGCTGCTCTTGTGACGACAATGTTGCAGGGGTCCTTTACCGGAATCGGAATTGGCGCTGATCCCGTCCTGCTCTTTCAGCACATGAACAAATTCCTTTGCGAACACACGGAAGTGGGACGTTACGCAACCGTATTTTTTGGAATTCTGGATCGCGCGGGCAATCTCGAATATTTGAATGCCGGCCATCCGTCACCCGTAGTGATTCACCGCGACCGGGTCGCCGAACTTTTCGAGGGAGGCTCGTTTCCGGTCGGCCTGATTCCGGAGGCCACCTTTGCGACAGCACGCGCCAAACTCGAACCGGGGGACACATTGGTGCTCTTTAGCGATGGAGTGACGGAGGCCGCCGATCCTGAAGAGAAAATGTACGGGGTCCCGCGGCTTTGCGAAACGCTGGCAGGCGAACAGGATCATTCGCTCGAACAGATTCAAAAAAAGGTAGTGAACTCGGTGGAAACATTTGCGCGCGGTGCAAGCCAGGCGGATGACATCACGCTGTTGCTGGTTCGCTACCTTGCGGCCGGGCAATCCGCAGCATCCTGAATTTGGATAAGAGGATTTCCAGAAGTTCTGTAGTATAGAGACGCCTCGGCTGGAAGATTTAGGGGCCAGCTAGAGTTTGGCTCAGAGAAGTACGCTTCGCTTTCATTCAAGCAACATAGTTTGTGGGAATGATTGATCCCTGTTGATCATTCACATACCCCCACCTTGTAGATGCGTGGTCCACGGTAAGATGGGCCCAAGAACTCGATTTTGTTGGTTATCCAAAGCCTTTAGAGGAGATTTCCATGGAGAGGCTTACCCGGTCCATCCGAATTATTCTCAGTTTTATGTTTTTCGCGGTCGTGTGCCTGTTGGCCGCGCGGGCACAGGATTCCGGTGGACGTATCGTGGGCAACGTTACGGATCAAGCGAAGGGTGCAGTTGCCGGCGCCAGCGTCACCGTGACGAATGAAGCGACAACGAAAATTGACCGAACCGAGACGAATGCAGAAGGCTTCTACCAAGTTCTTGCTTTGCCTATCGGAAAATATACCGTGACGATTGAGAGGGACGGTTTCCAGAAAGAAGTGTTTGAAGACCAGGCGCTGGAAATCAACCAGACGCGCAAGCTCGATGCGCAACTCCAGCTCGGAGTAGTCACCGAAACCGTGGTGGTTTCCGAACAGCCTGTGGCCATTGAAACCGTTAACCAAACCATTGGCGGCACCATCATCGGGGCGGCCATTCAACAGGCTCCGCTGAATGGTCGCGACGTTTTGAGCCTGGCATTACTACAGCCTGGCGTCACGGAATCAAATCCCGACAACCAGAGCGCGGGGGCTTTCAGCATCGCGGGCGGGCGCACGGACAGCGTGACGTTTTTGCTGGACGGCGCGGTAAATAACAACCTGGTGAACAACGGAATTGTATTAAATCCCAATCCGGACACCATTGCGGAATTCCGAATTCTCGAGAGCAATTATTCCGCGGAGTACGGACGCAATGGCGGCGGGATCGTCAGCGTCGTGACTAAGTCCGGGACGAACGCGCTGCATGGCACCGCTTACGACTATTTGCGTAATGATGCGTTCAACGCCAACACTTTTTTTAACAATCAGCAAGGCGTTCCGCGCAATATTCTGAAACGCAACCAGTTTGGCGGCACATTGGGCGGGCCCATTACTATTCCTCACCTCGTCAACGGGAAAGACCGCTTCTTTTTCTTTGTAGGCTATCAGGGACAAAGACTTTCGCAGCTGGAGACCACCAATCCCTCACAAACTCAAGTGTTCACGAAAGCGGAATTGGGTGGAGATTTTTCGCAGGCGGGTCCGAATGGAACTCCCGATCCCGGCGTCGTCTGCTTTTTAACCGGGCTGAATCCGGACAGTACACCTTGCGGCCAACCGCCGCAAACATTTTTCCAGTCCGATCCGGCCAAAGCTGCGCAGGGAATTCTGGATCCGACTAAATTCAATCCGGCTTCTTTGAAATTTATTGCCGCAGGATTGATTCCGTCGACGTCCGACCCGAGCGGACTAATCACGCCGATCGCTTCGAACACACATAATCGGAACGAACTGACCATGAAATTTGATTTTCAAATTACGCAGAAAGACAAACTAACGGCAACGATTGGCGGCTCCAGAAATCCTGTCCTCGACCCATTTATCACGCCCTCGGGCATCGTCCCTTTTGCGAACGTTCCGGGCTTCGCGGTGAATGAAAATTACAACTCTTACTTGGTGAACCTGGCATACAACCGGACGTTGAACTCAGACATGCTGAACGAATTGCAGTTCTTCACGCAGCGGCAGCACACGACGCAAGGCGTGCCGGCGACGAAGCTTCCGAACGCCGGTGATCTTGGACTTGCCATTACGCCGGACAATCCGTCAGGGCCACCCCTCTTGCAGTTTGATACGGGACTCGAAACCGGCTTCAGTTACCAGGGCCCGACCACGCTGGTGAATAACGCGTTCGGTGTGGCGGACAGCTTCAGCTGGGTTCACGGCCGGCACAACCTGAAGTTTGGCTCTGGGATTTCATCCTTCCAGAACAATGAAATCTACGATTTCATCGTGAATGGCGTGTATTCATTCGTCGGAACCGGCGGAACAGGAACGGGAAATTCCTTTGCCGACTTCCTGCTCGGACTTCCCAACAACTACCAGCAGGGGCCCGCCGCGCCATCCAACATTCGCACGAAGTCCTTTTTCGGATTCGCGCAGGACGAATGGCGCGTGACTCCACGCCTTACGCTGACGCTGGGCTTGCGCTACGAATACAACAGCCCGAAATATGATACGGAGGGACGCACTTTTTCCGTCATCCCCGGCCTGCAATCTTCCAGGTTCACTAACGCGCCCACCGGACTTGTCTTCCCGGGCGACAAGGGAGCGCCGCGAGGCGTGAATTTCCCAGTGAAAAACAATTGGGCGCCACGGTTCGGTTTTGCGTGGGATCCGCGCGGCGACGGAAAGACCAGCGTTCGCGGCGGCATCGGAGTTTTCTATGACATTTTGAAAGCCGAAGACAATTTCCAATTTAACGGCCAGCCACCATTCTTCTCCAGCACCTTTTTTGGATTCAATCCGTTGCCTCCCGGACAGTCGAGTATCGCCACGAATTTTTCAGATCCTTTTGGGGCGATAGGTATACCGAATACATTTCCGTCGACACCGCCTTCATCCAGCCTGGACTTCAGTCCTTATCTGCCGTTCGGAGCGGGCAGTTTGTTCTTTGTCGATTCGCACCTGAGGACTCCCTACACGTATCAATACAATTTGAGTCTGCAGCGCGAACTGACACCGAATTTATCCGTGGAGGTGGGATACCTCGGAAGCTCCTCGCACGGGTTGACTTCGTTGCAGGACGTCAATCCATTCGTATTGGGAACCACGGATCGAGTTTTGAATCTTGGCGCGGGGGATACAACATGCCCGGATCAGACCGCCGGAAATCCAAACCTTTTTGGGTGTAGCTTCGCGGAAATTTCGGAATTCAAAAACGTCGCGAATGCAAATTACAATGCGCTCGATCTGACCTTGCGGGAACAGGTCAACAGGTCGCGGAAATTCGGTAACGTGTACTTTACCTTCGGCTATACCTACAGCCACGGTATCGACGATGCGTCCGGATTCAACCAACGGAACAGGAATGTCCCTTCCTACAGTTCTGCATTATTGCGAGCGTCGAGTGATATGGATGTTCGCAACCGAATTACATTCAGCGGTGCATGGGATTTGCCTTTCGACAACATGTGGCGTGAAGGCCCCAAGCGACTGACCCAAGGCTGGAGCCTGTTTCCCATCCTCACCTGGAGATCCGGTTTTCCGTTGGATATCTTCGCTGAACTTCCGGATCGATTTAATGCCGGATCAGAGGGACCCTCCGGCGCAGGTGACCCTCAAGTCGTTCACGCAAATATTGTTGGACCGACAAATACGATGGATCCGAAAGCAAACGGAGGATTGTGGTTTAACCCGGCCAGCTTCAGCAATGCGCGCTGCTCCGATCCTGGAGGTCCGGCTTGCACGCCCGGTCCGGACATGTTCCCGGCCGATTATCAGGTCGTGGCCAATCCGGCTCTGGCAACCTACGGCTCACTGCCGCGCAACTCGTTGCGGGGACCGGGCCAGTTCTACATAAATCTTTCCATATCAAAGTCGACGGCAATCACGGAACACACCGGGTTGAAATTCGAAGTAGACATTTTCAACGTTTTCAACCGAGCTGAGTTTCTAAATCCCGATACGAACATTACCGATCCGACGTTCGGCCAAATTACCACCACCTATGACCCGAGAATCATCCAGCTCGCGGCGCGGTTTTCTTTCTAGCCAGATGAATTTCGTATTTCGGTTTTCACTTCGGTTGATTTGGTTCGATGTTCGATGTAAGTTGCGGTGAGCAGGCGGCACGTCAAAAATGAATCGGCTTTATAGACCATGACAGTGGATTCGCCGGGGCTGCTACATCTTTCAAAGCAGCCTTGGCAAGATGCTTACTCAGCAATTGCCGCTTGTATTTCCGCAAGTAAATCCCATAATTAGGGTGCTTTGGAGTTTTAAACTCCCAGTCTATGCAATGTCCTCAATGCAAATCGGAAAATCCGCCCACTGTGGCGACGTGTGTAAAATGTAAGACTCCCTTCCAGTTCGACGGCCAAACTCGATACGAAACAATTTCAGGCGGAATGCTGGATCAGGAGACAACGCCGCAGGGAATGTCTGCCGCGTGGTCCATGGCTGTTACGCCCCCGGCCGGCGCCGCCGCGGGACAGGGCGGCGAACTGGTTGGAACGATTTTGGCGGATCGCTACGAAATTATCTCGCTGCTCGGTCAAGGTGGAATGGGCGCCGTGTACAAGGCGCGCGATAACGAGCTGGAGCGCACGGTTGCGCTCAAACTGATTCGTCCTGATCTTGCCAGCAACCCGGAGATTTTGCGACGATTTAAACAGGAATTGATTCTGGCCCGCGACGTCACCCACCGAAACGTGATTCGCATTTTCGATCTGGGGCAGGCTAACGGAATAAAATTTATTACGATGGAATATGTAGAGGGCCGCGATCTGCGCGCCCTACTGCATGAAAAAGGAAAAGTCCCGGTCGAGGAAGCCGTCGAGATTATCGCGCAAATTTGCCGCGCGCTGGAATCCGCTCACGTCGCGGGCGTCGTGCACCGCGATTTAAAGCCTCAAAACATCATGCTGGATGCGAAGAATCGCGTTTACGTGATGGACTTCGGCATCGCGCATTCGCTGGAAACTCCGGGCATGACGCAAACCGGCGCGCTTATGGGCACGCCCGAATATATGTCGCCCGAGCAAGCCAAGGGCGCAAAGATCGATGCGCGGTCGGATCTTTTTGCCGTGGGTATCATTTTCTACGAATTGCTGACTGGAATTTCTCCGTACAAAGCGGACTCCGCAATCGCCACGCTGCTGAAGCGCACGCTGGAGCGGCCTCTATCTCCCACCGAAGTTGACGCTGCTATCCCGCAGAGCATCAGTGACGTGGTGATGAATTGCCTGGCCATTGATCGGGAGCAGCGCTATGCCAGCGCCAGAGAAATTCTGGAAGACCTCGGGCAGGAAGGTCCTACCGCGGGCCGCACAATGGCGCGAACGCTAGCGCCGTCGTTCCCAACCGTTGTTCCGGCTCCTCCACCTGCGAAAGTTCCGTTCTGGGTTCAAAACCAAATTTGGATTGGCGCGGCCGCTATTAGTATCTTTATCCTTGCGGCTGCCGGGCTCTTTTTGCGGGGAAAACTTTTTTCCGCATCATCGGGTTCGAGCGGCCCTCCGGTGGAGCAAGCGTCGCTGGCAATTCTTCCTTTCCGGAACGGGTCTGGCGACGCATCGCTTGACTGGCTGGGGCCGAGCTTGGCCGACATGGTCAGCACCGACGTCGGGCAATCCGCGAGCTTGCGCACGATTTCTGCGGATCGCCTGCATCAGGTGCTCACCGATTTACGCATCAGCGCCGGTACAACGATTGATCCGGCCATGGTCGGCCGCATCGCGGAATTCAGCAACGCTGACACTGTGGTTTCCGGGCAATATGCAAAATTCGGCGAACAGATTCGCATCGATGCCACGCTGACGGATGTGAAGCGCAATCGAACTACGTCCCTGACGATCAATGCAGCCAGTGAAAAAGAAATTCCCGGCACGGTTGATGGCCTTGCGGAACTTATTCGTAAGAATCTTGCAGTGTCGTCCGATGTGCTGAAAGAATTGAAAGCGAGTTCGTTTCAACCTAGTTCAAAATCCGTTCCGGCGCTTCGTGATTACGATCAGGGAGTGCAACTCCTGCGAGACGGAAAAAATCTGGAAGCAGTAAAAATGTTTCAGACCGCAATTCAAGAAGACCCGCAATTTGCACTGGCGTACTCTCATCTGGCGGAAACAGATTCGGAGCTTGGCTACGACGACGACGCTGATAAATATTCCCGGCAGGCCATCGACTTGAGCCGGGAACTTCCTCTCGCCGAGCGATACCAGATCGAAGGCAATCGAGCGCGCATCATGAAGGATACGAAAAAAGGAATTGAAGCGTATGAAAATCTCGCAAAAACTTTCCCCAATAACGCAGATGTAGAATACGCGCTCGGCAGCCTGTATGAGGATGACGGCAACTTTGAAAAAGCACTCGGCCACTACGGCAACGTTTTAAAATCGGATCCCAAAAATCTGGACGCGCTGCTCGCGACCGGTCGCGTCGAAAGCAAGAGCGGTGATCCGCAGGCCGGACTTGATTCTCTCGGGCGCGCGCTGAGCATCGCCGTTCAACTGCAAAATCCTGAACAACAGGCCATGATTCTGCAAGCCACAGGCATCTCGTACAAGCAGTTGGGCCGGTCAGACGACGCGCTGAACAATTACAAGCAATCGATGGACATCAACACGCGCATCGGCAAAAAGCGCGGCGTTGCGGCGAACCTCAGCGAAATTGCGCAAGTCCAGGCGCGCACGGGAAATTCGGATCAGGCGTTGGCAAACCTCACAAAAGCGCTGAGCCTGCAACGGGAAATCGGCGTGAAGAAAGAAGTGGGAGACACGCTGATCAATCTGGGCCAGATGTACGAAGATCGCGGCAAACACGACGATGCGCTGCAGCAGTTCAAAGAAGCTCTGCAGATCGAGCGGGACAGCGCGGATGAGCGCGACCAGGCCTATTGCCTGAATGACATTGGCAATGTTGATTTTGCAAAGGGACAATATCAGGACGCGCTCATTTATTTCCAGCAAGCGCTCGAGCTACGACAAAAATTAAATATCCCCGATGAAATGGCGGAATCACTCTCGAACGTCGGCGAGACCATGGCCAAGATGGGCCAATACGACAAGGCCATTGAGAATCATTTAAAGGCGCTGGATCTGGAACGCAAATCGGGCGACAAGCGCGCAACTGCCATCGATTCGTCCAACTTGGGACTGCTATTCGGATATCAAGGACGTATCGGGGCTGCCGTAAATTCCACGGCGGACGCGGTGCAGACTCTGCGAGATATGAAGGATCGCAGCTTGTGGATGGCCCAGGCGCTGAGCGGCTACGGTAATGCATTGGTTCAGGCAGGGCGAAGCGCGGAGGCACAACCAGTTCTGAAGGAAGGCGCGGACCTCGCGAAGGAATTGAAGAGCGACGTTACACTTGCCGAAATTTACACATCGCAGGGCGACGACGCGTATTACCGAGGCGATGCCAAAGCTGCCGCCGCATTTTACCAACGCGCCGTCGACGCAGCCAGGAGCGCGAAGTCGCCTGAGGATACAATCATGGCTCAGATTGGGCTGGCGAAAATTCAGCTCGCTGGAGGAGATTCGCGCAAAGCGGTCGTAGCTTTGCGTAGCTTGGCCGGACAGGCCAGCGCGGTTGAATTCAAATACGCGTCGCTTGAATCGTCCATCTATGCGGCGCAAGCCTTGCTGCATGACAAAAACTATTCGGATGCGAATCGCGAAGCGCAAAAAGCTTTGGGGCAAAGCGATGCACAATCTTTGCGTATGCAGGTGGCCAGAGAGCACTACGTCTTGGGCATGGCGTTGCGTTCCAGCGCCAACTCTTCAGAAGCGCCCGGTCACTTCCGTAACGCGGTGCAAATCTGGGACGAGGTTCGCAAGGAACCCGGAGCGGAAAAAATCCTGGATCGTGCCGATTTAAAAACCATGTACGCCGAGGCCTCGCAAACCACAGCCTCGAAAAATTAATTCATACGACTTCACACGCAAAATTTTCAACAAAATGACCGGGGGAAATTCCCGGCCATTTTGTCGCTTTTCTATGACAATTCGATTTAGAAATCCTTGATGAATTTGAAATCTGCGCTGTGGTTAACGTTGTCGCCCGTGGTCAACGTCACTCGGAAGGAATTACCCGCGAAAGACTTCTGGGTTTTCCATGGAAAGAGGTAGAACCCTCCCCCGAGATTGACCAATCCAACGGTTGATTGTGAGTTAATGATCACCGGCGGATTCATCGCGCTAAGCGGCAGCTTGGTGGAAGTGATTGCCAAGGTTCCAGCAGGCAGAAAAGTGAGGTTTGTAACCGGCCCACCATTGAATCCTAACGAGGGAGCCGTGGGGTAAAGCAGGCGCCATCCGAACGGAATGGTATCTCCGGCCTCGGCGATATTCACCCTACCTGTACTTGAATTCAGGACCGGTAACGCGAATCCCACGAACTTGTACGGCGGAATTGTAAACAACGGATTGGGTGCCGGGAAATCGGCCGAAACCACCAGAGAATTGTACGAACTTGTTCCGCTGCCGCGCGTGCAGCAATCTGTCTGGAAGCCCAATCCGAAAGGTATCCAGTTATTCGTTCCCTCCGGCGCGGTCAACATCTGAGGTGCGATGGGTGCCGGGTCGTTGGTCGAATACACGAGGTAATTAATAATGTCCTCACCGCTATGCATGCCACCCGTGAACGGATTGAACCCGGTCGTCTTCGGGCACTGGGGTGACGTGGATGGCAGGACGCCATTCGCCGAACAGGTCAGATCAAAGATACTCGTCAGGTTGTACAGATTCGAGAACGTGGTACAGGTCGGTTTATCGCCCGCGAAATTCCGTGAAGTATTCGTGTCGCTCTGAATCATGTTGTTGCAAGTGGCCAGCGAATACACAGCAGGAGAAACCGTCATCGTCGTGTTGGTGATCTTGACGTCCGAAGGATAAATCACGTTGTACTGGGCGAATGGAAAATTAAACGCATTCGTCGCCGCGTTTCCGTTTAAAGGCACGGTGACTGGCGTCACGAATTCCCAGTTCAGCAGGTCGTGGTTTTCATCGGCCGCTCCCGTAGCAGCAGTGAAGCCCACGTACGCACTTCCGTTGGCGTCGGTCACACCCAGAGTGCTCAGATTCACACAGGTAGTCAGCACAACGTTATCGATGTTTTCCATCGACAGCGTGAGATTCGGAGCCGGACTCGCGCCAGGACACGTGCTGGGCACATATTGGATAAAGGCAGTGTGAGTACTTCCGTCCGAGAGCGTCACCGAGGGATGCCACGGAACTGTGGGAGTGAGCGAAACGGGCGCGGCGATCGCGCAATGAGTATGATCCGAGGTGTTGGCGGTCGCGCCGCAGCTCTGGACGCCCACATGGTTGGCATCGTAGTCCCACGAGTTTAGAAACGTGTCGAATTCGATGGCAATGCTGGCCGGGATGCCGCCGTACCCCAAGGCGCCCCCGTCAGTTCCTAATGCAGCGGTTCCCGCGGCCGAGTTTTGAATAACGAACGCGATTCCATCCGCCGGTGGAACACTTCCTCCACCCATTTTAAATTGAAAGATCGAAGTAAAGCCGCCTGTGATGGGTTGCTTCGTCTCGTACCAGGCGCTTGCAGCCTCATACGCCCCGGCAGGAGTCAGGCGCAGCGCGGTGCCCGACGTAACAGGAAAACTTGCAGTAGAATTACCATTGAGAGATCCGTTCAGCGCGAGCTTCGTAGTATCGCTGAAGTCGCCATATCGGAATCCCTGCGCCATGGCTGGCATAGCGCAAAGGCTCAGGACAAAAATACCAAGTCCGGCGGGAAGCAGGATGGATACACATCGGCTCAGAATGTAGGGCAGTCTTAGCATTTGTTCTCCTAGGATGCGATTGAAATTCTGCGCGAAAACACTAATAAAATTAAGACAAAAAACGCGGGCACGCGCCTTGCGTTACGATTGCAGCCAAAATATAAGCGCTTATGATCGCTGTAGCGCGCTGCCCAGTCAATGAGAATGGCCCGGGAAAAAAGTTCTGTACGTACTAGAACTGTTTTTTTTGCAACCAACAATAAAACTTCCCCGGTACGGTTAGCCAACGACGTTTTCTTGTTACGGCGATGTAACGCGTTCAAGAAATTTGCGTTACACACGCTCGTTGGAAGCAATTTCCTACGTCCCGGAATTTTCTCCGCAAAACATCATGCGCAGTCGATTGCCTCGCGGCTTCACGCTGTATTCGAGCTGCGCGGCAAAATGCCTCAGAAAATGCACGCCTTGGCCACCGACACGAGGGGGACCCTGCGTGTCCGGAGCCGGCGAGTCGAGCGGATTGAAATGCCGCGCCTCATCCTCAACGGTAAACTCAAAAAAATTAGCCTTAGGCTGCGTAAAATGAACGATCACCTCGCCACGTTCGCCTTCCCGATATCCGTGACGGATCACGTTCGATACAGCTTCTTCCAGACAAACATTGATCGCAAATTCAATTTCCGTGGGAATCGAATGCCGCGATGCCAATTCCCCGATCCATACGGGCAGCCGCCTGATTTCAGAGAGCCTGTTTGCCAGCGATAGCCACGTACCGTGTGAATGTGCTTCTGGCCAACCTGGTTCGCATTCCGTCATGCTTCGTGTCGTTTTCTTCAGCCTTCTCGCTACTGCAGCGCGGCCATCGCGCTCGTGAGTTCTTGATGAACCGGGATCATGTTGTCGATGCCGCTGATCTTCAAAACTTTAGAGACGAGTTCATTGGGACCAAACAGCACCATCTTCCCTCCCCGCCCGCGGATCACCAGCGCCGGCCCTACAAGCGCTCGCAATCCCATCGAGCCAAGAAACGAAACTTTGCTCATGTCCACGAGGACCGAAGTCCTGCCGTCAGCGATTACTTTCATTTGCGAATCCACAGCCGGGGAGTTTTCGATGTCGAGCCTGCCGTCTAATACAACTCTTGTAATGCCGCCTGCAAGTTCTTCTGTCGTGATTGCCATTTGCCATCCCCCTCTATCCTGCTGACTGAGCCTGCTAATGGAACGCTAGCTCCAATCGCTGCTCGAATTTCAATTCTTTAGATAAATCAATCGGGTCGCGTCTAAATTGCCGAAACCGCGTGCGCAAGACAAGTTTTTAAAGCATCGATTCCATGAAATTTGATCCTACGTTCGTAAACTCAAACGCGTGCAGTCCCAATTCGTTCGCCAGATCTTTGCATGCAAGAATTCCGCGCACGCTATTTCCCTTGGCATCCAATTTTGGGGAGTATACAGCGAAACCCAACTGACGGTTGACTACGCCCAGGATTCCACCGCTTACGCCGCTCTTCGCAGGCATGCCCACGCGGTAGGCCCACTCCCCCGCCGCGTCGTACAAGCCGCACGTAAACATCACCGTCAAAATGTCTTTGATGTAAGTGAAATCGAAGACACGCTCGTTCGTCACGGGGTTTGTGCCCATGTTGGCAAGCGTTGCTGCCATGAGTGCCAGATCCTGCGAATTCACGAGCAGTGAGCACTGCGAAAAATACTGGAAGAGGGTTTGTTCCACGCTGCTGTCGATAATTCCAAAATTGAGCATCAGATAGGCAATGGCGCGATTACGATTTCCTGTCAGGCTTTCAGAGGCCAGGACCGCGGGATCAATCCGCAGCTTTCTGCCCGCGGCCAGTCCCATTTTGTGCAAGAATTCTTCAACGCCCGCTTCCGGCGGAATTTTTTTCAAGAGTGAAGAAATGGCGATGGCGCCCGCGTTGATCATCGCGTTGAAAGGACGCATGGTCTTCGGATCGAGCTCAATGGAATTAAACGCTTCACCGCTGGGTTCGACGCCGACGTGTTTTAGAGTTTCATCGCGGCCGAATTTTTCGAGAGCCATTTGAAATGCGAATGGTTTGCAGATCGACTGAATCGTGAATTCCTGTTCCCAATCGCCGACGTGAATGACGCGCCCGTCCACCGTGGCTAGACAAATTCCGAAGTGCTCTGGATTCGCTTTTGCCAGCTCGGGGATGTAAGTGGCGATGTCACCATCATCAAAATTTCTATATTTCTGGTAAATGTGCTCGAGAATCTGCTGAATCTGCGATATTCCGCTCATGGGCTCCTGAACAGGAATGAACTTGGGCATCGGTTCCGACGAACCTGATGTATAGCGAGACACTGTATCGGACGCTGTCTATGCGGTCTAATTCAAGTTTTAGATTAGACGGAACCGATTCGTGAATTGCGCCCCCGCTTCCCGCCTCCTGTAAGCTGAAAGTTCTGAGATATTCTAAATTTATTGCAATGTCTGCAGCGTCCGCGAAAATCCCCAAAGTGGTGTACAATGTCGGTGCACCGGCTCTGGTTCCTGGGTAGATCCGAAATTGAATGTCACGCCCGGGACGGGCGATAAAACTGCTTCAAGCGATTCCGACAGTCGTGGCCCAGCTTCTATGCCATGAAGAGAGTTCGGAGAGCGGTAAGGTTGTGGAACGACGAGTCAGCGCGAACTAAGAACACCTTCATTACCCTAGATGTGGTGAGCGTAGCTCAGCTGGTAGAGCATCGGTCTGTGGCAGCCATGCTATCGTCCCAGTACGAAACAAAACACACGATTTACAAGACTTAAAACCACAGAAATGTTAACCCTAGTCGATTAGACGGTAGCCAGAATGGTAGCCAGCCTGAACAACCCTTCAAAACCGACGTTCTTGGTCCCAGTAGCCGCCACAAGCATATAGCGAACAAAAGTACGCCACCGAACCCTCAAGCAATCCTAGATTGCCAATTCCATCTCCCTCCGATCTACGTTTCAGGAGATACTGCGAGAATGAACCACCAGCCTGAGGAGCGCAGAATCTCATCGCGGACAAAAGACCCTGAAACAGTTCAGATTAGTCCTGCAGATTCAAAATATCCGGAGGAGCAATGTACGACATTGGATGTGTCTTGGGACGGTTTGTATTTCGCAACCGCCATTGGACACTATTTCCCCGGCATGGTCGTTTATATTACGCGGAATTATCCAACGAATGATCCGGCGAGGAACGAACAACAAGGCAGCGTTGTGAGGGTCGATAAACTGAGAGAAGGCAGATGGGGCGTGGCGGTCTACCTGCCTCGGCCCGTTAAATAAGGTAGTTATAAATGCTTCAAGCTGGCTCTTTCCGCGCAACTCTACAATCTTCCTAGTATTTACGGCATATCGCAAGCGTTCTATCTTCTACGCAATGTTGGGAGAACTGAATGGCGATGTGGCTGCTGGTCTGCTCGAATTGTAACGGCAAATTTGCTCACGCGGAAATTGCGCCGGAGCAAGGCCTTTTTGATGCTTTCGCTCGAATTTCAACGAAACCAGCATTTCCAATTGGCGGGCTTACGATAACCTGTCCGAAATGCGGCGAGTCTTCGGTGTATCAGCGCCACCAGCTTATCTATCAATCGGCGTAGTGGAAACTCTCCAACCGCGAAGGACGTGTTTTGCCTATCGCGTGAAAGAAACACGAAACTTATCGGCAACATCTTCGTCCGCCTCGGTATTCAGCATGGCGACTTTGTTGCGGCTTACTTCCTCACGGAGCGCAGCAGCGCGTTCCGCCGACCGCGCCGCGCAGAACCACTTCGCGAGTAGCATCACTCGGCCGGTTTTGGATGAAACTATGGATAAAAAGTACGCGCCCATGATTTTGTAGATCGTAGAAGTCTTTCCGCTTGGGATCGGGTATCGCGGACACGCCGGACGCCAGCAGATTCCTAAGGGATAATTCCGTAAGTTCTCAATGCGTTCTAATTGGTTCGTCCGTAAAAACATTCTTCCTCACTTATATTCGATGCTAAAGCCATTTCTCTGGGGAAGAAATACTTGGCATATTGGTTTTATTTCACGCGACAAATACAGGAGGAAGGGCCAAAAACGGAACTTCCTGCGCGACGGGTGCGAGGTAGAACGAATCCTGGCGAAGCAATTCCGATTGCATTACGCAGAAGTTGAACGTGTGAAACTGGAAGCGGGAAAAGCCAAATCCTAAAAATTTGGGGTGGGGCGTTTGATTTAACCCCGAAGCGACTATGCACCCTCACAGTGCGTAACCCCGCAAGTCGCGGGTGGCGCGGCAAAACCAAATCAAAAGCTATTTGACTCGTTTTTTCTGAAGTGCACCGAAACCTGAATTTCCAAAGGGTGGACTTATTAGAGTGTGTCCAAATTGCGGCAAGTCTTCCGCCTACGAAAAGTTTGCACGTCAGCTATCGCGCTGCGGACTTGCAACTGGGTAATGATTGCGCTATATCGGAGACGGTAGGTTTGCCATGTAAGAGGCGACGGACCTTCGTTAGGAGGCGGGTATGAACCCTCACGCGCATTCAGAGCTTAAAGACGCGAAATACGTGGTGTTTGTCGATGGTTCTCGCCGCTATATCGATTGCACCGCGGACGTTACTAATCTTGTCGGGTATGAACGCTCCGAACTGCTCAAACTGAAAATTGACGATCTCTCGTTTAACGCGCCGTGCGTGTCGGAACTTTTTGAGAAGTACCGAAGGTACGGCCACCAAAACGGTGAATATATCCTGAAACACAAAGACGGTACACCCGTGTTGGTGCACTACAAAGCGTGGGTGTTTGATGATGGTTGCCATGCGGCGGCTTGGGAACCTGCTGAAGAATGGGAGCAATTATACCTTGCTAGTCTCCTTGAGGAAAATCCGATTAAGCTTCGAAACAAAGCCAATGCCGCACCGAGTGCAATTAGACGGCACCGGCGCTGTGCCGCAGGACAACGTCCAGAACTTTTCCAAAAGCTGCGTGCGGCGACTGAAGCCCTGTGCTCCTTGTTGACTGAAGAAGACGCGTGAACCTTTCGGGTGCTGTCCCGCTGACGGGGGATTGACTTGCCGAACAAAAAGCGCAATATTCGCACTAACCTAAGAACAGCTCTATCCACGCCGTGTGGAGGGACACTCTGCACGGCGTTTTATTTTGAATGTCGACTGGCTCCGCTTGCGAACGTCCGTGTTCACGTGTTTGAGACGAAACTTCAACAGATTTAGGAGATTATATGAGCGCAGAATATAGTGGCTCGGTTCCCAAGGTTGGCAATCAAGTGCAGATCGTGGGAAAGCCCGGCCAGTTTAAAGTAGCGGACGTCAATCTTCTGATGCAAACAGTAAACGTGAAGGCCACGGACGAA
>DASRQU010000063.1:0-48010 GCA_035696345.1 Candidatus Acidiferrales bacterium
GGAATATTCAATTTCATTCCCGCGCGAATCTGATCGGGATTTGAAATCTGGTCCTTGTTGGCGTAATAAATCTTCATGTACTCGTGCGCGGAGCCGTAAAATCTGTCCGCAATTCTGGAGAGGCTGTCTCCCGGTTGCACCATGTAGGTTTGGTCCTGCCCGCTCTCGATGTGCGGGCCAGCCCCGGTTTGGGACGGTGCGCCCGCAGCAGCGGCTTGCGCGGCCTGCGGGCGCAACGTTAGATTAGCGATGATGTCATCAGATTTGGGATTTACCAGCTTGATTTCGTCCCAGATCTTGTTTTTCACCGCTTCGCTCGGAGCTGTTCCGCGAATGAATAGTTTATCGGCCTGCACGTGAAGGTTGCTGAGCTGAACATTTTCCTGCTGAATCAGGTTCAGAACGGATTGATATTTCTGCTTGAGTTGATCGAAGCGTTGCTGTGCGTTTGGTTCTGCAAGCGCAGCCTTGACCTCACTTCCAAACATCTTGTCGAATATACCCATGAGTTCCTCCTGAGGCGTTTGTGCGAACACAGGAAATCACCCGCGACTCGAGTCGTGCGGAATTTTCGTTTTAGATATGCCAGATTGTCGGCTACAGAACGCGGAAACGCTATACCGCGCGTCGTATGGCGTGATAAGCAACTAGAAAAACCACCGCTCCCACTACAGCGACGACGATGCTATACAGATTCAGTCCCGTCACGCCTTGCGCGCCAAATTTCGTGAACAGCCAACCTCCCACGATCGCACCAACGACGCCGAGAACGATGTCCAGCATAATTCCTTCTCCCTGATGGTTGACCAGCTTGCTGCCGACGAATCCGGCAATCAGCCCCAGGATAATCCAAGCGATAAATGACATAAGGAACCTCCGCAAATTTAGACCATGCGGCCAGCCGTGAAGGCTGAACCGACCGACCGGAATCATCTCCTGTAATGGCGATGGCTTCCCATAAGGCAAAAGCGGTATTTCCCACCTTGCTCTACTGTAAGGCCGTAAGGTTGAATTGCAGGTCTAAACGGATGAGGTCTGGCAGCGCGTCTCGGCAAACTTCGCTCGGCGCATGGGTGTAGCCATTTTTCAGTTGATAATGTATTGCCATCGACGCAGGAAATCTGCCATCGTTGGTTCTCAGGAGGCACGAATATGGCCAGCAAAAGCAAGTTAAAGGACGCCGCTGTAAAAATCGGTTCGGTCGTGGGTAAGGTGGACGGAACCGCGCATAAGGCCGCTAGAAAAACTTCGGACGCGATTAAAATCGCGCGGCGCGAACTCGACGACGTTACAAAGCAAGTTGAAGCTTTAAAAAAGCAACTCGCAAAAAGCTCCAAGCGGCTTCAGGACAGCCTCAGGTAATTAGGCCGAAATTGTTTTCCTTTACTGCGATGGGGTAGACTGGCCTTTGCAGGAGGCCAGCTATGTCCATTCGCCCCGTGAAGCGACTCGTTAAATCCAAGCCCACGCGTGAAGGCGCAGGCGTGCATCTGCGCCGCGCTTTTGGTTTCGGAAATACATCGGAATACGATCCGTTTTTGCTGCTGGATGATTTCCGCAACGATGTGCCGGAAGATTATCTTGCCGGATTCCCGTGGCACCCGCACCGCGGAATCGAAACCATCACCTACGTACTCGCCGGAACCGTTGATCACGGCGATAGCCTGGGCAATCAGGGCTCTATCGCTCCTGGCGACGTGCAATGGATGACGGCTGGAAGCGGAATCATTCATCAGGAAATGCCCAAGGGCGATGCCACAGGCCGCATGCACGGCTTCCAGTTGTGGGCGAATCTCCCAAGCTCGCTAAAAATGACGGCGCCTCGCTACCAGGGCGTCGAAGCCAAAGATATTCCGAACATTACTGACGACGATGGCACCCACGTGCGTCTCGTCTGCGGAAAATTCTGGGGAAAGTCCGGCCCGGTCGACGGCGTCGCCGCCGATCCCATTTATCTGGACGTGTCCGTGCCGCCCGGCCAACGAAAAACATTGCCGGTGGAGACCACGCGGCACGCCTTCGCCTACGTCTTCGCGGGGTCCGGAAAATTCTGTAACGCCTCCGAACCGCTTGCCGTACCGACGGAGGGCGTCGGCTGGGCGGACACCACGCCGCCAACGTCCGCGGACAACCGCTCGCTCGTCCTTTTCGATCAGGGCGATGAAGTTGCCGTGCAGGCTGGCGACGAAGGCGTGCGCTTCCTGCTCGTGTCAGGAAAACCGCTCGAGGAGCCGGTGGCATGGTACGGTCCCATTGTGATGAACACGCAATCGCAGCTGCAAAAAGCTTTCCAGGAATTGCAGGAAGGCACGTTCCTGAAAAAGTGATCTTCTATCGTACATTGCGAACGACCTGGATGGCGCTGTCAGTCCGAAGCGAGGAATCTCTCCTTCTTTGCTTCCCGCTGGAAAATCAAGAGGGATTGCTCGCGTCGCGCGGAATGACGGAACAAGTCGCGATCGTAGCGGGTTGAATTTTGATTTGACGTGAAAAATTCAAAAGCAGACAGGCTGAAGCCTATCCTACTGAAGTCATGACCGACGAGCGCTGGCGAGGATGGGACTGGGTTGCAGCGGCATTTTTATTCTTAAGCACCGCGGCAGTCGTGCTCTGGCAAAATTCGCGCCTCGCTGTTTTGTGGGACCTCAGTTACATTTTGGAAAATTCCTACCGCATTTCATTGGGGCAGTTGCCGTACCGCGATTTTCCGTTTCCCTACGCGCCGGGAACGTTTCTGGTGCAGGCGCTGCTGATTAAGCTAACGGGCCGCGTGTTTTTCCATCACGTGCTTTATTGTGCGCTGATTGGCGGCCTTGGTACCGTCGTGACGTGGCGAATTCTGCTTCGGGTCTTAGGCGAACCGACAGTTAAATTTCGTCTTATCGCGTTTCTGCTGACGCTGCCGATCACCGTCCTGGGCATTTACTCGATTTTCCCGCATCCTTTTTACGATCCTGATTGCACGTTCGTCATATTGTTGTGCGTGTTTTTCTTGTTTAAATTGGAGAGCAGAAACTTTCCGGCCTGGCCCACTTTTTCCGCGGGAATTGTTTTTGTCGTTCCGATCTTTGTGAAGCAGAACACTGGCCTCGCCTTTGTGGCGGGCGTCAAATGGGTCATCTTGCTTTTCATTGTGCACGGCATCTGGCGCAAGCGGCGCGTGGCCGGCTATTTCTGGCTGCTCGCGGGGATGACGGCAGGTTTCAGCGTGGCCCTTCTCGCGCTTCACTTCACCGTAGGCCTGAAAAATTATTGGCACTGGACAATTCAGTTTGCCGCGTCGCGAAGATTGCCCGGCATCGCGGAAATGTTCGCGCCGTACATGAATCCGATGCTGCTCCTGTGGATCGCGGCGTTTGCCGCCGGCGCATGGTTGCTGTGGTATGGCAATCGCCGCGGCAAACCCATGCTTTCGCGAAGCGCCGTCGCATTCATTAGCGTTCCTTTCGGGTGGACCATCGTTTATTTATTCCTGGACGATGATCCTTCCGAGCGCGCGGAGCGCCTCCTCGCGCTGTGGCCCCTGGTTTTACTCACTTCTCTTTTTATCGCACTTTGGAATTTGAAAAAAGGTCCGACGATCGCGCGGCTTCTGCCATTTATTCTAATCGCCACGGTGCAGGGCGCGTTCTTCTCGCAGCAGCTTTGGGGCTCCACGTACGCCATCTGGCCGCTGCTCATGATTTTATTTGCGGGCATTCTCGCGGAATTTTTTCGTGCGGAAAATACAAACGCTGTCAGTGAAGTGCAATGGCTCGCTGGAATCGCGGCGCTCTCGATGCTCGTTGCCGGCTCGTTTTACGTGGTGAGTCACGAGCGCCTCGACTACGCGAACGTTTCTGATGGTGACCTTTCTCATCCGACGCGGCCTGAACTGAAGGGACTCTCGATGCGTGGCGACTGGCTTCCGCAATTTGAGGAACTTGTGCATTTCACGGATCGCGCAATTCCCCGAAACGAGGGGATTCTCATGATCCCGGGCGAAGATCTTTTTTATTATACAACTGGCAGGGCGCCGCAATTTCCTGTGCTGATGTTCGATCACACGGTGAATCCGTACAGCTCACAGGAAATTCTGGATATCAGCAGAAGACGAAACATCTGCTGGCTGGTCCTTAAAAAACAGCTGCAGTTGAATACCGACCCGGTAGAGGACAAACCACGGTTGCTCGATTTATTGCGCGGCGATTTTTCGCAGGTCGAGAGTTTGGATAACTATGACATTTACCGCCTCAGATCGAACGACGCTTGCGCGGACCCGATGCGGGCGAATTAAGACGAGGTCAGAAGCCAAGCCACTGCACAACTTCGGCGCATACAGTTGGGCTCGCCGCCACAATCCGTCTGGTCTTCTCTCAAGACTCCTTCTGGCCGGCACGTTAAAGTTTTGTGATTTCCTCAGCCTTCGCCTTGTATTCGCCTGCCGAGCAGTGATATGCTCTGCCCCGCCCCCGGAACGTCAACTTTTGAGGAGAAAATTGATGTCTATCGCTCAAATGCTTTTACCTGAGTTCGATCAGGAAATGGCCAACACCCGCAAGATGCTGGAACGCGTCCCCGACGGAAAATTTGAATTCAAACCCCACGAAAAATCCATGTCCCTGGGACACCTCGCCGCGCACACGTCTGAAATGCCGTCGTACGCAACCGCGACGATGAGCACCGAGCGACTGGATTTTGGCGGAGACGAAAAGCATTTTGCACCGACGACCAAAAAAGAAATTCTTGAAGCGTTTGACAAGCACGTCGCGGACGCGCGCGCCTTGCTCGCCAGCGCGTCCGACGAAGCTATGATGAAGACCTGGACGCTGACCTACAAAGGCCAGCAAATCTTCTCCATGCCGCGTGCCGCTGTCTTGCGCACGATGGTCTTGAGCCACCTGATTCACCACCGCGCCCAGTTGGGCGTCTACCTGCGCATGAACAACGTCGAAGTCCCCGGCATGTACGGTCCGTCCGCGGATGAGATGAACATGTTCAACACCAAAAGCGCGTAACGCGTTTTTGCCGCGCGTTGTCAGCACCATTGGGAAATCGCCCTGTCCGTCCCGAGAACAAGGGGGCGGACAGGTCTCTACAAAACCGTTCGTAGAGCCCGTCCGTTTTCTGGACGGGCGACTTTCTCTCCCTGCATCACAGACGCATGCATCACGGTGGCGTGGCCCAATCTTGCCGCCCCCATCGGGATTGGGTATAGTTAACAAAGCCACCCAAATAACCAGTGAAACGCAGGAGTTAGAAAAACTAGCCATGTCCGCCCAACCTGTCCCGTTTGCCACCGTCGAAGACGCCTTGGAAGAAATCCGCCAGGGCCGACAAATCGTATTGGTGGACGACGAAGACCGCGAAAATGAGGGCGACCTCACCATGGCTGCGGAAAAGATCACTCCTGACGCCGTGAATTTCATGGCCAAGCACGGTCGCGGCCTCGTGTGCCTGGCGCTGACCGAAGAGCGCTGCAACGAACTGGCACTGCCCCTGATGTCTGCAGTAAACACCTCGAACTACGGAACGGCATTCACCGAATCGATCGACGCGCGGCGCGGTACAACCACTGGCATTAGCGCCGCGGATCGAGCGATTACAATTTTGGCCGCGATTGATCCGGCGTCTCGCCCCACAGACCTCGCACGTCCCGGCCACGTTTTCCCGTTGCGCGCGCGAAATGGCGGCGTGCTGGTGCGTGCGGGCCAGACGGAAGCGTCGGTGGATTTGGCGCGCATCGCGGGCATGACTCCCGCCGGGGTGATCTGCGAAATTATGAATGACGACGGAACGATGGCGCGCCTGCCGCAGCTCGCCGAATTTTGCCGCGAGCACGGCCTGAAGCTGTTGACCGTCGCCGAATTGATTCGCTATCGCATGCGCAATGAACGCTATGTGCGGCGCGTGGCCGAAGCCGCGCTGCCCACGCGTTACGGAGATTTCCGCATGATCGTTTACGCTTCAGACGTGGACCGCGAGCAGCACATCGCGCTCGTACGCGGCGACCTTGCCGGTGGGCCGCCTCTTGTGCGCGTCCATTCGCATTGCCTGACAGGCGATGTCTTTGCATCCACGGAATGCGATTGCCATGACCTGATCGAGCAATCGCTCGAAGCTATCGTCGGCGAAAACCGCGGCGTCTTTGTTTACCTGCATCACACGGGCAGAGGTTTTGGCATCGATGCCGCCGCTCCCGCTCCCGGTGCTCTGCCGCGAGTGAAATACCACTCGCGCGGCCAACTGGATATCGACCTCGCACGGCAGCGCATGCTGCAGCATGAAAGCGGCATCGGCGCGCAAATCTTGATTGATCTGGGCTTGAAAAACCTGCGCGTGTTGACCAACCACCCGAAAAAAGTAGTAGCCCTAGAAGGCTACGGCCTGACGATTCAGGATCAAGTTCCCCTGCGCACCGCCAAAAAGCCCACGCACCAGAGCCTTTAAGTAGCACAGGCTCTCAGCCTGTGGAACTTAGGCCTTGCAAGTCCCAACCCCACCGGCTGAGAGACTGTGCTACTTAAAACCAAACCTTTGGCCTACTGTCGTTCGGAGCGAAGCGAGGAATCACAGAATCATTTATTGTTGGGCGTGCTGCAGCCGGAGCAAGAACTGCTGTTCTTAGCCGGAGGAACAGGTTTCTTAGCAGGAGTCACAGCCGCAGGCGCCGCCGAAACCGTAACGTATTTGCGCATTGCGTCCAGCTTCTTCGGACTGATACCGCGCACGGCGAGCAGATCTTCCACGCGACGAAACCGCCCACTCTTCTGCCGCAGGTCAATAATTCTTTGCGCCGTCACCGCGCCAATGCCCGGCAATTCCTGCAGCTCTTTGATGTTCGCAACATTTAAATCGATAGGCTTGGAGGGAGGATTTTTTTCGGCGAGTACCGCTGAATGCACACCGAAGACGATAGCGAGGCCGAGCAACAAAGCGCGGATCACAACACGCCGTGCGGTCATAAGTTCGACCTCCAGTAGGACAGGCTTCAGCCTGTCTTCTTTTGACTTTTATCTCCCACGGCAAAATTCAAAACCAGACAGGCTCAAGCCCGTCCTACTTAAATCCGGTTTCCTTGCGCGTCATACACCTCGGGCGTGCCGTACGGTGCGAGCTGCGATTCCATCTGCGCGCGGTCGCCTACAATCACGATCTGCGCGTGCGCGGAATCGAAATATTTTTGCGCCGCGTCCAGCACATCCGTCGCCGTCAGCGCCAGAATGCGCTCGCGGTACGTCTCCAGATAATCTTCCGGCAATTTTTCGAGCGTGGCCGTCGCAAGCTGCCCGGCAAGGCCGTCCTGCGTGGCAAGACCCAGCGAAAATACGCCGGTCATGTAGACGCGCGCGTCGTCCAGTTCGCTTTCGCCGACCGGAGTTTCGCGCATGCGGTCCACCTCATAGAAAATTTCCTTCAGCGCCGCGCCCACCACGTCATTGCGCACCGCCGCGCCGATGGTGAAATATCCATGCTGCCGCAGCGAATGCATGCCGCTGCGCGGGCTGTACGTGTAGCCTTTTTCTTCACGAATATTCATCACGAGGCGCGAATTAAATGCGCCGCCATAAATCGAATTCGCCAGCGTGAGTTTCAACCAGTCCGGATGTTTTCTGGTGATGGCGCGATTGCCCAGCAAAATCTGCGTCTGCACCGATCCCGGCAGGTGAACGAGAAATAAGCGGCGCTCCGGAATTTCCGGCAGCGGCGGATTGGGCGCCTTCTCCCCCGGCCCGGATTCCCACGAGCCGAAAATTTTCTCAGCTTGCTCTAGCATGTTCTGCGGCTCAAAATCACCCACCATCGCGAGCAGCGCGTTTCCGGGCCGGTAAAACTTCTTGTAATACTCCACGAGTTGTTCGAGACGGTATTTCGTAACTTGCTCTTCCGTCGGCGAAATCGTGCCATACGGATGGGAACCGAACAGCACGCGGCGCAGGCGCTCTCCAGCCAGAAAGCCCGGCGTGGTGCGCTCAATGCGCAAACCCTCGATGAGCTGTCGCCGTTCGCGTTCGAATTCTTCCGCCGGAAATGCGGCGTGCTGCGCCAACTCAGAAACGAGTTCCAGTAAATCGTTCGAAAAGTCAGCGAGGCCGCCAAAGGAAATCACGCTGGTATCCGCGCCAGCGCCCGAATGAAGGTCAGAACCCATACGGCGCAAGTCTTCCTCGATCTCGCGGCTGGTGCGCTCCGTAGTGCCCGTACGTACGAGTGTAGCGGTCATGTCACCCAGGCCGGGCGCGGTGGCGGCGGTCATCGCATTTCCGCTTCGAAAGAAAAGCTCGCCCGTGAATTTGGGAATCGTGTGCGATTCGACCAGAACGATTTCGAGGCCATTCGAAAGAGTTTTATGCACGCGCGCCGGCCAGATCACGGGGCGGGCTTGGGCAAGCCGCGGAATCGCGGAGTGCAGTTCGGAACCAGGCGCCAAAGACATTAGACCGCCCCTTTCGTCGCCGGCTGGCGAATTGCGATGGAGCGGTTGTGGCGCTTTAATAGTTTCTGGGCAACGGATTGCACAGCTTCCGGACTGACTTCCATGAAGCCGCCGAGAACCGTGTTCACGAGATCCGGCTGATTATCGAACAAAGTGAAGCACGCGAGCAGGTGCATCAGTCCATATCGCGGAATGGATGGACCGTGTCCGCCCTCCAGCATGGAAAAATAATTGGAGCGGAATTTCACTTTGATCGGCTCCAGTTCATCGGCTGTAATTCCCTTTTCTTTCATCTCATCCAGGATTTCGTCATAGGCGGCGATTGTTTGGTCCACCGAATATTCCGGCTTGTGGAGCATGCGCGTCACCATCAGCGTCGGACCGTTGTAGTCAAACAGATCGCCGACCGGATAGTGAATGCCGCCTTCCGCGTCTACTGCAATCTGCTTTTCCAAAACCATATTGCGATACACGCGGCCCGCGCGCCCGCCGTGCAGCGAGTGATCGAGCATCGCGGCGGCATACCATTCCGGCGTGAGCCGGCGCGGCGCCTGGTATCCGATGGCCACGCCCGGCAACGTGCCAAATTTTTCTTCCACCACGCCGCGGCGCTCTTCCAGTTGCGGCGGTTCGTCAATGTCGGCGGGAGCAGGCTGCGGCCCCGAAGGGATCGAAGCAAAGTAGCGTTCGGCTAACTTGATCGCTTCGTCGGCGTCGACGTCACCGAGAATCAGCAGCACGGCGTTCGATGGTGCGTAATACGTTTTGAAAAATTTCTGCACGTCTTCCAGGTTCGCCGCGTCGAGGTCGTCAAAATCGCCATAAAAATTATGCGCGTTGGCCCAATTGCGGTAGGCGATCGGAGGCATGTCCAGCCACGGAAACCCGCCGTAAGGCTGGTTGAGCACGTTGACGCGGACTTCTTCTTTCACCACGTCCCGCTGATTGCGCAAATTTTCGTCGTCCACTTTTAAAGCGCGCATGCGATCGGCTTCAAGCCACAGCACGCGCTCGAGCGCGTTTGACGGAACGGATTCGTAATAATTTGTGACGTCGTAATGCGTCGAGCCGTTCAGCACGCCGCCCGAAGAATTCACGAGCTTGATGTGCACCATTTTTCCGGCATTCGCCGAGCCCTGAAACATCATGTGCTCGAACAAATGCGCGAAGCCGCTTCGACCATGCGGCTCAATGCGAAAACCGATGTTGTAGTAGACGCCAACCGTCGCCACGGGTGCTGTGCGGTCCGGCGAAATCACCACGCGCAGCCCGTTCGGCAACGTCATGTTTTCAATTGGTATGTTCAGCTGTGTCAAGAATCCCCCAAACCGAAAATTGATACGACGAGGCAAGCGACGAAAGAAAAATAAATGGTCACATTCGTTTCTATTTCAAAACTTCGGCGGCAGCAAAAATTTCTTCGAGATGCCTCAGCATTGTGCCATTCGGCGACGAAAGCAAGTTAGCCGTCAGCTTTGAAAGCACTTCATAAGCCTCCATGTATTCCGCGCCCGCATCCTGAGATGCCAATGCGTGTACGTGCCGCGCGACCGTCGAGAAATCGCCCCTCGACAACGGGCCCGTCCAGGCGGCGTGCGGTCCGACTCGTTCCAGATTATCCAGCGTCTGCCGCGCCAGCGGCAAAAGCGCACGCAGCGCCTGACGCCGCTTGAAACCCTGGGACATCAGCAGGCGCGTTCCCGTTTCCATCAACACCAGAACAAAACCGCAGGCAAATATCCCAGCCGCATGATACGCCGCCTTGTTTGGTCCAGACAAGCGCACGGCGACACCGTCCATCTGGCGGATTATTTTTCTGGCCATCTGCACGGCGGCGGGAGAGCCGTCAATTCCGAAAAGAATTTGCGACAGGTCCGGGATGTTTTGATCGGAAAACGTTTGAATGGGATGCATGGATCCGGCGGATGCGCCCAGAACGGCAAGCGGTTCCAAGACGGTGGCATCAAGCGCGCCACTCGTGTGCAGCACAATCTTTCCACGCCAACTTCCACCGCCGATTTCAGCAAGATTTTTAGCCACCGCCGAAATGGCACTGTCCGGAGTGGCGATGAGAATTAGATTGGAGTTTAAAATTTTAGGAGTGGGTTCGCCGAATGCCTGCCCGCCGCCGATCGCGTGCACGGCTGCGCGCGCCGAAGCCAGCGATCTTCCCGTGACTGCCCCAACGCTCCATCCGAGCTCGCGCAAGCGGCGGCCGAGAGCCCTCGCCACGCGTCCAGTTCCCACGATGGATACTGTCATTGGCATCGGTGTGTTAGCATTCTATCCGCATCATTCAATGCGCATCATTCAATGCGCAAGTCGCCGCGGACACTTACATTTGCATATCTTCTGGACAATTTTATTCGGTCTCATTGCATCCCTATGGATTGTTCAGGGCTTCCGGGCCGGTATTGGAATGGCTCGCCTGCCCTGGCTGTCGGATACTCCCCCAAAAATTTCGGAGGACGCACCGCTAGTGTCGATTATTTTCGCAGCGCGCGATGAGGCCGAAAAAATGCCCGCGGCGATCCAAACTTTGTTGGCTCAGGATTACCCTCGGTTCGAGGTCATTGCAGTAAACGATCGTTCCGCCGACGCCACTCCCTCTATCCTACACGAACTTGAGCAATCTCATTCAAACCTCACCGTGGCGAATATAAAAATCTTGCCAACCGGATGGCTGGGAAAACCCCACGCGCTGGTCGAAGGCTTCAAAAAATCACGGGGCGACTGGATTATTTTTACAGATGCGGACGTTCATTTCGCCCCCGACGTTTTGCGACGGTCGGTAGCCCTTGCCGCGGAACGCAACCTGGACCATTTGACGCTGCTGACCGCAGTGGAGATGCTCGGTTTTTGGGAAATCACGGCAATTTCTTATTTTGGTCTGGGATTTGTTTTTGGAAATGAACCGTGGCTGGCCTCAAATCCGCGTTCCTCGCGCTATGTGGGCATTGGCGCCTTCCAGATGGTGCGCCGATCGACCTACGAAAGAAGCGGTGGCCACTCCCGTTTGCGCATGGAAGTGATTGAAGATATGAAACTTGGAAAGTTGATGAAGATGGCGGGCGGTCGCTCTGCAGTGGCCGTTGCGCAGGACCTGGTGCGCGTCCGCTGGCACACCGGAGTACACAACGTAATTCGCGGCGTTACCAAAAACATGTTTGCTGCGGTTCATTACAACGCGTTTTTTGCCGTGGCTGCCATGCTCCTGTCTGTCATCATGAGTGTCTGCCCATTTCTGGGCCTCGCGTTTGCTTCGGGCTCGGCACGAGTTTTTGCGGGAGTTGCGGCTGCCGCGATTGTCATAATTCACGCAGCGATGATCTGGTCCACGGATGCTTCGCCCCTTTACGGCTTCACGCATCCCCTGGGCGCGCTGTTGTTTTGCTGGATGATAGGCCGCTCGGCAACCGTCACTCTTCGTCGCGGCGGCGTGGAATGGCGGGATACGTTTTATCCCCTGGATGAACTGCGCAAAGGGATGGTTTAAGTCGCGCGAGCTTCAGCCTGCGGAGGTCGGGCCTTGCAAGGACTACCCCACAGGCTGAAACCCGCGCAAGTTAAACCCTTCATGTAAATTTCAGATTTGTTTGCTAACTTCGAATGGTTCGAAACTACAATTTTTCTGCAGCTTCGTTTATTAGAAAGAGGTTCCAAATGTCGACAGCCGCTTCAACGAACAAGGGTATATGGCTGGTTTTTATCGTCGTAGTGATTATCGTGGGAATCGTGAGCATTCCAGTAGCCAGAAACGCGGCGCTGAAATCTCTGCAATCGTTGCGCATGCAAAAAGTCCAGACCGTAAACGCCGATTTCTCGTCTTACGTCGACCCGAACTCGAACCCCAACCTGCACCAGATGGTCACGCAGATGATTTCGGACAAAGTTCAGGTGGAAACGAACGAAGAGGACCACAACGTCAGCGACATCGCGAGCGCCAAACAAATGGCCGGCTTCGATGTGCAATTGCTGGGCGCGCGAAAAGACGCGCCGCAAATCGTGGTTGGAGGCCAGCATAAAATTAATGTGCTCGTGGACCGCGCGCGTCTGCAGGCAATTGCCACGGAAGCGGGCCATTCGGAAATCGCGCTGCCGCAGTCCATCGACGGCGCGACGGTCGCCGTGCAGGTTCCGCGGTCGGTGCAAGTGCAGTACGGCACGTGCCCCGGCCCAACGACCGCGGGGCAGGTGGTTGCCGACAACCTCACCGGACCTACGCCAACGACGACGCAGTTCAGCGATTGTGTGCGCTTGCGTGAAGGACCCGACCCGATTGTCAACGTTCCCTCGGGACTCGACGTTGGCGGTCTCGCGGAAATCGGACTGGAGACCGCGGGAATGACGCCGACGCAGGCGAGCGATTTTCTGCACACGATTGACTGGAAAGCCACTCTTACGCTCGCCGTGCCGCGCGCGTTGCGCTCATATCAAGTGGTGAAGGTTGACGGGACGAGCGGCACCCTGCTCACGATGGCTGGGCGGCGCGGCCCGGGCTATGCGCTCATCTGGACAAAAAACGGAATCGTATATTCGCTGACAGGGTTCGGCGACTCGGGACAAGCGATACCCTTGGCTGATTCGCTAAAGTAAAGAGTTATGCATTTGCGGACTCGGTTGAATAGCACAGGCACTCTTGCCTGTGTTGGTTTTGCGAAATGCACACAGCCAGGAGTGGCTGTGCTACCCGACTATGGATCTTCATCCGAACGTCGTGTGCCGCAGGTCGAAAATGAGCACGAAAAAAGCAACGACTGCGTCCAGGAGCCGACACTGTCCGAACTCGAACAGTTCGCAATAGAAATCAAACATTTGCGCAAAGTTTTCGGGGAAAAAGTCGCCGTGCGCGATTTGACCTTGAGCGTGCGCAAGGGCGAAATCTTTGGTTTCCTTGGCCCGAACGGCGCGGGCAAAAGCACGTCGATCAAAATGCTGCTGGGACTGGCCACGGCCACGAGCGGCGAGGCTTACGTTTTGGGCATGCCTGCCGGAGACGTGGAAGCCCGCAGAAAAGTTGGTTTCCTTCCGGAAAATTTCCGCTTTTATGAATGGCTTACGCCCGCCGAACTGATTCACCTGCACGGACGCCTGTGCGGAGTTTCCAGCGCCGTGCTGACGCAGCGCGTGCCGATGCTGATCGATATGGTGGGGCTTACGCCGCACATCAACAAGCGATTGCAGAATTTTTCCAAAGGCATGCTGCAGCGCGCGGGCCTCGCACAGGCGCTGGTGCACGAGCCGGATATTATTTTTCTGGATGAGCCGACTTCCGGACTCGATCCCTTGGGGCGGCGAATGGTGCGCGATATCATTCGCGCCCAACGGGACCGCGGCGCAACCGTGTTCTTGAATTCGCACATCCTCAGTGAAATCGAAATCACCTGCGACGAAGTCGTGTTCATCCGCGAAGGCGAAGTAGTGACCAGCCGCGACCTGCGAAAGCAGCAGGAAGAAGCGGCCCGCGTGAATGTGCGCGCGCGCAAGCTGACCGCGGAATGCATCGCCGGTCTTTCGCGCTGGGGCGATTCCGTGGAAGTCGACGACGACCGCCTGACGATGACGGTTTCTTCACGCGAAAATCTTCCGGACATTTTGAGATTTCTCGTTGGGTCTGGCGCCGAGGTATTCCAGTTCACACCGCAGCGCCTGTCACTTGAAGAATTATTTATCAACGTGATGGGCGAGGATAGGGGACTCTAGTGGGCGTATGGATCATGGCGGGCATCACGTTTCGCGAAGCGGCGCGCAAAAAAATTCTGTGGACCGCATTGCTCGCCGGCGTGGGGTTCCTTCTGGTATTCGGCATTGGATTGCGTTTACAGGTCGGCGATTTTCGCAACTCCGGCGTGCCTCCCTTTTTGCGCTACCAGGTCGTGAGCGCGATGCTGATGATCGGCCTGTACACGGTCGATCTGCTTGCCGTGGTAATGACCACACTCACGTCCGTTGACACGATTTCCGGCGAAATTACTTCGGGAACGATTCACGCGATTGCCACAAAGCCAATGGCGCGCTGGCAAATTTTAATCGGGAAATGGCTGGGATTCGTGGCCATGTCCGGCGTGTACGTAGCGCTGATGTTCGGCGGCACGATTGCCGAGGGCTATTACATCGGCGGCGTGATGGCGCGAAATCCACTGCACGGGGGTTCGCTGGTTTTCCTGGAATGCGTGGTCGCGCTTTCCGTTACGTTTATGTTCGGCACCTGGTTTTCGACGCTTACGAGCGGCGTGATTACCTTGGGCATGTTGGGCGTGGCGTTCCTCGGCGGCTGGCTCGAGCAGATGAGTGGCTTCACGGAAGGCTCGCGCCTGGCGATGGTGGGAATTGTTTCCAGCCTGCTGATGCCCAGCGAAGCGGTGTGGCGCCGCGCCGCTTTTGAAATGGAATCGCCCCTTTCAGCCTCCTTACAGTTTTCGATCTTTTCCGATATTTCCATTCCCAGCGCCGCGATGATCGGCTACGCGTGCGTGTATCTGTTCATCGCGCTCGGCATCGCCGTATACCACTTCAGCGAACGAGATTTGTAGCCTGTCTCTCACCGAAAGAAGACAGACTGAAGTCTGTCCTACCACAACCGTCTGACACCGTAGCTTTCAAATATTGTTTCGTTACTGAGGATCGGCGTGTTTTCCGCCTGAGCTTGTGCAATTAGCATGCGGTCAAAAGGGTCCTTGTGGGAAACCGGAAGTAGCCCGGCTCGAATGGCATGCTCCGCCGATATCGGAAGCAGTTCAAAACCTTCATTCTCAATCTCGCTGGGAAAGTTTGTGACCAGTCCGGCGGCCTCGGGCAACTTTCCCGCCCGAAACTTAATCGCAATCTCCCAAGCCGAAGCAGCACTGACCAGGACCGAATTGCCTGTGTCAGAGATCGCTTCTCGAGCCGTCGGGGTAAGGGCTGGATGGTCAAGAATCCACCATAGCAATGTGTGGGAATCGAGGAGCACACGCAATTGCACTACTCCCAATCCGCGAGTTCGGCTTCAGACATGGGCTCGAAGAATTCGGGGCCAAGAACAAACTTACCCTTCCAGGAGCCCGGCTGGCGTTTCCCGTTTACCGCTCCGACGGGAACGAGCTTGGCTACAGGCTTTGAGCCCCGGGCAATGATGATCTCTTCGCCCCGCGAGGCTCGCTCGATCAATTTGGAGAGATTTGTTTTGGCTTGGTGAACTGTTACGGTGGACATACCCGCTCCTCAGCTAAGTCATGTTAGCTTAGCTAACTGGATCCTGCAACTCATTTTAACGGCTCCGTCTGTGTGAAAAAAGGCTGGAGGAATGTCTCAGTTCTTTCCGTTTCCTGGATTAGCATCGCCAAGCGACCCTTTGTTGGGCAGTGCCATCGCCTGGTACCCGGCTTATTGGTAGAGCATCCTCAATCCGCAGCGGATGGTTCGTTCACGGCGGAGAAAAAACCGGAGATGTCGCGTTGCTTTAGCGAGCGGATGCGGTCGCGTAGCGCGGCGGCGCGCTCAAACTCAAACTTTTTCGCGGCTTCGCGCATCTGTACTTCGAGCTGCGCGAGGACTTCGCCCAGCTTCGCTTCGCTTGTGATCGTCGCGTCGTCAAAGTCGTCGGCGGGCACGGTGACGTAGTCGGCTTCGACGATGGCAGCCAACTTCATGTCCACGGAACGGATGATGGATTGCGGCGTGATTCCGTTCGCGTCGTTGTAGGCCACTTGTTTCGCGCGGCGCCTGTTGGTTTCTTCGATGGCCTGCGCCATGGAGCCGGTGATGCGGTCGGCATACAAAATGGCGCGGCCTTCCACGTGACGCGCGCAGCGGCCAATTGTTTGGATCAGCGCAGTGGCGCTGCGCAGGTAGCCTTCCTTGTCCGCGTCGAGGATTGCGACAAGCGACACTTCGGGAAGATCGAGGCCTTCGCGCAACAGGTTAATGCCGATCAGCACATCGAATTCGCCGCGGCGTAGATCACGCAAGATGCGCACGCGCTCCAGCGTGTCGATTTCCGAATGCATGTAGCGGCAGCGGACGCCGGTCTCCGTAAAATATTCGGCAAGGTCTTCGGACATCCGTTTCGTCAGCGTGGTCACCAGCACGCGTTCGTTGCGTTCGGCGCGTTTGCGAATTTCTTCCAGCAAGTCGTCCACTTGTCCCTTCACCGGACGAATTTCGATTTGCGGGTCGACGAGGCCGGTGGGACGAATCACCTGCTCGACCACGACGCCTGCGGAACGCGTGAGTTCGTATGGTCCTGGCGTCGCCGAAACATAGACAATCTGGCCGGTGCGATGCTCGAATTCCTCAAAATTCAGCGGGCGGTTATCCAGCGCCGACGGCATGCGGAATCCGTAATTCACCAGCGTTTGTTTGCGCGAACGGTCGCCGTGATACATCGCATGAAGCTGCGGAATGGTCTGGTGCGATTCGTCGATGAACAGCAAATAATCGTCAGGGAAATAATCGAGCAGCGTGGGCGGCGCTTCACCGGGCAAGCGGCCGGACATGTGGCGCGAATAATTTTCGATGCCGTGGCAGTAGCCGATGGTGCGCATCATTTCAATGTCGAACATGGTGCGCTGCCATACACGCTGCGCCTCCGCGTATTTACCCTGCTTTTTCAGCTCCGGCACCCACCAGTCGAGTTCTTCGAGAATTGTGGTGATCGCGCGTTCGCGCTGCGCCGAAGGCATCACGTAATGCGATTTCGGATAGATCGTAATTTTTGGCAAATCGTTTTGTCCGGAGCGCACGGCGCCCGTCAGCGGATCGATCTGGCGAATGCTGTCGACTTGCGCGCCCCAGAGTTCCACGGCGTAAGCGTTGTCTTCGTAGGGCGGATAAATTTCCAGGCGGTCGCCGCGCACGCGAAATGTGCCGCGGCGTAAATCTTCGGCGCGCTGGTATTGCATGTCGACGAGTTTGCGCAGAAGGGCTTCACGCGCCGTGCTCTGTCCCTTTTCGATAGGGAGAATCATTCCGAAGTAGGCTTCTGGAGAGCCGATGCCGTAGATGCACGAGACAGATGCGACGACGATGACGTCGCGGCGCTCAAAGAGAGAGCGCGTTGCGCTCATACGCAGCTTGTCCAACTCATCGTTGATCGTCGATTCCTTTTCGATGTACGTGTCCGACGCGGGGATATAGGCTTCCGGCTGGTAAAAATCGTAATAACTGACGAAATATTCGACGGCGTTCTGCGGGAAGAAACTTTTAAATTCGCTGTAAAGTTGCGCCGCCAGAGTTTTGTTGTGCGCCAGAACCAGGGCGGGACGGTTCTCACGCTCGATTACTTTCGCGGCGGTGAACGTTTTTCCCGAGCCTGTGACGCCCAGCAAGACCTGATGCTTTTCGCCGGCCTCGATGCCGTGCGTCAGCTGCTCTACGGCCTCCGGCTGGTCGCCGCGGGGTTCGTAATCGCTCATCAATTTGAAGTTCATGGTGTAGGTCCGGAACGGCGCCTTTATTTGAGCAGCGCAGAACCACTTATTATAGCGCATTTGGGTGGATCGCAAAATTTCGGGTCAGGCGTTAGCGGTGGGCATAAAAACACTAAGTCGCCATCTGCGTCGCGGGAAGCATGGGACGGAGATGCCGCTACGAAACCTTCGTCGTATCAAGTTTGGCTTTCGTCGCGGCCGTCCGATTTTTGGGCGGGCGCTTTTCTGCGACTGCAAAACAAATTGAATCCACGAAAGACGTCACTGCGCGGCAGGTTTGTCGCTCGGTTTCAAGTTTATGACCATGGCGGTCTTTGTTTTTGCAGTCGGATCGATTTCCATTTCGTAGGGCTCGTAGCCGTCCTGCGTAACTTTGAGAATGTGTTTGCCGGGAGTAACCAGCATCGAGTGGAACCTGCCGCCAAAATCGCTGCCGTGACCCATGTAATGCTCATCCATAAAAACGGCAGCACGCTTCGGGCGAATATCCAGCCGCAGTTCCGCTGCATCGGCGCCCGGGAAAGTCAGCGTGGGATTTTCTTCCAGAACCACGGCGACAGTTTGCGGCTGCTCGGGATCAACAACAACTTTCTTCATCAGCTCTTTGAACCCTGCCTGGCGAATCGAAATCTCATGCTCTCCCGCCGGAAGCATCACTTTTCTGTCGCCCTTGAGTTCCTTCACGTAGCCCGCGTACTTTCCATCGATCCACACGCCCGCGTCCCGCTCATCCTGATTGTCCGCGGTGAAGCGGACTTCTCCTGTTTTCCCTGTGTCCTGCGCGTGCATCGACGGCGCGGCTGAAAAGAAAACCAGAAAGGCGTAAAGCGACAGAAGGCTCAAGAGAATATTTTTGCGCATAGTTTTCACCTTGCGGCGATCCCAACCGCGACACATTACGTTCATAGCGCCGACTCGATGATACGACTTCCCGGGACTTCGCCAAACACTTTGATATAAACTTGCTAGCGATGCGGCTCGCGCGAACGAGCCAACCTTTATTGCCCTGGAGCAACCTACGATGAAGAATATTTTTACATTGTTCCTGTTCGGTTCTTTGCTGGCGTTGCCTGCCGCTGCGCAAAACGCTCCGCCGGCTACGGCGAATCCGCTTTCCACGTGGCTTCGCAATGCCTACACGATGAACCGCAATAACATCGTAAAATCCGCCGACAAAATGCCCGAGGAAAACTACGGCATGCGTCCCGGTCCGCAGGAAGAAGTGCGCACGTTCGGGCAACAGGTGGGGCACGTAGCGCGATTTAATTATCTGTGGTGTGCGCAGGCCAGGGGCGAAAAAAATCCAGCGGCCGGAATGGATCTGGAAAAGCTCGCGACGAAACCTGAATTGATGAAAGCGCTGAATGACGCATTCGCTTATTGTGACACTGCGTATGCGGCGCTGACTGACGCCTCCGGCCTGGAGACGATCGACATCACGCAGGAGAGCGGCAAGCAGACGCGCAACCTGCGCATGGCGCTCCTGATTTTGAACTACGGCCACAACAATGAAATTTACGGAAACCTGGTGACGTATCTGCGGATCAAGAGTATCGTGCCGTCATCTTCAGAACCGCGCCCCGCGGCGCCGCCGATGCAACCGCAGAAGTAGGTTTAAGTGGCATAGGCTTCAGCCTGTGCGATTTTTAGCCCCATGCATGGAGTAAACCCGCACAGGCTAAAGCCTATGCCACGAAAATCACTTCCCGCGCGCGTCATCCGCCAGCAGCGCGACTTGCGAACGCGTCGTGATCGTTCCCGCGTAATGCAGCGACGTGCTGTGATTATTCGTCAGCGTCACGTCCATTTGTTCTGATCCTGTCTGCGTGACGCTCACAACCATTCCTGTGCCGAGCGATACATACAATAAACTTTGTCCTGAACCTTCCCACTTGCCCTGTGATTGCACGCCATTATTCCGCAGATCGGCAGGCGTTTCGTTGCGTGCCCCCTTTCCGCGCAGAAGATTCAAATTCGCGAGGATCACCGCGCAATCCATCGTGGGCAGCGGCGCTGATGCAACATTCCCGGCGCCCGCGGATTGCGGAATTTCGGCATTTGCCGGGTGGCACGGTTCATTGCGCATGTATGTAGAATTCGTCCGCCATAAGAGTCCAGCGATGGGTAAGGAATCCGCGGGCTGATCGGAAATCCAGGATTGGCCCAGGGTGACGCCGCCGGAGGGAGCGCCTGCGCTGGCGCTTAACTGAGAAATCCAGTCGTGCGCGGATTGAGACGCTTTCTGCGTGTCGACCATTCCTTCTAGCCCCGCCACCGATTTTACTTTTCGGTCGGCATCGAGGGTGAATTCCACAACCTTGCCTTCCAGTTTTTTATATTGGTTCGCAGTCTCATCCGCCGCCGGGTCGAACGAATCCGTGGTCACCGTGGCGGCGGATTTTTCGTATGTCGTGCGGAGGCGAATTCCGCCAGGAGTGCTGGCATCCGCGGGCAAAACATCCATTCGAACGGTAGCGTTCCAGTTGACCACAAGGCTCGTGGGTCCCTGCAGATCCGTACCGAGTCCGGAACGCCGCGTGTCGGTCCTGGTTTCAAATTCCATTTCATAACGAAAGGTCTGGCCGGGAACAAACCGTGGAGTGAGCGAAATGCGCGTTGAAGTTGCGTCGCCCTTTTTGACATGCGGACCCGGTGCGCGTTTCTGATCGCTGGTTTGCGCATGAGCGCCGAAAGCTATCATCAACAGGCACAAGGAGAGTGCAGCGCGACTCCGGCGAATTGTCTGCTGGTTGCGGTCCGAAGTTTGGTTCGTCAACACGGTCCGATACTATGATGCAAATTTGCGGGTTGCAATGCTTGCAATGTGGGGGAGAGCGTAATCCGAAGAAGACAGGCCACTAACATTCGGTCGTACTTCTGCCGCAAAAAATCAATCTTTTTGGCGAAGAACTGTTTTTCTGATGTCGGGCCAAAATTCCTGAAAGATATGATTCAGCACAGCAGATTCCATCTGCTCGCCAAAATTATAGGCAGTTTGGCTAAACCCGCGTTCCTGTGCGGGATAATAGGCATTTGACAGTCCCGCTGTCAGGGCGTTGCCGCACACTTCCGAGCAGTTGAAGCCAGTATCGCCGTTATCCATTTTAGTAACGAACGCTCGCGAGATTGCGTAGCCGGTGCGTTTAAGAAAGCCGCCTTTGCCCAACGTGTAATACCGAGGATCTTCGTGACGGATCGAGGGCACGATCGCTTCCGTAAAAAACGTGCCCGAAACGCCGTCGACAAAAGTTCGCCAGTAGTAGCGGCCGTACGCCGCGCCTCCACGTCCAAATTCAGGATCGGCATTCAGGAGGTAAGCTTGCCCCGCGAGAATGCCGGCCCACGTATAGGACGAATAATCCGTCACGCTGTCTTTTGCGGCGAGCGAAAATTTTTCGCGCGTGGACATAGGAGGAAGCTGCGTGTCGGCATTCACGGCGCCAAAATTCGGAACCACCCATAGCATCCGCTTGGTCTGTTCCCCTTCCGTACTTTTTTGATTTTCTTTGTTGTCGTCTTTGTTGTTTTTGTTCGGAACGGCGTTTTGCTTTTGTTCCACGGGTTCGGGCTTGTCGGGCAAGTCGCTGGCAGCGAGTCCGCGCGGCTGCACTCCTACGGCCGCCGCCGATTCGGCGGGAGCTGACCTATCCGCTGAGGACGATTGGGACCATAAAATCCGCGGAGCTAAAAACATCAGAAGCGCCATAGCCGCGCATTGAAGATGACGAACTGCAATTTTCCGAGTCACGATTCATGATGGTGGCCCGGGCGACCTCCGTCTATACCAGAAACACTTGGCAAGCCATTAATTCATGCGGCGAAGAAAAGGCGCAATCGTAGCTGCGTCACCGGGGACCGGGACGTGCCGGTCCTTTTGGTACAGCGGAAGGAAGGACAAGCTTGGGAAGCTCAATAGTCCCGCCTAAATTATACGTCGGCGATGATCCAGAGGCTGGCGCGGTGGACGCCTGCATAACCGTGGAATGCACCCGAATATTTAACGCGTGCGAAAAATCGATTCGTCCTTCGGCCTGCAGGGTTCCGCGCGCATCGTCTAGCACGAGATTGGAGAGATCGATTCCCCCGGCAAGGATTCTGTAAGTCCCTTGAACGGTGGAAAAGGTCTCTGAAGAGTCGGCTCGATCAGCAGCAGGGAATATGCCGGAGAGATTAATACCTCGCAGCGCGACATTTTTTCCTTCCAGAGTTCCCTGCCCTTGCATGGAGCTCACCAGGTCCTGCCGCCCGACGCCGTGCGCAGAAAACGTGAGATTGGACGACGCCGTTCCGTCCAGGCGATCTTTTAAGAAAGGCACGGCCCCGGCGAGCTGCCCGAGATCCACGCGATCGAAGCGCCCTTGGAAGTCGTAGGACGGATCCGGCAATAGCTGCGCGTCAAACAGGCCGGAAATTTTTCCACCGAAAAAATCAGCCTGCCCCATGCGAACGCGAACGGCGCGCCCCGTAAGTTCCGCGTCGCCGTCAAACTTTTCGATTTGCAGCGGCGCTACATCGATCATAGCGACGCGAAGCCGGCCATGTGCGGAAATCTGGCCAACGACCGCATCGGCCACAGGTGTAATGGCCGGCGCGACCGAATTGGTACCGGTGAGCCGCGCCAGGAAGCCAGGGCGAGCGCGCGGGCCGAGCCAGCGATCCAGTTCCGCAGCGTCGAGATGATCCGCGGACAAATCGAATGTCCATCGCTCGTCCGAATATTTTCGTGACGCAGTACCGTGCCAGGCGCTTCCAAACGCGTCGGCTGCGGACAAAGTGATGGTTCGTTGAAGAGGAGTAAACTCGACGTGGGTTTTGTAAAAGTGCATCGGCTGATTGACGTACGTCGGCCGCCAGTCCAAGTCAAGAAAATCCATGGTGCCGAGCCACGGAACTGGCGCGGAGTCCGCACGATGCGCGCCGCGCAGTTTAATGGCGACGCCGCCCTCCGCGGACCAGTCGGCATTCATCGTTTGCGCGAGTGCAGCGGAAAGTGCGAGCCAATCCTGCACGCGCGAAGTGGCCCCGTCGGCGGAAAAATTCCAGTCGAGCGGCCAACGCAAAGTATTACTACTCTGGGGATAAATTCCGCCGCGCAACACCAAGGAATTGCGCGCATCCGTGCTGACCGTCTGATTTTTTTCTGGATGAGCTATAGCGACTCGGGGCGATACGACCGCCCCTGGAGAAAATGCTACTTCCGTCGGACCGAACTCGAGGCCGCCACGCACCGCCGTCGCATTGATCGCGCCGATTTGCAAGAGCGTGGGCAGCGATTTCGCCGACACTGTGCCTCCCCCACTTTTTATCGAAGCTTGCTGCAGTTGCAGCGGCCATCCGGCGAGCTTCGCATCCAGGCCGAGCGGACAATCGGCATGCAAATCTTCCGCAACGCCGGGCTGTAGAGCGCGATACCACGAAAGCACGTCGCCTAGCGCAAGCGTCGAAGATTTAAATTCCAGATCCGGGCGAATTCCGTGCGCCCAATCTAGATCGCCGCTACCCTGCACGTTCGATGCGGGCATTTCCACCAGCATCTTGCGAATTTCCGCGTGCGAATCTCCCGGACGCCAATTTATGTCGATGGAAAGATTCGCCGCGGGATCGGTCGCGCGTTCGGTGAGCCTCCATCCGTGCATTCCGGTCAGCCGCGCGACGCCGGAAATGGACCACCGCGCCGCGCTCAAATTTTCGTCCTGCGCTGGCGTTGCCGGCGCGGGCGCGATGCGCGCATTCAGATCCACGGATAGCAGCCCGCGCATTCCATAGTCGTCCTGGCGCACAAGGCGCAGGGCGTCCGCCACTGACGCAGCGCGCCACGAAAAATTCAGGTCCGCCGGCTGCAGACGCGCAGTCGTTCCAGCGATGGAGCCGCGTACTCGAACCGTTCCGATATCCTGGAGCGCCACGCCCGCGCGCATGGGCCGCGCTTCCAAATCAAGTTGCCAGCGCCCAGAGCTATTTTGCTCAACGCGACCGGACACATCCACGAAGGCAAACGGAATTTTGCTGTCCCCCTGCTTAAAATTAATTCGTCCGCCGTCCACCTCGATTCGTGAAGGGCGTGAGGCATGCGCATCGCTCAAAGGCTGCACGGGGCCCACAAATCCTGGTCGATCGTTTGACGCACGATCATTGCCTTGCGATGCCGGCGGCAGCCAGCGTTCAATATTCCAATGCCCCTCGGCATCACGCGCCAGGTTCAGGCTGGGGCGGGACAGCGAGACGGCGCCGAACTCAAATCGTCCCACGAATAAACTGGTCCAGCGCAAGCCGGCGGTAAGCGTGTCAGCTCGCAAAAAATATTCGTTACCGAAACGCGTGTCGTCCGCAACGCTGACGAAGTGGGCTTCAATCCTCGCTCCGTCCAGCAAACTGAAATCGAACCAGGACACCTCAACCGGACGGCCAAAGCTTGTCGCGAGATGGGCATTCAAATAGCGCCGCACGGTCCCCGTGCGCAACGCGCGCGAAAATCCGAAGCTCGCCACGAGGAGGAGCACGCAGCCGATCAAAATTGCACGCAGCCAGTTTCGCTTGGTCATCGCGTAATCAGGAATTGTTGCAAAAGGCGGGAAAGAAGAAAAGCCTTGCGTCAGTGAACTTCATGCAGCATCCGCGACCATCGCGTACGGGAAGGCATGTGCAAAATCGTATCCAGAACATTAAAAAACCACGAGTTGACGTTGCGATCCTGTGCTTCGTCTCCCATCACGGACCAATAAATCACGACGGGACGCCCCATTACAGCGTCCCGGTCGACAAATCCCCAGAAGCGGCTGTCCCAGCTGTGGTCGCGATTGTCGCCCATCGCGAAATATTTTTGCGCGGGCACCACAATTTCGCCATCATGGATATATTGAAAAATCTCGTCGGCCCACTCGGGCTGCATGTTGGCCTGCAAATACTGCGGGCTCTTTGGAGGGAAATTATCCCCGAACGGGTCGTACGGGGCGGTAGGATCGCGGACGATATAAGGCTCAACGGTGCGTTTGCCGTTGACATAAACCTGTTGATCCACAATTTTCACGTGATCGCCAGGAACTCCGATGACGCGCTTTACGTAGTGCGGATGATCTTGAAAGGGAAATTTGAAAACGATAATGTCTCCACGGCGAATTTCACGATAGGGCAGAAAATGGTCGTACCAGTTTCCGCGGCCGCCAAAAATAAATTTATTTACCAGGAGATGATCGCCAACCAGAAGCGTCGGCTCCATGGATTGCGAAGGAATTTTGAAGGCCTGGACAATAAACGTCGTGCCGAACAGCGCCAGAATCACCGTCACCAGCAAGGATTCAATATATTCGCGGACTGTGGCGGGATGCGATTCCGCGCGTTGCGCTGCGGCGGCTTCGCGCGCTTGCATGGCCTGTGCGGATTCAGACGACACTTCGCTCCTCAGTTCTCTTTCGCACTTAATTGTAGCAGGGCGGCGATGGCTGCGGACTGCTCCGCCTCTTTTTTTGTTTTGCCGGTCCCGATGGCGTTGACTCGCCCGCCGATCCTGACTTCGACGCGAAATATTTTCTGATGATCGGGGCCGCTCTCATCGATGACGTAGTATCCCGCCGCTGAAATTCCTTGCGACTGTAGAAACTCCTGAAGCTCCGATTTGTGATCAGTGTGGCCGATGCGCTCGGCCTCCACGGCCATCACGCCTTCCACCAGCGTGCGCTTCACGAAGTCTTTTGCCGCCTCAAGTCCGCCGTCCAGATAAATCGCCGCAATCAAGGCTTCATAAGCATCCGCCAGAAGCGCAGGCTTGTTGCGGCCTCCAGTTTTTTCTTCGCCGCGGCCCAGACGCAAATATTTTCCCAAGCCGAGTCGCTGCGCGGAAAGTGAAATTGCAGTGGCGTTCACGAGGCGGGCCCTGCTTTTAGAGAGCTGCCCTTCGGTCCAATCCGGAAACTCACGGACCAGTTCTTCGCTGACCACTAATTCCAGAACTGCGTCGCCGAGAAATTCCAGCTTTTCGTTGCTCTCGCTGGGCTCTTCCTCCGTTCGTTCGGGGAGGCGCGAGCTATGCATCAATGATTGAAGCAGCCATCGAGGATCGCGGAATGAATGTCCGAGAACTGACTCCAGCTCCGCGATCTCGAGTACGGCCATAGTCTCCCGCTTAGTCCCTGCTAAGCTTCTGCCCGGAGGCGGCGTCTTTCTTCACCGCTTCTTCCCGCGATTTACACTGCGCCTGCAGGGGCCCACTTTGCGCGCACTTATCATACGCGGCAATCGCGCCGTTCATGTAACTGGCTTGTGCGTCGGCGGTGCCAAGCAGATAGTAATCCACCATGTCCGGGTTCGACGCAAGTTGCACAGCCTGCGTCAATTCGTTGCGCGCTTCCTCGTAATTTTTCTTTACGTTCAGGTCAATCAAGCCCAAACCGCTGTGGGCCAGCGAGAGTTTATCATTCTTAGCCTTTTCAAACGTAGCGTCGTCCACCGTTGGGGGCTTCGGGAGTGAAGGCATCAATTCGATAGCGTGGCGAGCATACTTTTCGGCATTCTTGATCTGATCGTTGAAATCCGGCTGCGCCGGTTTCATGCGGCGCGGGATGGCCATGGCGAGCAGCGCCAGCACGTCGACGTTATCCGGATTCAGCTCCAACGCTTTGGCGCCAGCCGCAAACATCTTGTCGGTATTTCCGGTCGAGTAGTACGCGGTCGTCAGCATTCCGTACACGCCGTTGACGTACCTGCTCGTCGGAAACTTGGTAATGAAATCTTCGCCAACCGGAATTTCGGCTGAAGGATCGCCGCCTTGCGCCGCCAGAACATTTTTGTACGCGGCTTCTTCAGCCTTGTTTACTTTTTGTGGCTTGCCCGAGTCTTTCGGCGCCGGCGTATTCTGCGCTGGCGACGGCGCCGGCGACGGCGATGACCCGTATTGAGCCCCGGCAACGCCGGCGCCCGCTGAGAAAGCGACCGCGAAACCTAGCACGGCGGCAGGCCACAGTAACAACTTTGACTTCATGATTGAATTCTCCTCTATGAGAATAATTCTCGAAGACCGATCGAACTCTCCGAGTGGATTGCCTGATACCCAAAGCTCCCACGCCCACCTCCGACGGCCAGAACACGGCAACAGCGAAGGACTATGATTACGACTTGCCATCCGGCGGACGGTCATGCGTCTGCGGCCGGTACCCTACATCGATTCCATGTTGCGCCGCTGTGCGCGCCGAATCCGGCGCACCGTTCACGGCCAGCGCGGCTCTGTATTCCACCACGGCAAGATTCCGCTTCCCTTCTACATCGTACATTCTTCCAAGATAAATATGCGACCACGAAAGATTAGACGGATCAGAATGTTTTTCAGTTCCGGCCAGCGGGTTTTGCGCGGCGTCAATCACTTTTGTGAAGAGTTCGCGCGCCTGGTCGGGCTTGCCTTGCAGAGCGGCAGCCACGGCGAGGCCATACGTTGCACGTTCATCGTCGGGATGCGCGGCCAGAACCTTCCCGAAGGATGCAGCAGCAGCCGCGCCGTTTCGGGCAGAAATCTGGCGCTGTCCTTCGGCCAAATCGTCTTCCAGTGGATTGCCGGTAGAGGCAGATGCAGGCGCAGTCACTCGAGCGTTGCGTTCCGGCGCGACGTCCGGCGCGGCGACCGCCTCTTCAAATTTCACGTCGCGCAAGCGCCGCTGCTCCGCCTCCACGTTAATTCCCTTAATTAAATCCGGAAGGTAATACCCCATCGCAGGTTCCGATTTTTCAAATCCCAAAAGACCCGCATAAATCGGACGCACCATCACGTATCCACTGCTCTCAGACTGGTCAATCGCCGTTGCTAATTCCGCCGGTGACAGGTGGCGCAGGCGCAACTCGACGGCGCGGACGAGGCACTCATCAAAAAAACTGGTTAAATCGTCGCGCAAATCCACCGGCAATTGTGGAGCACGCGCCGCGAATTCCAGAAGCGGCGCGGCTTTGGACGCTTGGACGCGATAACGAATCGCGATGGGATCCAGAAGGAAATGCAAAAACGCGTGGCGGATATCGTCCATCGGCGGCGCGGTGCTGGGGCGAACCACCAGTGCGTATTGATCGCCAAATGTTCTGAAAATAGTTTTGTCGCCGGCGAGGGGCTCTACGTAAACAGAAAATGTGCGGCCAGTGCCAGAGCGCACAATTTCGCGCAGATAGTTGGAAGCGGTGTAGACCAGAGTGGAAACCGGTGCACGCAAACTTTCCACGTCGCGCTCATATTCCGGCGCGTACAGCTTCCAGATGTCATCAAGTTTTGCTTCGCTGTAAAAATTGGCGAGGATCGGATTGAATCCTTCGAGGGTTAAGGCCTCCGGCGGCAGATCGTCGCGCCGTAGCAAAAATGGAAAATCAGGCGGCGGACCCGTAACTAGGGAGAAGGAGACGAATCGCGAAAATGTTGCGGACGGATCGCCCAGCGCGTGCTCCGCATAATACTTGCGTAGAGCCGTTACAGCGGGCCCTTGCAAGTCCTGCATATGCTTGCGCAGCTGGATGCGTCCCTGAGTGTCGGCAGCGGCACCCGGACCGGGAGCATAGCCGGCCGCATCGAGCGCGCACAGCACCGCAAACAGCTGGCGGTGCGATTCTACCGAAACCGCGCGTCTGGATTCTTCGTCAGCGGGCGCAGGTTTGCCGACCGGGGAAGTTTGCGCATTGGCGCTTGCGCACGCAGCCGTCACGAGTATCGCCCCGAGAAACGCATTCCGTAACGTGCGCTGGCTTCTGAAATTTAACTGCAATTGGGCGTCCATCTATTCTTGAATTTACAAGGCCGAGCCAACGCAGTCAAGAAACCCTCTCTTATCTTAATTGGAGGGTACTTTAGGCCGGCAGGTTGTCCCTGCGAGTATTGTAGTGGATGGAACGGCTTGGAATGAAAACTTCTGCGGAATTAATTCAATTTAAACTCAAGGGATACCGTCACTTGAGAGGCAACAGGGCGACCGTCGGCTAAGCCCGGAGAGTACTTCCATTGTTTTACGGAATCCACCGCGGACTGCCGCAAGAGCAATGGGCCATTCAAGGCTTTCGCGCTGGAAACGGTGCCGTTTGCATCCACGCTGGCAATAACGGTGACTGTTCCCTGAATGCCCGTCTGTTTAGCGGATGCAGGATAGCTCAAATGGACCGATGAAATTAGCCTGGGAGCCACGGTCTTCACTGCAGTCGGCTGGACGGCCGCAGGCACCGGCACCGGCGGGACAGTTCCGGGAGGAGGCGCTGGCTGCATGGATGTGCGGCCAGAAGCCGTCAACAGGCCGGCGTTCGCTACTGGCTGGTCAGCAACCATGTCGGTCAAGGACGCGGCGCCCGCGCCCAGATCAGAGGGCTTTCGCTTCGGGGCACTCGGAGCACTCATTTTCAAACTTGCAATTGATGGGTGCCGGGTAGCCGAAACCGCGGATTGCGTGCGCAACTTTTCCGAACTGTCTGGCCCCCGCGAGTCTTCCTTGTCCAACTTTGAATCGTGGGAACCAGAATTCGAAACAACCGCAGGAATTGCTGAGAGTGAAGCTCCGCCATTGTTGAGTTCGACGGCTGCATTTTGAGCTGAGAGGCGTGCCGTATCTTCGCTGGTGCCGGCGGCCGAGTCAGATGGAAGGCCAGGGTTGCTGGACGCCGTTGACGCAGGCGTTGACGCCGGCTCAGTCACAGCGGCGGTTACGGCAGCCGGAGCAGGGCTCGAGCCGCGGTTCATGACGAACGCGCCTACTCCAATTCCGACCAGAACCAGCGCGATCGCCCCTCCGATCATAGGCATTCGACCGCCGAGGAACGCGGCTTTGGTCTCGCCCTGGTCATAGGCCATCAAGCCCTTGCGCGCAAACGCGTTCGAAGTCGGAACCTGATTCACTTCGGCATTTGCAACTGCCATCGGTCCGCTGGCTAAAGCATTCGATAACGCTTCCGCTACGGCTTGCTTGGCATTTTTTTCTTCTTGCTGCTCTGCTTCGGAGGAAGTGATGTTTGCTACGAGTCCCGGCGTCGAGATTCCAGACTGGCTGTAAGACGAAACTGTGGAGGCCGCTCTTTCGGAAGGTGGGGCTGACGGCGCTTTACGTTCCGGAACGATTGGAGCTGTCGGAGAGCTCAGCAAGCCCCCAATATCATCGAACGACGGAGCGTTTCCAGCTTGCATGTTCGGATTCTTGGCTGGCAATTCGACTCGCGTCCCGATCGCTGCCGTTTGCTGTGCTGCATCGCGGCGAGGCTCTGGTACCGTCGCAACAGCTGGAGGAGTTGGCGCAGAGTCATGGATGCCCCAAAAATCTTTTACGGCCTCCGTAAATTGGACTTCCACATACCCCTTTACGCTTGGAAGATTGCGTCCGCCGACGACGATGCAAACCACGTCGTGTTCATTTGGATTGGAAAGAATGAAAGATTGTCCGACGGGCAAATTCTCTGCGCAGCGCAACACAGCGCCATTATCGAACACAATGACGGTGCGGCCTTCGACGCGGATGGGTTTCGTCGCGGCGCCATTCTCTGTAGGCAGGCTGCGAATGGTTACGCCGAGTTCCAGGCACACTGGATTGGAACGCCCGCCCTCGGCGCTTTTTCCGGCGGGAACCTGCGACTGAGTTCCCTGCTTACCCAGACTCTTGGCTTCAGCAGAATCTTTGGTTGTTATGGTTGTCATGACAATCCTAAGCTGAGCGCTATCACGCGTGGAGGGGGAGGCGTGACCCTCAGAAAAACCAAGTTTCCCCCTTCCGAGAGTTCAGTGGCTATGGTACGTGGGTACTAAGGGGATGAAAATGAGCATTAAAAGTACACACCAAAGGGGTAAAAAGTTACCATTCTGTGGAAAACCTAACTTCTGCTGAGTTATCCGCGGATCGAGATGTCGCTGAAGCTCAGGACCACCCGGCCACTGGAGGTGAATCGACCGAAGCTCATCTCCGGGCGAAAACGGGAAAAGAGGAGCACGAGATCGAGTTGACGGCGCACGATTTCCGTGTCCGGTCCGGCAAGGATTCGATAACTGACGGCGTCACCCTGCGAGCTGATCGTAGCTTCCACTAGCAAAGCATGAGGTCCCGCGTGACCGGATTCTTCGAGACCGGTAATCGGAAACGGAGCTAACGCTTCGAGACGAGCAGGCTGCAGCAAATTCGTCGGGGAATCATTCGAGCCCGCGCGCAGCGGCGCGCCAATTCCCAGCAACTGGCAAACAATCACAAACACGATAAACGCGACCGTAAATCCTCCGGTCGCGGGAATGGCCAAAGGTTCGAGAATATTTTTCAGCACCAGTTCCGCGCGAGTCTGCGTGCGGCGAACGTAATGCAACCAGTTGCGATCAGAAAGGCGCTGTGCGGCGGCCACACGAATCTTCAAAGCCAAATCGGCAGGAGGCACAGGATGCTTCATTCGAGACATCATCGCGGACATCGACTGGTACGCTTTCAGTTCGTACCGGCAATCCTCACAAGTTTCCAGATGGCGGCCCACAGAAAGGTGTGTGCCTTTCCACGTTCCGGTCGGCATGGCTCCATCGAGATAACCTGGTAACAATCCCCGTATTTTTTCGCAGTCCACTAGACACCTCCCTCAGCGCTATCCGTGGTGCCTGGACGCGCCCAACCGGCTGTGCCCTTCCGGCTGGCTTTGTGGTCTTCCTCGGTAGAAAACAGCGAGGAGTGCATGACAGACTCTCTCTTTGGCGGCGCGGCGGCGGGATTTACCGCGCCTGACTGACTTCGCAAAAGTGGGTCCAGAATTTCCCGCAACATGCGACGTCCGCGCAAAATGCGCGATTTCACTGTGCCCACGGTGACCGTCAGAACTTCGGCGACTTCCTCATACGACATGCCTTCGAGATCTCTGAGGATTACCGCGCTGCGAAACACTTCCGGTACCTTGAGCAGTGCTTGCTGAACCGCTTCCTGCACTTCATGAGACGCGGCCTGATCGAAGGGCGTTCCACGCTCGTCTTCGATTTCCAGTGTCGACTGACCATCCATCGATTCCACGTCAATCGAATCCTGCTCCCGGTGATGCCGCCAGAGCCAGCGCCGGTGATTGAGCGCTTCGCGGATCGCGATCCGGTACAACCAGGTCTTCAGCGAACTGCCGCGCCGGAAACCTCGAATCCCGCGAAAGGCTTTCAGAAATACATCCTGCGTGATGTCCGCGGCGTCGCAGGATTCCGGGACCATCCCCGCAACGAGACCGTACACGGGGCCGGAGTAGTGGGTTACCAGCCAGTCGAACGCAGCGGCAGAACCGTCCTGCAGCTCCGTCACGAGCTCGGCTTCGTCCTGCGACCATGGAAGGACGCGCGCCAAGTCAGACACGTTTGCCGCCTCTCCTGCCTGCTTGCGCCAAGCGTTTCGGCGGCGTACACGCGCCGAACGCCATGTGTCTTGCGCAACAGACGTTGAAGCCGCCTACGACGGTCTCCTGGCAAGGAGTCCAGTTCAACCAAACGACAGGGGTTGGTAAGCGCTTCATTGATTTAGACACCGGATGGGGAGAATGGTTCCCCCCAACCCCAATATTGTGCTCTTCGAGTACCAGGTTTGCAATGGTACAGGGGTGGTAGAACCCGATTGGACGGAAAGGGGTTAATTCGGGCTTGGGCTGTTTTGAAACTATGTGATTCACACATGGGAGTTTCAGGGATACCATTTGGCCAGAATATTTCAAGAATCTCCCGCGCAGCGAGGCCCGGCATGGAAAAGAATTCCATTCGCAAAATTGCCCTAATCGGATTTGGAGAAGTGGGCGGGATCTTCGGTTATGACTTTGCGGATACAGGATTTAGTGTTTGCGTATATGACATCTTGCTTAACTCAGAAGCGTCACGCGCCACAACGCTCGGCAAGGCCGAGCGGTGGAGGGTTCGCGCCTGTGACACGCTCGAGGCCGCTATCGTCGATGCTGACCTCGTCATTTCAGCTGTAACTGCGTCCTCTGCGTCCAGCGTTGCCGTCCAAGCTGCGACATTCCTGCGACTTGGGCAAATCTATCTGGACATTAATTCCGTCTCGCCCGAAACCAAGCGCGAAATTGCCGGCGCTCTGGTCGCGTCGGGCGCCACATTCATCGAAGCGGCGGTCATGGCTCCGGTGGCGCCTCGGCGGATTAAGACGCCGATGCTATTGGGAGGGCCGAACGCAGTTGCTATTGCCCCGCGATTGCATGGAATCGGAATGGACGCCACGCCCGTCAGCGATCGGGTGGGCGTCGCCTCGGCGATAAAAATGTGCAGGAGCATCATCATCAAAGGGCTGGAGGCAATCACCGTCGAATCCATGTTCACCGCGCGGCGGTACGGAGCGGAAAAGCTCGTGCTTGAGTCTCTCGCCGCTACGTATCCGGGAATGGGATGGGACGCGGCACTGCCGGATTACCTGGTCAGCCGGGTGGCGGAACACGGTAAACGGCGCGCTGCGGAAATGCGCGAGGCCGCTCAAGCAGTTGTAGATGCGGGCCTGGAGCCGCTCACAGCACTCGCCACATCGCGGCGACAGGAGTGGTTGGCCCAGGTGATTGCCGAACAGGGCATTGCTGTCCCACAGGGCGAAAACTTCAAATGGGACAAGCTCGCCGACGCGATTGCGGAGGCTTCCCTCTCTACAAAAAAATCGATTGCATCCAAGAGTTAGAACTTTCCGTGAGCACCTTTGCGTGACAACTCTCCCCTGCACGCGGGCATCTGAACTATTTTGTTAATGCGATGCCGATTGGAAAATCAACTAACTATGGGAAAAATTGTCAGCTTCATCGCGATTATTCTGATTGCATCTCCCGTCGCAACGATCGTCGCGAGGCCGCAGGATTCCGGCGCGGCGAACTCGCCGCATATCATCGACGTCACGGCAAAAACATTTGAATTTATTCCGAGCGAAATTCACGCCAAGACAGGCGAACATGTGCAGATCAAGTTGCACAGCGCGGACCGCGCGCACGGGCTGCAGCTTGACTTATATCCAGAAGGCGCAAGCAAGGATGGTCCGCCGGGACTCGTGTTTGACCGTCCGCAGGATGAAGCCAAAGTGGAGAAGCACAAAGATCGCACCATTGAATTTGTAGCCGCGCACGCCGGCATCTATGATTTTAAATGTTCCGTGCAATGCAGCATGGGGCACGGGCATGACCGCATGACCGGAAAATTGATTGTCGAAGAATAATTTTTCCAGCAGTGGCACGGTATGCCGTGCCACTAGGATTGCGCGGCGAATCGAGAAGTTCATTGCAACGCGCGACCGTTTTTTTTCGTGACCTTACCGCAAAATCATGCAGGAGATTCTTCTGTTCAGCGTCATGCGCGCGTAGTTTAATAGCCGCATGGAGCATTATTTTTTCTGCCCGTATTGCGGAGAGGAAATTTCGATGGTTCTCGATGTTTCTGTCCGCCGGCAGACCTATGTGGAAGATTGCGAAGTGTGCTGCAACCCCATTGAAATTACGTACAGCGTAGAGGACGACGAATTGAATTCCTTCGCCGCGAAGGTGCTGGAGTAGTCAGCAGCACAGCCACTCTTGGTGTGAGCACTTTGCGAAGCTCGCACAGGCAAGAGTGCCTGTGCTACGCAAACGTTTGACTACTAAAGATTTGGTGGACGTGACAGGGATCGAACCTGCGACCTCATCCATGCCATGGATGCGCTCTCCCAGCTGAGCTACACGCCCGTCACAAAACAAACGATCTGCGGATGGTTTGGCGGACCTCAAGCATCTTAACGAATCTCCCGTAGAAATTCCACTGGGATGCAGAACCGCTCTCGGGACTCTTCGCATTTCTCTCTTTTCTTCTCTGTGACCCCTGTATTGAGCGACCCGTTATCATCGATTCCGCCCCGATAATCCGAATTTTCCATTAGAATCTCGCTCATGCCAAAACTCACTTTTCTGGGTGCCGCAGGCACCGTCACAGGCTCAAAATATCTCGTCGAGGCGGAAGGCAAACGGCTGCTGATCGACTGCGGCTTATTTCAGGGATTAAAAGAATTGCGGCTGCGAAACTGGAACCCGCTTCCAGAAAGACCGGCAACCTTTGACTGGTGTTTGCTGACCCACGCGCATCTGGACCATACCGGCTATCTGCCACGACTCGTGCGCGATGGTTTTCAGGGCCCCGTTTTCGCGGACGCCGCCACGATCGAACTTTGCACCATCCTGCTGGCCGACTCGGCCCACCTACAGGAAGAAGATGCGGACAAGGCGGAACGCGGCGGCTACAGCAAACACGCAAAACCTCTGCCGCTCTATACGCGCGAAGACGTTGCGCCCGTACTGAAGGCGATGCAGGAAATTCCGCGCGCCGCGTCGATTACGATTTCTCCACAATTTAGCGTAAAGCCCCACGACGCAGGGCATATTGTGGGTTCCTCCAGTCTGGAACTGACGATTACGGAAAACGGCAAGAAAACTGTAGTGCTGTTTTCGGGCGACGTGGGCCGCTACAACAATGCGATCTTAAAAGATCCGCAGCCTCCGCCCGCGTGTGATGTGCTGCTGTGCGAGTCAACCTATGGAGACCGCGAGCATCCGGCGGGCGCCCCGGAAGATGCACTTGCCGAGGTGATAAATGGCGTCGCGAAACGCGGCGGCCAGGTCGTGATTCCTGCCTTTGCGGTGGATCGCACGCAAACCCTGCTCTACATGATTCGCAAGCTGGAAACGTCCAACCGAATTCCGCATCTGCCCGTGTACATGGACAGTCCTATGGCGATCAGCGTGACCGATATTTATTTGCGCCACCACGAAGATCACGACCCGAGATTTACAGCCGAGGAAAAAAATGGCAATCCTCTCGACGCACACAATGTGCACTACATGCGAACAGTCGACGATTCCAAAAAAATTAATGACGTGAAAACGCCAGCAATAATTATCTCGGCCAGTGGCATGGCTACGGGCGGACGCGTCCTCCATCACATTGCGAGGCTCGCTCCGAATCCGAAGAACGCGATTCTGCTGGCGGGTTTTCAGGCGGAGGGCACGCGCGGACGGGCGCTGGAAGATGGCGCGAAAACTCTGCGCATTCACGGAAACGACGTTCCGATCGCCGCGGAAGTGATCAACCTGCGGCAATTTTCCGCGCACGCGGGACAAAGTGAACTCATGCGCTGGCTCGGCGGAATGCCTGCGCCTCCACGGCAGACGTACATGACGCACGGAGAACCGCAGGCTTCCGCTGCGCTGAAGGCGAAAATCGAATCGTCGCTCAAGTGGAAAGTGGCGCTGCCTCGTTATCTGGAAACTGTAGATCTGGGACAATAAGGATCCGGTTTATGTGGCGACGGCCTTCAGCCTGCGAGGGTTGGAACTTGCAAGGCCTAAACGCCGCAGTCCGAAGCCCGCGTTACATAAACGCTCTGATGCTCGTTGCAGAATTTCGTCGAATGCAAACCATTTCGCCCGCTCAAAAAATGAGCGGCCTCTACGAAGGCGAGCGTGATAAAATGGCTGGTATTCCCCCGCGGCTCGGAGGATGCATGTCATTTCATCGGCTACCGACCCTGCTGTTCCTTACCGCTCTGATTGCACTGCCCGGAAACGCCCAATCGCGACGCGAAATCTTTAGTATTGGCGGCAATGTGCGCGACGCTGTGGACCATCACGACATCGAGAATGTTCAGGTGACGCTGAAAACGCCCAGGGGTGAAACCGTGAAAGACGCTTTCACCCGCGGAAATGGCGATTTTGAATTCGACGGTCTTCGGAACGGCGACTACATCCTGGAAATCAATGTGAAAGATTACGAGTTATATACGGAGCGGATATCGGTGTCCGGATCCAGCCACATGGGAGTGTCCATCAGTTTGAATAAGTACGGCAAACCCGCGGCCGTCGCGTCGCAGTTGTCGATCTCTGCCCATCAGCTCAGCGTTCCGCACAAGGCCCATGACGAATTCGAAAAGGGATTGTCGCTGATTTACATGAGGTCGGATTATCGCGCGGCGATCACCCAATTCCAATTGGCGATTAAGGATTTCCCGTCCTACTACGAAGCTTATGCGGAGGAGGGCGCCGCGCTGCAGACATTGCACGAAACGGGCGCGGCGGAGGAGGCGCTGCGGAAATCGATAGAACTGAGTTCCGGTCAATACGCGGAAGCGTTTTTCAATCTCGCGGCCCTGCTGACCGATACCAAGCGTTACACGGAAGCGGAAACCATTGCGCGCAAGGGAGTCGCGGCTGACAAGTCTTCCTGGCGTGGTCCGTTCGAACTGGCGCGCGCCCTTATCGCGCTGAAACAATCGGACGAAGCCGAAAAAAACGCGGAGCAGGCGCGCGATATTATGCCGGACAATCCTCCCGTCTACCTGCTGCTCGCGAACATCCACATTCAGAAGAAAGACTATTCCTCCATTGTCAAGGACCTGGATGAATACCTGCGATTGGCTCCGAATAATCCGGAGGCCGAACAGGCACGCAAAACGCGGGAGCGCGTGCAGAGTTTTCTGAACGAATCGAAGCGCGATTCGGCGGATAGCGACGACGAAAAATCGCAGGACGATCAGGACGAAGAAAACACGGACACCGGCGGGGATAAAGATTCAGCGCCTGCCAGCGTGCAGAAGCCAGCGAACCTGCCATCCTTGCCGCCCCCAACCAAGTGACTCCGGGTCGCGTAACCCAGGGCAGCAGGAAATCATTAAAAATAAATATTCAAAAAGTTGTAACGCGGGAACCGGCGCGTCCGTCTGTTGGGTAAGACCACTCGGGGGGCAGGAAGCCTGTAGTCACCGATAATCACTTCCTGCCCTTTATTTAAAACACCTGACCGAAATCTCTGTACTGGAAAAACTAGACAATGGCGCCGGGCTGGTTCTGGGGCGCGCGAATGGGCATGGCGGGCACTTCCGTCAGGTGTAACCCCAAGACAAACATGGGAGTCGGCGCAACGCGTCCCCAGCGATTCAGTTCCCAGGCTGCGCGGATAAAAATCACTTCTGGAGCGAAGCTCAATTCGAGTACAGCGCGCGTCTCTCCCCGGTAAAATTGCTGCGGCAGCTTGAGCAGCGGCAGAGTGCCCCAATTCTCGCCATCCGCTGAGCCCCACACAGCAACATCCACCGATTCCTGCTCAATTTGCTCGCGGATCTGCATGGTGCAATAAAATGTGCGCGTCGCGCTCTCGCGAATATCGACCGTGGCACCATTTCCGTTTCCCTGAAGTAGCGTGCCTTCCGGGATGAGATCGACTTCCATGGCCATGCGGATTCTCCTCGGGGTTCGCGCCGGATTCTAGCACAGGAATCGTGGTGGGGACCACGGGGGTTCGTCACGAGGATGCGGCGAGTTTCTGGGAACACTGAGAAAAACGCGATGCATGGCGTGGGAGACGTCGAAATAGATCCGACTACTTCCCTTTTTCGCTTTTTGAGCCCTTTAACAGTGAATCCAGGTCCGTGCCGATTTGTGCGCCGAACTTGCCAATTTCGATGCCGCCTTTGAAATACGCGCCTTCTTCAATCAGTATTTTGCTCGTGGAAAGGTCGCCGACGATCGACGCGCTTTTGGCAACTTCGATGCGATCGAACGCGCTGATATCGCCGTTCACCTCGCCAGCGATCACCGCTTCTCGCGCGACGATGTTTCCGTCGAGGCGCGACGCGGGACCCATCGTCAGCCGAAAGCCGCCGATGGAAATCAGTCCATCCACCTTGCTATCCAACTTAAGGTCTTCGTTGCCGGTGATTTCGCCTTTAATTTGCAATCCCGCTCCGAGGTAAGACGACGAGCGCCCCATCGAATTGGAGGGACTGGGGACTTGCTGCGAGGTGCCGCGCTGGAGATCATTATTGGTTTGCATGGTTCCTTCCAAAGGTCCTTTGATTTGCCGGTGCGTTAAGACTACCTACTCAGCTTAGGCAGGCAATTGGAGGGAGGCAAGAAAGCGTTTCAGTTCGGTTGCAGGTTCATTACTGGGGATAGCCACGAATTGCCTCGTCTCGATTTCCATAAACACCGCAACTCTGGGCAGAAATCAGGGTTTAGATCCAAGCGAAGAATTGCGTCCCGAAGACGCCGAGCGTAGGGGGAAGTATGTAGTACTGTTTTGCGACACCCCGCGGCCATACTTTACCGGCGCATGACGCTTCAATATAAGATTGGAGCAGCGAATTCCTCTAACGCCGATGTTAGCTCACGCCCGGAGATGTGATAAAATTCAAGCGTTTTACAAGCAAACCGGAGCATGTGAATGTCGTCGAAGCAAAAATCAAAAATTGCCTTCGCATTGGCATTGCTATTGCTCTGCGTCGGAGGCGCAGTTGCGGGTTCTGTAATTTACAGGCTGTATGAAGCGCAGACGATGGTTCGGCACACGTATGAAGTACAAGTCTCCGTTGCGGATCTGGAGTCGTCCCTCGCCGAGGTCGGTCGAAACCGCGTTGTTTATGTCCAGAATCCAACTCCTTCATCCCTGAAAGCCTTTACGGATGCGGTGGACAGCATCGATCTCGCATTGGCTCACGTACGGGATTTGACTCGCGATAACCCCACGCAGCGGGGCTTGTGCAATCAATTGGAAGCAAACGCGCGCGAGCGGATAGCTCCTTCCCGTCAACTGGTGGAGCTGAAACGACAAAATCTCGTCACCGCTGAAAAAGAGTTGCAGCTTAATTCCCTGGTGGCGAAGGCGGCATTCGATACCGCCGCTATCACGCAGCGCATGAAGCATAACGAAGATGTGCTTCTGGCGAACCGCACCCACATGTCCAACAGATTATATGCGGCGATCCTCAGCGTCCTGGCTGCATCCTTTCTTCTTTCCGCATTCATGTTCTGGCTGCACTACTACCTTCTTCACTGCGAATTTCGCGAGCGCACGGAAACAGAAAATCAGCTGCGCAAGCTGAGCATGCAACTTATGCGCGTGCAGGACGAGGAGCGCAGAAGGTTTGCGCGCGAACTCCATGATGGTGTTGGGCAGATGCTGGCCGCCGCGAAAATGCTGGTGATAGAGCCGCTTCCGGGGCAACCTCCGTCGCCGCAAACTTCCGACCTGGCCGCACTCCTGGATGAAGCTATCTCGCAGACCCGTACGATCTCTTATTTGTTCCATCCGCCGCTGCTGGACGAAATCGGTTTTTCGTCCGCAGCGAAGTGGCTCATTGATGGATTCGCGCAGCGCACAGGCTTGTCGGTTTCCTCGAACATCCAACAACCCGAACGCAGGCTGCCGCGCGGCCTGGAGATTACGCTGTATCGAGTGTTGCAGGAAGCTCTGAATAATATTCACCGGCATTCCAAGAGTAGTTCCGCGGAAGTGGCGTTGCTGATTGACTCGAAGTATGTGACCTTGCGAGTGAAGGACGACGGCAGAGGAATTCCCGCCGAAACGCTGGAAGCGTTTGAGCAGAACCAGGCGCAGGGCGGCGTCGGATTGCTGAGCATGAAGGAAAGAGTGCGGGAGCAATCCGGCGAATTGAAAATCGGATCGCATCGCGAAGGAACAGAAATCATCGTAAGAATTCCGTACAGCGGTCACGCAGATCCCACGAATTCAGCAGCGGCCAATTCAGCCTAGATCTGCCCATTTGCCAGCGCCAAGGTTTTTGGGCGCGCTTCACCTTGAACCTGCGGTGGAACGCAAAAAAATGCGCGCGAAAAGTCCGCGCGCATCGAGGTTGAAAAATTAAAAGTTGGACTTCAGGAACGAGCTGGATTCTTTCCGGCACGCAATTTCGAAAGCTTCTCCGCACAGGCTGCGAGCGTCGATTCCTTTTTGCAGAAAGTGAAGCGAACCTGGCGCGCGCCCATCTTCGGGTCGTCGTAAAAGCTCGATCCGGGCACGACGGCAATCCCGATTTTCTCGACAAGGAAGCGGGAGAACGCCAGGTCATCCGGATAACCGAAGTCCGTAATGTCCGTCATGATGTAGTACGCGCCGGAAGGCTTGAAGCAACGGAAACCGGCATTCTCGAGTATGGCGAGCATGCGGTCGCGCTTCACACGATACATTTCCGCGAGTTTCTCATAGTAGCTGTTCGGCAATTCGAGCGCGACTGCGCCCGCCTGTTGCAGCGGCGCTGCGGCTCCCACCGTCAAAAAATCATGCACTTTGCGGATCGGAACGGAAGCTTCCGGCGGAGCAATGGCCCAGCCCACCCGCCATCCCGTCACGCTGTATGTTTTTGACATGCCATTAATGGTGATGGTGCGGTCGCGCATGCCATCGAGCGAGGCCATGGAAATGTGCTTCGTGCCGTCGTAAATAATGTGCTCGTAAATTTCGTCCGTTACCGCGTAGGCGTTCCACTGCAGGCAGAGATCGCGTATAAATTCCAGTTCTTCGCGCGTAAAAACTTTGCCGGTGGGATTGTTCGGCGTGTTCAAGATGATGGCTTTGGTTTTGGGGCCAAAGGCGCGCTTCAATTCGTCGCGGTCGAAATTCCAATCCGGCGGCTGGAGTTGCACGAAGCGAGGCGTGGCGCCAGAGAGAATCGCATCGGGGCCGTAATTTTCATAATGCGGCTCAAAAATTACGACTTCATCGCCGGGATTGATGATGCCCATCATCGTGGCCATCATGGCTTCCGTGGAACCGCACGTCACGGTGATTTCGCGTTCCGGATCGACGCTGATCCCCTGCGTGCGCTCAAATTTTCGCGCAATCGCGTCGCGCAATTCCTTGGCACCCCAGGTAATCGCGTATTGATTGATGTCGTCGGAAATCGCCTGGCGTGCCGCTTCCTTCACTTCCGCGGAGGCGGGAAAATCGGGAAATCCCTGCGCCATGTTCACGGCGTCATGCTGAAATGCAAGCCGCGTCATTTCGCGGATCACGGATTCGGTGAAGCGCTCAGCCTTGGCGGAAAGCGTTTTCTGAATGAGGGCGGCGGCGTGGCCCGCGCGCGAGGTTGACGCTTCGCCGGCGCTCATCGGGTTACACTCGGGTCGGCGGGTTGTGCTTCGCTCGCGGCGATGGGACGGGCTGCCACGTTTTTCATCGTATCTCTCGTCGAGAGGCGCGTCTGCTCGCGCTCTCCCGAAGTGTAGGGACCATAAATGGAACGATATGCATCCGAGTTACGAATCACGATTTGCACGTACTCCCTTGTCTCGGTGAACGGAATCGATTCGACAAACTCCGCTGTCTCGAGATAATTCTGGCCGGCAGTCCATTGCTCTACACGATCCTCGCCGGCGTTGTACGCAGCCAGCGCAGCTTCCCGAGTTCCAAAAGCCTGGATCAGATTGGCAAGGTAGCGCGAACCAAGTTGCAAATTGTAACCCGGATCGGTCAATCTGGCGCGCGCATATCTTACTTTTAATTGGCGTGCCAATTTCAGAGCCGTCTTGGGCTCCACTTGCATCAGTCCCACGGCTCCCGCACGTGAGAATGCTTTGCAATCGAATGCCGATTCCTGACGGATGAGTCCCGCTACGAGCATTGGGTCGAGCTGATTTACGGCTGCGGCGCTGCGCAAATTAATTTCGTAAGGCAGAGGAAACGCAGCGCGCCACGCTTCGTTCGGCACGTCTGTAATTCTTCGCGCTTCGAGTTGAGGAATCGCCTGGCGCACGGCGGCCATGCCCGCACCGTAATGACCGGCGGCAATCGCGGCGCCTGCCGCATCAATCAAAAATTTGGGCGAATGCGTGGATGCGTAAGCCGCGCGATATTCCAGTTCGGCCGAGGCATCGAATGCAATTTCGCTGAGCGCGCGCGCACGTGCTTGCCGCTCTGTTGCCGCCGCGGCGACCGGTTGATCCAGCGGAGCGAGCCCCGGCGCTGCGGGAATCGGAAGTGAAATTTCAGTGATCGTCAGCGGCGCTGCGCCAATTCCTTCTGGATCGGGCCGCAGGCGATCGGCGGCCCTAGCGCCAAAATAGGTGAGAGGAAAACGTTTCGCGTCCGCGAGATAAAAATTCCGCGCCAGCTCCAGATTTCCGGAACGCTCGTACACCCGTCCGATCCAGTACAGGGCATCCTGCACGTAGCTGGAATTGGGGTAACGGCGAATGTGGGCCTCAAGCATGTCCGCGGCTTCAGACGTGCGATTCAGATAGGCGGTCCAGGCCACGCGCCAATCCGCGGTGAACGCATTTTTACCATCCGGAGAAACTGCCAGCGAACGCGAATAAAAATCGGTGGCGCGCGAGCGATCCAGATTCACCCAATAAAAATTGCCCAGGCCGAATAGCGCATCCGCGGTCCAGGAACTTTGCGGATACTTTTTTTGCAGCCGGTCAACATCGTCGAGCAATTCAGTTTCAAGTTTCAGTCCGCGATGCGCTTGCGCGACGGAGAAAATTCGCTCGGCGTCGAGTTCCGGATCGCTCAACGAAATATCCGCCAGTTGATCGAGCTTGCCGCCCAGCTCCACTTCGCACTGCACGATGCGAAGGTCGGCGCGCTGATGATCCAGGCCGGACAATTTCGGCATCAGGTTCGCGTATTCGGTCCGGGCATCTTGCCAGCGCTTCGCCATATAAAACGCTTCCGCGCGCGCGATCTGCGTTTGCAGAGGAATCGCGGGGAGCGTGTCGCCGAGCACGGACTGCAGCAGTGGAATTTGCTGCGCGGCGGTTTTTGCTTCGTCATTCAGCGGGAAACGGTAATAAATATCCAGATAATCCGCACCTGCTGCGGTGGGCTTTTCGCCTTTGACGGTGGCCAGCGCCTGGCGGGCCTGCGCTCGCAGCAACAGCAACGACGGCTTCGCGGTAATGTTCGGATACGCGTTGAGCGCCGCCAACGCGTCGGCAGGTTTGGAAATTCCAAGGGCGGTCTGCGCGAGAGCAACTACCGTGGGCTCCGTAATCGCACTTCCGGGATAATCGCGCAAGATACTTTGAAATTGCTCGAGCGCCGCGTCCTTTTGTCCCAGGCCGACGGAAGCTTCCGCCTGCCAGAACAAAACATATTCGCGCAGCATTTTTTCGCCGGAGGCCTTTCGCAGCCAGCCGACGGCCAGGTCCGGCTTGTCACGATTCACGTCGTAATATCCCAACGCCAGAGCGGCGCGCGCGCCAATTTCATTTTTGGCGTTGCGCGTGGCAAACGCAGACAGCGCCGAATAGGCCGTGGCGTTAGGCGAATCATGAAGCGCGCGGGAAAGTTGCGTGAGCTGCTTTTCGAGCGGCGTCGCGCTCGCATTCGTGAGCCCGGCGGGTGAAATTTTTCCGGGCGATCTTGTGGATGAAGATCTGGCGTGAGTTTTTTTTGCGGCCGTTTGCGGAACCGCCGCGCGCGCCGGAAAAGTGGCGATCGCAAACATCGCCAAAGCCGCAGCGGCAGTTAGAGCGCCGAGGTAACCAGATTTCCGGGCGGGCGCTTTTGCGTTAGCGGCGCAGGACCGCAGAGGGGTAAGGATACTCGCCGAGCGTTTGTGGATCTCCGCCGCCCAGTATTTCCACCATCCAGTCGTAAAAGTAGTCGACTGGATGGGATTGAATAGATTGGAAGCGGCGATCGTATTCTTTATGTGCTTTTTCAATGTCATCACGCAGTCTAAAACAGAGATCCTTATTTTCACGCCCGGCCCGAACGTCTTCGGGACGCAACATTCTAATATCCTGCATCGAAACTTTGGCCACGCGGAACGCGCGCCGGTGCAATTCTTGCTCTTCCGGCGCCAGCACGTCGAGATTAAAAACCGGGCCCGCTTCCACACGCTCAATGGGCGCGGGTGATTCCAACTCCGCATGCGCCGCGACTGGAAAATTCAAATCAAAATCCGGTTCTGGCACCGGCAGAGCGACTGGAGCGACATCGTGCGCCACTTCCGCTTCCGGCAGCGGTGCGGGCCCTGGCTCGATAGCGGCGGGAACCGCACTCACTGGAACGCTAACCGACGGAACATCCGGAACCACCGCCGTAACCGAAACAGCCGGCGTAACCGGAGCGGCAGGCTCTGCGGGCGGCCTTTCCGAAATCGCCTGGGGCTCTTCCACCGGCTTAAAAATTTCGGCCACGCTGGGCATCGGCGCGACCGGTGCCGGCGGCGCCCACATTATATGTTCAATAGGATGCGGAGGCGGAATGGGAGGCTGCTCAAAAACACTGACCGGAACTTTTACCGGAACGTCGACAGGAGCATGAACCGGCGGCTCAGCCTGAAATTTAATTTCGGGCATGCGCAGCGCCTGAGGTTCTGTCTGCACTTGCACGGGCGGCTGCAGTGCGCCAGTCACGAGTCGCGAAAGAACTTCCAGCGTCGCCGATAGCGAAGCGGCTGTCGTCTGCGCGCGGACCATGGCAGGCAACGCATTGCCCGCACGGCTGCTGGCGCACGCCGAGGCCATATCGTTCACCGCCTGATGCAGTTCGTCTACAGACCTTTGAATTTTTTCGAGATTGTCTCGAAGTGTGCGCGAAACAATTTGCTCCACTGCATTTGGTTCTGCCGCCATACCCTCACGCCTCCCTTGGGTTGGCCCCCATGCTGATTATCGGAACCACAGAGAAGGATTGTCAACTCCGCATCGTACCGTGGTTTCGGTCCGCGCACGGGAGCCATTCGAAATTTGCGCTGAAGGAATTCTGTTGGCTTTTTTGGAACCGCGCGGCAGCTCTCGCCGTGAGACTCTGCAGCCTGCTGCTAACATCGAATCATGAAGTCGCACATTGACGCGCGGCTGCCGAGCCCGCCGGAAGAAAAACTAAAAACGGCTGCGGCTTCTGCGGTTTCACCGCGTTCCGAAGATTTTATATTTTCCGCGACCGCGCTTTCGTCTTGCGGCGACTTCCTCCGGCAGAACGCATTTCGCGTATTGGCCGTTTCCACAGCGGTTCTGATTCCCTGCTTCTGGCATCGGCGAATCGAAGCAGGTGACCTTGCGAGCCATACGTACAATGCGTGGCTGGCGCAGTTGATTGCGAGGGGCGAAGCTCCAGGTCTCTTTATTGCCAAGCAGTGGAACAACGTGTTATTCGACGTGTGCCTCAGCCATTTAGGAACGCTGATAGGTTTGGGGCTGGCAGAAAAAATTTGCGTATCCGCGGCTGTCCTGATTTTCTTTTGGGGAGCGTTCGCGATGATCAGCACGATCACGGAGCGCGCTCCGTGGTCGCTCACCCTTGGCATCGCCATGATGGCCTACGGCTGGACATTTCAGCAGGGATTTCTGAACTATTATATTTCTCTGGGGCTCGCGTTTTTTGGCGTCGCGCTAGTTCAACGCGGACGAGGAATCGAGCGCGCGCTCGTTCTATTACTGCTGGCGCTCGCGTGGATGGCTCATCCGCTCGGCGCGGTGCTCCTCGTTGGACTGGGTTTTTATGTGGCGGTTTCCGCACGGCTGAATGTGCGCAACCGGCCGCTGCTTTTTACCGGCGCCGCTCTGGCTCTCATCGGAGGCAGCACATACATTCGCAGCCATTACCCTGCTATTTGGCCGTATAGAGAAACGCTTCTCGCGTTTTTCACTCACAGCGGCGCGGATCAGCTTCTTCTCTACAGCTCGCGGTACCGCCTCCCTTCCGAGTTGTTGGCCGGATTCGTAGTGGCGTGCGTCGCCTTGGACGTATATACGCGACGGAAGAACCAGGAACCGCGAAGTATCTACGTGTTGCCGCTACAACTTTACGTCCTCGCGTTTTTTGCCGGAATTTATCTTCCCAGCGCCGTACAACTTTCGGCCTATGCAGTTCCCGTGGGATTCCTGCTAGACCGGCTTACGTCGGTGACCGCAATTTTGGCGTGCTGTGTTTTGGGTGCGGCCAAGCCACAGAAGTGGCATCTTCCCTGCCTCGCCGCGATCGGCGCAATCTTTTTTCTTTTACTCTACGGAGATACTGGAACGCTCAACAAGATGGAAGCGCAGATGGAAAGCTACGCGCGAGCAATGCCGCCCGGCGAGCGGGTTGTCGCCAGCATCGGTCCCGCTGCCGGTTCGAGGCTGCTGATCAATCACATTGTGGATCGAGCTTGTATAGGGCACTGCTTCAGCTATGGAAATTACGAGCCGTCCTCGCAGCAGTTCCGGGTGCGTGCGCTCGCCGGAAATCCCGTGGTGGTTTCGGACAGCGCAAGCTTTGCTCAAATCGATGGCGGCAGCTACGTGGTCCGCGAAGAAAACGTGCCAATTTCCGAAATCTACCGGTGCCGATCCAATGAGGGACAATTGTGCCTGCACGAGCTGAAAGTTGGCGAAACAAACGGCTTAGTGGACGCACGGCTTTTCGGTGCCCTTCATCATTAGTTCGTTGCAGGACCGCGCGGTGTGCCAGCCGCGCGGCTGTCTTCAAAAATGGTATAATCAATTCAGGGGGCGACACGGTTTCGACGGAAGCTGTCGCGACTCGAAGGCATGCAGGGCCCCACCTTCCCTTAAACGGGTGGAAAACTAGAACTGCCAATCAACAACTGGCATTGGCCGCCTAGCTTAAACTAGGACGGTTACGTTTCCCTGGGCTTCGCCTACGGGCCCAGTAAGAAACGTCACACAGTAGGCTGGCCGTCAAGTCTCGGTCCGCGGCGAGACGGCGAGAACCAATCGGACTAGTCAGCTGCGTTTCTTGCTCATTCTGAGCGTGGCGGGCGAACCCAATGGAATTGAGCTAAGCATGTAGGCTTCGGGCCGTAACGCTTTTCGGACGGGGGTTCAACTCCCCCCGCCTCCATCTGCCTTCGCGCAAAACCGGCGCCACGGCAGACTTCGTCTGCTTTCCTCCCAACATTTGTTACAGCATTATTTATGAGGTACAGATTGCGCGAAGGCAGTTTCACTCGCCGCAGCCGTTTTTTTTTTGCGAAGCCGGGTGCCCGCCATAGCTTCACGCTAAAGTCACTATTCGTGACACTGACACCCAAGTGATGTGATTGCTGAAAAATTCCAGAGCGGCGAGCGAAGGAGGGCTTCGATGTACGTCTATGTTCTCCGAAGCCTGGACGTTCCAAAGCAAACTTATGTAGGCTCAACCTCCGACCTGCGCAGACGCCTCGCCGAACACAACGCCGAAAAATCGATTCACACGAATAAAATTTAAACCTTGGGAATTGGCGGACCGCCAGCAATCCTGCGCGACGATTTACGGATTCCTTGCTTTGGTGCGTAGCGCTTGTGTCAGATCCCATTTTTCTTTCTCCTTTTATAGTTTTAGGATTTTGGTCATTCCAGCGAAGGGCTGCCTGCGCTGGCGCGACGCAATTCCTATGCGGCGAACTTCGTCAATGAATCGGATGCCTCCGCTTCGGCTCGACTTGTTGCTGCACAATGAATTTGCGCGTCAAAGGCATCGAAAAACGCACGGCCGATCGCGAACAGCCCGGAGCGCGGT
>DASRQU010000064.1:0-6131 GCA_035696345.1 Candidatus Acidiferrales bacterium
TGCCAGAGCCGCCTCACCGCCTTGCCGTAACCGGGATTTGAGTCGTTTGACATGTCGAGGCGTTAGCTGGAGCAGTGAGGCGGCTCTGGCACACGCCAAGTTCCCCTTCACGCAAGACGAAATCACTGCCACTCGTTGCAATTCTTTCTGGCTCAATGCAAATGTCCCCTGTCTCATAGGGTGACATTTTCACGTAGCCGTTAAGGGGTGACAGAATTATGGAGCTAAGACACAAGCTCTCGCATTCCTGTACGTCCCCGGTTAAATGCTGTAGGATGTTTTTCCTGTATGGAAAAACCGACTCAATATCTTCCATGCGACGGGTGCGGCTTGCCTGCGTCGCCGGAACACATCGCTCAACGCGTTCATCGTCTCGAGCAGGCGACCCAATTCCGACCGATTCACATCAGCACACTGTTCGTTGCTTTGGCGCCGCCTAGGCAAGTGGCCGACGATTTTTACGCTCCCCCGAGCTCGAAAGCATTCTTCAATCCATTCATGGATGCATTGGAAATACCTCTGTTGGCAGAAAAGCCAGCTACGAACGACGACGCCCACGCGGCCGAATCGGCCAGCCTCGCGGAATTTCAGCGCAGAGGGTATTACTTGACATATCTTTCGGAATGCCCACTTCCAGAAAACGCGGAAACGGCGGATCATGTCGTCCAGCGCCTTGGTCCGACGCTCGTTCGCCGGATTAAATTCAATTACCGCCCCAAACAGATCGCGCCGCTGGGGCAGGAGTTATTTTCATTAATAAAGCTATTGAAAGGGCAGGAAATCGAAGCGGTTCTGACGCGTGGCGACGGACTCATGCTGCCCGTTCCAGGCACGGGGCCGCAGGATTGGATCCAGCTGTTCCGAAGGTCGGTAACCGCTGGAGCACTATAAGGATATCGTCCTGCCAGTGTGATAGAATTTCAATTACACTTACTGAGCAGTATTAAAGCAGGGGGAATTCGTGAAAACAAAAGCGAAATTCGGCATAGGCGTTGGAATTATTCTGGTTACTCTTTCCTGCCTCGCATACGTAGGCGCGCAGCAGAGCAAGACGTACTATCACACCATTTCTGAAATCCCCACCCTCAACGGATCTGCACTGCATCAGCGATTGCGCGTTGGCGGCGATGTGAAGAACGGTTCGATTCAGCATTATTCGGGGCGCGTGGATTTCGTTCTGGTCGAGCAGGGAAAAGCCTTGCCCGTCAGCTACGTAGGAACTGATCCGCTGCCCGACACGTTTAAGGATGGCGCGCAATGCCTGGTCGAGGGCAAGGTGCAGCCCGACGGACGATTCGTAGCAGAGACGGTTCAGGCAAAGTGCGCTTCTAAGTATGAAGCTGCGCCGGGGGGCCAGTCGCAGCCGGGTGCCGCTCCCGAAGGCTCAGGCGAAAATGCGTATCCCAGCGGCAAGAGTTAGTCGATATCAAGCATTTAGCGGCGCGTAATTTACCAACAGGGATCGAGGAATCTGGTCGGATCGGAATCGAAGTCGGGTGAAGGCCGGAATCGAGGACTTACATTGGATCTGTTTGGAGCGTATTCTTTACTTCTGGCGTTTGCCTTCGCGGTCTACGCGATTTTCGGCGGCATTGCTGCGATCATTACCCGGCGTCCTCTCCTGATTAAATCCGCGCGGAACGCAGGCTTCGCCGTCTGCGTGCTCATCTGGATCGGAACCTGCAGCCTCTGGTATCTGTTTTTCACTAACAATTACTCGCTGGCCTACGTCGCCGGGCACAGCAATCGCACGCTTTCTCCCTATTACAAATTTTCCGCATTATGGTCCGGCCAGGAAGGCTCGCTTCTGTTCTGGAGTTTCCTGCTTTCGATTTACGTTTTTTCCGCGCTGTTTACGTATCGCGGGAAGCATCCTGAACTGATGCCCTACGTGGGCGTGGTCATGGCCGGAGTACAGATTTTCTTTCTGACCATGAATAATTTTGTGGCCAGTCCCTATGGCGTGTTCGCAGCGCACGGCGCCGGCGGCATTCTGCACTTGGCTACGCGCGCGGATGGTAGCGGGCTCAATCCTCTGCTGCAATATCCTGAGATGGCGATTCACCCGCCCACTTTGTATTCCGGTTACACCGGATTTACGATTCCGTTTGCATTCGCTCTTGCTGCCTTGCTCGGGCGGTATCCGGGAGAAAAGTGGATTCACCTGACGCGTCGTTGGACGATGATTGCCTGGGCATTTCAGTCCGCGGGCATTCTGCTCGGAGCGCACTGGGCCTACGCCGTGCTCGGCTGGGGCGGTTACTGGGGATGGGATCCGGTAGAAAACGCGTCGCTGATGCCGTGGCTGACCGGTACGGCGTTTTTGCATTCCGTGATCATGCAGGAAAAACGGGGCATGATGCGCGTGTGGAATGTGTGGTTGGTTTTTCTCACGTTCATGCTGTGCATTTTGGGCACTTCGCTCACCCGCAGCGGCGCGGTGAATTCGGTTCACGCGTTTGCGGAATCGAATATCGGCCACTGGTTCTGGGGTTTTCTGCTGCTAATTGTTCTGGTTTGCGTTGCGGCGTACGTGAAGAATCGCGATTACCTGCGCAGTGACAATCAACTCGATTCGATGCTGTCGCGCGAATCCAGCTTCCTGTTTAACAACCTGATTCTGCTGGTGGCCTGCGTCGCGGTCCTGGCAGGCACTTTGTTTCCGGTCCTTTCGGAAGCGGTGCGCGGCTCAAAGATCAGCGTCGGCCCGCCGTTTTTTAATCGGGTGAATATTCCCATCGCCATGTTTCTGCTTTTCTTGACCGGAGTAGGCCCGTTGCTGGCGTGGCGAAAAACTTCGGTGGAAAGCCTGCGCAAAAATTTCGGCTATCCGCTAATTGGCGGATTTATCGCGGCCCTCGTCGGCGTTGCGTTGGGCTTGCGCGAGTTTTATGTAACGCTTTGCCTGCTGCTTTCCGTATTTGTGACGCTCACGATTCTGGCGGAGTTTTATCGAGGCGCGCGCGTGATTTCCGCTCGCACCGGCTCCAATATTTTTTCGTCCGTCTCGCAGCTTACGATGCGCAACACGCGCCGCTATGGCGGGTACGTCGTGCACTTCGGCATGGTGCTCGTGTTCATCGGCATTTCCGGCACGGCATTCAATCAGGACAAGCAGATGGATATGTCCGCCGGTTCGCAGATGACGCTCGGCCCTTACACCCTGCATCTGCAGAATTACGACTCCACGCAGGCAACGAATTACAGCGCCGAGCGCGCCACGATTGATGTGGAAAAAGACGGCCGCTCCGTGATGATGCTCTATCCCACGCGACGTTTTTATCCTTCTAATCAGGAATCCGGCACGATGGTGGCAATTGCCTCCACGCTGCGCGAAGACCTTTACGTTGTCTACGCCGGCACCAATCCAGATACGAATCTGCCTGTGATACACGCCTATTTGAATCCGCTTGTGAAGTGGATTTGGCTGGGCGGCTGCATCGTGGTGCTCGGAACGATTCTCGCGCTCGTGCCGAACAGGCAAGCAGTTATGGTGCTTTCTTCCGCGACGGCGGGGCAATCGGTGTCATATCCCGGAGGAACGCAACCCGCACAAATTTTGAATATGCCACGGTCGAAACTTCCAAGCGAAAATGACTAACCGCCGTCAATTAGCGTTTGTATGCGCCGCATTCGTGGCGGTGGCCACCGCGCTCGTGCCGCTGCACGTATCGGCGCAGAAAACGGATCGCGCCAAATCCCTGGGTACGAAGCTGATGTGCATGTGCGGCTGCGGCCAGATTCTTACACAGTGCAATCACATTAATTGCCCGTCTTCCGGCCCGATGCTCAAGGAACTGGACTCCCACGTCGCCAAAGGCGAAGCGGACGATTTAATTATTCAGGATTTTGTGCAAGAGTACGGCGAAAAAGTATTAAGCGCGCCACCCGCCACCGGATTCAACAGCATCGCGTGGTACATTCCTGGCGTGGCGTTTGCCATCGGTCTGGGTATTGTGGTGACGCTGATTCGTTTGTGGCGGCAGCGCGATGTGGTACGCGTCGCAACGGCGGCCAGCGCGCCGCCCGTTGCGCCAACGTCGGCTTCGGAGCTTCGCGACGTCCAACTGCAGCGCGCCCGGCAGCAAGCGGACCGCGAGACCGAGGAATAGGGAACGAAATAATATGGCTATGGTCATTGCGACTCAGTTTCCTGACACCATCATGCTTTCGGCGTGCGTCGCGCTAACGCTGGCTGCGGTAATTTTTGTGTTCTGGATTGAGCCCGATCCGGGAGATTCCGCGCCGCACCGGTCGCAGCTCGATCAGCTCATGGAACGCCGCGATTCGATTTACGATAATTTGCGCGACCTGAAATTTGAAAACCGCGCCGGCAAGTATGCGGAGCAGGATTACGAACAGATGCGGGATTCGCTTGAGACCGAAGCCGCGCAAGTGCTTCTGGAAATCGAACGCGTCACCGGAAATCAGGCGCCCATACCCCGCCGCGATCGGGTCTAGGTGGCATAGGCTTCAGCCTGTGCGCGTTTCGTCGGAGCGCCGTTCTAGCTCTTCCATCTAAATCGCACAGGCTGAAGCCTATGCCACGGGATCGGATTTAAGCGCTCGCCGCACCGTGAAGTTCTTGAAGCGCTCGATATAGCGGTTCGTAAAATTGACGAACGAAACTTTTCAACTGGCGGGGAATATTTTGCTGACGAAATCAAACTGCTGCTCACTACGATTGCGCCTCGTTCCGCTCGTCGCGCTGCTTTTGCTGGCATCCGCCGCTGCGCAGGCTGGAACGGTGTCTGGTGTCATCCACAACGGCACGAATGGCAACAAACCCGCGGCCGGCGTCGATGTGCTGCTCATCCAATTGCAGGGCGGCATGTCTGTCGTAGGCAACACCAAGACGGATGCGGCGGGCCACTACCAGATTGATAACCCGGCGATCGGCCAGGGGCCGATGCTCATTCGCGCCGTGTATCGCGGCGTTTTCTTTCATCAGCCGCTGACGCCAGGCACCGCTACGGTCGATGTCACCGTGTACGAACCAACCACAAATCCAGGAGCCATACAGGTACCGCTGCGCCTGCTCGTGTTCCAGCCGAACGGCGACAAGCTGATGGTGGGTGAAGAATATTCTATTCAAAATAATTCCAATCCGCCGGCCGCCTATTTCAAGCAGGACGGAAATTTTGAATTTACGATTCCGCAAGGCGCGGAGTTGGATCAGGTATCTACGTTTGGCCCTTCCGGCATGCCAGTGCGCCAGGGAACGATCGACAAGGGCAAAGGGCGGTATGCGATCGCGTACGCATTTCAACCTGGGCAAAACGGCGTGCGCATTTCGTACATCCTGCCGTACACCGATAACCAGGCGAAGATTCACGAAAATTCCACGTACGACGCACAGCGCGCGCTGCTCGTCATCCCTCCCACCATGCAAATTGCCAGCGCGGGTTTCAACGCCGCCGGCACCGAGCAAGGGTTTAACGTGTTCTCGAAGGAGTCGCTGAAGACGGGGGCGGGATTCGATATCACTCTCTCCGGAACGGCGCCTCCGCCTTCCGACGCAGCAGCACCAGGCGGAGCTCAACCCGACCAGACAAGCGCAGGCGCGGCGTCCGCGCCCGACTCCACGATTGAAACCGCGCCTGCACGTCTCGGTAACGAGAAATGGATTTTGCTCGGCGGGCTCGCGGCGATTTTCGCCGTAGGAATCGCGCTGCTCGTTCGTCAGCCTGTGCCGGAGATTGTGGCGGCTCCTGCGTCGCCACAGGCCCCTAAAGGCCGCAAAGCGCAGCGGGCGGCACAAGCACAGGCGAAAGCTGCACAGACCCCACCGCCGTCACCAACAACGCCGTCCTCAGCTGCGTCCGTAGAACGTGTCACGCGCGAAGTGAACTCCGACCTGGACGCGCTCAAGGACACTCTGCTGCGCCTCGAACTGCGGCGGCAGGCCGGCACCATCTCCGACGAGGAATATGCACTGGAGCGCGGTCGCGCGGAGCAATTGCTGCGCGATCTGGTTCAGGGCTGAGCGATCGCGCGTGGCGCTTCCGCATCCAACTCCCCCTTACGGCCATCCTGCCAATATGGCAGGTATTGAACATGGCAACGGCCTGCGAATTCAATTCAGCGAAATCGAAAAGCGATACGGCATGCGCCTCGCGCTGCGCGGAATT
>DASRQU010000065.1:0-5081 GCA_035696345.1 Candidatus Acidiferrales bacterium
TTCGCGCACTCCTCATAATAACGCCGGAGCCCCGCCAAATTCTCGTCGTCCAGCGAAAAATCAATATTTTCTGTCAGGTAGCGCTCGAGTTCGCGCGGGGGAAGGTCAAGCTTTAACGCGGCGCCTTCCGCGATATCGTCAATGTGCGAAAGACCATATTCGCGCGAAGCCTGAAAATCCTCGGCCATTTCCGGAGTGATCACGCCGCGGCGCGCCACCCAGATCGCGAGCACGGCGGGCAGCCCTGTCATTTCGCGCCACTGCTGCGCCATGTCATACACAAACAAAGTTTCGATGCCCTTCACCGGATGTTCGTCGTCCGAGTAACCACAGCAACCTGCGCCCGACGGCGTCTTTGCCTGCAAAGCATCAATTTCAAGACGCAGTCGCAATGCCGGATCACCAATCAAAAGCCCGGCGTCCGCGCGAGCCAGCATCTGGTTGGCATCGGGCGGCATGTCTATAAACTCCGGGTCGATGTTCCAGTGCCTTTGGCTAAGAATCCGTGCGAGGCCCACCGTGCTTCGCGAATTTGTATCCAGTGCAAACGTCTGAGCCATTTCAATCGGCGCTTTCGATACGACGATCAGGCTGCGCACTTCCTGCTTTGCCGCGATAGCCATTCCGGGCAGCGCGACCACATCCTCCATGCGCTGATATTCGATGGAGGGAATGATGCCTATGTCGGCGCGCCCCGCGCGCAGATCTTCCGCGCACTGCGAAGGCACTGCAAAAGAAAGATCGTACTTCCCCGCCAGCGGACCGTCCGTAAAACCCCAGACGAGCGGCGCAGTATTCAGGAATTCGACAATGGAAATGCGCAGTTTGCCCATATCTTCTATGTCACGCGGACAGTTGAATATAGCATAGCCGTAGTGTCGCCCCGAATGTGCCGCGGCCGAATCTTCGCTTCGGAGCTAAGCCAAAAGCTTCGTGAGCGGTTTCCAATAATGCGCTTTCCATCCCGATGCGAGTGACTCCGCATCACCCTTCGGAAAACCGGTATGGTCAAAAATAATTTTCGTTCCGGTGCCCTGTGGAACCAATTCAAATTTCGCGATGGAGTAAATTCCTTCCGGCCAATCTCCCACTCTCCAGGCTTGAACGATTCGCTTATCTGGTACGAGCTCAAGTTGCCGCCCGGTAATAAAGCCGCCGAACAGCGCGAATGGCCCGCCCACAGCAGGGCTGATTTGCGAAGGCCTGTTCCCGAGATGCATCGCCTGCAGAACTCCGCTCAACTCTACAACTTTATCGAACTGTTTCGGGTCGATGAGCGCCACATAAATCCGCTTGGCGCTGCTATTAAATTCCGGCTCCTGATGGATGGATTCCGCGGCATGGGAAATTTCATCGTCCGCGCGTCCCCACGCTCTCGCTGGCACGAGTCCCAACCCGGCGAAGCCCGTGATGCCAGCAACGATGGCCTCTCTTCTCGTCGGCCGATCTGAGCGATTTGCAAATTTCGATCTATGGATCATCGTCCGCCTCCTGAATGAAGGTTGGGCCCATTTTTTAAAAATACGAAACTCAGATACCGGCTCGCACCGTCGAACTTTGGTTGCGAGTCTACCTTCTTGACTTCCATCACGCCAAGAGGTTTACTTACCGCACTTCAAGCAGATTCGAATAGAGAATAGCTTTCTTGAATCCCCGCTTGCGGATTGTATGAGCCGCTCAAACCCCGGGGAAATGGAATGGAGCAGCGATGAGGAATCGTCGAGACTTTCTGAAAACAGTCGCGGGCGCAACGACGGGAGCATTGCTCACTGGAAACACACTCGCCAATGCTGCACTGCAAGGCGCCGCCGCGACCGCTGGTCCCGTAAAGCGCCGCGAAGTTTCCATTGCTGGCAAGCGCATCAAGGTAGTGGATGTGCACGCGCACTGCGTTTTCCCGGAAGTTTGGGACATCGTCAAAGACACGCCGCTCGCGCCGAACGCCGGCCCGCGTGCGCGTGGAAACAACGTGATGACGCCGGAGCGCATTCGCGCGATCGATGAACTCGGCGTTGACGTCCAAGTGTTGAGCATCAACGGATTCTGGTTTTACGCCGCCGAGCGCGATCTTGCCGCCAAGATTGTAAGATTGCACGATGAAAAAATGGCGGACTGGGTGAACGCTCATCCGGACCGTTATGTAGGCGTTTCGTCCGTCGCGCTGCAATTTCCGGATCTGGCCGCCGAACAGCTTGAATATGCGGTAAAAAAACTGGGCGCGCGCGGCGCCGCGATCGGCGGACACGTGCAGGGCGAGGACATTTCTTTGCCGAAGTACGATCCCTTCTGGGCCAAGGCACAGGAACTGGGCGTAATGGTCTTTATGCATCCGCAGTCCGCAGAAAACGTGATCAAGCAAGACGCCTGGAAGGGCCGGGGCGATCTGGGCAACATCATCGGCAATCCGTTGGAAACCACAATTTTCCTGACGCGCATGATTGTGAATGGAACTTTTGATCGCTTCCCCAATCTGAAAATCTGCGCGGCGCATGCGGGAGGGTTTTTGCCTTCTTATCTCGGTCGCACAGAAATTGCGTGCGAAGTGCGCCCCAACGCCGATTGCCTGAACAAAAAACATCCCAGCGAATATTTAAAAACGCAGGTGCTGGTCGACACCATCATCATTCTGGATGAGGGGTTGCGGCATCTCACGGCGGAAGTGGGCGCAGGCCAGGTCGTGTTTGGAACAGACATGCCATTCGTGTGGCATTCCAACGTCGACTTGGTTTTGAATGCCTCCTATCTGAACGACGCCCAGAAGGAAGCAATTCTCGGCGGAACGCTTGTCAAATTATTGAAATTGTAAGCGGAGCGAACCTGCATGAGTTTGTGCGGGGCTCGATGTCGCGCGCGTCTTCAGGCGGGGACGTTCCGATCAAGAAGATGCTCGCCTGAAGGCGAGCGCCACATCTCCCACAATCGAGCTCTTATACAGATTCTGCAGGACCGGTAATTCGCAAATATTCAAAGCCACGCAATGTACTTCATGCGCGAGGCGAATTCGCATCATGACGAAATCCCTCCAAAGTAACCGCACGCCCGTAAAGTCGCAGTGGAAATTCAACTGTGCGCTGTTTTTATTTTTCTTCCTGGCTGCAAGTGCGTGCCACGCGCAAAACCGCGACATCCTGTGCCGCGATGGCGTGGGAGAATTCAACGTGCAGTTTTTTACAGGCGTTACGGTGCATGTGGGCGCCGGAAGAAACAAGGAGCTGGCGGCGCGAGTCTGCGACGCATCTCTCAGCTGGGTCGATCAAACCCTCGTTCTCAACTCCGCTGCTTCCGAACTGGACATCGACGCGCTTGGCGTAGAAATGGGAATGGGTGTGCCCGTCGTCGCGCTGCAGGTGAAGCAATCGAAGGCCGAGTGCTGCATGGCGTATGAGATTTATTCGCTGAAACAACCTCCCGTTTTGCTGCGCAGAATTTCAGGCGGAGAATTCTTCAGCGCGGCAGATACCGACCTCGACGGGCGAGTCGAAATCTGGACGGACGATGCCGGAGCCGTGGACGGCTTCGAAAACCTGAAGTTATCCGACCTGGATTTTCCGCCGCCCATCGTCCTGCGCTTCGCACGGAACCGGTTACTCGAAGTCAGTTCGGAATTCCGACCTTATTTCGACGAAAAAATCGGCTTCGAACGCGGCAAATTAAATGCGCAGGACCTTGATGATTTCAAACACAGTGACGGCCAACTCGATCCCTCCCCCGCATTGTCAGTGGTGGCGCGGAGCAGGTTGCGCAGCACGAAAGTGAAAATTCTGGAAATCGTCTGGGCCTACCTCTATAGCGGACGCGAAGCGGATGCGTGGCGTTCCCTGCAGGAAATGTGGCCGGCGTCCGACGTCGATCGTATTCGCAAAGCTCTCTTGAATTTGCGCGCTCACGGAATCCGCTCGCAGGTAGACGGAGCATTGACGGTCACGCGGCCCGGCAAGCGGGTCCCAGCTAAAATTTTTGACGGAACCGTAGTCGTTTCCGCAACTCCGGGAATCTCTCCGAAGGATGCTAAAATGGCGCCGCCGATCATCCCGCCAAGAGCCATCCTCATGGAGCGCGAACCCCCGCTTACCGCAAAAGATCAGGAGTTGGCGCGAATCGAATCCACATTAAAACTGGTCATCGATTCCGCAGGAAAAGTCAGGTCCGTCGAATCGATAGGAAACGCGGAAAACGTGGACGAGCAACTGCTGCGCTCCACCGCGAGCTGGAAATTTATTCCCGCGTTCAACGTGGACCAGCCCGTAGCCAGCCAGATATTGCTCGGCGTTTCCCTGAGAAGATAAATTCATACTGAGCTTCAAACGCGGGTTACGCGGCGCTGGCGGCACAATCGCCGCCACCTATCGTGAGTAGCTTTATATTCAGGTGCAGTGCCGCAGGTCGAGCCTTCTTGCGGCGTTCATTGAGAAACGCTAGACTTTCCAATCGAAGAAACATGCTCCATGTGTAAGCGAGTCAGAACGCCGCCCGCTGCTTCCAGAAATGTTCGGCGACGTAACAAAACAATCTTCGTCAGGAGCAACCCATGGCAAAAGGATATTGGATTTGTTTTTACCGCACGATTTCAGACGCAAACAAGGTAGCTGAGTATGCAAAGCTCGCCGGCCCGGCAATCCAGGGCGGCGGCGGTCGTTTTCTGGGCCGCGGCCTTCCTTCGAAAACCTACGAAGCAGGAAAGAGCATGCGCACCGTAGTCATCGAATTCGAAAGCGTGCAGCAGGCCACCAACACGTTCGAAAGCCCAGCCTACCAGGAAGCGTGCCGCGTCCTGGACGGCGCCGCCGAACGCGACATTCGAATCATTGAAGGGCTTGCCTAAATAAGTTCGCAGCAAACGTGGCGCGGGCTTCAGCGTGCGGGTTTTGGTCCGCGCTAAACCATCCCAGGCTGTCACCAATAAAAAAGTGCTTGTCGTCCCTTCCCTGAAGCGCCCGCCTTCGGGAGGGCATCCGATGCACCCAAGCGTATGCTACTTAAACCTTGACACGAATGGTGACACGGTAGTAGCGTCACGGCTACGTGGAACTGGAAGCTTCCCTCGATTGGCTTTCCCTTTCGATGACGCCGGGCCTCGGCTC
>DASRQU010000066.1:0-11657 GCA_035696345.1 Candidatus Acidiferrales bacterium
AGGCGTAGCTCAACCAGCCACGGAAGCAAATCTTCAAGCATCCAGATGCCCGCCAACTCCCGCGTGGCATCCTGCATGTAGCGGTGCGCGTTCCGGCGATGCTCGGCCACAGGCGTGCCGGCGCGAATGCTGTGTCCTAGATGCCGCGCGCACGCCTCACTGAAATAGCCTGAGAAAATATCGCCGTAACGGTCGATCTGCAGCCCGCCGAGCGAAAAATTCATCGGTATAAAGTAATAGCTGGGAATCACGTCGCGATGCAGCGCCGTGTTTTGGGAATTGATGGGAGACCATGCGCGATCGCCAAGCACGATCGAGCTTTTCTTAAACGCACGAGCGCGTACCGGCGCCGCGAGCCACGTGATGCCATCCAGGTCCGGATCGAGCAGCCACATCCCTGCGTTCATTCGCACGAGCGCGTCGCGCGATTGAATTTTGATTTCAGGCGTCTGATGCCGTGCGTAGTACGGAAATCCGCGAGGATAGGTACGCGTAGCCGGTTCGAGTTCCAACAGATCACATAAGTTGTACCAGCCGTTGGCAGACTCTACGACGTCGCAACGTTGGAGATTCTGGCAAACTACGGAATGTTCCGCAAAGTAATCTTCGTGGGGGACGCAGAAATTATCATCGTCGATGGAAATCAGAAAATCCGCGTCACTCTCGGCGGCGAGCATGTAACCAACGTTGCGCCGGTTATCGGAATTGTACGGCACAAAATCGGGTGGAAAGCCCAGGCGGTGAAGAGCCCGTTCCTGCTCGTCAGGCGGAGGGCAATAAATATCGAGGCCCTTTTTCCTGAGTTCCTGGCAACGCGAATACGCAGGGGGCGGAGTTTTCTTATCGGGAATGACGATGACTTGCACTTGTTCCAGGCGCCCGTACGCCGCGAAATTTGCATAATAATCCTCAAGCACAACCGGATCGGCAATCGTGGTGAGGACCATTGCGGCACGCAGAGGCATGAGACACTCGCACGTATCGGTTTGTAAGGCGTGTCACTAAACGTGACTTCAGAATTGTAGGCGGAACGGCTGCGATGCGTCAATGGAAAACCGGTCTGTTTTCAATCGGGTGGTAATACGGTTAGCCATAAATGCCAACGTCACGTCGCGGCGGAGATTCAATAAATTATCTAGGGGTCGATACGGGGTTGCACGGAGCTTCAGCGATTGAGCTGCCACAGTTCGTCGATGGAAAGATTTCAGGCAAAGAGGACGGGAGAATGGCCTTTTGTGGGATACTCGCGTCTCCGCTTCATACAGTGAGTTTAATTATCGGATCAATTCAAGTTCGCTCTGGCTGAATCACGGATACCCCTGCAGCCGCGGTGTCCCATGCTTCCATTCCGGCGCTAACCCCACATGATCGCGATTCGGCATTTTCACTTTGGGCAAACTCTGCGCGTCCATGACCTCGTCCTCTTTGATCACGCCGTTGTTGTACAGCAAAAATGCCACTAGCGAGTAGACCTCGCCGGGCTTTAGCGTCCCCTCTTTGGTGAGGGGCATGGCGCGGTTGATGTAATCCCACATGGTCGTTGCATACGGCGCGTGCACCGACATCAGATTTAAATCGTTCACGCAGGGCACCAGGCAGGGATAGTCGGACTTTGTCTTGCCATCGCTCTTGATCAAGGTGGGAGCGGGACCATTGGACCCTTTTTCGCCGTGGCAGGTGAAGCAGCCCTTGCGTATAAAAACCGCGGCGCCCTCCTTCGCTGTTCCTTGTCCGGGTGGGAGTTCTTTGCCGTCCGGGCCAATAGAAATGTCCCACTTGTGAATTTCTTCTGGAGTGGGAGTTCTGCCCACGCCGTACGTCGGTGACTGCGCCCTGCAAATCTGGGCCAGCCCCACAATCATCAGGAGCAGTAAAAATTTACGCGAGCCCATTGTGAATGCTCCCATCGGCCGCCACCCGCCACGGAAAAATGCTGTTGTCGAGGCCTTTCACTATTAGGTCTTTGTCGTTCGGTTGATCCCAGTATTTGGCAATTTCGGCCCGAGACGGTTGCACAGTGCCCAATTCGTCTGTGCAGCGCGACATCATCACGCATTCCTTGCCGTCCCAAGTCCAGTGCAAGGCAAACCGCGTATGCGCCATCGGGTACGCCGGCGAACGAAGCTCGGCCGGCGCCCAGGTCTGCCCACCGTCAACCGAAATGTCCACGCCTTTCACGGCGCCTGCGCCGGACCATGCGAGGCCGGTAATTTCGTAAAACCCAGGCCCCGGTAATTTTTGATCGCCCGACGGGAAGGTGATGATTGATTTCGGCCCAGGCTGACGATTCAGCGCAGCCACGCGCGAATCGGCGGCAATGTGGCCGTAATCGTTATAGGTCATGTAGTGCTTTTCCACGAGCTTGATTCGCCGCACATACTTCACATTATAAATTCCCTCGTAGCCCGGCACGATCAGCCGAAGTGGAAACCCATGTTGCGGGCGAACGGGTTCGCCATTTTGGCCGTAGCAAATGAGGCAGTCGTCCATGGCCTTCGCCAGCGGAATGCTCACCGCACCCTTTACGGTCTCCGCTCCTTCCGCCACGATGAAGGTCGCGCCCTCCTGCACGCCGGCCTCTTTGAGGAGCAGGGAAAGGGGCACGCCCGTCCACTCGGAGCAACTAGTCATCCCATGCGTCTGCTGCACAGTTTTGTGCGTTGGCCTGGCGCGATTCCCGCTGCATTCCAGGAAATGCGCGCGCGTCACGAATGGCAGGCGCTTCAATTCGGCCACGGTGAAAATCAGCGGCCGGTCCACCATGCCGTGAATCATCAACCGGTGTTCCTCAGGATTGATATCCGGCACGTAAGAGCCGCGATGCGTTGCCACATAATGCAGCGACGAAGCCGTAATCATGCCCACCGAATCCTGCAGCGGCGAGAGCACGTGGAACGTCATCCCAAACTCGTCCGGAGACATTCTCTCCATCACCGGAACGCGAATCGATTTCACATAGCGGGAGCGCTCGCCATAAGCGATTAAGTCCTTATTATCCTTGCACTCTTTATCTTTAGGCGCATCTTTCGGGGCAGGATCCATGTGGGACATCTGCGCGTCGGCGACTGGCGCGACTCCGGCAGCCAAGCCGACCAGCGCGGCGCTGTCTCTCAGAAATTTTCTTCGACCAGATAATTTGGGACTCATGGGTGCTCCTTACACGTGCGGATCAGTGAGGGCTAATGCTTCAGCCTTACCAATGCTTGATAGTACACATTCTCATGGATTGCAACCAAAAACGCTTTTGCCGTTTTTTTAGTGCTCCTGCGAAAGCCAAGTACCGCGAAGTCGTGATATCGCGACCCGGTTTTCCCGCGCTTATCTTTTAATCGGCGGCCGCCTGACCCCTTTCGCTGAAAACCGTCTTGGCAGTGTCATCTCGTTCTTCGTCCTACATGATTTACTGTAAGTGTTATTACGTAGATAATATCATTATATACTTTGTTATAGCCAGGGCGTAAAATATCGCAAGCAATAACCTTGTTGGAGGTCGAGAATGCAACTTACGGTGAAAGTTCCCGACGGTATTCGCTATGAACCTGTAAAGCCCGTTGATCTCAAAAACAAATCTGCCGCTGAACATTATAATGTTTTCTGTACTCGTGAAGGCAAATCGAAAAAGGTTTATAACTCACCGGTGTTGAGGATTTATGGAAGGATTCATGCAGCCAGCCCAACTCGATGTTAATTCACTCCAGTTTTTAGATTCGAGTAGACTGGATTTTTTAGGACAATTCAAGTTCAAGGAGGAATTCTTTTCATTATGGGCACACTCTTAGGAAAGCCGAATTTTGTCCGGAACGTTCAAAACCCCCTTGAAAGCGACGTTAGCCCTACGATGGCCACCGATTCTACAAAAGCTTCGACTTCGCTTGTTGAATTTCTAAACGAGCGGCATCTCATGACAACCGATGAGACGTACGGAATCGAGCGGGCCAGGGAGAGGGTTGAAGCGTCAGGGATTGTTAACATGATGATCGAAACGTGCAAGACAATTAACGGGATGGTGGGGAGAACCATTGTTGACATGCACTCTTTCCTCCCGCCGGAGCCGATCCTTTGCTGTTTTATCTACCCGGAAAACGGGACAGATTATTTCATGCGGTTGGAATTGCAAGGCACTCTCCCGACGCTAAGCTTCTCTGAGCGAAAATGTAGAGACACGGTCAGCAACGATTTTGTCCGGTGGGTTCATCGCCTTGCGGATGTAGATCCTGTCATTATCACCGTTAAGCTGGTCCACGAATTTGAAGAAGTCCGGGCTTCCGCCGAACAAGTCCAGTTGTGGTTTAAATATCTAATTTCTGGCTTGGATCGCTCTTACATTCCATCCTTTAGATAACGTTAGGATGTGATGACGGGGGTGATTCGCGCATACAGACGGAGGCGACAAAATACTAGCGATGAGTTTTCCAGCGCCGAGCATCAGTTTGCATTACCTCAGGAAAGTCAAGTGTTTAACCGATTCTAACTGGCCTTCGCCGCCCCAACTTTTTGCTTCGCCAGTTCGGTGCGAAAGTCTTGCTCCTTCTCCGCTACGTACTTCTTGTAGCCATCGGGGTCAATAAACGGGTTCGCGCCTCCATCTTTGAGTTGGACATATTTCTCTTCCAGGCCGAAGTAGCTGCCGTGTGCGCCGAGGAAGATGTCACAGGGCAATGATTTCAGCACGCGCCACATGCGCTCATAATCGGCCGCGATCTGCGGGTAGGCCGGGTTGTTCACCAGCTTGTACCCCGAATTCACATTCGGGCTGCCAATGATCACTACGTTATAGGTGTTGCCCGCTTCGGTCACCTTCATCGTCCAGGTCGTGCAGCCCTTTGTGTGGCCCGGGGTGAGGTGCGCGACCAGCACCGTACCGCCGAGTTTGACTTCGTCCCCATCGTGCAGCGTTCGATCCACTTTAGTCGGCTGATACAGCGAAGTCGTCGTACCGCCGTATTGAAAATCCGATTTGCCTCCGGACTCGACCACGGGTACATCGGCATCCATCACCATGTAAGTGGCGCCAGTCGCCTCCTTGATCGCGGCGCTGCCTGCGTCGTGATCCCAGTGCGCATGGCTAATCAGAAGAATTTTGGTGTCGCTGAATTTGAAGCCCAGTTTTTCAATGCTCGTTTTGATCATCGGCACGTTGGCTTCAAGGTCGCTGTTGATGAGGATGTTGCCCTGAGGCGTGGTGATCAGATAGCTCGCAAGCCCCGTGCTGCCGACGTAATAGAGGTTGCCGGCAATGTGAAAGGGCGGAAATGGCTCGGTCCAACCGGGACTGGCCTGTGCAAACGCACTTCCTGCCAACGCCAGTGTGATGATCGTTAGGCGAAAAAAAATCGCTACGTTTGTGCGCATTGTTTTCTCCCCTTGTGCCACTGAGCTCTCACACACCCGAGAGCGTAGCACAACGATAGAAACCGGAGTGGTTCGTTGATTCCGGGGGCAAACTCCTTTTTTACCCTGTTTATTCGGCGTTTTGATATCTGCTGAAAAGTACCACTTATAGATATTATCCTCGCTTTTGGAGTGTCAGCTTTTGACTCTCTTTTCTTCCCATGGCGCACAAACTCATTCGCCATTATGCCTACGCCTGACACCGCCGCATACGGCCGATCCTCAGTCCATCGATAATTCCATTGACAAGTCACCGTGGAATTGAAAAACTCGCGCACAATAGGAGGTTTCCAATGAACGCAAAGCTCTCAGGCCCTCCTGCTTTGGCTGTTGTTCTTTTCTTCCTGGTTGCGGTTCCCATCTTTGCACACCACGGTGCGGCGTCTTACGACACCTCAAAAATGACGACGTTGAAGGGAACCGTGACGAATGTGGAGTGGATAAATCCGCACGCAGAAATTTTTATTGAAGTGAACGACACCGCGGGACAGGCCCAAAAGTACATGGTGGAATCGATCAGTCCCCTGGGCCTTTCCAGAATCGGCTGGACCAAGGATGTGCTTAAGCCGGGGGATCAGGTCACGGTGACCGGGAATCTCCCGAAAAACGGCACGCATATCCTGCGACTTAAGAAGATCATATTGCATAACGGCAAAGAGTTCACAATCATGAGCGGCGAAGATTATTCAGGGCAATAGGTTCGCCTTGCAGGTTCGCTCTGCGGGTTTGCTCTGCGAGTTTGGTCTGCAAAGATCCGTGACGTTTGCTTCGGTGCGCGCGGATCACGAGCCGCGTCGAAATCCGGGATGCGGACCTTGGAAGGAGTTTTGCGATGCGCAATCGGCTGATGGGGTCGGGGGTGGCCGTAGTGGCTGTGCTCGTTCTCTCGTCCGGCATACTCGCCCAGACTGCGGGGCCACAAGGAGCGACAAAAGCTCAGGGGCCGGACCTCACAGGAGTTTGGAGACGATCGCGAAAGCCGCCCGATAACGCTCACCGATACACAATGCATCAGATCGCAGCAACCCTTACGCTTCAGGATCCCCCTATGACACCTTGGGGTACGGAGAAATTCGAGTCCGCCATACCGAACGAAGGACCGCGCGCAGTATCCTTAACGGAGACGAACGATCCGCTTTTCAAGTGTTTCCCTCCCGGAGTCCCACGAATCTACCTTGTGCGCGTCGGACAACCGTTCGAAATCATACAGATTCCTGGCCGGGTGCTCATGTTCTTCGAGTACGATCACTTTATGCGCCAAATCTTCATGGATGGGCGGCAGCATCCCAAGGATCTAATCCCCTCGTGGATGGGGGACTCGATCGGCAAGTGGGAAGGGAATACGCTGGTGGTTGATACGGTTGGTTTCAACGACAAAACCTGGCTCGACGGAGAAGGTCATCCGCACAGCGACGAATTGCACCTTGTCGAGCGCATCCGACGGGTCGGCCAGGACGCCTTGAGCATTGATTTTACGATCGACGATCCGAAGGCGTATACCAAGCCGTGGGTCTCTCACACCATCTTCGAACTAAAACCCGGTTGGAACATTGGGGAAGTTGCGTGCGTGGACGACAACGCCAACTTCCTTGATACAGAAAAGATGTTGCAGCCAGGCAAGTAACAGTCTCATTGTCGGCGAAAATTCTGGGATTCCCGTCTTGCTTCCAAAAAGTTTACGGCTCGCCCGTTACCTGGATCAACGGCGTTCCGCGGTTGGAAATCGATCGGGTCGGATGAGCATATTCGGCAGGATTCCCGCTGCAATACCGATGGTTCGCCAAGGGATGCGTTACCGCCCATAAACCATAAAGAGGTTGCCGGAATGTAGTTCGAACAGCGCCGCAACACTTATGTAAGTGCCGACGTAAGGTCTTAGCGACGATAATGCGACTTAGATGGTAACCGCGCCGAAATCGTGAGATGATAACTGGCCGAGATGGCCTAAGTGTTGGTTCTAAGCCACGCCAGAAGGGCGCTTGAGGGGGAATAATGGAACTTACTGCAATCGTGTCTGAGTTGAAGAAAGAAAGAGACCGCCTTAACCGGGCCATAGCCGCACTCGAAGGAACCGATGTTGTAAAAACCGGTTCGGCAAAGGTCGCCGCTCCGGCGTCAGTCGTTCGCAGAAGTAAGTCGGGTAGCCGCCTTAGCCCGGAAGGTAGGAAGCGTTTGTCCGAAATGATGAAGAAACGGTGGGCGGAGCGAAGAAAGAAAGGCGCCGCGGGACGGAAGGCCGCTTAATCGGAACGACGTTTATCCGATCGATAAGTGGAAAGTAAGTTGGGATGGCGCGTTTCGTCCGACTTAGAGGCTGGCAATAGACTCCGATTATTGAGCTATCGCTGGCCTCGACTTTTTCCGAACTACGGATTCGCCAAGATTCGGGCGACTCGGGCCTTGAAGAAGATTTCACAAACATATCTTATGCGGAAGGCATTCCTAGTGGCAGCGGTAGCGGTATGCTTCGCTTGCGGGCTATGCGTGCTCGCCACGAATGCTCCAGCGGGCGTTCAAGCCTCCAGCCCGCCAGAAGTCGTTACGCGCACTTATGTTGGATTTGATCGGAATCTATATCCTGGCGATTCCACCCTAAAGCTATTGCGGCAAAATTCTTCGTTTTCCGGGTATTGGCTGAACCCTCCTCCGAACGAAATCTCCAACACGTGGGAAGGCAAGCGCGAAGTACTCACTTCCAACAGCTTCGGATTTCTCGTGTTGTTTAATGGTCGAGTGGACCGAGTCCTCAAATCTCCCGCAAACGCGGCGGCGCTCGGCACAAAAGATGCGGCGGTCGCCGCGGGGGCTGCGAAGAAGGAAGGATTTCCGGACGGCACGATTATTTTTCTCGATCAGGAAGAGGGCGGAAGAATGCTGCCGGAGCAGCGCGACTACGTGTATGCGTGGGTTGACGCTGTGAACGCGAGCGGGTATCGCGCGGGAGTTTACTGCTCCGGAATCCCGGCAAGCGAGGGACGCGGAGTAACAATCGTTACCGCGAATGATTTGCAGGATAATTCCGGCGGAAGAAAAATCGCTTTCTTCATTTATAACGATTCCTGCCCACCATCTCCCGGGTGTGCGTTCCCGACTAATCCGCCTTCGCCCGAGCGGAGCGGTGTTCCGTTTGCCGCTGTCTGGCAATTCGCTCAATCACCACGCCGGCGCGAACTCACGGCCAGTTGCCCGTCGAACTATCACGCAGACGGCAATTGCTACGCGCCTCAGCCACCCAACGTCGTAAATGTCGACCTCGATTTTGCCAATTCGCCAGATCCGTCCTCAGGCCGACGCTGAATTGCCCGCGCATGCGCACGTCGCCGTCCCATGTTCGGCGACCATTGATCCCGTTCTCTGGATGTCACCGTAGGAAATTCCAGACTCCAACGTAACGATTTATGCAGACTCTTTTTGGCCGCAATTTCCAACGAATAGCGCAGAAGTTCGATTGCGCGCTCCACATCGGAAGACTGGTTCAGATAAATGCTCACCCAGCCGCTGTCTGGAAGGATGTGGTGCGGTTCGGCGCGGCCCGCTGCCACGAATGTGTCCCGTATCGTTTTCGGAAATGGAATGTCGACGAGGTGGTCTGCATGCACGTGTCCAATTTCGCGCCGCCCAAAGCGATATTCCGTGCCTCCGAAGCGGTGCGGTTGCGCTGTGACCCCTGAACAGGCTTGCAAGGCGGTTTGAATTTCCTTATTGGCCCCGAAAACCGGCATGCGAATCTCCGCGAGATCAGTATGATTTTAACTCAATCTATTGGATGCGACTGCTTCGATGGATGATCCCCCGGCCGCGGTTCGCTTTCGCTAACTCCCGCGCGAGTCGCTGGTTGCGAAGAATGGCTCGAAAATCACGTTGGCTCAACAACAGACAAAATATTGCCTCCCGGGTCCTTAAACCACGCGATCACGGGACCATGGCGACGTGAAACACTGTTGGTCAAACAATTGATTGTTTTCTGTTGCGGGCAGAACCCGTATAATTAATGCTGCAGCTCGTGAGCGTTCAAAAAAAAGCCACGTACGCCGCAGCCCATGCGTTTTGCTAATTCTATCGGAATGCGATATAACTCAATGGCTCGCTGGTCAAAAATCACACGAATAGGACTTCTAAGGTGAACTTCCGTCTGCTGAATCTTCCGCGCTTCGCGAAACCGTTCCACAAACTTGTTGTAGTTTGCCGGCCCTGTTATTTCTTTGGAAGAGAAAGCAGCGCCGGCTTTGTAGGCAAGTGACTTCATCGATTCACCGTCCAAGCCAAGCGTTGGGCCTCCTATAGACACGTTCCGTTTCGGAATTGACTGCTGTTCGTCTGAAGTCGCCCTTCGTGGTACAGCGTCAAGAAACGACTCATAAATTTATTATAATGAATTGCAGGCGAATACATTCAGCTGGAGTAGTAGCTCATAAATTCATTTCGCAATATAAGAGAAAGAGGACGCTTCGTGCGTTTACTGAAAGTCGGGCCAGAAAAGCTTGTGCACATTGAACGGTTGTTGATGGGATTTGCGTTACTTGGATTCTTCTTTGTAAATCTGCGTCCTGCGAGCGCTCAGGCAGCTGATGCGAACGCGCTTGCCGGGAATAGTTTGACTGCGCCGCGCACCCTATCCTCTGCTGATCCCGCGAATCCGCCGGCCGCTAAACCAAATACACAAACTGGAAGCGCACTCACCGACTTTCCAGCCGAGGAAATAAATAAGAATTTTCCAAAGTGGCTGCATTTCGGCGGCGAATACAGAGTTCGGCCCGAAGACCACACGGCATACTCGTTTGCACCCGGCAATAACGACGGTTTTGTGTTGAGCCGTCTTCGGCTCAATCTGGAATTCACTCCTGCCCCGTGGTTTGAAGCCTTTGTGCAGGCGCAAGATTCGGAGGCCCCGGCAATCGCCCAGAACCACATCACGACGTCCATAAAGGACGTATTCGACCTCAGGCAGGCCTACGTTCAATTTCAGAACGGAGAAAAAGGCTGGTTGCGATTTCGAGTGGGCCGCCAAGAATTGCGCTACGGACAAGAGCGGCTGATCGGAGTCAGCGATTGGACCAACGCGCCGCGCGTGTTCGACGCATTTCGTCTCACCCTCGGCACGGCGAAAGACCATGTCGATTTGTTCAGTGCTTCGGTGGTCGTCAACAATCCGGTCGCGTTTGACAATCATGCGGGCGGCATGAATTTCCATGGAATATATGGTTCGGTTTCTTCGTTGATTCCGAAAGCGCGCGTTGAGCCGTATGTTTTTTGGAAAGCGCTCCCGCTGGTCAAGAGCGAAGAAGGCATTGCCGGAGACGAGAACCTGTGGACCTACGGATTGCGCTGGACGGGCCAGCTCCCGCTGAACTTTGATTTCACCGTCGAAGCAGCGAAGCAAGCAGGCAACTTTTCAAACGATTCAATTGCCGCATGGGCCGGATACGCAAACGTGGGCTACTCGTTTCCGAACTTGCGTTTTAAGCCGCGGCTGCTGGTTCAATACGATTACGCCTCCGGTGACGACAAGTTAAAGGACGGCAAAATCGGAACCTTCGATCAACTCTATCCAAGCAACCACGACGTCTTTGGGCTGGTCGATTTATTCGGGTGGCGAAATATTATTCAACAGCGCGCCGGTGTGGAAACGAAACCCGCTAAGCACCTGACCGTGTTGCTCGATTTCCGCGATCTGCACATCGCCAACGGAAACGACTCTCTCTACAGCTCAACCGGCGCGGTGCTCGTGAAAGCTCCCAAGGCAGGAGCGCTCCACCGGGATGTGGGGCTGGAACCGGATGTCTCGGGAAAGTATGACATTCGAGAAAACGTTACGGTGGGAGCCGGATACGGATACCTGTTTGCCGGCAGATTCTTGAACGAGAACTCGGCCGGAGATCGCGCCTCGATCGTCTATACCTACGCCACCTACAAGTTTTAGGCGAGTTTTAAAGATTGATGCGAGCGCGCCGGCCCGTCGCTTATCCGGGCCTGCGAGTTAAATCGCGTTCTGTCATTCCAAGCGAAGCGGGGAATCTCTCTTCTTTTTTGTCTTAAATCGAAGAGAGATTCCTCGCTTCGCTCGGAATGACCGCGCCACTCCACTACCGAAACCCGCAGTGAGGGAATACGCAAATTGACTCCCCATGCCATGGAGTGCTACCTTCGGCAAACACGGGGGTGTGATGTCCGATTCCGTCAACGGCCTGCGTGGTATTCCGGGTGATTTCGAACTGGATGCCAGCGCGGGGGAGCTTCGCAAGAATGGGGCAACGATCCGTCTGCCC
>DASRQU010000067.1:0-29521 GCA_035696345.1 Candidatus Acidiferrales bacterium
ATGTCCGCTTCGGCCTTGCTAATAAAGTTCGTAGCGTCGCCGATCGCCACGTCCGGTTTCAGGTTGAAGAAAATTGTCACGCTCGTAAACTGGTTCAGGTGGTTTACCGATTGCGGGCCAAGAGAACTGGTCCAGTCCACCAGGGTGTTAAGCGGCACAAGATTTTTTCCGTCGTCCGAGCGGATGTACAGCAGTGAAAGGTTGTCCGCCTGCGCGCGCTCGGAATCCTTCACTTCCAGAATCACCTGGTACTGGTCTTCCGGCTTCTTGATCAGATACAAATAATTTTGCGAATACGCATTGCGCAGTAGATTCAAGATGCGCGATTCGGAAACGCCATAAATGCGCGCCTGGTCGCGTCGGATATTGATTTCCAGATTCGGCGTGTGGTTGAAAAAGTCGGATGAGACCGTGGCGAATCCCGGATACTCCCGCAACTTGCCCATCATTTTTTGCGCCACGTCATACACTTGCTGCGCATTTACGCCGGAAATCGCGTACGCATATTGTCCCTGGTTCTGGTTCGTCGCGCCCGTGCTGATGTTGAGTACCGGCATGGGCCGCAGAAATGCGAAAATTCCGGGAATCGAGCTTAGGTTGCGGATCATTCCGCCCACCACGGCCTGAATCGGCGGCCGGTCTTTCGGCGACTTGAGGAACGACAGGAGCAAACCTTGGTTCGATGCCAAGAACTGGCTGTTGCCCGTCAGCGTAAAGGTAGCTCCGACGGCCGGATCCTGGCGCAATACAATCGCCGCCTGATTCTGCAGCGCGCGCATCTGCTCGGGCGAGGAGCCCTCCTTGCCGATCATCACGCCCCACACGAAGCTGCTGTCTCCGACCGGCAAAAACGCTTTCGGAACCGCCATGAACAGCAATACCGTTCCGGCCATGCAAGCCACCCAGGTGAGCGCGGAAATCCAGCGGTGCCGCAAAAACCACCACAGCGATTTGCCGTAGACGCCGAGCACGGCTTTTTCGGCACGTCCTCCGGCGCGCTCCACCCAGTTCTGCTTGATGCCGTGCCCGCGCGGTTTTAATAAGCGCGCGCACATCAGCGGCGTAAGCGTCAGCGACACGAGGCCCGAAGCCACGATCGAAACCACGATGGTGATTGCAAATTCGCGGAAGATGCGGCCCACGAGACCGGACATGAAAACGAGCGGGAAAAATACTGCCGCCAAAGAAACCGTCATGGACAGAATCGTAAAGCTGATTTCGCGCGCGCTCTCCAGTGACGCCTCGAGCGGCTTCATACCGCGCTCCATCAGGCGCACCGTGTTTTCCAGAAACACAATTGCGTCGTCCACCAGAAATCCGATAGCCAGCGTTAAAGCCATCAGCGAAAGATTGTCCAGGCTGTAGCCAAAAACGCGCATCGCCATAAACGTGAGCAGCAGTGATAAGGGAAGCGCAACGGTCGGAATCAGCGTGTCCGTCGCGCGGCCCAGGAAAATAAAAATCACGCCGACCACCAGCACGAACGCGAACACCAGCGTCGCCTGCACGTCCGCCACGGAATTCACAATCGTCTGCGAGCGGTCATAAATCGGAGTCACGCGCACCGAGCCGGGAAGCTCCGCGCTGATCACCGGCAGCAAATCCCGCACGCTCTTCGAGACGGCCACGGCGTTCGATCCCGCTTGGCGGTTGACGGCCACTACAACCGTGGCGCTCGGCTCATCGTACCCACGCACCCAGAAGCGCATCTTGATGCGCTCGTCCTGCACCGTGTTTTCCACGCTTGCCACGTCGCGTAAAAATACAGGCGCGCCGTTGGTGCTGCTGACGATTAAATCTCCGTAGGATTGAGCGCTTTCCAATTGCCCGTTCGGCTTCAGTAGTGCGGTACCGGAAGGGCTGTCAAATTGTCCCGCGCCTGTATAACTCGTTCCGTTTTTTACGGCGGCGACAAGATCATCGATTGAAATTCCGCGCGCCCACATTTTCGACGGGTCGACCTTGATGCGGACAGCGGACTTCGTGCCAAACACGTTCACGCTGCTCACGCCAGGCAAAATGCTGATGCGCTGGCCCACCTGCGTCGCGCCATAATCGTACAGGCGGCCCGGAGTCACGGAGTCGCTGGTCAGCGCGATGTACAAAATCGGCTGGTCGTTCGGATTCGTTTTGGAAAACGTCGGCGGCGATGGCAAGTCGGTGGGCAGGCTGCCACTGGCTTGCGAAATGGCTGTTTGCACGTCGGTTGCCGCCGCGTCGATGCTTTTATCGAGCGCAAATTGCAGCGTGATGCTCACGTGCCCCTGTGTGCTTTGCGAGGTCACCAGCTCCAGACCGTTGATCTGCATGAATTGCCGCTCAAGCGGAGTGGCAATGTTGTTCGCGACGGTGTCCGGACTGGCTCCCGGATAATTGGCCTGCACGGAAATGACCGGATAATCCACCACCGGCAAATCGTTCACCGGAAGTTTCAGAAAGCTGAGCACGCCAAATACAATGACTGAGATCGTCAAGACCGCAGTCATCACCGGACGCCGAATAAATGGTTCTGATAAGTTCATAATTGCCCCGCTGGCGCCGTCGCGGGAGCATTTGTCACGACGCGCACCTTGCCGCCGGGCATCACGCCCAGCTGGCCATTCATCACCACCTGCTCGCCAGCCTGTAAGCCCTGCTGCACGACGACCATTTCACCTTGCCGCTGCCCCAGCTTTACGGGCCGCAGCTCAGCCGTCGAGTCCGCTTTCACCACATACACAAAAGGCCCCTTCGCCGAATCCTGCGTCGCAGCGGCGGGCACCAGCACGGCCTTTTGCAAGTTTGCCAGCACGAGACGCACGTTCACGAATTGCCCGGGCCACAAGTGGCGCGCTGGGTTGGGAACTGTGGCGCGTAGCATCACCGTGCCGCTGCTGCTCTGCACGGAGTTATCGACAAATGTGAGTGACCCCACTTCCGGTTTTTGCTGATCCGGCAAGCGCACTTCGGCTTTGAGCGGATGCTTGGCCAGCTCGCGCTGTACTTCGGAGAGATCGCTTTCCGTCGCCGTAAAATCGGCGTAAATCGGATCGAGCCGTTCAATGGACAAGAGCTGAGTGGTGTTTGCCGTCACCACGTTACCGTTATCCACCAGCCTGTGTCCGGCGCGGCCATCAATCGGCGACTTAATCGAGGTGTATTCCAGATTCAGGCGCGCGGACTCCACCGCCGCCTCATTTTGCTTCACCTGCGCCTGGCCCACATCCACCGCGTTTTTTCGCGTGTCGTAATCCTGCCGCGCGATCGCCCGCGATTCGATCAAATCTTTCACGCGCGCAAATTGCACCTGCGCAAAATCCAGCGCCGCTTTCGATTGCGCCAGATTCGCCTGTGCTGCGTTCAGCTGCGCCTCAAACGGCCGCGGGTCAATCGTAAAAAGCAGATCGCCTTTTTTTAAATTCGCGCCGTCCGCAAAGTGGATTTCCGTGATTCTCCCGGACACTTCCGGCTGTACGGTCACTGCTTCGCGCGCCACTGTGTGCCCCACTTCGTCGAGGTACAAAGGCACATCCTGTGACACTGCGCTCGCCACCGTGACGGCGGCCGGCGGCCGCTCCATCGGAGGCGGATCTTTTTTGGCGCAGGCCGTCAGGACTATTCCCAAAGTGCACGCCAGATAAAAGGTATGGTGCATGCGGAGCATGAATCTCCTTCGCTCTTCAAAACGTTGCGGTCTGTACCTTCTTTTATAGACTAGACCACCCTGAATCAGATGTTTCAGGATGGAATTGGTGCCAATTATTTTTGCCCAGGCTTCCTCAGGGCGTAAGGACTGAGTTAGAGCGACGGTAGTGGACTGAATCTTATCGTGAACGTTTACGGAGAAACTAGGGACGCCAGGACCAATCCAGGCATCCGCCAGGAAACGAATGAGAGATCATTCAAAACAATCGTGCACGAACCCACGCCGTACTTTAAGCCGGAACCGCACGAACACTCGTCGTGTCCAAGGCGACGCGGATTCAAGCGTGAACGCGTCAAAGCTTGGCGCTAGGCCATAGAATCGCGGCACGCTGCAGGGCGCGGATATTCGGGTGAGAGCGCGGCCCTACGCGGATTGCGCGCGCGTCTGCTGCTTCGCGCAAACCTTGTTCGTCAGCTCGATCAGCTGACGCAGGTTCCACCACTCTTCTTCGCTCATCATTCGGCCTTCCGGACTCGAAAAATAGATCGATACGAATCCTTCTGTGGACAAGGGAGAGCGGACGATCAATTGTGTTTTTTGGCTTTCGGGCAACGCTTCGGACATTGAGATATCCTCCAGATGGGCGCAAATTCTACCACGAACTCTGTAGGTAAATCTTTAACATTGCGTTAACACCCGCACCCCGGATGGGTCAGACAGACCGCGGAAAATGCACTTCATTCTGTCATGCCGACCGAAGCGAGGAATCTCTCTTCGGTTTAAGCACAGGAAGATAAATGAAGAGAAGTTCATCGCTTCGCTCGGCATGACAGAATGCTTTTTTTGCACCCTCCTGAGCGGTATCCGCAGTTTATCCATGGCAGAGGTTAGAATTCGGTCTCAAACTCCTTAAACCGCCGCTCGAGTTCCCATTGCTCTTTGGCTTTTTCGTTGGCATCCAGGAAGCTGGAGCATCCAGAGGAAATCTTCGTACCGCCGAGCGGATCGCCTGAGCAAGCCGCTGCGGGCCTCGTAAAGATATCCGGCTCGCGCCACAAACTCGCGCCAGGCAGAAAGATGTGCTCGAGCCCGGTGCGGACCATCTGCTTCAAGTCGGCATAGCTGAGAGCATAGGTTTCCGCAGCGCGCACATATTCATGCGTCATATTGATACGTGACACTCCTTCGTCATCTGTCGAGAGAGACACGGGAACATGATATTTGCGGTAGATCGGCAGAGGGTGCTCGTTCCCTTTGACGCCCAGAATTACGTCGTTGCTCGTCAGATTAATCTCCACCATCACGTGCTTTGCAGCCATCTCTTTCAACAATTCGTAGGGGCGGTCTTCATGCATCACGTCGACGCCGTGTCCAATCCGTTCAGAGTGTGCAACTTCCACGGCTTGGCGAATGTGGCAGCATAGTCCTTCGGGCGGTACGAGCCCGGGCGCAAGCTCGCCGGCGTGCAGGTTGATATGCGGCTTGGGGTAAACGCTGTGCAGGTATTCGATGAATTTCATTTGCCACTCGTAATCCGCCATCGGGGTCGTGTTGTCCTCAGGCTGGACGTAAGTGATCCCGACGAAGCGAGGATCGGCCGTCGCCACTTCAAATCCAAGTAGTGTTTGTGCGAATACCTGTTGTTTTGGAAAGTCCCGCAGCACCTGATAGATGTAGCGAATTTTTACACTGCAGGCGGGCGCGGCTTGTGGGGTGCCGCAGTGCTCGATTTCCTGCCGCGAAGCCTCCGCATCGTCTCGTTCTTTTGTGGCGATGGCCACGTCGTCGGTCAAGTGCGCCGCCAGCAGGGCGTCGCGGAGTTTGGCGAGATTGTCTTGCCAGCCCACTTGGAATGCAATCCCGATGGTGTGAGCGAACACCGGCGTCTCCATGACCTCAAGGTATTGCTCGTTTTGCGCAGCGGCGCGTGACGCTATTTCGTCTAGCCACTCGCCGGAGTGAGTAATGTGTGTGGGCAGGAATTTGCCGAATGTATCGAAAAACCGGTCGTGTCCGTTGGTACCCGTGGTTGGTACAAAACTGCGCATCGAAAAGGAATCGACCAGCGCGTCGTAAAGCGTCTGATTTGTCAGCGCTTCGGCGGCGCCCACTTGGCCGACGCCGCATGCGGGCGCGGGCGGCACAAAGGCATGGGTTTTCAGGTCCACGCACAAGCCATCTTCCGCGCCATCCTTGATAAATGTTTCGGCGTAGATGCCGCCAGCCTCGTGGTAGTGCAGGTCCGCTCCCTTAGGCATGCGCCTGAGAAACGCTTCGACTTCCAGAGGATTGGCGCGCGCGTCTTCGTAGGCGTGAGCTGCATGCTGCTCGGCGGATCCAGGTGAAGCAGGGGTATTTTGTTTGGGCGCGGTCTGGGCAGAAGCAAAGCTCGGAAGCAACAGAAGGGCTGCCGCCCAGATCCGTACAGACACTCTCGAAATAGTCATCGGAAACCGCACACGATTTGCGCTGGGCACGATCAATGTCCTTTCAGCAAAAATTGTTCGGATGCGGCGCCGCATGGGCACGGCCAGCCGTGCCCGTGGACGTGGAACACGCCTGCGTTATGGGGCGTGCGGAATTTTCGTTTCCCGTTCATTCCAGTGCTCCACGATATCGCGCACTACCTTGTCGCCTACGCGCTCGGCCGCCTCGACGGATGGCAGGAACGCGGGATAATTACCGTGAGCCATGTTTCCCAGCGTCTCCGCGGGCGTTTGTCCCGGCGGCTCGCGATCGAAATTGCTGACGGTTCGCAAAACGAGGACGCGGTCGATATCCACCCGCCCGGCCTGCGCGAGGAACGTCAACGACTGCATGGTTCCGGTGTCTTCCATCGCGGCAATCATAAAATTACCCTGCCCGCCGGTGTAATACTTCGTCCACGCGTTCGCCCATTCGTCCATTTTTTTGCCGTGCCAGAACGTGCCGCCGGACATCGTATCGCCGCGTACCACAAAGGGAGGCTTCATTGCGTTAGGAAATCCCACATAAAGCATTCGCGTGTTGCGCATTTTGTCGCTGTCCGCGAGAGAGACATTTTTTGTTAACTGATACGCCCAATTAACGAAGTCCTGGTTGAGCGTATAGGCTTCTCCATCAAGTTGTGACTTCACGGGCTGTTCGTAGGGGGTGGCCTTGCGCAGCGGAACAAAACCTGTCGGCCAGTCCGCAGGAATTTCACGCGCGTCGATTTCGTATCCAATGTCGCCGTCAATCACGTGATTCGCCCACACTGCAGAACCCAGCGACACATCGGCGGGATCGCCGCCCCCAATTCCGGCGACAATCCAATACGCCTTGGAAAGATCGAAGCGCGGGTCGAGTCCGAGCGCCATCACTGAAGCTGCGGCCTTGGCGGTGGCTACGCCGGTGAGCAGGCCCAGCACGCCATCCTTATTCATGCGCACGTGATGATAGCCGGCGGGCAGCGGGAAAATCTGCTCCAGATGCTCGCGTTCGACCCACAGTTGATATTCCCCGGGAATGTCGCCGGTATCTTCTCCCACTTCAAACATGGACACGACGACGACTTTTACTTTGATTGGAGGATCGGTGCGCGGTTTCTCCCGCGGCTTTTGCGCCCCGAGGGGGCAGGCCAGAAAGCCCAGAGTCACAACACTCCCTAAGAAAAATTTAAAAGAAAAATCCAAAAATTCTCTCCGGCGGTTGCGGATGCCCTATCCCCTGCAGCAGGGTGTTTGAGTTTACATCAGAGCGCAGCCAGGAGAGATTCCTGTTCAATTTTAATTCGTGATGGATGGCATATAGATTAAAGCGTGGAAGGGCTGCGCAAGGGAATATCGCAAGTTAAAAGGAACTGCCGGATTTTTGAGAAAAAAGCGGACTAACTTGCGGCTACGCCTTGGCCGCTCGCGTCATTCCGTCCTGGGCATACCATCGCAGCGGCACCGGTGGATCGAGAGTCGGAACGGTTTGCGGGGTGCCTTCGAAATCGACAATTTCCTTCGTGCGATAGGGCTTTTCTTTGTGGCACACCGGGCAGCGCAGGTTGAATACCTGGGATTTTCTGGACGAAACTTCGTTTCCCTCACTGGAGGCTTCGTCGCCTCCAACAATCGATGGAACGGGAATAACGGCCTTGCAATGCAGGCATACAACGCCTCGAAAAGTTTGGGGTGCGGTCTCAGTCGTCATAAGTAAAACCTCGTATCGTAGAATTCCGTGTATTGGGAGCAAGTCAATGCTACTCCATGGGTCAAGGCACGTCCAGTCGGATAAAAACCGAAAACTGTGGAAATGAAAAAGCGACGAATTAATACCTCCGGTAGCAACCTAAATCCCTTATTATGAGCAACGTGAATGACTCCCGTTCCCGCGGCTCCTTGATGTTCCCGAACGGCATTTCCACAGCTTTCGGGCATCGGGCGATCAGGCCGATCCTGCAAAAAATCCTTCCCGAGGGCGCCGCGAAGCCGCCAACCGTGTTCAAAAATGGCCGTAAGAGCCCGCCACGAAGTGTATCTGCCGAATAAATTTAGGCTGTTTTGCCCCGTCGCCAAATCTTTCAGGCGACTTCGATTCAAAATCCTGGCGGTTACTTTTTCCGCAGGCTGCGAAGCCACGACACCAATGACGATGAACTTCTCACGCAGCCTCCAAAGCTGGTCTCTCAAGAGGTTTTCAACATCGGGCTCATTAGTCCAAGTTCGAAGAAATCCAAAATCAGCGCGCGCACGAGATTCAGGCCGTGGATTTGGCGGACCGAGCGGCGTAAAATGTACCTGCGGAAATCGGCAACTGGGTTCATCGATGAGGTGTCCATGCCGCCGTTTTCAGGAGGTGAGCTTATGTATTGCAATCGTTGCAGCGCGGAAATCGCCGACACTGCCAATTTTTGCCCCGCTTGCGGGTCGCGGCAGCAATCGAGAACATCTCACAAGCAGCTGATGCTTTCGATCCGCGACAAAAAAATTGCCGGAGTTTGCGGAGGCATCGCGGAATACTTGGATGTGGATGCCACAATCGTACGGCTGATCTGGGTGGCGCTGTCCATTGTGCCGGGCGGCTTCGTCGGGGGAATTGTGGCTTACGTCTTGGCGTGGGCCATCATTCCTAAAACTCCGGCGTATGTATCGGCGCCAGTGGATACGTCGCAGCCGTCGGTGAAGACGAGTTAATGGTTCTATGTGGAATAGGCTTCAGCCTGTGGGGTTTGGAGTGCGCCAGGACAAAACCCCACAGGCTGAAGCCTATGCCACAAAAATCAAAACTCGACATGTAGGCGAAGTGCAGGTGCGACGAGCGGGCCGCGGTCACGGTTGTAACCGGGGTTGTTGATGTGCTGCACGTCGAACGAAGCGAAGATGCCGCGCCACACATGCGCGGTGTAGTAGGCCTCCAGAATGTTTTCGCGGCCGTAATTTAAATTTCCGTCACCTAGCAAAAATCCAATTCCTCCGAGCTTCAGGTATTGCTGATGATCGCGCGAAATTCCATTAGAAATGAAGGCGAGGCCCGCGCGATCCAGTTTTCTTTTCCACGGAGTTCCTTCCGCACGTGCCCCGATCTGAAGCGTCTCGTCTACTTCCGTGTAGGCGTAGGACTCGTGCTGCCCTTCATTCCAGCCCCAGCGAGAAAATATACCGAGCCAGTCCGTGAACGGCTGCTCGACGTTCACGCCAAAGCCGTATTTTGTGGTGGTCTGAAATGGGTGCGCGGTGATTTCAGGCCGTGGCGTATCGCCAGCCAAAAAATTTGCAACGGCCACGCTGTAAATTCCCATGTTGGCATGATTGGCGTAGCCGAGCAGGCGAACGACGGAGTCTCGATGCGGCAGAAATGAATGGTGCAGCTCAAGCTCCACATTTTCGGAGCGCGCTCGGGCGAGATCCGCGTCAAGATTCAAATCGTTGGCGACTTTGGGCATCAGGGCTTCGGCAAATCGCAGGGACCAGTGCCGGTCGTCATACTCCACCATGGCCGCATACGTGTAACCGCGCGTATCTGCTGCGTAGTCGTAGGCGCCGTTGTTGTCCAGAGTCCAGTTCATGAATTGAAAATTGCTGTCCGAGCCGTACGTGTTCACGTCAAAAAAATCCGCTACGCTCATTTTTCCAAAGCGGATTTCCAGCCGCCGTACGGGCAATTCCTTGAATAGGGAAAGAGGAGTTCTCTCCGAAGGCGCTTTCTCCTTACCAAGGGGAATAATCTGATGCCACATCAGTCGCGCTACATACGGAGCTTTGCTGATGGTTGGATTCCGGACTACATCTAGATTTGTAAAACCCGCGAGGCCGAGCGCTTCACCAATTCCGTGGCCGCCGGTTTCTTGCACGTCGAGCAGAATTTCAGAAGTGTTATTGAACCGGAAACCGCTCAGCAAAGTTAGGACGCGGGAAGAGGCGTCCTGCGCCTCTGGGGACAGACTGTTCGGTCCTTGATAGGGAGACCGGAACGCCGGGTGCCACTGGGTGATTAAATTTGCCTGTCCCGAAAGCCAGACGCGATCAGACTCAAAATGCGGGAAGATCGTGGTGGTTGCGTCGTTAGTGGAATCGTCCGGCGGCGCGGAGGCGGGTTGATCGGGCGCTTGATCGGCCGAAACGGTCTGAGCACGCGCGAATGGCGGACCGGAGAGTCGCAGCCCCACAATACACATGAATGAAAAAGCGACTCTGGCTTTACGTAGCCGCATGTTCTCTCGCTGCGCCTGCCGTCTCTTGTCAGATTGACGATTTGGCTGGAGTACCATGCGCCAAAGGAAACCGGCAAACTGAATCCCCTATTAAATCATGTCGAGCTGCAATTTGGAGATGAACAAAGGATTAAAGCTATCGCTCAAGCGAAGAATTTGCCTGGCAGGGTTGTTTTGTGATTGCTGGCGGATTTGATTTGGAAGAAGCTTTAATAGTGTTCCCGTTGTGTCCAGAAATTTTGGCGGGTTGGGTAGAGCGCTTACAGACCCGATCTCTCGGGGCCGTCGTCCCCGCAGCGCGACTCCCAACCCACAGTGGAACCATGTTGTAGGAGTGATGCGGTTCGCTCAATGGGCTTACGGATTCAAATTTTTTGGGACCCGGGTTTTAGTACTAGGTAGATTACGTGCAACGTGAAGTGCCCCCAGGCTATTCGTACCGAACGGTCCAGGTATCCCGTAACTGGTAGGAATAAAGATGCTTATGTCGAAATTTTATTCAAGGATGGCGACCTTATTCGCACCGGAAAGTGGCAGCCATACGCGGCCTTTGCTGTCGCGGGCCATGCCTGTGGCTTGGGAGTTTGCCGCGGGCATGGGATATGTTCTAAATACCTGGACCGTAGGATCGAAGCGCACGAGCTGATTGGCGTTCCTTCCGCTCTCTTCGTACCAGATTTTGCCGGCTGTATCCGCCGCGATCCCATCCGGAGCGGAGTGAATTCCGGAAGGACTGTCCCAAAATTTGAAAGTCTTGTCGGCCAGAGTAATGCGTCCGAGGCGGCCGCCGCCGAAATCGGTAAAGTAAATTGCGCCGCCCACGGCAACGAGTTCGCGAGGTTTCACGTCGGAATCGGCGGGCGTAAATTCCATCATGGTTCCGGTCGCGGGATCCATGCGTCCCAGCTTGCCGCCTGACAACTCACAAAACCACAATGCCTGGTCTCCGGCGAGCACGATGCCGTAGGGATGGGCGTCCTGCGTGGGCACGCCAAATTCGGCGATTTTCCCCGTGAAGGGATCCAGCCGGCCGATCGTGTTCGAATTTTGCGAGGTGAACCATATGCCGCCATCCGCCCCCATCGCCACCGAGTGAGGATCGTTGGATGTGGGCGGAGTAAATTCGGAAATAGTTCCGTTTTTTGGATCGAGATGGCCAATTTTTCCAGCGCTATTTTCCGTAAACCAGATGTCGCCCTGTGCGTCAAATACCAAGCCATACGGGCCGGAATCTGCCGTAGGAATTTTGAAGAGTTTCCATTCGCCCGTGCTGGGACTGAAGCGCGCGATGTGCCCCGATTCCTGCAATGTAAACCAGGCGTTCCCGCTGGCATCTGTTGCGGAGTCGCGGGGGACCGAGCCGGAAACGGGCGCGTCCCAAACGCGCATCGTGCCCTTCAGTTCCAGGCCAACCGCTGGAGGGGCTGGTTTGAACGCAAGCCGCAAAGTGACATTCGTATTCGAGCCTGGGCGGACTAGGACATTGTGTTCCCATTCTGACCAGGTGCCGTTGGCAGAGGCTCGCAAATCGTAAACGCCCGTGTGCAACTGTTCGATATGGAATTGCCCGTGCGCGTCACTGTGCAACACGTGCGGAGTTTCTCCGTCGGCCACCTGCCACAGTATCTGCGCGCCGGGCACAGGGGCGCCCTTTGATGTGACCACCTGGCCTTCCAGGCCGCCCGGTTTTTGCCTTGCGACCTTTGGCCCCTGCGCCCGCGATTGGACGCACACGATTCCCGCCGCGCAAATAGCCAGGGCGATGTTCAGACACACGCGCCGCACAGGGAGACCCTCCGGGATGACTTGCCCCTACGATTTTACCTTGCTTGGGTTAATGCGACGGTTTTACGGCGACCAGATTGTTCAATTCATTACGAACGACTTCGATGGCTTGGGACGGGGGACCAATGCGGCGATAGCGGGCAATTTCGGTGCGTTCGTGAATGCCAAAGGCGAACAGGAATTTACGCCCATCGACGTTGTAGGTGTATTGGCTCGGGAGCCAGACTCCCGGCTCGATTTCTTGCTGCTCCATGCCAACATGGCCGCCTCGATACACTTTCCCGGCCAGGCCGCCGGCAAACGGAATGTCTGTAGAGACCTCGCCTTCGAGGCGCGCAAATTGCGCTTGAGCTTCGTCGACCCATAGAACCGCGTGAACGTGCTGAAAACTCGCGGCGAAACGATTGATGGGCTCGTAGTCCGGATTCGGATCCAGCAACAATTTTACGAACGTGTGTGTGCCGCTGGAATCCGCACGCGTTTCGCGGCCCGCCCACGTGATTCGAAATGCTTTCATGGCGGTGTCCACGAGGTCGGAGCGGTCGTGGCGTCGGCGCTCGTACTTCGCCAGTTCTTCCCTGTAATGATCGTTAGGGTGAATGGTGAGTCCGAAGATGTCCAATGCGGTCTGTAACTCGCTGCGATACGCTTCGGGCGCGACCGGTACACCGCGGTCCGCCATTTTTAATTTGATATTGCCGGACGTGGATGGAAGGATGCGCTCGGTAACGTCCTCGATGATTGGCGCGTTTTCGGCGCTGCGGGCAACGCGGCGCTCCACGCGTTCGAACTGTTGCAGCGCTTCGTCGTCCCGATGCTGATTTTCGATGGCTCGAACGATCAGCGAGTGAATCTGATCGGGGCTTGGGGCGGCATTAGCAGAGACGGTGGACGGCTGGCTGCAACAGGCTGCCTGCGCGTAGGCCACACTCGTCCAACAGCCTATAGCGGCGACGCATATTCCAAGAGCTGCGATATGGGTTCGCTGAATCATGAGCCATTATGCTGCGTCTGCCAGAACTGGCCCCCCTTCTGCCACTGCTACTCAGATTCTAAGGCGCATACGGCGGTTGTACCGACGCGTTTCTCAAAAGGCACCCTCCCATAAAAAGTTGCGAAGTGAAAAGAAAGCGGGCGCCTATGCAACTATAGGTGCCCGCGTTAAATGCTCAATACATGTAAACCTCTATTGACGGTCAATCAGCAAATGATGGGGACTGACCGTTCCTGCGACTACTCCGGCCGCGGAAAAAGTGCAATTTTCTGTCATTCCGAGAGCCGCGAAAAATCTCTCTTCGATTTAATATAAGAAAACAAAAGAAAGAGAGATTCCTCGCTTCGCTCGGAATCACGGAGGGTTGGTTTTTCCGCGGCCTATGCCGCTAGTCTCTTGCTTAACGCGCCTTCGGCGAGTAACCGGGGCTGATGGTCAGCGTGATGCTGCGACCCGGAAGCAAGGTAAGCAGATCGGCTGGGCCGGCGTTGTAGGTTGGCGTGGCGTTAAAGGCTTGTTGATCGCCCACAATTCCGCGATTGTTGAACACGTTGTTGACGCTGAGCCGGAACTTGGTGGCGTCCCACCGGGACCCGTTCTTGAGCGTGTAGTTGAAATAAACGTTCGTGGTGCTGAACGGGTTGATGGGAATCACCTGGTTGGCGACTCCGCCGCTCGCAAGACTAAGGTCATTCCACATGGGGCCGATGCGCTTGTCAAAAATTCCCAGCTCGAAGTGTTTCTGTTGGTACGTCAAGCCGAATGCTTCCGTGTTGGAGGGAGTATTCGCGACCCAAAGATCAAAATCGGGATTTGCGACCGGGACGCCTTTGCTGTTCGGCAATGTGGGGCTGATGTACTTGGCGACGCCAGCCGTACCGTTGGCGTAGAAGCTCAGGCCGTGAGTGATGTAAACGTTCAGTTCGCCTTCGAAGCCTTTCGTTGACGATTCACCTCCGGTCACATAATCGACGGCGCTCGCGTTATTTGAATCGGGAATCGCGGTGTAGGCATGTAAAAACGCTCATGGAAATTTGGGAGGATGGCATCGACGCGATTGAGAGGGTTCGACGGAATTTGATAACGATTCGTAGTGGCCCACTCGTACCAAAGTCCCGCGCGGAAAATGCCATATTTGGACACTTCGCTAGCCGTAAAGGTCTCGCCATATTTGCGGTAACTATTCAGTTTATCGACTGCGCTGAACGCTGAGATAGGCGCGGATTTTGCTGCCGTGCCGAAGGTCAATCCGTCGGCATTGAGCGCAGGGTTGTTGTAATACTGAGCGTTGTAATAGCTCAAAGTGTACGGTTTGAAATCGGTTTGCCAGCCGTGTCCCCACTGATTGGTCCAAGCGACGTATTCAAAGTCGGTGGGAACATGGTACGTGTAAAACTGATAGTTAAGGGGATAGAGGCAGTTGGTTTGCGAAATGCAAGTGCCATTACTGGCAAGCTCGGCGGCATTATTGTCACTGGTTAGCAGAAAATTGTAACCATACTTGTCAATCTGAGCGCGCGTTGGATTGTTGTTGGGAGTATTGCTATCGAGCCAGACGACGCCCGCGAAGCCCGTGAGAACATTATTCTCGGAGAATTTGTATGTGTATTTCAGCATGCCGGCGTTGCGGACCTGATAATTGTTCGTCTCAAATCCATTCGATTGCATGTGCTGGACGTCGACCATCAGGTTGGATTTTTTTCCGCCGAAGGCGCCGGAGTTCACATTGACGTCGTACAGTTGGGTGTTGAACGATCCGTAAGAAACGTTGGCCTGGATCAACGGAGCGGAACTCATGTCCGGGGAGAGCAGGTGGATCGATCCGCCGAAAGGCGTAGGGCCAATCGTGGATGCCGTTCCCGGGCTGCGGTCAAAATCGACGCTGCCGTTCCACGGGTCCGGAAAAAAAGCCCAGGTGTGATGCGTCTGTGTGTTCGTGTCGTAGAAAGGAACGCCGTCAAAATCGATGTCGTAGTCGCCGTCGGGGAAGCCGCGGAAATAAGTTTTGTCCTGGCCGAGACCGATGCCGTTGGAGCTGATGCTGAAAGTTCCCGGCGCCATTTCAACCAGTTCTCCAAAATCGGCGAGTGGGGAAGTGAAATTTTGGACGAAGACGGGCGTGACTTCCGTGCGGGCGGAGCGTGCCTCGAGCAGGCCGTCCTTCGGCGCATGCTGGGCCGCGATGGAACCGGAGTTGGCGGCTTCGACGATGATCGCGTCGCTTACGCTTCCGAGGGCCAGCGCGATGCTCAGGTCTTCCGCGCGATCCGCGGAGGCCCTCACATTCGTGCGGCTCGCGAGCGCGAATCCTGGCGCGGATACTTCGACGGTGTAAGTGCCTGCGGGCAGGCCGGAAACGGAAAATTTGCCCATGCCATCCGTGATGGATTTTGTTTCCAAGCCGGTGGAATCATTTCTTACGACTACGGTTGCGTTCTGGACGGCGCCACCAACCGGGTCCTGTACGATGCCAGCGACGACCGCAGAATCTTTTTGTTGTGCATACAACCGAACTGCTCCGGCTGAAAATAGAAGAACGGCCAGGAAAAACGAACACACCACACCTATAAACCCTTTCATAACACCCCTTTCAAATTCCATTTCGAGAGAGTCATCCTGCGCAAAGACTGTTACGGAAAATTAAACCGAATGTGAATGGAGCGTGAAAGACGCGATTTCTGCCAACCTTTATTTGGATAGGAAGTATTCTATTTTTTGTTAATTTGAGCACCCTAGTAACCATGCAGTTACTCGTGCCCGACTCCGGACGTGGCCTCAATATGAATAGAGATTTACCGGGGTTTATTTTGTTCGTAACATAAGGCTGCATTACTGAAGAGTCTTTTTATGCGACCTCGAAGATACACACGAATTCCGGATGCATTTTTGCGGCGCATGTTATTTGTCCGGGCTCTTATCGCTTCGGGCACGATTGCGCTCGCCGCAGGCGCTTGCCATGCACAGTCGCTAACTCCCGCATGGGTGGAATTGGGGGAAGACGGCAAGGTGTTCGCGCGCATTGTCGTGGAAGCGCCACAGGATTGCCCGGCAATTCAGATCGACGGCGCGAGCAAACCTATGACCCTGCGGCCCAACATGCCCGATGGGTTGCGGCCCGCGTGCGAAGCTGAAATTCCGGCCGGAGCAAAATCAGCTTCCGTAAATTCGCGGCCGCTGGCGCTGCCGAAAATGAATCCTACGGAAGTGATTGCGCTGGGCGATACCGGCTGCAGAATCAAAGGACGGCAAATTCAGGCGTGCAACGATCCCACTCTTTGGCCTTTCCGCGAAGTGGCCTCGAGCGCTGCGGGCGAAAACCCGAATTTGATTATTCACGTGGGCGACTATTTATATCGCGAGAGTCCGTGCCCAGAAAATTCCCAGACGCAATGCGGCGGCAGCCCGGCTGGATATGACTGGGCTGCATGGAACGCCGATTTTTTTGAGCCAGCCGCGAACCTTTTGAGCGCCGTTCCATGGGCGTTCACGCGCGGAAACCATGAAGACTGCGAGCGTGCGTGGCAAGGATGGTTTTATTATCTTGATCCGCGACCGTGGGATGGGAAGTGCCAGCAATTCTCGCCGGTCTACGTTGTCAGACTGGGGAGCTTTCAACTTGTGATGCTGGATTCCTCCGGGATAAGTGAAAACATTGTCGCTGAGCAGCAGTTGGGAATTCTGGTAAAGCAGATCACCTCGCTGCAGGTAAAGGACGCGTGGCTCGCGACGCACCATCCGTTCTGGGGATTCTATCCGGACAAGCGCAGTGGACGTCCAGAACCAACAACCGTCGTGCTGGAGGAGGCCTGGAACAAGGCAGATCCGAAAAATATTGGGGTGATTCTTTCCGGCCACATTCACCTTTTTGAATATATCAGTTTGGACCACGGACGTCCGCCGCAAATTGTGGCGGGAGACGGCGGCACCCAGATGGACGTGCCCATCGAAATTTCGCTGAAGGGCACGACTCTTCGCGGCGCGACCGTCAGCGGGAACAGAATCAAGGAAAGGTTTGGATACACACTGCTGACGAAGGAAGGGAAAAACTGGCACCTGGAATTGAAGGACTGGCACAGGAAAGTGCTGATGACGTGCACGGTCCCGGAGAGTAGTGAAGGTTGCCAGAGCGCGGGAGAGTAGTTTCTTCCAGTGGGTCTAATATTTCGTCTTTTGATGTTGCAGCTGTTCAGGACTTCTACTCGCACGTTTAACCCTACTCCGCCATTTACGAAAAAGCCCCGCCTCTTAAGAGGCGGGTTACAGAAACGTTCGCGCTTCGTGTTTTTGAATGCAACGATTACAATGGGCACTGCTATGCCACGCCCTAGTGAGCCACCCACACCTGTTACCGAATCCCAAGTTTTAGCGCAACTGGCACGATCGCGCGGGCCGCAGAGTCTTCGTGAAATTGCGGCGGCGCTCGGGCTGCGCCAATCTGGACGGCGCGCGCTCATCAAGCTCGCGCGAAAAATGAAAATGCGGGCTGAAATTATCGAATACCCGAACCGGCGCATTGGTTTGCCGAAAGAGAAACACGACGCTCGATTCGCGGATCCGCCGAAAAAAGGCGGGGCACATCGGGGCGGATTTGAGCAACAGCGGCAATCTTCGCACGAGCGCACGGAGCAGCGCACGGAACCTCGTCCGGTAAGGCCGGAGGCGAATCAGTTGACTGGGCGGCTTGTGGCGCATCGCGATGGTTACGGCTTCGTTGTGCCGGATGCGCCGCGAAAAGACTTAGAAGGCGATCTGTTTATCGGGCGCGACGCGATTGGCGATGCGATGCACGGTGACCACGTGCTGGCCAGCATCGAGCATCGCAAGCGATTTGGAGATGGCGGAGGACCGGGGCGCGCCGAGGGTCGCATCTTGCGCGTGATTGGGCGCGCACACACCACGGTCGTCGGATTGTTTCGCTACGGACCGCGCGGGAACACGGTTGCACCGTACGAATCGCGGCTGCTGCAGGAAATTATTATTCCGCCGGGCGATGAGCTGACGCCGGAGCTGCAAGGGAAGCTGGGCGCGCATCCGCCAAGGCGCGGCGTACGATTGCCGGAGCTAGACGGCGCCGTGGTGAATGTGGAGATGACGCGATTTCCGCGCGGCGGCGTGGCCCCGGCCGGGCGCGTGATTGAAATTCTCGGGCGGCCCGGAGATTTTGGCGTGGATGTTGAAATTCTGATTCGCAAGCACCATTTGCCGCACGAATTTTCCGCGGAAGTTCTGGCCGAGGCCGCGGCTGGCGCACATCCCGTGACCGAGGCTGAGCGCGAGGGTCGAGCCGATTTCCGCGATTTGCCGATTGTAACGATTGACGGAGAAACGGCGCGCGATTTCGACGATGCCGTGTATGTGAGGCGTTTGGAAAACGGCAACTGGCAATTGCAGGTGCATATTGCCGACGTTTCGCATTACGTGCGGCGCGGATCGGCGCTGGATCGCGAAGCTCGGCTGCGCGGCACCTCCGTTTATTTTCCAAATCGCGCCGTGCCCATGCTGCCGGAAGAATTGTCGAACGGAATCTGTTCACTCAATCCGCGCGAAGATCGGCTGGTGATGAGCGCGGTGATGGAGCTCAACGGGAATGGCGAACTTGTTGCCGCGGATTTTGCGCGCGGCGTCATTCGGTCGGCGGAGCGCATGACGTACACCGCGGTGAATGCTGTTTTGCAAAATGATCCCGTCGTCTCCGCGCAATACGCACAGCTTGCGGATCATTTCCGCGACATGCGCGATCTTTCTGTGATTTTGACGGCACGGCGGGCGCGGCTTGGTTCCATCGACTTCGATTTGCCGGAGCCGGTCATCGAATTTAATGACGCCGGGCAGATGATTGGCGTGGTGCGCAGCGAACGCAACATCGCGCATCGCCTGATCGAAGAATTCATGCTGACAGCGAACCAGGCTGTGGCGCGTTACCTGGAAACGCGCGGCATCGGATCGCTGCACCGCGTGCACGAAAAACCCGATCCAAAGAAAATTCTGGAATTTGAGGCGATGGCGCAGACGTTTGGCTATTCGTTGGGCATAGAAAACTTGGCGGAAAAGCGCATGGAAGTGAAGCACGGCAGCACGCGCCAGCAGAAATTCGATCGCGGCGGGCGGCATGGGAGGCGCGGCGGCGGGCGCGAAAAGCCGATGACTGTTTCGCTGCCAGGAGTGATGGACATCGCCATCCGTCCTTCGCACTACCAGCGTCTTGCCGAAAAAATTGCGGGCAAGCCCGAAGAGCGCATCGTTTCTTTCCTGATGCTGCGTTCCCTGAAACAGGCGCGCTATGCGGCGGATGCGCTGGGGCATTTCGCGCTGGCATTCGATCAGTACACACATTTCACTTCGCCTATTCGCCGGTATCCGGATTTGATCGTGCATCGGGTTTTAAAATGGGCGCTGGATCATCCGGAAACGAAACCCGCGCCGAAGCCCCCGTCTTACGGAAGCGCGAGCAAGGACGAATCGACCTTTGGGCCGTATCGCCGCGGCGAACTGGAATCGATTGCCGTGGAAACGTCCGACACCGAGCGTCGCGCGGAAACTGCTGAGCGCGAATTGATGGCCTGGAAGACGGCGCAGTTTATGGAGCAGCACTTGGGAGAAGAATACGAAGCGCTGATTATTTCGGTGCAGAAATTTGGATTCTTTGTCGAGCTGACGGAACTGTTTGTCGAGGGCATGGTGCCGATTGACCGCATCCAGGAGTTGACCGGTGAGCATGTTTTTTACCGCGAGCAGGATCATGCGATTGTGAGCGGAAGCGGGCACGGCGCTCGCAACGGTTCGCGCGGCGGGCAGGCTGCGGGTCGAGACAAAAACTTCAAGAAGAAATCGGGACGCGGCGCGCAACGCTCGGACAAATTGGGCCATGTGTGGAAACTTGGAGATCGTATAACGGTGCGCGCGGAGCGGATCGATCCGATCCGGCGGCGGGTGGAATTTTCGATTGTATAGTGAATTCAACGCTCGGCCGTGCTTTAGGGGCTAAAGCCTTGCGAAATTTTGTGGCCATGTCAATGTCGCGGCTGAACCCCGACCCACAAAGACCAGCGACTTGACCCGCAAGGACTATCGGGCAACAGCCTCGTGCCACGATAAGAAGCGTTCGAATTCGGCCAGGGCCAATGAAGCGATAGCTTTTCATTGGCCCGTGCCAGGAAAATAGACGTAGATGTTTACTTCGCTTTTGGCTGAAATAGCGCGAGCATGGCGCCGGTGGGGTCCGTGAGAATGCTGAACGTTCCGACTCCCATGATTTCCGTAACGTCTTTCACAATGTTGGCGCCGAGGGATTTGGCTTTTTTGGTCGAGGCTGCAATGTCGTCCACCGCCACGTAAGCCAGCCACATTGAGGGAGCGCCGGGCATGGGATGCTGCATAATTCCGCCGCCGGTGCCTTCGCCGACCTTGATCATCGTGTAGATATTGCCCGGGCCCATCGGAACGTCTTCGAGGGTCCAGTTGAAGAGCGATCCGTAAAAGCTTTTTGCCTTGCTCACGTCTGTGGTGTTCAGTTCAATGTGCACGAAAGGGTTTGCCATTTGCGTCTCCTTTAGATTTAAATGAGCGGTGCAGCCAATAAATTCTTACGATCGATGCTAACCGATGCGCGACCCTACATTCTGAGATCGAAGGTTCGGATTGGAATGAATACTGCATGCCAATCCTGTTCATTGTTCACCTGGCCCGATGCGCGTTTTTGGCACATCCGTGTATTTAACGACCGGGCCGAACGAAAATCGACAAATATTCCAATTTATTTTGCTGTCCACGCGTTTTTTCGGTTTTGACGAGATGATTTCTGTCGAATTGTGCCTGCCTCAGTCGTTAAACACTCGAGAGGCGAAACGGGGGATCTGTCCAGCTCATTCGGCGCCCTATCGCAAGACCACTCGTACCTGCAGAATATATTTATTTAGGCGAGCTGTTTAAGGAGAGGAACATGGCTAACTTCTTGCTCTTGTTGCACCAGACACCCACGTCATTCCGCAATCTTTCCCCGGAAGAAATCCAGAAGATTTTGGGCAGCTATATTGCCTGGCGGGATAGCCTGGTGAAGCGCAACAAAATGCGTGGCGGAGAAAAGTTGACCGACGACGGCGGCCGGCATTTGCGGACGCAGAGCGGCAAAGTGTCGGTCACGGACGGGCCGTACAGCGAATCGCAGGAAATTCTTGGCGGATTCTTTATGATTGAGGCCGCAAATTATGACGAGGCCGTGGCCATCGCGCAGACTTGCCCGCATCTGGTGGATGGCAAGTGGATTGAGATTCGCCAGGTGGACGCGGTGCACTGAGCCGATGCGAGCCGGGTTCAATGATCAGGGCCTTATCTGTACCTAAGCAGGCCGCGAGAACCGGCGGTCTGTCATTCCGGCGAAGCGAGGAATCTCTCTTTGTTTTAGGTGCTTTTCCTTAGATCGAAGAGAGATTCCTCGCCTCGCTCGGGATGACAGCATAAAGTAATTTTTCACAAAGTATTTTTTCGCCTTACGCCGCCGAGACCCAGTCGCACTGCGCCGGAGATTCGATGCACTCACACTCCGAAAACGTGAACCAACTGGTCGACCACTTATTCCGCCAGGAGTTTGGGCGCATGGTTTCGCGTCTGACGCGAATCCTGGGGCCGGCGCGCCTGGCCACGGCGGAGGACGCTGTGCAATACGCTATGCTGCAGGCGCTGCAACTGTGGCCTTACCAGGGCGTGCCCGAATATCCGCAGGCATGGCTCACAAAAGTTGCCTACCATCGCACGCTGGACATTTTGAAGAGCGAAAGAAAACTGCGTTTTTACGACGACGAAAAAGAAGTGCGTCTGAGAAATCAGATTGAAGAATTGCACGACAAGGAAACTCCGGAAACATTCCGATTTTCGCAGGAAGTGGCCGACGAGCAGCTGGCGCTGATTTTCATGTGCTGTCACCCGGCGCTGCCGCATTCCGCGAGCGTTGCGATCACGCTAAAAATGGTCTGCGGATTTGGCGTCGAGGAAATTGCGCGCGCATTTCTGACCACGGAGATGGCCATCACCCAGAGGCTGGTACGCGCCAAGCGAATGATTCGCGACGAAGCGCTACGCTGCGAAGTTCCCGATCCGCGGCAACTGGATGAGCGCCTCGGCGCGGTGCTCGAAGTTCTGTACCTGCTTTTCACTGAAGGCTATGCAGCCACGGCGGGCGATAGCCTGATCAAACATGATTTGTGCGCTGAAGCTATCCGCCTCGGAAAGCTGCTCTTGGAAAACTCCACCACATCCACGCCCGAATGCCACGCGCTGCTGGCTCTCATGCTGTTTCAGGCGGCCAGACTTCCCGCGAGAACGGACGCGCTGGGAGATTTGCTGTTGCTTGAGGAGCAGGATCGCAGCTTGTGGGATAAATCGAAGATTCATCTCGGCCTGCTGCATCTGCAGGAGGCCGCGCGGGGCGATCATCTTTCCACCTATCACCTGCAGGCCGAGATTGCCGCCATGCATTCGACGACCGAGCACGCCGCGGGGACGGACTGGGAAAATATTCTGAGTCTTTACGATTTGCTGTGGGAGAAGCTGCCGACTCCGGTTGTGCTGATCAATCGCGCAGTGGCCATCGCGCAAGTGAGAGGGCCCGCCGCCGGCCTGGAAGCGCTGAAATCCATACCGGTGGACACTCAAGTGGAACGCTATCCGTTTCTCGACGCAGCCGAAGGCGAGTTTCATCGCCGGCTCGGAAATTTTACGGACGCGGAAACTTCGTTCCGCAAGGCTCAGCAATTTGCGCGCACCGAGCCCCAGCAGCGGTTTTTGTTGCGAAAAATCGAAGCGTTGCGTGCGGGTGGAAAATAGCAAAAGTGTGCACACAGATATCGGTTGAGGAAGAACTCAAAGCTCGGTCATTCCGAGCGAAGTGAGGAATCTCTCTTTCATTTGCGTACTTAGACCTGCATCGAAGAGAGATTCCTCGCTTCGCTCGGAATGACAGAATATTTTTTTTCGCAGCCTCTCAATCCCAGATAAAAAACCGCCCACCCCGGTTCAAGGTGGACAGCAGAACGGACATAACTCTTTCTGTCAAGCGGCCGCTACGAAAGGCTAGACGCGACACTAATCTTTCCGTTTCTTCCGAGTATACTTTCGACTATTGTAAGGACTCTATCGTGGAGGTGAACCGTGGCGGTTCGCATGTGCCCGCATTGCCAGACCGAAATTTCGGCGCCTATTTCGGTATCGCGCTCAAATGATATGGAGTGCCCGAAGTGCGACGCTCGGCTGGAAGTGGCGTCCGGATCGCGCACGATTGCCACCCTGTGCGGACTGGCGGCAGGGACAATCGCTTGGCGTCTCTCTGCCGATGCCGCTGGCGACCTCGGCGCGGTGCTACCTACGCTGTATGCCTTCCTGGCATTCGGCGTCGTTTCGCCGCTGGTGCTGATGTTCACAGCTAACTTGAGAAATGCGCCGGCGCTTTCCGTAACTGTCGCGGTGCACGCCGACGATCAGGGAGCACACGGGGCGGGCGGCCACGGCTCGGATCATCATTAGCCTCGGAATTCCACTCGATCGTAGGCTCTAACTACTTCTATTTGAGGCAGATAGACTTAAGTACTAATTCTTTTGACACCATCGTACTATTGTCCAGCATTTAGGCCATGGCCATACTGTTTACCATGGCACGGTACTCCAGTCTGATAAGTCGACGCGTCGTGGTAACTTACCGCGCCGGAGACATCGTTCTGCCCGCGACCGGCCAACTCGCTGCCGATTCGGGTAAATCGATTTTCTTGGAAGAAAGCTACAGGCAGCGCGGAACCTTAAAAACTTTTCGCTGGGAAATCCCTTACAACTGCATTCTGGAACTGAACGAGTGCCCTGAAATTCCGCCGCCATACGCCTCGTCGGGTGAATTGCGCGAAGCGAATGAAGAAGATTCGCGCGCAACCGCCACGCTCGAGCTGAAAAACCGCCCCGCTTAGTCTTTTTCCTCGCCAGCCGATTTTCATCCGTTTCGGACCATTCTCCTGTAAACTTTTGCCTTCGCAGGTACGCAAAAAACTACTGCTCGGAGGAATTTTCCATGAAGCCGTCGGTTGGATTGATCGGATTGGGATTGATGGGACGCCCTATGTGCGCCAATTTGCTGAAGGCTGGACACGAACTGACCGTGTGGAACCGCACGGCTTCGCGCGCCGATGAACTCGTGTCGCAGGGCGCGAAACTCGCCAAGTCGCCGAGCGAACTGGCCGCAGCGTCCGATGTGGTCATCACGATTGTCAGCGATCCTCCGGCATTGGAATCCGTTCTATGGGGAGATGGCGGAGTGTTTGAAGGGTTGCGCCCCGGAAGCCTGATGATTGAGTCGAGCACGGTTAGCCCGGCGATGGAGAAGCGAGCCGCAGCGACCGCCGCGGTGAATGGCGCCGATTTTCTGGAAGCGCCGGTGACCGGCGGCACGTGGGGCGCTGAAAAGGGCGAGCTGGTGTTCATGGTGGGCGGTGACGAAAAAACGCTGAAGCGGGCAGAGCCGGTGCTGGGCGTGATGGGCAAGAAATGGTTCCATCTCGGGCCGATCGGTTCGGGGCAGACGGTGAAGGTTGCGATGAACTTGCTGCTTGACTTGGAAGTGGAGGCGTTTGCAGAGGCGCTGGCGCTGGTGACCAAGGCCGGGGTGCCGGGGCAGAGCCTGCTGGAAGTGATGCAATCGAGCATGGGCCGCTCGCCGGTGATCGATTTGAAGGGTGCGAACATGTTGAAGGGCGAATACAAGCCCAGCTTTCCTCTGCGCCTGATGCACAAGGATTTGGGATTAGCGCTGGACCTCGGGAACCAACTGGGGGTGCCATTGCCCGCCGCGGCGGCCGCTCGCGAAGTACTGAGCGCCGTGAAAGGCGCTATGACTGAAGATGTGGACTTCTCGGCGCTTGCTACCTTTTGGAGGAAAAGCTAATTTACTTTTTGGCGGGCGCGCCGGTTGTGCAATTAGATTCTCCCTGCGGCCATCTCATTTACATGCATTTCTGTGGGCCTCTTGGTGTCGCAGTTCCTCACCGATCCTTCTTCCGTGCGCAGTCAAGCGCTGCGTAAAACCGCAACGCACTAGAGCGCTTTCGATGTGTTGAATCGGGGCAGCGGTGAAAACGTCTGCTGTAGTCCGCCGCAGAGGCGGGCCACAGCAGGTCCCTAAAGATTACGGTTTCGCATTAGGCGAAAGGAAGGACATGGGGAGATCTCGTGAAGTGCGCAGCCCCGCCGTGGCGTCGAGGATGGCCGGAATGCAGTTGACGATAACGGACGCAGTGGCGATGTCGCCATGCGTACCGCCGGGAATGGTGATCGTCAAATTCGGATTGCCTGCGATTTCTACGGTGTCGCTGGGATTCGTCGCGCCCACAAACATTTGAAGTTCCATGGATATTTTTTCTTTGCTGCCTGCGAATCCCCGGGCAACCTGATGCACTCCGGCAACCTGGCCAGCCGCGACCTCCAGAAATGGGGTTTTTACTGCCTCGCGCGCGATCACGGGTTCGATCGTTTCCGAAATACCATCCACGCCGAGCCCCAGCGCGTCCGAAACCATGGCTACGGATTCGGGCAAGCCGTGGTGCTTGATGATTCCGGCGGCGACCTGCGCGCGGAATTCCAGCTCGGTCATTCCCGCGCCCACTTTCTTTTGTAGCGGCAGGCGGCGTTGCGATGCATCCACAATGCGTACGGCACGCGCCGATTCGATGGTCTGCGCGGCGGCACTCAAGGTGATGAGTAATTTGTCCATCACGAAGCCGGGATTGATTCCCGTGCCAATGAGCGCGACGCCGCTGCTTTTCGCTTCGGCATCGAGCTTGGCGGAGAGTTCCGGATGTTTGCGAAACGGATAAGAGAGTTCTTCGCAGGTGGAGACGATGCTGCATTCGGCGGCGAGACACGCCAGAAGCTGATCCATCACATCGGGCAAGTAGGAAGATGTCGAGTGGATGACCACGTCCGGCGATTTCGCGAGCATAGCTTCGGCGTCATCCGAAATCTGGATGCCCCACGGAGCGTCCGTTCCTTCCACAACGTCGCCCAGGTCGCGACCGGCCTTGGCTGGATCCGAATCGATGGCTCCGATAATTTCAATCGCGCCTTTTTCTCTCATTAGGCGCACGATGGCTGCGCCGATGGGGCCGACGCCGTACTGCAGTGCGCGAATCTTCTTTTTCATGGCTGCTGGCTCCGCTGCGCTGATCCGCGCGTGGTGATCGCCGGCGTCCCGGGCGGCGACTGATCGTCCTCAAATTCGAGCGCTAACCATAAAGCAAATGTGCGGCCTGTTCAACGGGATTCAATCCCTATTTTTCCGCAAAAAAGCGGGTAGCTTGCTTGCGAGCATGGCCGGGCGGATACTAAGCTTAGAATCGCTGACGCGGGAGGGTTTTATGGCGGCCACAAAACTTGCGGAAACGGAAATTGCGGCGGAACTCGGAAAGTTGAAAGGCTGGACTGTAACGAACGGGAATCTGCATCGCATGTTCGAGTTCAAGGATTTTTCCGCTGCGTTTGGATTTATGACGCGCGCAGCTCTGGCTGCCGAAAAAATGGATCACCATCCCGATTGGTCGAATTCCTGGAACAAAGTCACGGTCGATCTATCCACGCACAGCGCAGGCGGATTGACGAAAAATGATTTCGAGCTCGCGGGAAAGATGCAGCAGATTTACGGAGCGTAAGCTCTCGGATTTCTTCGCAACCGGCAATCGCAGGAAGATAGTCCATCAATCGATGACCGGGCGCAAAACCGTCGCACGTCCGGAAAAACGGACGGCCTCTACAAAAGCGATTTCGTGCCGGCCTGTTCGTCCCACGATTTTTGGGACGGCCAGGGCATGCGGCCATCCTATCGAAGTTGCAATTTCCCATCAGGCATGCAGGTTAGTGGAAACTTGTGTAAACAATGCAACAGAAATTCCCTGCGAGACACCCTCAGCTGCTTCCGTTTGATAGAATATATTGTTCATTTATGTCCTTATAAGAGATTGGGGAAGCCATAAAAATGCCGGAAGCTGTGGAACTGAAGAGTGTGGAAACCGAGCGTGTATTTGAGGGCTACCGCCGCTGGGGATATCTTGCGGCAAATCTGGACCCATTAGGTTTTCTTGCGCCGATTACTCATCCGGAACTGATTGTAGAAGGCGAAGCGGCATCACAGGCGCGCAAATTTTATTGCGGCACCATTGGAGTGGAATTCGAACATATCGACGACCCGGAACGGCGCCGCTGGATTACCGAGCGCATGGAAAACGAACCCGCGCAGCCGGATCGCCAATTAATTCTGGAACGCCTGATTCGTGCGGAACTTTTTGAACAGGTGCTACAGGCTCGTTATCTGGGGAGCAAGCGGTTCTCGCTGGAGGGCGTCACGGCCGTAATTCCTCTGCTGGATCGCGTGCTTTCGGCTGCGGCAGAAGCGGGCGCGGAGCAAGTGATGCTTGGCATGAGCCATCGCGGGCGCTTGAATGTAATGGCGCACATCGCGGGGCAACGCGCGGCGGATATTTTTGCGGGCTTTGAGGATGTGGACCCGCGCAGCGTGCTGGGCGCCGGCGACGTGAAATACCACGTCGGCGCGACGGGAGAATATCGCACGCACGACGGGCGCAAACTAAGCGTCCACCTTGCTTCCAACCCGAGCCATCTGGAGGCTGTTGATCCCGTAGTCGTGGGGCGCGCTCGCGCGAAGCAAACGCGCGCGGGAATCCCCGCTGGAATCAAAAAGGTGTTGCCGATTATCCTGCACGGAGACGCTGCATTTGCCGGGCAGGGTGTCTGGGCGGAGACGCTGAATCTTGCCGACGTGGAAGCCTACAACGTGGGCGGCACGATCAACGTGATCGTAAATAATTTGATGGGTTTTACCACTCAGCCGCTGGAATTGCATTCCTCGCGTTTTGCTTCTTCCATCGCCAAACGCCAGGCCGTTCCCGTTTTCCATGTGAATGGCGAAGATCCGGAAGCTGTTGTGCGCGTCGGGCAAATGGCGCTCGAGTATCGAAATCAATTTGGCGGCGACGTAGTGATTGACGTGATCGGTTACCGTCGCCATGGCCACAGCGAAGTGGACGATCCGACCATTACGCAGCCGCTGCTCTACGCAAAAATTAAAGATCACCCGGTTCTCTGGCAGATTTACGCGAATCAAATTGGCGTGGACGCGTCGGCGAAGGTGACTTCCGTGCGCATGGAATTGGAAGCCGCGCACAAAGCTGCCGGCGAAATGAAGAAAAAGCCGCGCCTGCGCAAACTGCCCGCGTACTGGTCTCCCTACAAGCGCGGCCGCTATGACAGCGCATACGAAGTGGACACAGGCGTTGGCGCCGGGGAACTTGCCAAAATTACGGAGCTGTTGGTTAAATATCCGCCCGATTTTTCGATTCATCCAAAGGTGAAAAAACTGCTGGAGCAGCGCGCCGAAATGGGACACGGCCATCGAAGCGTGGACTACGGAATGGCGGAGGCGCTCGCGTTTGGAACGCTGCTCACCACCGGAACTCCCGTGCGATTTACCGGGCAGGACACGCGGCGCGGGACATTTAATCAGCGGCACGCAGCCATTGTCGACACGACGAATGAGGCGCAGTATATGGCGCTTCAGCATCTGGATGCTAACCAAGCCCGATGTGAAATAGATAATTCCACGTTATCTGAGGCCGCTGTTCTCGGCTTTGAATATGGATTCAGCCGCGATTTTCCTGAAGCACTCGTCTTGTGGGAAGCACAGTTCGGAGATTTTGCGAACAGCGCGCAAATTATTATCGACCAGTTTATCAGCGCGGCGGAAGACAAGTGGGACTTGCCGTCCGGCGTCGGTTTGCTATTGCCGCACGGATACGAAGGGCAAGGGCCGGAGCATTCCAGCGCCAGAATTGAGCGGTACCTGCAACTCGCGGCGGAAGACAATATTCAGGTGTGCCAGCCTTCGACTGCATCGCAATATTTTCACCTGTTGCGACGCCAGGCGCTGCGCCCGTGGCGCAAGCCAATGGTCGTGTTTACGCCAAAGAGCATGTTGCGGCATCCTGACGCTTCTTCACCGATTGAAGATTTTCACCGGCCGCGTTTTGAGTGGGTGGTGCCGGATCGAGAAGTGACTTCCTCGGAGCGCGTCCTGATTTGCACGGGCAAAATCGGTCACGAACTGCGCGCGGAACGAAAACGCCGCGGAGATACGAGCACGGCGATCCTGTTTATGGATCAGCTGTATCCATTTCCGAAAAATGAATTGCGCGCGCAAATGGCGCTGCACCCGAATGCACGCGAAATTGTGTGGGTGCAGGAGGAGCCGGCAAATATGGGTGCGCTGTCCTACGTGCTTCCGCGCATCCGCACCTATTTTCCGGACATTCCCGTGCGCTCGGTAAAACGATCAGCCAGCGCGAGCCCGGCGACCGGTTCGGCGAAGGCGCATGAAATGGAACAGAAGGCTGTGCTGACGCTGGCGTTTACGACAGGGCCG
>DASRQU010000068.1:0-39308 GCA_035696345.1 Candidatus Acidiferrales bacterium
CAACTCGGGATTCTCATAGCTGCGCCCACGAATTCGCTGGAGTTCATGCTACACGAGCACGTGGGCTACCAGTGGGCGCTGGCAGGATTTGAAACGGTCGCGATCGCTGTTCTGATTGCCACAATCGCGATGGGGAAGGAGCGCAAGGGCCGTAGTTTTCTGGGCGACAGTTGAAGTTGGTTCTCCCTAAGCGCCGGTTCGAACGGCATGCGCGCTCTATTTCAGGGTTTCGTGGGCTCACGCGACAGTTAATTCTTCACCTGTAATTTCACCTGTAACCATTCCGTCTTAGCCGTATTTACACGTGCTTAGCCGTCCCCGGGCGCCTTCTAAGTTATTGCAAGTACATAAAACCGCCGCTTTGACACGGTAGAGGTCTCCGGTTCGAGTCCGGACGGGCCTACCATTATTTTCGACCACTTAGAGAGTTTTCTCGGGAACTCCGCAAAAACTTCACCTGTAATTCTTCACCTGTAAATCGGTGTTTTCCGCCGGCCCGTTGTGATCGCCTGTCGGCCAATAGTCCGGAGCATTACGGAATTTTGCTGTGAATACGAGATGCGTAACACTGATGTGCTGTCTGCTGCCCTGAGATGACGCGGCGAGCTTCAGCCGTGCGTGGCGGGAAACGGAGTGTGGGAGATCGGCGAAGCGTAAAGTCGAGACTCCAAGCGAAGTGTGGTGGCCACGCCAGGATACGAGGGGATATCCATTGATTGGGGTCCGGCCTTTTGAAATTTAAGATCGCTGTTCGGTCGAGAATTGGGAGAGGCGAGTCGCAACAAAAAACGTGTGACCCATTAAGGTAGTTTTAAGCTTAATGGTGGAGAGTAGGGCTACACGGAGGTTCTATGAAGAAACTGAATGCAGCGGTTTTGTGGACAACCATGGCGCTTTTCGGTGGGGTCGTGCATTCGCAAGAAAAGCAGCCACTGAAGCTGATTAAATCAGTTCCGCTTCCCGCGCTGCATAACGGGGACTTCGACCATTTCGCGGTAGACCTTCAGGGAAAGAGACTCTTCGCCGCCGCTGAAGAGAACTCCAAGGCGTTAGTCTTCGATCTGGACACCGGGAAGCTGCTTCAGACGCTCAGTGATTTGAAAGCGCCTCATTCTGTGATCTACCGAGATGACCTGAAGAAACTGTATGTCGTCGATGGCGACCTCGGAAAAATAAGAATGTACGACGGAATAACCTACAAGAACGTGGGCGACATTGACGTTCGCGAAGGTGCTGACTCCATGGCGTATGAACAGGCCACAAAATACATGTACATAGTGACCGGCGGAAACGATGCCAAGATGCCCAATTGCTATCTCACTGTTGTGGACACGACGGCCGCGAAGAAAATCGGAGATATCAAGCTGGACTCCGACGATGTGGAAACTATCTTGGTAGAGAAGTCCGGGCCGCGCCTTTTTGTTCTGGTTCGAGGCAATAATGCCGTAGAGGTATTCAATCGCCAAAATCAAACGCTTCTTGCTACCTGGCCCTTGCCAAAAGACGCAACCAGGCCGTCGGCAATGGCTATCGATGAAGCCACGCATCGGCTTTTTATCGGGGCGCGCAATCCCGGCAAACTGATCGTCTTGGATTCGGACTCGGGACGGGTCATAACGAGCCAGCCGGCGGCATCCATGATTGACGATATGGGATTTGATGACACGCACAAAGAGATCTTTTTTGCAGGGACAGAGTTTCTCGACGTTTTTCAGGAACGCGACTCCAATCATGTCGAACGAGTCGGCCACATTCCCACTGCATTTCGAGCAAAGACGGGACTTTTTGTGCCAGAGCTAAACCGGTTCTATCTTGGAGTTCCTTATCACAATGGGAAGAGCGCGGAACTACGTATCTACGAAGTCCAACCGTAGAATAATGGCACTCCAGAAAATCTTCTTTTGAAACGTCGATGAAGTTGGAAGGCCCTCTCCGCATCCCGCGTACTACGGGTACAAAGAGGGCCTCTTTATTTGTTTAGTGATTCGTTCGCTTCTTACCCTCGCGAAATCGCCGCTTCGATGCAGGCCTGCTCACGGCTCCACTTCATAGATCCGCACTTCCGCGAGTTTTGTTCCTTTCTTTGGTGCAGCAAGGTAATAGCGTTTCAAACCAGGGATCAGAATTCCGGTCTTGGCACGGAAACCCCCTGGAATTTGCGCGACATGAACATAGTGATCGGCGTCTTTCTGCTCGAAGACGTCAATAAACTGGTCCCCGGGCATATAGATCCGCTTCTGAACGGGATCAAAAGCGAGGTCGTCCACCATCGCAACAGCAGGCAAGTCCGCAATTATTTTTCCGGTATCCGAGTCCATTACAATTAACTTCCCTGGCTTTCGCGCGGAGATTAGCAGGCGGTGGTTTTTCTCATCGAACGCCATGGCGACGTTCTGCTCCGTTCCGGCCGGGAGCGGCCACGTGGTTTGCAGAGACGATTGCGTTCGATCCATTACACCAACGGCATTCATTCCGGTAATATTGAAGAAGAGTCGCGAGCCGGATTTTTCCAGGACGACGGCTTCCACATGATTGTTTTCAATTCGAATATCCCTCAGCTTTTTTGATTCCGTAGTGTCCACAACGCTGATCAAGGAGTAATCGGTTTTCGCGGCTCTTCCGCCGTTCACCACGTACATGTATTTAGTCGCCGGGTCGTATGCGATGGAATCCGCATCGATGGTTAATTTTATTTCACCTAATTTCTTATACGAATTGGAGTCATACACTCTGACCATTGAATCGTCGCCTTCAACGATGAATAACTTGTTCACATCTTTGCGGTACAGAATTGCGTGCGGCGACGTTGCGGGATCGATGGTGTGGACAAGCTTGTTGGTGTCCGTGTCGAACACAAAAACCTTGTCGTTTTCTTCTCCTGTCAGGAAGAGACGATGGTTTTCAGGATCGGAGGTGAAGTGATCGAAATCGCCCTCCTTCAGTTGAGGCAGCGGAATCGTCTTCACCAATTTCAGCGGTGCTTTTTTTACTGCAGGGGCCACCTGCTGTGCGTGGGATGGCAGAATGAATGCAAAACACGCAAGCGTCGCGGCTTTAAGCAAAGTTTTCATTTACGATTCTCCTAATTTGAAGTTTATTCGGAACGGCCCGTTCGCGTTCCCAGCTACTTCTTTGCTTCCACCGTTTCTTCCTCGATGCGGTAGTATTCCTCCAACCCCATGGCATCTTCGATTTCTTTTCTGATTCTCTGAAACTCGCTCTGATCTAATCCTGTTTTCCCTGTCCGCTTCAGCGTGGTGAAGAGCTCTTTCACTTTTTGGTAGGTCACCGTGATCGCGCTGATGGCGTCATTCACCATCTTGTAGCCAGCGTCCTCCAGTTGTTGAATCGGCAGGATCGGCCTTCCTAGCCGGTTGCCCTCGCTGTTCACATATATGAGCGGAGCATTCACCTCTTTTGGGGCCCGTAAAGCCTCTTCAATCGTGTTCGGGAAAATCATGACCATATCCGCGCCCGCTTCCGCGTACAAATTTGCTCTGCGAATTCCTTCGGCAAAACCATCCGTGCGCATGGCATCTGTTCGAGCCGCGATGACGAACTCCGGATTGCTCCGTGCGCGGGTCGCATATCGAATTTTTTCACACATTTCTTCCGCGGAAATCACGTGCTCAATTCCTTTGTGATAGTGAATTCGTTTTGGATATACCTGGTCTTCGATGTGCACCGAAGCCGCGCCCGCTTTTTCAATTTCGCGCACGGCGCGTATCAAGTGTGTCGCGTCTCCGTATCCAGCCCCGCCATCCACCATGATGGGAATTTGCACGGCAGCGGTGATTCGCCGGGTCGCCGCGGTTACTTCGTCCAATGTCAACAACGGTTCCGGGACGCATGAGCTTGCGCCAAGCGCGTAGCCGCCGAGATCCAGGGCGCGAAATCCTACCTGTTCCGCGATTCGCGCCGTAAGTGGATCATACGCAACCGGCGCGTGGATGATTCCTGGTGCTCGCAGCATTTCAGTGAACACAGCTGTCATCAATTTCAAGGGCTCCTCCTCACCAAAAAGTTCCGAAGTGCCATAAAGTTAGGCCCGTGCGCTCGCGATGTCGGGCTCTACGCCATGCTCTACGTTTACGAAAATCCAGATCACACCCGCGGCAAAGTTTACGAGAGCGGCAAAATCCAAGGCAGCCGACCAGCTGATTCTTGTTGCCAAATATCCGGTGAAGATCGGCGCGAAGCCCCCCGCCAGATTGGCGCAGGTATTCATTAATCCGGACAACGACCCAGAATGTTCCGGCGCCAGATCAATGCAGCCGGCCCACCAGCTGGGTGCTGCAAATTGGCTAAATCCCGCCGCCGCAGCCAGAAGTAGAACTGCCGTCACGTTGTCTGCGGCATGGCTGCCGGCCCAAAGCAGCAAGGCCGCAAACGTCATTCCGATCCAGACTGTGATTTGGCGTCCGCGTCGGCGGCCAATGCGAATCACGGCTTTATCGGAAAGCCAGCCGCCGAGCGGCGCCATGAATGTCATCAAAATGAACGGCGTCGCGCTCCATAGTCCTCCCTTTACGATGGTGAAGCCGCGCACCCGGGTGAGATAAATAAAAAACCACGAAAAATAAATGTAGGGCGTATAGCCGTGGCACAGGTAGCTGAGAATCAAGGCCCAGACCGAGCCATTCGAGAAAATCTTTTTCCACGGCGTTTCGAGTGGCCGGAATGAATAGCTCTTGGCGCCCGTGCTGCCGTGATCGAAAAAGGAGCGCTCTTCCGCATTCATGCGAGGGTGCTGCTCAGGCTTGTCGGTCGCGTACGCGAACCAAATCGCGGCCATCGCAATCGCCAGAAATCCCGGTAGAAAAAAAGAGGAGCGCCAGCCCCAATGCTGAATCGTAGCTACAAATAGAATCGGGGAAACGATTCCTCCAGCTGCGACGCCTCCCAGGAGCAGGGCGCTTCCGATGCCGCGCTGTGCTTTCGTGGTCCATGCCGCAATAATTTTATTGGCATTTGGATAACTGGCGGCCTCCCCCATTCCCGTCAGGAAGCGCGCGGCGGCGAATGCCCATGCATAATTCCACCACGAGCTTTGCTTGATCAAAGGAACGCACGTCATCAGGATCGTGAACAGGGCCCAGCACAGAAGACCGGTTGAAAGTGTTATGCGCGGTCCGAATCGATCGCCCGCCCAGCCCCAGGGAATCTGAAATATCGCATAGCCGAAAGCAAACGCTCCAAGGATCCAGCCCATTGTTTCAGTGGGGAAGTGGAATTCGTCCTGCAGATATTTACCTGCGATGGAGACATTGAGGCGACCGAAAGCTGTCACCAGCATGATGGATGTGACCGCCGCAATGATATTCCACTGAACGTGCGTGCGTTGCTGGGGAGCCAAATTTCCTCGCTCGCCGATATATTTCCAATCTCGCAGCCTAGTTATGGCGACACAAAGTGTCTACACATTCGCAACTGCTGTCAAGTGGAATATCCTGGTCAGGACGGGCGCGGCCAAAAGGCCGCGTTGACTTTAATCAACGGACGCCCTTAAGGTAAAGCTTTACAGGGATGTTGCAAATATGCGGCCCATCATTAGCCGGAATAATAGAGGTGTCGACGCGAATGCCGTCCAACCAAGGGAAGCTTGTCGATCAAATCGTAGACGCTCTCGAAGCTGCGATTCACAATGGCGAACTCCTTCCAGGCAGGAGAATTTCCGAGCTGGCGCTTTCTTCAGCGCTGGGCGTAAGCCGCGGACCTTTGCGCGAAGCAATACGCAAACTGGAAGCGCGCCGCTTGTTTGAAAGAACCGCATTTCATGGCATTCGCCTCGTGGACTTATCTATTCAGGATCTGGAGCAATTGCTGGTTGTCCGGGAAGTTCTGGAAGGGGCGGCGGCACGCGCGGCGGCTGAAAATGCCACGAGCGTAGACTTGGCGACACTGAAACGGTTTCTGAGTGCGAACGCGCGGCGCAGCCAATCTTTACCGCTGTCACCGAAGAAGCCGGCGCTGGGGATTCATCACTTGATCGCACGAGCCAGCAAGAACCGATGGCTTGAAGAAATACTGTGCAAGGATTTGTATGGGTTATTGCGGGCATACCGCTATTTGTCCAGCGACCTGGATCATCGCGCGGAAGATGCCCGCCGAGAGCATCTGAAAATCATCGATGCGATTTCCAAGCACGATGCCGACCGCGCCGAGACCCTCATGCGCGATCACAACCGCCGCGGTCGCGTCAACCTGATTGATCGCTTGAAAGCGGAGCGCGGCCGCAAACAACTGAGTTCGTTGCGGCTGATTCCTCGTGAAAAAAAGATGAAGAAACAGCGCGCAAAATAAATAGTCAACGATCGCTTTTTTTAATCTCGTTTATTGTCCCGCGGTTCCGCTTGATTGCGAAATACCGTCCTCGCTTCAATTTCGTAAAGCTCGGGTAGCCCAATCACTCGTTCGATGTACTTCATCGTTTCGCGATCGGTCGCGACATTAGGTGGCGGAAATCCCTCTTCCAAGTAATGAATCAGGCCCTTTCTGACCGATTGCATGGCCAAGAGGATAACAGTCGTGGCGTCGATGCAGATTTTGAATCCCATGTCTTCGAGTTCAGCCCACCGAAAGTTGGGGCGGCCTAGATCGCCGTGGTTGCCGGAGATGTTGACGTGCAATAGCGGTCCGTGAATTTCTTTAGCGATCTGCTTCGCTTCCTCAACCGAGTTGGGGAACACTTCCACCACATCGCAGCCGGCCTCAAGGTAGGAGTTGCCCCGCTTGATCGCTTCGGCAAGCCCATGAGTCAGCAAAGAGTCGGTTCTACCGACGATCACGAGATCCTTATCGCGCTTGGACTCGACGGCAATTGTAATTTTGTCGACCATCGCCTCGGTGGGAATCACTTCTTCCACGCCCCGATGATAGGATGCCCGCTTCGGCAAATATTGGTCCTCGAGATGTATGCACGCGATGTTTGCGTCTTCCGCTTCGCGGACCGTTCGCGCGACGTGGATCGGCTCGCCAAAACCTCCGCCGCAATCCACTTTCAGCGGAATGTTCACCGCCTTGGTCACCAGACGCGCGCACTCAATCGCTTCGGTCATGGTCAAGAGAGGTTCCGTCACGCACAGCTGAGCACCTACTTGCCATCCGCCCATAGCAATGAATCGGAAGCCAACCTCTTCAGCGATGCGTGCTGTCAAAGGGTCGTAAATGTTTACGCCCTTGATCAGTCCGGGAGAGGAAAGTAGCCGGCGCAATTGAGTGGATGTCTTTACCGGTGTTTCTGTATGGGCATTCATAGCTTCAGTGCTCCCTGAATAAATCACCATGACTGTTTACAATATGTGGCCAACAATTGTCGAGGCAGAAGTGTGATCTCTCGAACTAGTTCCTAACTTATTGAAATTGCAAACAAGGTCTGAACCCTGTTCGGGGGCCGGCCAAAATCTGCGAACCACCCCGAATTGATTGGCTAATTTGAGAATTTGTGCTGGTGGAAAAGCCTCACCATTCGCCCTGCGCGACCGATGGATCTTGTTTCCTTTCCGATATTTTCCTTGACAGTTGGTTACACCAAGTGTAGACAGCACGTATACATCTGCACCCAAATCTTGAAAGAGGCCACGCTGATGAAATCCAAGTTGATTCAGTCCGCGCTGTATTCTGCGATTTTGTGTTTGCTTTCATTGATTGCGCATCCGGCACATGCGCAGGTTGCTGGCGGCTCTCTCTCTGGAACCATTACGGATACATCCGGGGCGAGCATCGCGGGTGCTCAGGTCGCGGTCAAGAACACAGCAACGGGGGTTGCCAGAACAGTGGAAACCAATTCGGAGGGTTTCTATTCCGCGGTGAATCTAATCCCCGGGGTGTATGACATTTCGATTTCCGCTTCAGGCTTCAATTCCGCGATTAAGTCGGGCATTACTGTGAACGTCGGAGGGCAATCGCTTTTTAATCTTACGATGCAGGTCGGCACAATCGCTAATAAGGTCGATGTTACTACAGAAGCTCCGACAGTGCAGTTGACCAGTTCCGATATCGGCGCCACGGTCGATTCGACCACGGTTCGTGAACTTCCTCTGAACGGTCGCAGCTGGACGGATCTGGCTGCGCTGCAACCCGGCGTTTCCACAATTCAAACGCAGCCGGGATTTGCCTCCGGCGCCGATCGCGGCAATCGCGGTTTCGGCCAGCAGCTAACCATCTCCGGCGCGCGGCCGCAGCAGAATAACTATCGCCTGGACGGCATCAGTTTGAATGACTACGCCAACGGCGCGCCGGGCAGCGTGCTCGGCGGGAACCTCGGCGTCGACGCGATTCAGGAATTTTCCGTTCTCACGAGCAACTATTCCGCGGAGTACGGGAAGACTTCCGGCGGCGTCGTGAATGCTGTCACTCGCTCGGGGACCGATACCATTCACGGCAGCGCGTATGAGTTTCTGCGTAACAGCGCTCTTGATGCGCGAAACTATTTTGAAGATCCCACGATTCCGAAAGCAGCCTTTCGCAGAAATCAATTCGGGGGCACGATCGGCGCACCCATCGTAAAAGATCGCACTTTCGTCTTTGCCGATTATGAAGGCATTCGACAGTCAAAGGGGATCGCGAACGTCAATTTTGTTCCGTCACCAGCCGCCCGCGCGGGAATGATTCACGATAAAAATGGAAATGCGATCACCGTACCGGTTGATGCCAGCATCCAAAAGCTTCTCGCGCTGTATCCCGCAAGCCCCAATGGCGGACCGCACAACGGCAACCCTGATGTTTTTCTCAACACGTTTTCCGGGCAGCAGGTGATTTCTGAAAATTTCTTGACGGCGCGAGTCGATCAGAATTTCTCTGCAAACGACCGTTTGTTTGTTACGTACCTGTACGACAAAACGCCGTACGACTCGCCCGATTCGTTTGGCAACGTCGAACTGAACACTCTTTCTTCACGGCAAGTCGTAGCCGCTGAAGAGACACATACCTTCAGTTCAAATTTCTTGAACGCCGCTCGCTTTGGATACAATCACGAAAATGTGAATAACAATACGAGCCTGAAGGCGCTTAATCCGGCGGCCGCCGACGCCGCGTTGGCATCTTTTCCCGGACAGGACGCCGCGTTTATCAACGTTAACGGGCTGACTTCCATGCCCGGCGGAGTGGGCGGTTTGCCCTCTTATTTATACGGGTGGAATTCGTTTCAGGCGTACGACGATGCGTTCTGGACTAAAGGCAATCACTCCATAAAATTCGGCGTCGCAGTTGAGCGCATGCTCCTTCAGGTAACGGCGAAGACGGACCCGAATGGCGTGTGGAATTTTACCGACTTGCAGAGTCTTCTCACCAACGTTCCCTCCCGATTTCAGGGTGGTCTCGTGAGCGGGCTTACGCCGCGCAATCTCCGCCAGACTCTGGTGGGCGGCTACATCCAGGACGACTGGCGCTGGCGCCACAATGTAAACCTGAACCTGGGCTTGCGCTATGAGATGACAACCGTGCCCACGGAAACCGAAGGGAAACTTGCAAATTTGCTGAGTCTTTCGGACGCCGCGCCGCACCTGGGAAGCCCATTTTTCAAAAATCCCACCACCAAGAATTTTGAGCCACGGATCGGCTTTTCATGGGATCCGTTCAGCAATGGAAAAATGGCCATTCGAGGCGGCGCGGGGTTGTTCGACGTTCTCCCGCTGCCGTATCAATTTATCCTCATGACCACGCAAGCTTCGCCCTTTTTCCAATACACGGTGGTTACGGCAGCCGGTGCCGCGGTTCAGCCGCTCGCTTTTCCCGCTATTCCGACAGCGGACATTACCGCAAATAGTTTACGTTCCACGTACATCGAACAAAATCCAAAACGCAATTACGTTACGCAATGGAACCTGAATCTCCAGTATCAGCTCACCCCTAGCGTTGCGGCGATGGTTGCCTATGTGGGATCACGAGGAGTGCACCAGCCCTACCGGGTGGATGATGCAAATATGACGCTTCCAACGCTCACATCCTCGGGTTACTTATGGCCGCAGGTGGATGTGAACGGGAATCTGACAACAGGTCCGAACGCCGGAAATCCTCCGGATCTGATTAACAATAATTTTGGATCGATTCACGGCATGTTCTATCAAGGCCGCTCTTATTTTGATGCTCTCGAAATGCAAGTGGCCAAACGAATGAGTCACGGGTTTCAGGCTCAGGGAACTTTCACTTGGGGGAAGAGCATAGATACGAGTTCCGCAACCGTGGCGGGCGATGCGTTTGGCAACTCGATTTCCAGTCTCAACTGGTTCGATCCCAGGCTGAGCCGGGGCCTCTCGGATTACAACGTGGGGCGAACTTTTGTCATGAACGCAACGTGGGACGTTCCGACACCAAAATCTTTTAGCGGTCCGGGTCGCTGGGCAGCAGATGGATGGGAACTTGGGATGATCTTCACGTTGGGCGATGGCGTCCCATTTACTCCGACGTGGGGCACCGGTGGAGACCCGACTTTTTCACAGAGTCATGACGATTTTGCTTACCCAAATCGCCTCGGCGGATCTGGTTGCCAAACTCTGACAAATCCCGGAAACCCAAGCAATTACATAAAGACGGAATGCTTCGCCATTCCCACCGCGCCCAATCAGGCCTTTTGGAACACGAATTGCGACGCAGCTCCTCCGAGCCTTGGCGTCCCGATCAATGACCCGAGCGCCCCGCCGCTTTCTCCGCTCGCGTGTTTCAACCTTCGAGGGAATTCCGGCCGGAACGTCGTCATTGGTCCCGGCGTGACAAACCTCGATTTCTCAGTCTTCAAGAACAATCCGATCAAACGAATCTCCGAAACCTTCAACGTTCAATTCCGCATGGAGATGTTTAATATTCTCAACCACCCGAATTTTGCGCCTCCGGGACCCGGCGACGGCAACACTGACATCTTTGATGCGACCGGTGCTTCGCTATCTCCTGGGACAGGCGGGACTGCAGGCGCTCTGGTCCGGACAACCGTCCCTGAACGCCAGATTCAATTTGCACTAAAGGTTGTGTTCTAGCCAACGGTGGCATACAACATCGAAAGCAAGATAACTCGGCAGTGAGTCTAGTGCGCTGCCGAATTCTTCTGCTTAAAATCAGGACTGTCCTTGAAAAAAATACGTGCACTTGCCGCTACAGGAAACATCAGCTCGGGATTTCGAGAGGAAACCCTCGTTCGGGGAGTCGACCAGGGTGCGCATTTTATTGGGTGCGATGCCGGCACGACTGACTCCGGTCCTTACTACCTAGGTTCGGGAAACGCGCGAGGTCCTCGTGACGGCACAAAGCGCAATCTTCGTCTTATGATTCGCGAGGGTCTGAGGGCGGGTATTCCGGTGATCGTTGGATCGGCTGGGCATGCTGGCGGCAAACCGCATCTGGACTGGACGCTCGAAATTATTCGGGAACTTGCCAAGGAAAACGACTGGCACTTCAAATTGGCGGCAATTGACAGCGAAATCCCACAGGAAACATTGGCCAATGCATTTCGGCAGGGTCGAGTCTCTCCTCTGAATCCAGCTCCGCCCTTGGACGAGAACTTGATTCTTGGCGCCACTCGATTCGTGGCCATGATGGGGGCGGAGCCGATTCAATGCGCGTTGAAATCGGGCGCGCAGATTGTGATCGCCGGACGCTGCAGCGATGTCGCGATCTACGCGGCCCTGCCTGTGATGGAAGGAATTCCAAAACATGTCGCGTTTCATGCGGGAAAAATTCTGGAGTGCGGCTCCGCAGCGGTCGCGCAACGGTTCTATCCGGATTGCATGGCCGGAGAATTGGACGAAGACGGTTTCACGATCGAGCCGCCAAATCCCGATTTCCGGTGCACGCCGCAAAGCGTGGCCGCGCACACCCTGTATGAAAATGCCGACCCGCATCACCTGGTGGAATCCGGAGGGACGGTAGATACGACCAACGCGAGATATGAGGCGTTGAGCGACCGCGCGGTGCGCGTCACGGGCGCGCGTTTTATCGATGCAGAAAAATACACGGTGAAATTGGAGGGCGCCGCTCTCGCGGGCTATCGGTCCATTGTCGTGGCGGGGATTCGCGATCCTCTCGTTATTCGCCAACTGGATTCCTACATCGCCGGTCTTCGCGCGGTCCTGGAAAAGAAAATTGGGGACAGTCTGAAACTCACTCGCGAGCAGTACACGCTTCAATTTCGTGTCTATGGTGCGAATGGGACAATGGGGCCACTCGAGCCAGTCGCGCAGGCGGAGGGCCATGAAGTTGGATTGGTAATCGATGTCGTGGCTTCCACGCAATCTCTGGCTACTGACATTTTGCCAATTGTTTGGCACACCGGGTTGCATTACCCCATTCCTGAATATGAGGGCCTCGTCAGTAATCTAGCATTTCCGTTTTCGCCGCCTGGCGCGGATATGGGGCCGGTGTACCGCTTTTGTGCGAATCATGTTTGGCATCTCGATGATCCGTGCGCGCCATTTCGCACGACGTTTGAGAATTTGTAACCAGCAGGAGAAGAGCGAAGGCGATGCGCGAACTTTGGCAATTTACGAAGCTGATTCGGAGCAAAAATGCCGGGCCATTTGAACTGACTTTTGACATCATGTTTAAAGACGAAGACAGCTTCCGGAAAGTGATCGACAGCGGAAAGCTTTCCGCGGAGTTGATCGCAGAGCTTTACAAGGTCGCTCCGAAGCAGGTGCGTTTTTTTGTCATCGAGCCGCTGCATACAATAAAAATTTCAATTCCGAGGCCCATCTTTTCGGGTGACGTGAAGGACACCGACGTATATGGCGGTCAGTTTCACGGGCCACTCGTCAAGTTGCAAATCGAAAGTTCGTAGAAAGGGCTTGGAATTCCTGCCCGGCACGACACGGCTACGTGAGATTGGCCCCCAAGAGGTACGCGCGCTTGGTCTCAGAATCGTCACCGCTAAGCAGTGAGCGCGTTTCCGCCGCGGCCGAAGTTCCAACGCGCGTGCGATGGACCGTCGTCGCGCTTGTGGCGTTCGTTACCGGGCTCACCTATGTTGACCGCCTTAATCTGGGCATCGTTGCCAAAAATTTTCAAGACGAATTCAGATTTACATCGCAGACGATGGGTTGGATTTTGGGCGCCTTCAGTCTGGGCTATGCGTGGTTTCATGTGCCTGGCGGGTGGCTGGCGGACCGCTTTGGTGCTCGGCGCGTGCTGGCCGGCGCTATCATCTGGTTTTCAGTATTCACCGCGCTGACGACGATTGCATCGAGCATTCCCGTCTTAAGTTTAGCGGGGGCCGCCTGGTCGTTTGCCGTTGTCCGGTTTCTGATGGGCGTTGGAGAATCCGCTGCCTTTCCTGTCGGGAATAAAATGATGGGAAATTGGCTCGGCCCGAAAGAACGCGCGCTGGGCACAAGCATTTTTCTCGCAGGAGTTGGCGTCGCGGGAATATTCGCACCCGTGCTCATCACACGAATGGAAATTGGATTTGGCTGGAGAGCGCCGTTCCTAGGTTTGGGATTGATTGGAATCGTTGCCGGACTTTTTTGCTACGTCTATGTAACCGACCGTCCGGACCAGAATCCACGGATGAACTCCTCGGAGCTTGCGCTGATAGCGGGATCCGAGGGAACTGAATCGGCTCCGGCGCAGAAAAATGTTTCACCAAGGATTCGAGTGCCTTGGGGAAAAGTCTTCTCCAATACCTCGATCTGGGCGCTCATGGTTTCCCATTTTTGCCTCGTGTATCCGCTCTACATTTTTTTTACGTGGTTCTTCATTTACCTCGTTAAAGTTCGAGGAGTTACGGTTTCGCAAGCCAGCTTTTGGGGATCGGCGCCGTTTCTGGCCAACATTATCATGGTGCCGTTTTGGGGCTGGCTGTCCGATCGTTCGGTCCACAAATTAGGAATGCGGAGCGGTCGGCGTTTAACCGCTTGGCTGGGGATTGGCGGCTCGGCGCTGCTGCTTTGGTCGGGAAGCCATACCGCCAGTAACATCGCGGCTCTTTTGGAACTTACAGTTGCCGCGGGATTTAATTTTGCGGCCTCCGCCATTCTGTACACGACGTGCACGGACATTTCCAAAAAATATGCCGGGTCAATCTCCGGCACCATGGCGACATTCGGCAGTTTGGGCGGAGCGGCCTCTCCCGTCGTAACTGCCTTTATTGCAACCAAATTCGGTTGGACTCAGGCCCTGGACTTTGCAGCGCTTGTCACCCTCGTGAGTGGAGCGGCATGGTTTTTTATTGATGCCAGCAAACTGATCGAATAGAAGCAGCTGAATTCAAGGTATCTCGGGATCGCGCCAGCGTTCAAATTTTTTCACCTGTAATGATTCTGTCTTAGCCGTCCGGTTCAAGTCCGGACGGGCCTACCATTATTTTCAATAAGATAGAGAGTTTTCTTGGGAATTCCGCAAAAACTTCACCTGCAATTCTTCACCTGTAAATTGGTGTTTTCGACTGTCGGCGTCATCCTTCGACTTGCCAAAACACGAATACTAAGATTGCCCTGACTATTGCTACCAGTTTAGCTTCGTCTGGTTTAGGAAATTCCAACTTCTGAGTTGCCGACCACACGGGAGTTGGCCAGACTTCGTTCAATTGAGGCCTCGTGCGGAGTATGATCTGGTCAGGTCTTTGCATGCAATCTGCGGGAGGAGACACGCGATGAAGGCAGTGGTGCTGCATGAGTATGGCGGTCCCGAGAAGCTCAAATTCGAAGAGAGCGTTCCCGAGCCGCAGATAAGCGGACGCACGGTATTAATCGCGACAGCCGCTGCGAGTGTTAATCCGATTGACTGGAAAGTGCGTTCAGGGATGCGGCAAAAAGATTTCCCGTTATCGTTTCCGGCAATTCTGGGCCGCGATGTGAGTGGCGTCGTACGGGCTGTGGGCGCCAATGTGAAGCACTTCAAACCCGGCGACCGCGTTCTTGCATTTTCGAACTCGACCTATGCCGAGTTGGTTGCGGTGGAGGATTCAGAAGTAACGCATCTGCCGGATGGCGTGGATTTGGCGGACGCGGCGGCGATCCCACTGATTGCCCTGACGGGAGATCAACTTGTGCGCGTTACGACAAACGTAAAAAAGGGACAAGTTGTTCTGATAACGGGAGCGCTGGGCAGCGTCGGCCGCGCGGCGGTGCATGCGGCGAAGAAAATAGGTGCCCAGGTAATTGCAGGAGTTCGCGGGAAAGATCTGGATCGTGCCCGCTCGCTCGATGTCTCTGACGTGCTCGCGATCGATGACGAGGACGCGATTGAGAAATTCCGCATAGTGGACGCGATTGCGGACACCGTTGGCGGTGATGTTGCCGTGAAGTTGATCGCGAAGGTAAAGCAGAACGGCTTCTTTGGCTACGCATCTATGTTGCCGGAAAGTGCGGTGACCCTTAATCCGACAGTGAAGATTGCGCGAGTGTTTGCGCGGCCTGATCCATCCAAGGTGCGCGAGTTTGCCGATGACATGCGCGATGGCAAGTTCGTTCTGCCGATTGGTCGCCGAATGCCGTTGCGCGATGCGGCAGAAGCACATGTGCTAGGAGAGAAGGGGGGCATCGGGAAGATCATCCTGTTGGCGCCGGATTCACAGCGCTGATTTCTTGGCGGTGGCTCAGCGGACGCGGGCATGACGTTTGCGATTTCTGAGATCCGCCGCTCTTTTAGTGCTGGATAGGCCGGTCGCGCTGCGGCCCCTGTATTTTGACTCACATTAGAGGTTAGCTTCCGGCAAAATCTTGTGCCTCGCCGACGTTATGTCTTTGTGCTGTTAACTGGGATAGAAACAAAGTTCATATCGCAGATAGGCAAGGCGTGCGATGTCCAAGTACTTTAGTAGGTGATCTGACTTCCCCGGAATCTTCAAACGGAGGGGCTTGTGCCTTATCAGGGCTGTTTTCCTGCGACGGTTCTCATCGCCGATGACAACTTGGCTAATCTCGAGCTTCTCTCCGAGGTGCTCCAAGCTGAGGGTCACCGGGCAATATGCGTCATGGATGGCGAGCAGGCATTGAACACCCTGCGCTCCGTACAAATTGACCTGATTCTGCTTGACGTAATGATGCCCAACGGTAGCGGCTTCGATGTTTGCCGCGCCATTAAGTTTGGTGTGGAGACGCGACTCATTCCCGTGGTCCTGGTGACCAGCTTGACTGACCGGGACGATCGAATTCATGGGATTGAATGTGGTGCCGACGACTTTCTCGCCAAGCCCATAAACAAAGAAGAGCTGTTGGCGCGCGTTCGTTCTTTGCTGCGCCTGAAGCAATTCACGGATGAGTTGGAGCGCGCGGAGACGGTATTGTTCAGTCTAGCCCTAAGCATTGAAGCGAAAGATCCCTATACGGAAGGGCACTGCGACCGCCTATCCAAATACTCTGTAACCCTCGCGGAGCGGCTGGGCCTCTCGGCAGAACTTCAAGTTGTACTTCGCCGCGCCGGCATCGTTCACGATATCGGAAAAGTGGCTGTACCCGACCAGATCTTGCTCAAGCCTGGTCCGCTTACTGCGGCGGAATGGAAAGTCATGAAGGAACACCCCGTTGCCGGGGAACGCATTTGTGCCCCGCTAAAATCCTTCCGCCACGTACTGCCAGTGATTCGCCATCACCACGAAAAACTTGACGGATCAGGATACCCAGACGGCTTGAAGGGGGAACAGATCCCGGTGACTGCCCGCGTTCTGCAAACGGTGGACGTGTATGACGCGCTCACGACCTCTCGGCCCTACCGCGAAGCGCTTTCACCGAAGGAAGCTTTTGAGATCATGCGGGAAGAGGTCAAACGTGGTTGGTGGGACAGTTCCATCTTGGATGAATTTGAAGCTGTGATTCTTGATTGTGCTCCATTGCAGCCCAGACGACCGGGCGGCTAAAGACCGGCTCTTTGGCAGGGCGGAAGGACGGCAAAACGATGCAATGGAAATTGGAAAGATATTTAATTCCTTTGGGCTTCATCGCGGCCGTCGCTATATTTGCGTTAGCTGGATGGGAATCCTACCAAAATGTAACGAGCGCCGCTGAAGCCATGGCGTTGCAGAAGCATACTTACGAGGTCTCGAAGACCCTTGACGAGACGCTCGTGCGGCTCGTTGACGCAGAAACTGGGCAGCGCGGGTATCTCCTGACGGGAGATGACGCCTATCTCGCTCCGTACCACGCCGCAATTCAAAGTATCGACCAAGAAATGAGCCATCTGAAGGACCTCACGTCCGACAATCCAAATCAGCAGAAGCGCATCGAGGCTATGAAGCCAATCATATCGAAGAAATTGGCAGAACTGCAAAACACGATTGATCTCCGCCGAGAGAAGGGTTTAATTGCCGCGAACCAGGTGGTCCTGGCAGGTTCCGGAAAAGAGTGGATGGACGAAATCCGCGCCTTGGCTTCAGAAATGGCAAACGCGGAAAACGATCTGTTAAGACTCCGGACGCAAATTACCAACGAGAGTCTGGCGAAGTCGAGCCGTGCGATCGCCGCAGGCGTTTTCCTTGGCATTTCGCTCTTGGGGCTATGTTTTGCACTGTTGGCCCGCGAGCTATCTGGACGAAAACGAGCGCAGGAGGCTCTTGGAAAAAGTGAAAAGTGGTTTTCAACTACACTCGGAAGCATCGGCGACGCAGTAATCGCCACGGATATGAGTGGAACCGTAACATTCATGAATTCCGTCGCCCAGTCGCTTACGGGCTGGAATCTGGAAGAAGCCATGGGCAAGCCCATGGATCTGGTGTTCGAAATCGTGAACAAGGACACTCGGCGGCCTGTCGAGAACCCGGTCAAGAAAGTGTTTCGTGAGCGCAAGGTAGTGGGTCTCGCCAACCATACGGTACTGTTGTCCCGAAATGGAGGCGAATTTCATATTGAAGATAGCGCGGCACCGATTGTCACAGGCGCGGGTGAAGACATCGGAGTCGTGCTCGTTTTCCGGGATGTGACCGAGATCAAACGGGCGGGCGAGGAATTGCGACAAAGCCACGAGCGTTTTCAGCTGATGGTTGAAAATGTTGTCGATTATGCAATTCTCATGCTGGATCAGGAAGGCCGTGTGGTGACTTGGAATGCCGGGGCGGAGCGGATTAAAGGGTACCGCGCTGAAGAGATACTCGGCCACCATTTCTCCCAATTCTATACACCTAAAGACATTGAGCGCGGCAAGCCCCAACATGAGCTGACGGTGGCCACAGCTGAGGGACGGCTGGTGGATGAAGGCTTGCGCGTACGCAAGGATGGTTCTACCTTCTGGGCGAACGTGGTGATTACGACGCTGCGCGACGAGTCAGGGGCCTTACGCGGCTTCGCCAAACTGACCCGCGACATGACAGAGAGCAAGCTTGCACAGGAAGCCCTGGTGAGTGCAAAAGACGCAGCGGAGCGCGCCAACAAATTCAAGGATCAGTTTCTTTCGACGATGAGCCATGAGCTACGTACTCCGCTCAATGCGGTCCTGGGCTTTTCGGACCTGCTGGCGGATGAGCGTTATGGCTCATTAAACGAGCGCCAGAAACGATATGTCAGCAACATACACAGCGGTGGCCAACATCTGCTGAAACTCATCAGCGATATCCTCGATCTCTCTAAAATCGAGGCTGGTCGCATGGATCTGGCAATTCAAGACGTGCCGATTGAATCTGCCTTTTCAGAAGTGGTGTCAACGTTGAGACCACTTGCGGAAAGAAAGTCTCAGACGCTATCGCAAAACATTCAAGTGCCCGTGACTGTCCGTGCCGATATTACGCGTCTCAGGCAGATGCTGATGAACTTGGCGGGGAATGCCATTAAGTTCACTCCCGATGGTGGGCGTATTGAATTGGAGGCGCGCCAAGCGAACGGGCAGATTCGGATCGAGGTCCGAGATACCGGCCCGGGAATCCCTCCCAGTGAGCAGGAGCGCATTTTCCAGGCTTTTTACCGCCTTCGGCATTCCGGTGAAGGCATCGAAGGCACAGGTCTCGGTCTGGCGATCACTCAACGGTTAGCGGAATTGCATGGCAGCAAGCTGAGCCTGCACAGTCAAACCGGTCGGGGAAGCTGCTTCTATTTTTCACTACCCGCTGGCGTGCCCGCCCGACAACCGCATGCATTGGAAGCCGAAGTCGACGTCTCTCACGGTGAAGCTACGAAGGTTCTGGTGATTGAGGACGACCGCGACTCGGCACAAGTCATTCAGTCATACCTCACCTCCGCGGGATACGAATCGCTAACGTGCGAGCACCCTCAGAACGCTGCAAGAATCGTCGCGGAATTTCGACCTGACATAATCACTCTGGACTTGCTTATGAAGCCTTCGAATGGTTGGGAAATATTACTGCAACTAAAACGCGACCCGCCCACTGCCAATATTCCAATAATCGTGGTCTCGATTGTGGACCAACCAGCGATCGCAACGACCCTGGGCGCCGACGAATATCTGGTGAAGCCCGTTGACAAGGCGTCCTTGTTGGCTGCCGTTCGTCGCTGTCTGTCCTCAAACCGAGGTGCGCCGTCGCAGCGGCCGATCTTGGTGGTAGAGGACGATACTCCAACCCGTGAGGTCATCGCCGAGCTACTTACTGCACAGGGGTACGCCGTGACCACCGCCGACGATGGCGCTCAGGCTCGTGCTCAAGTCGCCGCCGCCCTACCTGAGTTAGTCATCCTCGATTTGATCATTCCAAAGGTGAGCGGATTTGATTTGCTCGCCGAGTGGCGGGCGAATCCCCGCACAGCCGATCTCCCTGTTTTTGTATTAACAAGTAAGGATTTGAACGGTGATGAGGAACGGTATCTCCGGAAACATGCAGAGTCACTATTCCACAAACAGCAGCCTTGGCAGCAAGCTCTCACGGAACAACTGCGGCGCGTGCTGAAGAATACACCGGCGGTGAACTCGTGACGCACCATATTCTGGTCGTTGAGGATAACAAGCTCAACCGCGAACTGCTTTGTGACTGGCTGGAAGCGGAAAACTACCAAGTGGCGTCTGCCACTAATTTGGAGCAAGCCTTTGCCGCAATCCAAGAGATGCCGCCTGACGCGGTATTGCTTGATGTTCAACTCGGAGATGAGGACGGCCTGTCTATATCATGGTGGATTCGCAAGCAGCCCACTCTGTCCCATATTCCGATAATAGCCGTAACGGCGCACGCGATGATAACCGAACATGAGCGCATATTCCTAGCTGGCTGCAACGCTTGCATTTCCAAACCGATCGATTTCAAGTTGCTGCGGCAACAATTGAAACAGTGGCTCGTTTTTGCTCCTATTCTGTCCAAGGGATGAATTGAATGGATACGCACGCTTTCATCGGTTCGCAAAGAGAGCGCTTTGGCTAACCTGGTTCTGCTGTGGACGGCGAACCGATGATCTGCGAGCTGATTTGCGAAGTGTTAACTTCTGCCGAAATCGAAGCTGTGGCGATCTGTAATTCTGGGCAAGGTTCAACCGCCTTGCCGTAACCGAAATTTGAGTCGTTTGACATGTCGTGGAGTTAGGTTAAGCAGCGAGGCGGCTTTAGAATACGCCAGGTCGCGCTATTACCCAGTCGAGCATCGACACATAACATGCCAGTTCTTATCCCGAAAGATAAGTTTAGAATTATATTACTGAAGCTAAATCTCCAGGTCGCTTACTGAGTATGTCCGTGAGCTTGAAAAATAAGACGAATATAACTTTCATCGCGGCACTGATAACTCTCGCCATCGTGGGTTGGTTTTCGATTCAAGGGAACCGCCGGACGGAAGAAAAGGACCATTTAGTTTCTCACGGCCGTGATGTCATTGAAGCCAGTGAGCAGCTACGTTCACACATCTACGACGCTTCAGTCGCCCGTCGAGCATACACACTCTGGGGAGACGCAGCGCAAATCGACGCTTTTAATCTCGCCAGCAAAGCGGCGCTCGCGGATTTCGCAACACTGTACAAGTTAACGGCGGATAATGCTCAACGGCAGATAAGTCTTGCGCAAATGGAACCGTTGATAAAGGCGCGACTCACCCTCTTGAAAGCGTCTGTTGAATTGCACCAGAAAACTCGGGATGACATCAAGCAGCAGGAATTGTTTAATGATCAAAGCACCAAGATGGCTACGGAAATCACGGACCTGGTGGATAAATTCGCCCGCACGGAACGAGGACTTCTTCAAGAACAGTTGGTTGCTGCACAAGCGAGCGACCAGCGAGAAGCAACGATCAATATATTCCTGGGTCTTTCTATTTTTTTATTTTTAATTTTCACGCTCGGGCTGCTCAATCGTGAACTCTCTCGCCGTGAGCAAGCAGAACGTTCTGCCGCCGAACAAAAAGAGCTGCTTCAATCGATTCTCGATAGCTGTAGCGACGCGGTCATAGTCGCCAACACTTCCGGTAAAATCATTCTACGGAATCCGGTCGGTGTCAGGTACAACGCGGGCGCTCCTGCGGATGAACTCAGTGCAAACTATCCTGAACTGCTCGGCCTGTTCAAAGCCGATCGCGAAACGCTGTTCAGAACCGAAGAATTGCCCCTGAGTCGCGCCCTGAAGGGAAGTTCCGAAGTCGGGCTGGAAATATGTGTCCGTCCTTCTAAGGACTCAGCGCCTCGATGGATGCTCGCTGCAGGGGGACCATTGCTCAATGTGAGGGGAGAGCAACGAGGGGGCGTAGTGTTTTTACGCGATATCACCGATCGTAAGAAGGCAGACGAGCAGTTAAAGCTCGCATTGCTGGAGTCAGAAGCGCTCGCAAAAGAAAGCGGGGAGTTGAGCGAGCTTGGTGATTCGCTGCAGTCCTGCCTGACAATAGAAGAAATATACAGCATGAGTGAAAGGATGCTGCCCGGCATTCTTGACTTCCGCCCGGGCAAGCTTTCCATCATCAACTCATCGCGTGACCTTGTCGAATCCGTCGCTAGTTGGGAGAACTGCTCGACAAGCGAGGCTATATTTCATCCTGATGATTGCTGGGCTCTGCGGCGGGGGAAGATCTACGGCCTCAACTCTCCATTGCCCTGCCCCCATGTGAGTGAGTCTGTCGCCATGAACTACCTATGCGTGCCCTTAATTGCACATGGTGAAACCTTAGGAATCCTGTACCTGGAAGATATGGCAAATCTCAAATCCCATTCGCTTCAGGCTATGAATTTCGAGCAGACCACCATCAACCGCCTGGCCAATGCAGTGGCTGAGAGAATATCTTTTGCGTTGGCGAATCTCAAACTCAGGGAATTACTTCGCAATCAATCGATCCGTGATCCGCTTACAGGGCTTTTCAACCGCCGCTATTTGGAGGAATCGTTAAACCGTGAATTAAACCGGGCGAATCGAACGGACCGCATTGTTTCCGTGGTGATGCTTGATTTGGATCACTTCAAACATTTTAACGATACTTTCGGCCACCAGGTGGGTGACATCCTGCTCAAGGAAGTCGCCGTAGTGATTAAAAGCCGAGTGCGTGCGGGGGATCTGGCTTGCCGATATGGGGGAGAGGAATTTTCCCTCATTCTCGCTGAAGTGGATGCGGAAGGAGCTTACAAGTGCGTAGAAAGTATTCGCGAATCGATTAAGCACCTTTCACTTCATCATCGAGGACAAACTCTAGGAACCATCACGGTTTCCGCGGGCGTTGCCACATTTCCCGCACATGGGAATAACTCGGAAGATTTAATACGCTGTGCTGACGAGGCATTGTATCGAGCAAAAAAATCCGGTCGCGATTGCATCATCGTTTATGAGCCGTTGGAATCGAAGTCAACTTTGGATGGCAAAACCATTTAGATCAGATTTCCTTCGAGCTTCGACTTAACCTGCTCCACAACTCCGTGTAAGTCATAATACGAAATCTGGTTTCATGGCCCGATGTATGGGCGGTGGGGTTCCACAACGTAATTAATCTCCGCCTCAGGGAATAGAATCGCCCGTTCATTGCAACGTAATTCCATGATCCGATCGTGTGGTTCTATACAAAGTTGCATAGCAAACGGCTCTATTTCCGAGGGCTATTCTCAAAAGGTATGGCCAAAAGAGAAATATTCCCTGTATTTTTCCCTGATAGCGGGGAATTTGGGCGGAGAATAGTTCGCATGAGCGCCACGCACTCGTCGCCCGTCATTCTATGCGCTAGCAAGCGACAACAACTGCAATTTGATAATCTTGAGCCGAGCTTCTGCTGCTTACGAACTCGAGACAGTTCCTGAGGAACCGCCGTGGGGAAATTCTAGGCACTGAACATCGCCGCGGAGCGATGGGACATACGACGGAGAAGCATGACGTTCATTTTAGAAGTGCGCCTGCATTGGCTTCTTGCCTCCATGGGGTTGGCGTCAGAATTGTCTGTAGATATTGCAAAAATCGCGTCGTGCGGGCCGACCGGCCATTTCGCGTACCGAGCAGTGCGACTATGTTCGCTGAAGGCAATTTCCAATCGCCAAGCACTCGGACCAATCGGCCCGCACGCAAATCGTCAGCCACATCCCACTCCGATCGAATGATGATTCCTGCTCCAGCAAGCGCCCAGTCATGTGTCACTTCGCCGTCGTTGCTGCTCAGTGTGGGATCGATTCTAATTCCGATTGGTTTGCCTCGTCGACCGGAGCTGAAACGCCACATCGTCACATCTTCCTCGTTCTCGCGGAGGGCAATACACTGGTGTTTGAGAAGGTCTTGCGGCCGGGATGGGATTCCCGCACGGGATAAATATCCAGGTGCCGCGCAAAGAAAACGATCATTCGGTGCCAGCCACTGCGTGATGAGAGTTGAATTTCGGAGTTGACCCACATACAACATCAAATCCCAGGCGTCCTCTGACAATTGAGCCGGTCGGTCAAAAAGCATTAAGCTGAGAGTAACTTCGGGATGTAAAATGCGAAATCGGGCCGCAGTGGGAGCAACGTAGCGTCGGCCAAAACCTAGTGGTGCCACAACCCGAAGATGTCCTGAAACAACCGTACGACGAGCAGCGAGGGTATCCGTTAACTCGCCGATTTCGTCGAGAATGCGTCGCCCTGCGTTAGCAAGATGATCACCTTCGCCTGTCAAGACCATCCGCCGGCCAGACCGATCAACGAGGTGAAGCCCTAGTCGCTCTTCAATCAGCCGAAGCCGCTGCGTGACAGCGGGCGGAGTCACGTTCAATGACCTAGCGGCAGCAGCCATGGAACTGGATGCTGCAAGTGTGACGAAGAATCGCAAATCCTCTGTCGAGAGCATTAAGCCCAGCTTAATTCAACACACATAATTTGTAAATTGACCTTAAGGGAGAATTCAGAATAATGTCCGCCCATCGGGGAGATCAAACCTATGAAAATTTTCGCCTCTTTCCTTGTGGTGTGTGTCTGCTTGTTTGGCGCAGTTTCGGGCTTCTCGCAAGTAACCGGTGCAACGCTGTCCGGCACCATCGCTGATTCATCCGGCGGGGTATTACTCGGGGCGCAGATTTCTATCACGAATACCGCCACGGGAATTGGTAAGGATTATCTATCCGATTCGGCGGGATATTATTCGGCACCCAATTTGACCCCGGGAACTTACATGGTCAAGGTTTCGGCTGCAGGTTTTAGCACGTCGGTTTCGACGATCACGCTGGCGGTAGGAGCTCAGCAGCAGTTCAACATTCCGATGAAGGTGGGCGAAACATCGCAGACGGTCCAAGTAAATGCGGCTGCGCCACAGATTGACCTCACTTCGTCGACTTTGACAGAGCAAGTGGAATCGAAGACGGTACTTGATTTGCCCCTGAACGGTCGCGACTGGACTTCGCTTGCAACCCTCAATCCCGGCGTCAACCAAATTGAAACTCAGGTGGACTATGCCACCTCTTCTCGCGGCAATCGGGGCTTCGGAGCACAACTCACTGTCTCCGGCCAAAGGCCTACAAACAACAATTATCGCCTGGATGGAGTTAGCGTGAATGACTATGCAAACGGCGGCCCGGGCAACGTGATCGGCGTCGCGTTGGGCGTGGATGCCATTGAAGAGTTCTCGGTGCTGACGGGAGGCTTCTCAGCTGAATACGGAAAGGCCACGGGCGGAGTCGTAAATGCCGTCACCAAGTCCGGAACGAACACCTTCCATGGCGACTTGTATGAGTTCATTCGCAACAGTGCGTTGGATTCGAGAGATTACTTTTCCAGGAGCGGTAATACGCCCCTAGCCCCGTTCCGGCGCAATCAGTTTGGCATCGCGGCGGGTGGGCCCATTATCAAAGATAAGACGTTCATATTCGGCGACTATGAAGGGTTCCGCCAGGCGAAGGGAATCACGACGACAATTACCGTTCCATCGCTCGCAGCCCGCGCTGGAAACCTCCACTACAAAGCGGGTAGCACCGCCCCATCTGGTTGTACCGTGACGGGCCCGACGACGTGCACAGTGACGGTGGACCCTGCAGCGGCGGCGGCCTTGGCAATGTTCCCCCTCGCAACGCCCGGCACTACCTCTGCCAATAGCGATAGCGGAAAATTTATCAACTCCGGTTTGCAGATTGTGCCGGAAAATTTCTATACCGTTCGCGTGGATCACAAGTTGGCAACGAATGACAGCTTATTCGGAACCTACTTGTTTGACGACACGGATTTCACGCAGCCCGACAGCTTTAACAACGTTATGCTCAATTCGCATACCAGACGCGAAACTATTGTCCTCGAAGAGAGCCACACGTTCGGTGCGAGCATTGTCAATGCCGCGCGAGTGGGTTACAGCCGAACTCATGCGCTCAACCTTATTCCATCCGGTGCCATTAATTCCGCCGCCGCACTCACATCGCTGGGAAGCATGCCTGGTGAAACTGCGCCTACGATTGCGATCAGCGGATTTTCGAGGGATCAGGGCGGCGTAGGGGCGGCATCCAATTTTATTCACACGCTTAATAATTATCAGTTCGCTGATGATGCGTTCTGGACACATGGGGCGCACACGGTGAAATTCGGAACGGATATCGAGCGATTGCAGTACAACTTCATCGGGAATGTCGAAGCAGGCGGCCGGTGGAATTTCTCCAACCTGGCGGCTTTTCTTAACAATAATGCAAAGCATTTCGAGGCAGGCATACCAGCCACGATCACACCGCGTGAATTGAGACAGACGCTGTTCGCAGGATATGTCCAGGACGATTGGCGAATCCGCCCCAATCTAACGGTTAACGTTGGCCTGCGCTACGAAATGGCTACGGTCATCGAAGATGCACAGAACAAGACTACGAGCTTAGTTAATATTTTCGATTCAAGCTCTCTGTCGACTGCGCAATCCAATCTCCGGTGCGGAATGGCCTATTCGACGCCGAATTTTCCGTCTCACCCCGGCACGACTTGCGACAGTGTTGGTCCTTACTACACAAACCCAACGCGCCTGAACTTTGAACCGAGGGTTGGATTTGCCTGGGACCCATTCCGAGACGGAAAGACGTCCGTTCGCGGCGGCTTTGGCATCTATGACGTGTTGCCTCTGCCTGCGTACTTCCTCGTCCTGCAAGATCAGGCTGCACCATTTATGATCTTTGACACCATTGATGGCACAGGTCCTTTGAAGGGGAAATTTTTTACGGGTGGAAATGCTCTGCTCACGACCCCGGGATTGCAGACAGGCAAGCTAAGCACCTCCACGGTCGAAGCAAAACCGCACCGAAATTACGTGCTGCAATGGAATCTCAACGTCCAACGCCAGATTTCATCTGACTTATCGGTCACTCTAGGTTATGTAGGGTCCCACGGGGTCCACATGCTAATGCGCGGCGATGATGGGAACATGACCATACCTACTCTCACTTCCGCGGGATATCTCTTTCCATGCGGCCCTCCAGCTCCAAAAACTGGCGGTCCGTGTACGCCTGGCAATACGCCATCAGGCGCTTCAGCAAAGGTAAACCAGGCTCTCGGGAATATTCGCTACCTATTTTGGGGAAGCGATTCCTTTTACGACGGTTTGAATGTGAACATCGACAAAAGAATGGCCCATGGCCTTCAATTCCAAGTTGCTTATACATGGTCCAAATCGATCGATGACAATTCTTCTACCGTTGCAGGTGATGCGTTTTCAAACAGCCTGAACTCCACGTATTGGTTCGCGCCAAAATCACTTCGTGGCCTCTCTGATTTCAATGTCGGCCAAAATGCAAGCATTAATGTGCTCTGGGCTGTGCCTATACCCAAATCAATCGGTGGTTTTACCAAATCGGCGTTGGGAGGTTGGCAGATTGGTAGTATCTTCAAAATTAACACCGGAGTACCGACGACAGTTATCGTAAACGGAGACCCGGCGGGTTTGGGGAATGGTGGTGCTGACCAATTTGGAATCCCGGACCGCATTCCAGGGTGTGACCCCGTGAATCATAACTATGTGGGTGGGACAAGTCCTGCATATATCAATGTGAGCTGCTATACGCTACCCACGGTTTCGGCTTCGTCGCCTCTTGCCTCACAGTGCGGCAATTTCCCAGGAGCCGCTCCTGCGCCGGCCGGCCAGGTTTATTGCGCGAACCTTCTAGGGAACGCCGGTCGTAACACCCTAATTGGTCCCAAGCTCGTGAATTTGGATTTCTCGGCGACCAAAAACAATCCGGTCCGCCGCATTTCCGAGACGTTCAACGTTCAATTTCGCGCCGAGATCTTCAACATCTTGAATCACTCCAACTTTGCACCACCAGAGCCCATTGTTGGCGCCGGGATTTTCGACGCGACAGGTGCAACTCTAACCAACGGTTTCATGGACAATTTGGCGACGCAGCCGCGAGACGTCCAATTTGCAATCAAAATGATCTGGTAATCGCGGAAGAGCAGCTACACACTGATTGTTCCGCTACGATTTCGGGGGCTCGCAGCCTCCGAAATCGTGGCAGTAAAGGTTGAGCGCGCATTGCAAAAAAGAAGAAAGCTATGCGGCGTAACCCGAGCCTACTCACGCCATGAAACATTGCAGGAAGATAGATGATCATCAATACCTGAATAGAGCTACATTCTGGCGCAATTCATAATAGACATTTAGAAAGCATTCATTGGCGAATACAAAAGGTAGAACCGGATTCCGGTTAGGGAGACAGAAATGAAAAAGCTGTTCGCGATTCTGATTATTTTATTAGTGTTCTTCGCCGCGAAAGCGCGGGCGCAGTACACCACGGGTCAGCAATTGCCCATGACGCATATGTCGGGGCTCTTACGTTTGGAGGAAACGATTCCCTTACCGGGCGATGGATATATGGACCATCTCGCGGCGGATGTGAAAGGGCAGCGCCTGTTTATCTCCGGGGAAGCCGCAAAAAGTTTGATCTCCGTGGATTTGCGCGCGGGAAAGGTAATTCACGAGACCAAAGGGCTAGCCGACATGCCCAAGAAATCTTTTTATTTTCCCGATGCAAATGAAGTGTGGCTGGAGCTAGCGAACAGCAGTGTTGTCGCCATCAGCGGAACCACGTATGAAGTCACAAAGACCGTAAACTTGTCTGGCTTCGGCGATCCTAACCGTGGCGCGGATAACGGCGCGTACGACCCAGCCACTCACTTGCTTTATGCCTGCGTGGAAGTGTTCGAAGATTTTGGCGGCAGCGGCAACCACGGATCGAACAACGCTTCACTCGACGTCGTTGATACAAGAACCGCTAAGTTGGTGGGAAGCATCAAGCTGCCCGGTGGCGATCCTGCTGGCATCGCCATTGAGCCATCGGGGAAAAGATTGTACGTGGCCATGGGAGATATTGTGGATGGCGAGAGCCATGTCGCGGTGGTCGACCTTGAAAAGCGCGCCGTGATTGCGCAGTGGCCGATTACCGGCGGGCCGGTTCCGCATACGGCGGCCGTGGATGCGGCGCACCACCGGCTATTTGTGGGAAGCCGAACCATCGCCCACACCGGAAATATTGGTGGCGGGCACCAGCACGAGCCTGGAAAGCTTGTGGTCATCGATACGGAATCCGGCAAAGTAGTGCAAGTGTTGGACAGCATCGGCGGCGCCGATGATCTGCAATTCGACGCGCCCACGCAGCGAATTTACTTCATGGGAACAACCGGAACGGTCGCCGTATTTAAAGAGATGGATCCGAATCGTTTTGAGCTTCTTGGAAAGGTCCCTACCGGGGCAATATCCAAAACTGGACTTTGGGTGCCGGAGCTGAAGCGGTTCTACTCAGCTGTGCCGAGGCATTACGTAATTACGGCGCGGCATGGGACGGAGGATTTGCAAGCTGACTTACTCAAGGAATTGAATATCGCGACTGGAGTGACGAAGAAAGACAAGGCCGCCGGCTGGCAAACTTCCATGCTTTCTGATTTGGTGATCGAAGAGGCGCATCTGATGGTCTTCGATTATTTGCCTTGAACTGTGATGTGAATAAGCAGCGATCTGAATGGAAGCGCCAAACACAGGTGCTTGTATGGACATCGACACCATAGCAAAGGGCCTGATCATGAGCGAAACTGTCATACCAACACCAATTCAACCTCGCAGTCGAGTAACTGACATTGTTGAGTTCATTACTCGAGCGCTTGTATCCGTGAATGTTCCCCGAGAGGATGCCAACGAAGTGGCCGAACTGATGGCCGAATCCGACGCACGAGGCGGGGATGCGCACGGAGTATTTCGTTTGCCGCAATACGTAAAACAGATTCAAGACGGTGCGATCAATGCGCGACCTCAAATTCGAGTTGTGAGCGAAAGATCCGGAACGGCACTTATTGACGGCGATAATGCCTTGGGCCACCTTGTCATGAAACGTGCCACGGAAGTGGCCGTGCAAAAGGCTCGTGAATGTGGCATCGGTTGTGTAGGGACCCGGCACAGCAATCATGCGGGGCCTGCGCAACTTTACCCGCGGATGGCAGCGGCGCAGGAAATGATTGGAATATATTTCTGCGTTGGGAACGCGAATCTTGTTCCTCCTTGGGGTGGCACTGAAGCGTTGCTTAGCACCAATCCGATTTCCGTAGCCGTACCGGCCTTGCAGCAGCCGCCCATCGTCCTGGATATGGCCACAACCAACACCGCGTTCGGAAAGATCAGGCTCAAAGCGCAGCGCAATGAGCAAATGCCGGAAGGATGGATGATCGACCGGCAAGGCAAACCTTTGACTGATCCGAAGCGGGCGAGCGAGGGGTTCCTTGTTCCCATTGGCGGCCCGAAGGGATACGGCTTGGCGCTTATATTTGGTTTGCTGGCTGGAACTTTAAATGGGGCCGCCTTTGGCCGGGATGTTGTTGACTACACTATTGACTCCGAAACGCCAAGCAATACAGGACAGTCCATCATGGTTGTAGATATCGCTGCATTCGCAGATGTGCAAAGCTTTAAGCAGAATGTGGATCAAATATGGAAAGTCATGAAGTCTTCTCCAACTCTGCCGGGAGTGGACGAAGTCCGATTGCCGGGAGAACGCTCAGAAAATCTTTATCGCGAGCGGGTGGCAAAAGGTGTCCCTTTGAGTGCGCCATCGCGCAAGATTCTGGATGACCTTGCCGACCGGCTGGGCATTCAGCGTCTGCAGTAGAGGGATCTTGCGTCCGATGCGTCGAGGCCGCTGGTTTCAAGCGGTTCAGCCCACAGGGAGTAGCGCTTTATCTGGGCGATGTGCGACAGGTAGATGTCACACTGCACGTGCTGAATGATCTTACTGAAATCGCGCAATTCCAACGCGGCACGATGGTGGCGACAAGTTTTTTAAGAAGTGAACGGCGTATGTCGGTTTGTTGTTACACGCTGAGGTGCGCGCGCACAACTTCGTCCGTTAGCTGGCCGATTTCGCCGGCGGCCACCCGACGGCCGTTGGCGAGGATGCAGAATCCGCTGGCGACACGGCGCGCGAACGGCAATTTTTGCTCGACCAGAAGTACGGTCAAACCCTCTTCTTTATTAAGTCGCAAAATAATGTCTCCAATTTCGTGGACGATGTTTGGCTGGATGCCTTCGGTGGGCTCATCGAGGATCAGCATTTTTGGTTCGAGAACAAGGGCGCGGCCAATGGCGAGTTGCTGTTGCTGGCCGCCGGAGAGATCGCCTCCGCGGCGCTTCATCATCTGTTTTAAGACGGGAAACAAATCGAAGATGCGCGGCGGGATTGCGCGCGCGCCGTTCTTCCGAACGCCCAGACCGACACTTAAATTTTCTTCAACCGTCAAGGTCGAAAAAATCTCGCGCCCTTGCGGAACGTAACCGATGCCGATTCGCGCTCGCTCTTCCGCGGGGCGCTTCAGCAAATCGGTGCCATCGAAAGTAATGCTGCCGGCTGCGCCAGGCAATAGTCCCATGATGCATTTGAGCAGCGTAGTCTTGCCCATGCCGTTGCGGCCCATCAGGCACATCAGCGAGCCGTCTGGCACAGTGAGATCAACATCCCACAGTGTGTGGCTGCCTCCGTAATATTGATTGAAGGACTTAATCGTAAGCACGTTCAAGCTCCCAGATAAACTTCGATCACTCGCGGATTATTTTGCACCTGATCCATATCGCCCTCGGCCAGCACATGTCCTTCGTGCAACACGGTGACGCGTCTCGCGATGGACCGCACGAATTCCATGTCGTGTTCAACCACCACTACGGAGTGCGAACCGGAAAGCGACACGAGAAGCTCGGCCGTTCGCTCAACCTCTTGCGGCGTCATACCGGCGACCGGCTCGTCGACCAGAAGCAACTCAGGTTCCTGCATCATCAGCATGCCGATTTCAAGCCACTGCTTCTGACCATGGGCCAGCACTCCGGCCATCATTTGATGGATTCTGGCAAGGCCAATAATTTCGAGGACCTCAAAAACTCTGTTCTCTTGCGCGAGCGTTCTGCGAGTGAACAGGGTGTGCAAGAAAGATTTGTCACCGGCGAGCGCCAGTTCCAGATTTTCGAATACGGTGAGCCGCTCAAATACTGTCGGCTTCTGAAATTTTCGGCCGATTCCGGCCTGCGCGATCTCCGGTTCGGACATGGAGAGCAGATTTAATTTTTCGCCAAACTGCACGGTGCCGGAATCTGGGCGAGTCTTGCCGGTGATTACGTCCATCATCGTGGTTTTCCCGGCGCCGTTCGGCCCAATGATGCAACGCAATTCTCCCGGATCGATCTGCAGCGTGAGTTCGTTGAGAGCTTTGAACCCATCGAAGCTCACGGTCAGATTTTCAAGATATAAAGTTTTGCCCTCTCCGCTCATTCTTGCGAACCCTCCGGGTTTTTTTCGTGGACCCGGAGGCGTTCGCCCTCCATTTGCTTTTTAAATCCACCTCCTGAAAGAAGGCCAGTGATTCCGCGTGGGAGGAACAAAGTGACCAGCACGAACAAAGCGCCCAATGCGTAATACCAGGCTTCCGGGATAGTGCTGGTGAAATAGGTTTTGGCGTAGTTTACGAGAATTGCGCCGGCGGCCGCGCCGTAAAGCGTGCCGCGTCCTCCAACGGCAACCCAAATGACGACTTCGATCGAGTTGATCGGAGAAAACTCGCTGGGATTAATGATTCCGATTTGTGGAACGTACAACGCTCCCGCAATACCTGCGAGCACAGCGGAGAGCACGAAGACCCACAGTTTGTAGGATTCCACGCGATAGCCTAGAAAACGTGTGCGACTTTCCGAATCGCGAATGGCGCGAATTACTCGCCCCGCTCGCGAGGAAACCACCATGCGGCACAAGAGATAGCTGAGCGCTACAGTAATCGCGGTGATCACCAGAAGAACGACGTGCACTTTATCGGAGTGAAGATCGAAGCCCAGGATGTCTTTAAAGTCTGTAAAACCGTTGTTGCCGCCGAAGCCCATGTCGTTGCGGAAAAACGCGAGCATCAGCGCGTAGGTGAGCGCTTGGGTGATAATCGACAAATATACACCTGTAACGCGTGAGCGAAATGCGAGCCAGCCAAAGGCAAGAGCCAGGAACGCAGGTGCGAACATGGTCATCAGCATCGCGAACGAAAAATGATTGAAGCCATGCCAAAACCATGGCAGCGTTTTCCAGTTGAGAAAAACCATGAAGTCCGGCAGCACAGGATTTCCGTAAACACCCCGCGGGCCGATCTCTCGCATTAAGTACATGCCCACGGCGTAGCCGCCCAGCGAGAAAAAAGCGGCCTGCCCGAGGCTCAAAATTCCGCAGTATCCCCAGATCAAATCCACGGAAAGCGCGAGGAGGGAATAGCAAAGATACTTGCCGACGAGCGTGAGGCCGAATGCCGAAACGTGAAACGCGGATGAAGCGGGCACAACGAGATTAAAAACAGGTACAACAATCGCGACGAGCGCGAGACCGCTGAGAAACCACGCGGTTCCCTGATCTTTCCGTGCGCTGATCCATAATGTATATTGGGCCATGTTTTACTGGTTATCCGACGCGCGGCCCGTTGGCGGGAAAAGACCGCGCGGCCGCCTTTGAATAAATAATATAAGTGCGATCAGGACGAGAATTTTTGCCAGCACCGCTCCGGAATATGGCTCGAGAAGCTGGTTGACGACGCCCATCGACATTCCGCCAACCATCGCGCCCCACAGATTTCCGACGCCGCCGAAAACGACTACCATGAATGAATCGATAATGTAGGACTGACCCAAGTTTGGGTTGACGTTGGTCAACTGGCTCAACGCCACGCCTGCCACGCCTGCGATTCCGGAGCCCAGGCCGAAGGTCATCGCGTCAACCCACTCGCTGCGAATGCCCATGGCTTTGGCCATTGCTCGATTCTGCGACACAGCTCTGATCTGCAAACCCACGCGAGTTCGCTTCAGGATCGCCAGCAACCCTGCGAACACGATCACAGTAAAAATCACGATGAAGAGGCGGTTGTAAGTGATCGACAGCGCGTCATTCACCTGCATTGTTCCGCTCATCCATTGCGGCGTGATGACGGAACGGTTGAGCGCCGTGAAAATGGAGCGCACGAGTTGCTGCAAAATCAGGCTGACGCCGAATGTTGCGAGAAGCGTTTCCAATGGCCTGCCGTAGAGAAAGCGAATGATGGTGCGCTCAATCAAAATGCCCATCAGCGCCGCGACAATGAAGGCCGCGGGAATCGCTACGAGAATTGAAATTTCCGTGTGATTAGGCATCACGGTCTGGACAAGGTACGTGGTGTACGCGCCGAGCATCATCAGCTCGCCGTGCGCCATGTTGATGACGCCCATAACGCCAAAAGTAATCGCCAGTCCGATGGCGATCAGCACGAGCACAGATCCAAGGCTCAGACCGAAGAACAATGTTTGCACGCCGGAATAAATTGAACGCCAGCGGTCGATGGATTTCACCGCGGCGGTGGCCGCAAGCCGAACATTCTCATCGCTTTCGATATAAGTGCCGTCCTCGGATTTTTCCGTCAAAGGTTCCAGCTTGTTTCGCACATCCTGTCGAATGTTCCCGCGAAGCTTTGAAATTGCGGCGAGTCGGGCCTGTTGATCGGAACTATCCAGAGCGGCGAGCGCCAGGCCAGTATCAATTTCTTTTTTGACTTTAAAATTTGTTTCCACGGCGCTGCGTTCGCGCAAGAGTTGTACATCGCTTTCATCCAGTTCCTGCTGGATGTTGAGCGCAGCTTCCAGACGCACAGATGGGTCCGGACTCGACAGTCCGAAGCGAGCCATCGTTGTCTGTAAAACGCGCCGAAGATGGTTATTCGTTCCGATTTTTGTGAGGTTATCGGTCGAAACCGTGCCCGCGCTTTTCAGCGAAAGTGGATCGATCAGATCGAAAGATGTGGCATCCCCTGTGGCCGCTGTTTTGACGAGAAAAACTTTTTGGTCATCGTTGCGGAAGTAAAGTCGATCTTCCTGAAGGGCAGTGAGCGCCGCGCGGACATTGGGATGCCCGCTCTGTGCCAGCTTCTGAACGATTGCGTCTTTGTCAGCGAACGAGGCACCGCGCAGTTCTCCGAGCGTTGCGACAAACGTCGCATCGCTCGGAGACTGTGCATAGGCCGGACCAGCAATTCGGCTGGCGAGCAGCGAGAATACAATGAACCACTGTACGCTAAGCCGAAGTATGGACTTCATCATTTAAAGTTCTGTCCTGAGCACTTCATGGTCGATTTGTTGTAGTTACCGCACTTCAGCGTTACCCAGTCTGCCACAATGTCCTTATCCGACGGCAGAAAACGGGACCAGGCTTCGCCGGGAACTGTGCCGCTGGTTTTCCAAACCACATCGAACTGACCATCAGCTTTGACCTCGCCGATGTAAACCGGCTTGGTGATGTGGTGGTTCGGAAGCACCTTGGCGATTCCGCCGGTGAGGTTCGGTGTTTCCAGGCCGGGAAGCGCGGCGATTACTTTTTCCGTGTCCGTCGTTCCAGCCTTTTGCACCGCTTTTACCCAGAGATTAAAGCCGATGTAATGCGCTTCCATCGGATCGTTCGTGGTGCGCTTGGGGTTCTTGATGAACGTGTGCCATTGCGCGATGAATGCCTTATTGGCTGGCGTGCTGATGCTTTCGAAATAATTCCACGCCGCCAGGTGGCCGACGAGTGGCTTGGCGTCCAATCCGGATAGCTCTTCTTCTCCAACGGAGAAGGCTACGACCGGAATATCTTCCGCCGAGATCTTCTGGTTGCCCAGTTCCTTGTAAAAGGGAACGTTGGCGTCGCCGTTAATTGTGGACACAACCGCGGTTTTCTTTCCCTCAGATCCGAACTTCTTGATTGCCGCGACGCGCGCCTGCCAATCGGAGTACCCGAATGGTGTGTAGTTGATTGAAATGTCCTCCGGCTTTACGCCCTTTGCAAGGAGGTACGCTTCGAGAATCTTGTTCGTGGTGCGCGGGTAAACGTAGTCCGTTCCTTCGAGCACCCAGCGCTTCACGCCGACTTCATTCATCAGATACTCGACTGCGGGAATGGCCTGTTGATTCGGAGCTGCACCGGTATAAATCACGTTCTTAGAGGATTCTTCACCTTCGTACTGTACGGGGTAGAAGAGCAATCCATTGTCCTTTTCGAAAACGGGGAGAACGGATTTGCGTGACACCGAAGTCCAGCAGCCGAATACGACCGCGACTTTGTCTTTTTCCAGAAGTTCCTGCGCCTTCTCAGCGAAGAGCGGCCAGTTGGATGCCGGATCGACAACCACCGCCTCCAGTTTTTTACCCAGCAGTCCGCCTTTCTTGTTTTGTTCATCGATCATCATTAAGATCGTGTCTTTCAACGTTGTTTCGCTGATCGCCATAGTGCCCGAAAGAGAATGCAGCACGCCGACTTTTATGGTGTCCTGGGCTTTAGCTATTCCGGAAAACATCATTCCGGCGGCAAGCAGTAACCCCGTAAGTTTAGTCCATTTCAATTTCATTGCTCCTCCTTGTGAGTTTCTAGCCATAAAGATTATTCCTTCCCCAGAATTTGTTTGGAGAGCTGGAACTGCAGGCCGATGCCCGCATCCCAAAAGTTGGTCTGGACTTGATTGAAGCTTGTGGTTTTGCCAAAGGCGTAAAAGCGAGCGTCAAACTGTTTCACGATGTAGCCGAGGTCCACTTCCGTGGTCTTCTGGCGATAGCTCGGGTTTGTTACAGGCGACCCGATTCCACCGGTGAATTCAGCAATCGCGAATTTGCCGATCGCCTGAACCTTGCCAACGCCGACCGGCTTGGGAAAGAGAACGGATACGAGTCCATATCCGCCTTCGCTCTTGCTGTAATTTCCGTTATATCCGCCGAGCCTATTGTAGCGGGAATACTCGCTCTCAATCCCGATTGCGCCTCCATGCATCACTTTCTTCTCCATCAGAAAGTCGACGGTCGTGGCTGTCTTGTAAGCTTGCACTTCCGTGGCTCCGCCGATTGCCAGCAGGTTTTTGTCTCCGTAGTAGGTGCCGTTCAGGTAGTAACCGCCTTCGGGATCCCAGAAATCAAACTGAGCGCGCGCAGCCCAGATAATGCTGTGAATGCCATCGGCGGAGTTCCCGTCGAAGGCGCCGGCTGAAAATTTCATCTTGGCTGGTCCCGCTTTGAAATCGCCCCAGTACGCAACGCCGTTGTCGCGGCCTTGCGACACAAATGGGTAGCCGTCCTGGATGCCGTCGGTGTAAACCGCCCACTCATTGGCGTAGAACGGGCCATAAAGATTGGCGCGATCGCTTGGGGGGAGGAAACGTCCGAACCAGATGTTCAACATGGGCGAAGTGTGGAATTCTCCGACCGCGTCCAGCACGCCAATGTTATTCGAGCCGCTGCTATATTCCGTGTTGACCATGGCGCTGAAGTTTTTCGTAATGTCTCCGCTGAAATACAGGCGGAGATGGTCAAGCTGGAATTGATCTTGAGAAGTGCCGGTGGCGGGTTCCGTATGGTCGTAGCCGGTTTGTATTCCCGCTCCGACGGTTAGCGTGGGTTCAAAGGTTTGTGCTTGTAAAGGCGAACTATTCAAAATCAGGAACCCTGCCAGAGAAATTGCCAAATATCTCAGGGCACTTAATAGCCGGGCAGGCCGACCGACACACGTAAGCATAATTCCGCCTCTCATTTCATGCGGCGATTCATACGCCGAGATTTATTTGGAAGAACGAAATCAAATAACAGAAGTGATGAGCAGCGTGGCTTGGCACAACTCGGTAAATATAAATGTCGTCAGCAGCGAGGCCGTCACATTTATTGACCGCGAGAATATGGTGGTTGGAGAGATATAAGTCAAATTTGAATTTTAGATTAAGAGAATGTGAATTTTTATGCGCCGATTGACAGGATCGGGGGTTTTTGTAGCATCCGAAGTAAGAGAGAACCTCATACAAGGTCGTAATATAAAATGTGCGGAGCCGGGGGCAGATCAGGAGAGCAATACAGATTCAGCAAGTCAGATTGAAGTTTGATATTGGGCATTCCACGCTCGCTTCAGATAGTCAGCGTGCGCTGGCGTCTCGTGGCCCGGTTGGGCCATACTGGCACTTGTGACTCCAGCCTAAAAGTCGCTATTTTTCTCTTGTACCTTAATCTATTTGGAAGATTGACAGAGAGAATTATGGCGACGGACAAATTTATTTGAAGCCTCTTGGAGCTGGAATCAATTCATTTCGCATCGCATAATGAACGATTTCGGTGAGGGAGTGCAAGCCCAGTTTGAGCATGACCCTCGCTCGATGTGTCTCAACGGTTCTGATGGCAATCCCCAGCGATGCAGCGATCTCCTTATTCTTTTTTCCTTCCGCGAGATGTCGGATGATCTCAATCTCGCGAGGCGTTACATGGGGTTCTTCTCGCTCCGTGTGCATGTTCTCTTCCCCTTTCTTGAGAAATCCATTTAGAACGATTTCGGAGACTTTAGGGGTGAGAAAAGGCCTGCCATCGAAAATGTGCTTTACCGCTCTTGTAAGGGTTTCGGTGAGATCGGATTTTAAAAGGTAACCATTGGCCCCTGCATCCAGTGCTCTGCGAACCATCTGGTCTGACTCATGCATTGTAAGCACAAGGATTTTGCTATCCGGAAGTGCCTGTCGGATCTGGCGGACTACCTCGATTCCATCGATTTCGGGCATCCCGATGTCTACCACGGCCACATCCGGCTTGTATCGTTTTGCTTTTTCAATGGCTTGCCGGCCATTCTCCGCTTCGGCAACGACTTTCCAACCGTGCTGAGACTGGAGGACCGACTGCGCACCACGACGTACCAACGCGTGGTCGTCCGCCAACAAAATACGTAGATTTTTCATGCGTGACTCCCTTCGAGGGGTATTGTGGCGCGCACGGTTGTACCTTCGTTCCCAGATTCAATGTCTAGCCGCCCGCCAACTAGAAGCCATCTCATAAATGCCTCAGCAAGATAATGAGGCAGCCGAGTTGGAGCATGCCGAGGAAATTGGCTTCATGATATTCCCAGCGGCTGACAAGTCGGCGGAAATTGTGGAGCCAGGCAAAGAGGCGCTCAATTTTCCAGCGTCGGCAGTAGCGACGAAGTTCACGGCCATCCTGGGTGTTCTTGCGGCGGCGGTTGTACTTGTGAGGCGCGATGAGCCGGATGCCGTGTTTTTGCCGAAGGCGCTGATCGAGCGGATCGCTGTCGTAGGCGCGGTCGCCGATCATTCGCTTTGGTTTGGCTCGCGTGAAGCGCTGCGCGATGGTCGCTTCGACGAGCTTGCTTTCATGAGGCGAAGCGCTGGTGACGCAGCAGGCGACAGGAAGACCATGGCGGTCTGCGATCGCCATGATTTTACTGCCTTTTCCTCGGCGAGTCGGGCCGACAGCAGCGCCCCTTTTTTCGCCGAACTGAAGCTGGCGTCGATGAAGGTCTCCGACAGATCCAGTTTGCCACGCGTTCGCAAATCTTCGGCGAGCGCGTGCAACAGTCGGTCCAGCGTGCCGTCGCGCTGCCACTGCTGAAAGCGCCGATGGCAGGTTTGATAGGGAGGATAGCGGTCCGGCAGATCGTGCCAAGGAGCACCCGTGCGTAAAACCCAAAGAACACCGTTCAGCACGGCTTGCGTGTCGCGCCAAGGTCGACCTCGACCGTCGGAACGTCGCTTCGGAGCAAGCAGTGGCTTGAGTTTCTCCCACTGCGCCGCTGTTAGGTTCATGCTCCTGATTTACTCTTGTTTGCA
>DASRQU010000069.1:0-9498 GCA_035696345.1 Candidatus Acidiferrales bacterium
CCATTTTTTCGGCCAGTGCTCCGGGCTCGCTGCCCGGTGCTGTCGTGCCATCTTGACCTGTAAGTCTTCTCAACGGGCATCTGATGACCATGTTTCGCGCCTGTGCGGGGGCTGTATTACGGTGTTATCGAAAACGGAACAGACATAACGAGCTAGGTTCGTGGCGCTGGCTTCAGCAACGCGCTCTATTTACATTATGTGACCGGTCGCGTACATTGCAGTTCTCACCCGACGCACAAGGTCCAAGCTCGCCTACGGGGAAAAAAGTGAGTGAACATGCTAGACATAAACAGAAAATTGATTAATACGAATGACGAGCAATACCGGGGCTGGTTGTGTAGCCATTGCGGGCAGCGGTTTGTAAATTCGAGTAGCGCCATTCGTGGTTTGACGCTGGACCAAATCGTACAGCACTACGCAACCATGAGGGAAAGAGCATTTGCGGAACACGATTGCCTTCACACACCCCAAGATTCTTGACAGCACATCGCATTGCGCTGCCACGGCAATGATTTTCACACTTTCTATTCTACGCACGGTGAGTTTTAGGCCAGTGAAAGGCGTGAATATCGCGAATGACGCCATGATATTCAATCTCCTGTTACGAAAACGCCCCCAAGGAAGCAGACGATGACGGCTTCACGGGCGAGTCTTCGCATGCATCCCCTAACTAATTTCTAGCTGACTTCAGTTATCTCTGCATACTCCGGGGTGAATCCAACGGACGTGACGCCACAAAATCACCGCGAGGCGTGAGTGTCCATATTGGGTCTGTTTCATACGACATTAAGGTTGATAGTGTCTAATGATTGCAACCTTCAATAGGACACAGCACCGGAGCGGTCCCGGCATCGCCGGGGCCGATTCCTTTCGAGCTTGAAGAATTTAATAACGACGCTACCACGACTTTGTGAGCGAACATGCCGCCAAAGCCAAGGAATATCAACCGTACGCTCCTCTTTCGAACGATTCGAAGCAGGATTTGAGTGTACCGAGGAACCGATGGCAAAATGGGTTTTAACTTGCAGGAAGTGCGGCGTTGAAATGCCGCATATCGATGTTGGGGAAGACAGAGACCCAATCGTTTTGTTTATAAAGCCATCATTTCCAGAATGCGGGTTGAGTATTGCTTGCCCGAACTGTGGCGGCTGGTTTACCTATAGACGGCACGAACTCGTGTACCGAAACTCCTGAGAGGCTTCGCCAGAAACAACCTCAATAGAAGGGAGTCACGGCCCGGAGGTTTGGTAGGTGACCCGGTCCATGACGCGGTCAACGCGGAATTAGCTGAGTCGGGTGACGCGGGCCATCTTCACGACAGGCGATTTCTTCTGCCGTTCCGCAAATCTGGTGGCCTTTCCGCGAATTGTGTAGGTACGCGCGAAGCGTTCGCCGTCCGTATAAATCACAGTCACTCGCCAGTGATGATGTTTTCGCCGGTCATCTTTTCCGAATACGGTAGGTTTATGGATTTTCATTCGGACTCCCTCAAGCGGGATTCTAGCGTATTGGCAGTATCGCGCCAATATTTGCTTACAGACCTCGGGTGACGAAATAGCCGCCCGTTAAGCTCACTTTTGTTCCAGCGACTCAATGGCGGCAAGTTTTGGCGAAATATGAGGTTCGGAACGCAGGCCGTCTGAATAGAGGACGCAACCCTTGCCAATTGGCATGCCGTGTTTTAGTCCGATGCGGGAATATCACTTTGAAGCGCGCGTTAACTACCGAGCACTATCCCGCGCGTTGAGTTTTTTCGAGTTCGCTGGCCACAATTAGCGGAATGCTGACATAGACCGTAGTTCCATGTGAGTTTGACTGGACGCTCATATCGCCTTTGAGGTATCTGGCACGTTCCCGCATCCCAGTCATTCCGACACCCGAACGTTGAGACTGAATTCCAGTCAGTTTGTCGGCTGGTATTCCTCGCCCCTCGTCCTGAACCTTTAGCGAAACCTCGTGGTCGCCCTTCACAAGCCGAATTGTTGCGGTCCTACTTCCAGAATGGCGAAGAATATTTGTCAGGCACTCTTGCAGAATACGGAACACGGCAACTTCTGTGTCATCCGGTAACCGCCCGAAGTCCTTGGCCATAATAAGGTCAATTTTCAGGCCGCTGCGTTCCGTCAACCCTTGGATGTACCACTCGATTGCGCCAGCCAAGCCATTTTCATCTAAGAGCGGAGGGTGAAGTAAATAAGAGACCGTCCTTATTTCTCTGCTTAACTGGCGCACGAGGTCTTGACTCTCCTGCATGGCCTTTTTAGACTTCGGGGCTCGTCCGATGCTCTTCGTGATGCTCGCGAGATTCATACCCAGTGCGGTTATTATTTGACCGGCACTATCGTGCAAATCCCGCGCGAGACGTCTCCGTTCGTCGTCCTGGGTTTGCAATATTCGATTCGAAAGTTCCCGAAGCTGTTCAGCTTGCTGGAATATTTCAACGTTTCGTTGTTCCAGTTGGTGAGTCCGAACGCGCACTTGGTTTTCGAGTCCGTGAGCCAGATTGCGCAACCGCTCTTCACTCTTCTAATCGCTTCTTCGGTCCGTTTTCTTTCCGCGATATCCCGGGCTATTTTCGACGCTCCGATAATATTTCCTTTGGAGTCTTTTACCGGGGAGATTGTGAGAGAGATTTCCAGCTCGGCTCCGCCTTTTCCATGACGAACCGTTTCAAAATGGTCGATTCGTTCGCCGCGTTTAAGGCGCTCAAGAATCATGGCTTCTTCGTCGCGGCGATCCGCTGGAATAATTGTAGTGATATGCTGCCCGACTATTTCTTCCGCTGTATAACCGAACAACCGTTCCGCAGCTTTATTCCAGCTGGTGATTATTCCATCCAAGGTCTTGCTCACAATGGCGTCGTCGGACGAGTCAACGATAGACGCAAGCAAACCCGCTGCTTGTTCTGCCGTCAGCGAGGCGGACACTTGTGTCGTGAGTGCGTCTAATGATTCTAAAATCTGATATGCAGACGAGGCGAACAGCCCGAGAGACTTCATGAGCCGTTCATCTTCCGTGTCGAACTTCCGCTCTTCGTCATGAGCGACGGCCCAAATGGTGCCGACAGCCTTGCCTTCCACATAAAACGGAACCAAAAGCGCCTCTTGAACACTCGGCGTGACAGGCTGGAAATATGCGTATCGCTGTTCAAGGCGACCGAATAGCAACGTAGTGTTGCGGTCAAGAACGTCACCACACGGACCGAAGTCACGTGGTGTACCGCCGCCGATATGCTGCTTCCACAAACCCGCAATGGCGGGCCAGTAGAAACGCTTTCCGCCGTCTTCCTTCGTTAGTAGGCTAATACCTGTCGAGCCAGCATCGAATACGTCCAGCATCGTATCCGCTAGCGCTTGGAGGATAGTGCGCGGGGATTCTGCCATTGCCCGTGCAAGCCGCACGAGTGCCCGGCTTTCTTTTTCATAATCTGGCGGGCGCGAGGGGCGACGGCGTAACTCATCGGTGTAGAGAACGGAGTCCAGAGGCACTGGCTCCCCTGAGCAATGCTTACCGTTTGTGGATTCGGTGCATTCCATATTGCAACCCCGTTTCTGAGCGGATACGGCCTCTACGATAAAACAAATGGGTGCGAATAACTAACGCCACTTATTCCGCGCGAAGAGGACGAATAAGAAGTCGAAACGGCTGCGTTGCTCCAAAAAGTCGTCGATTACCTCTTGGCATGGGCAACCCGGGCCGATGGTCAATTCGTACGGTAGCGTACACCGAAGGGTGGCAAAAGGGCAATGGCATATCCCTCCGCACGACGTTGGTATTGCTAGTTCGATTGGCCCGAATGTTGCGCCTTTTGTTCAGCAGTGTCAATCGCGCAACGGTTTTTGTAAGCTCCGCGTTATCTCGGTTTCGACACTCTCACATGACAGCTGCGGTCGCTCACCGTTAATTTGTCCTTACGGGGAATAGGGTGGCTTCCACGCGGCTACAGGAACCGTGTGCGGTTGGTATCACTTCTGTGATACAATCGCGACATGCCAAAGCAACTGCGGGCGGTTCGGATAAAGGAAAGAGATTTGGAAGCGCTAAAGAAGCTCGCCAAGAAGGAAGACGAGACGGTCAGTTTTTTGATTCAACAGGCTATCCGCGAATTCCTGAAAAGGAGTTCCTGACCATGCAAGACGGCACAATCCGGAAGCATCACGGAAGCTGGACACTCTTTTATTACGATACGGTAATCCGAAAGGGCGTCAAACAGCGGGTGAGGCTAAGCAAGAAGCTGGCAGCCGTCAGTCCAGAGTATCCAACCGAAGCTAAGGTTCGCCCGCTAGCCGATGGGATTCTCGACCCGATTAATCGGAAGCAGGTCATGCCTGAGTCCAGCCTGTCAATCACGGAATATATCGAACAGCACTATTTCCCGGGCGTCGAGACGGAGCTACGCCCGAGCACCCTGCATAATTACAAAATAAGCATCTTCGAGAAGCATCTAAAATCCAGACTTCAAGACCAGAAGGTCCGCGACGCTCGTCCTGTGCACTTCCAACGGCTGATGCGAGAAATTAAGGGTGTTGGACACGTCACGCTGCTTCACATCAAAAATTTCTTATCAGGCGTGTTCAGATTCGCCAACCGGGAAGGCCACTATGAAGGCGCGAATCCGTTAGCGGACGTCACGGTACCGGGCAGACCCAAGAAGTTCAACGGCGTGGCTTACACTATTTCGGAATTCGAGCGGATGATAGACGACCTGCAACAATCACTCGATAACCTCCCGCCCGGGCAACAACCTGAAACGGGAAACGTACAGCTAGCCTGTGAGGTCATCGGCTTGATGTTCCTCACCGGCTTGCGACAGAGCGAAGCTCGTGGACTTCGGTGGTCGGACTGGAATGAACAATCGATGACGCTGACAATCCAGCGGAGCGTCTGGAATTCCAAACTCGGCCCGACAAAGAACCCGGACTCGGAAGGCTGCATCCCCGTCCTGCCGAGCCTGAAAGAATTGCTGGAAGCCCGGCGAGCCCGTGTCAAACCTAGGCCGGACGCCTATGTATTCGCCGGGAGCAAACGTCAGGCTCCGCTAAACTTTCACAATCTGGAGAATCGGGTCATCAAGCCAGCTTTGAAAGCCCGCCAGTTGGCTGATAAAAATCATGACCGTCTGCCCGGGAGTGGTGTAACATGGAGAGGGTGGCACGGCTTCAGGCGCGGACTGGCTTCAAATCTTTTCGATTTGGGCATCCATCCAAAGCTTATAGCCGCGATTCTGAGACACGGCGACGTTGCGACGACTATGAAATATTACATCCAAGACCGCGGCACAGAAACCCGGGCGGCACTCGATAAGTTTGAGTTGATTATCAAGAACCGTCCGTCTGGCGGATTACTGGTCAACGGCATTGACCCGACAAAACAGGGTCAGCCAGACGACCAAAAGGATGCCCAGAACGGTAGCCAGAAAAAGTAACCTTCAGTAACCGCTTTATATTCAATGTGGTGAGCGTAGCTCAGCTGGTAGAGCATCGGTCTGTGGCACCGAGGGTCGCGGGTTCAAACCCCGTCGCTCACCCCAAAATTTTCAAACTGAAAAAACTCTTCATTTGTTCTCATCCGATCGGATCCCACTGGAAATATGCACACTCTTTGCACAGTCGCACTCGAGCGCCGTGCATCGAGTCCAAGTGCGCGCTGAGAATGATATTCAAATTCAGACAGCAATTTATTCGAGGAGTATGCGCGTTTGAGCGAGGCGCAGAGCCGCGAAATTCTTCTGAGGCTTAAAACCTTCCGGTTACCTTGATCTGAAAGTTTCTTCCGTCCTGCTGAATGGCGTCCTCAGTGTCCTCAGGGCGCCCTGGGTTGAAGTACCGTTTGTCAAGAATGTTGTGCACGCTCGCGGAGACATCGAGATACTTTGTCAATGCGTGGGCGAGCAAAGTCACATTGAAAATGGCGGCTCCATTGAGCGTATTTCCGGCCAGCGTTTCAACTGAACTCGTGTACTCTGCGTCAACACTGGCAAATAAATGCTGCTGAATCAGGGGAAACGACGCGCTCAGTTTGGCGAGATGCCGTGGAGAATTGGCCAGCGTCAAATGGATCAGCGGCTGGACGGTGTTTGTAAAGCTATAACTGGCGCTGCCTTGTAACCCGCCGACGAAACGCCCGTTCAGCTCAACTTCCACGCCCGTGGCTTCCACCCGTCCGGAATTTTCGTACACGGAATGGCCATCCCCCGGATTCGTCTCGATCGAGATCAAGTCATTAATCCAGTTCCGGAACACATTGCCCGATAGAGTGAAATGCGCTCCGAGGCCTTGTTCCACCACTGCTTCCACACTCCGGATTGTTTCCGGCTTCAGCCCCGGATTGTTGTCGTAGAACGTCCCGTAATCAGGCTTCAGTTCGAAGGGTTCGGGTGCCCGAAACGCCGTGCCGTAGAGCAACTTCAAAGTGGTCGCATGGGCCGGATGGTAGATCAGGCCGAGGCGCGGATTGGTGGTCCCGCCAAATCCCGAATAATAATCGTAGCGGACTCCGGCGCTGACAGTCAGGTTTTGATTCAGGGCGAAATCGTCCTGTGCAAACAGCGCCCAGTTTACTGAGCTGGCCGGAACTCCGACGAAGATATTCCCTAAAGCAGTGTCGTCTCCCTGATTTTGTCGCATGTTGTCCACAATCTCGGTTCCAAGAGTCACTTGGTGGTTCTCATGAAAGTTTCGGTTGAAATCCACTTCGGTATCCGACCAGCTGCCGTTGAACGAATATGTATCCACCGTGCTCGATCCGTCAGGCAGCCCGGTCGCATAAGCGACGGGCGCCAGCAAGGTCGCATGGTCGTAGGAAGTTCTGGCCTTAAGATTCCAGTTGGCACCAAGTGCGTGGCGGTAACTTGCGTCGACATATTGATGCCGATCGATGTTTTGAGTTTGAGGATCATTGAATAAGGCTCCGTAATAGGCGGTCGGAACACCCTTATCGCGAGCGCTGAACAGTCCCTGGACCGTGAATCCATGAAAGTTGAAGGTCGCCAAGAGGTGCTGCGAGTTTTCATAGTTGGTGTTCCGCGTCGCGCCATTGCGATTACCCGGGCCGGCGAACTCCGGAAAGAAAAGCCTAGGCCCGTAGCTGTCATAAAAAGTTCCGGAGAACATCACGTCGATTCCCCGGAACCGACTGCCATAACTCGCTCGTCCTTGGTGGGTCCCGAAGCTTGCGCCGGCAAACGAAAGTTCGAAGCCCTTCATCTGCGGAGCCTTCCTTGTAATTACATTAATCACGGCAAAAAACGCGTATGCTCCATAAAGTGAGGAGGATGGCCCGCGGATGATTTCCACGCGGTCGATGAGGTCCACATCCACCAGAAATTCAGTGCCGAGGTAAGGTTCGCCAAACACGTTGTCATTGATACGGTGTCCGTCGATCAGTACCAGGATTCGGTTATTCGAGTCCCCGAGGCGCCCGAAGCCGCGCACGCCGACGAAGCTGTAATCGCGATCGTAAGTGATGTAGAAACCGCGCACGCTCTGCAAGATGTCGGCCAGAGTGCGGTAAGCATGTTTCGAAATCTCGTCCGCCGTGACCACGGTCACTGAGGAAGGTGCATCGCTTGCGTTCTGCAGGTGCTTCGAGGCGCTGTAAACTTCTACCTTCATCAACTCCTCAAGGCTGAGGTCTGTCAAATCCTTCGTTTTTTCCTGAGGGGCTGCAGGGACGGCGAATAGAAGAAATAGGACCAGCCCCGCACCGACCAGGAGGCCAAATTTGGGTGAGGCCATCGCGTCAGCCTCCCAGGAAGGTCGTTCCCGAATTATTTGTCTCGGCTTCCCGTTCCGGGATTTTGCTCATTTTGGGTCTCTAGAGGGCGAATCGGCCCTCTGCATTCATTCCATCGGCCCATCCATGTTTCGCTTTAGAGAAATCTGGAGTCAGCACGCGCACGGCACTGAACTGGCTTACGCGTTAGAGGCTGTCCGAGTCGTTTCTCACCCCGAAAAACACTTAGCAGTCTAGTCACACCGCAAATCCATCAAGGCGATTCCCGCAGATTCACATGCGAAAATAGGAGTATGAATAACTTCGTTGGCCTATTGATCGCCGCGATCATTACTGTTTTCTTTGTGCGTCGGTATCTCAAAGAACAGGAAGCCCAGCACGCCCTCGCCAAGGAAGCCGCGAAGAAAGGCACGTTACGCTCCGACGGCCCGCAATCCCAGCATCCACATATCGACACGCAATACTGCATAGGTTGCGCGACCTGCACAACGGTCTGCCCCGAAGGCGATGTTCTCGCCATGCTCGGCGGGCAAGCGGTGATCGTGAACGGCTACAAATGCGTCGGGCACAGCCTGTGCGCTGATTCCTGCCCGGTGGGCGCGATTACGATGGTGATGGCGAGTCCCAGCATGGGCGCGAATTTGCCCCAACTGACGCCTCAATATGAGACCACCGTTTCGAACATGTTTATCGTCGGAGAACTAGGAGGGTTGGCGCTGATTAAAAATGCAATCAATCAGGGCCGCGATTGCGTCGACCAGATAGCGGGTCGCGTGTCCGGGATTCGCAGAACAACAGGAAATCCCGACGTTCTCGACTTGCTGATTGTGGGCGCGGGACCTGGAGGCATCAGCGCCTCACTGCGCGCGATCGAAAAGAAATTGAAATATCTGACGGTTGACGAAGGGGAAGTAGGTGGAACAGTTGCAAAGTATCCGCGCCAGAAGTTGGTGCTCACGAGTCCAGTTGAACTTCCGATCTACGGAAAATTCAGGAAGACGGAACTTTCGAAAGAAGATCTTCTGGCGATCTGGCACGAAGTCCTGCACAAAGCCGAATTCAAGTTTCGCACGGGCGAAAAAGTGGAAGACGTCAAGAAAGGACCGGACGGCATTTTTACTGTCAAGACGACGAAGGGCGAGCACCGCGCGTTGTCCGTAATTTTGGCTCTCGGTAAGGGCGGAATCCCGCGCAAGCTGGGCGTCAAGGGAGAAGAACTGCCAAAGGTGATGTACCGCCTGATCGAGGCCGATCATTACGTGAATAAGAAAATTCTTGTCGTGGGCGGGGGCGATAGCGCTGTCGAAGCGGCCATGGGGCTTGCAAATCAGATTGGAAATAAAGTGACGCTGTCGTACCGCAAAGAGTGTTTCACAAGGCTCAAAGACAGGAACGAAAAGAGGATTCAGGAGTGCAGCCAGAAGGGCAAGCTCACCGTTATTTTTAATTCGATACCCGTGGAATTTAGACCCGCGTCCGTAATCCTCGAAGTAAACGGCAAGACTCAGGAAATTCCCAATGATTATGCGTGGGTTTTCGCGGGCGGAGAGCCGCCCACAGCGTTTCTTAAGAAAATTGGAGTGCATGTGGGACCCCGCGATACGACGGCCGAGGGCAGCAAGGAAGCCAAGCAATCCCTGCTCGTTCACGCGTGAGAAAAGTAGGACAGGCTTCAGCCTGTCTGCTTTTGATTGTCTTTTTCGTATGATCGCAATAAAAATTCAAAAGAAGACAGGCTGAAGCCTGTCCTACTGTTACTGCACG
>DASRQU010000070.1:0-99388 GCA_035696345.1 Candidatus Acidiferrales bacterium
CTACGTGATCTGCATAATTTCGCGGCTGCCGGTAATCCACAAATCCGTGTAGCCCTTCATCTTGGCGCGGAAGGCGTCATTCGTGCCGTAATCCTTCAGTTGCTTTTCGAATTCCGCGATGTTCTCCACTTCAAATTCCAGTACGACTCGGTTGAAGTCTCCGGTCAAATCCGTCAACACACGGAACTTCGGGAATTTACCGGTCGAAGCAGCGTCTTTAATTTGAGCCGCTAATTTGGTGGCCTGGCCTGGTTTGGCAGTGAAGCAATTCCGGACGACGAGCATGAGCATTCCTCCTTGAACGTTTTTCCTGCCAGCAGCACTCTGTGAATTCGGGTGCGTGTCTCACTCCGAGTCTTGCAGGAAACGATTGCGGCAGAGTGACACCCGCCCATAAAAATTGTCAAGGCATATCGGGATCCGGCCACCGGTCCCGAAATTCGCCTACAGAAATCACTTTCGCGTTGTTTGCGGATGCGGCGCGGTGTAGATTGCCCTGCAACACGAATCCCCCCTGGGAATCACAAATCAATGGAGGACGCGATGAATAAGCGTCACGCAGCAACGAACGGAATAGCGACTCCAACGTCTGGCCATCATCACGAAACGCGTGCTGTAGATCGCCGCGAAACAGCTCCCATCGACGCATCGCGCCGGGATATTTTGCGATGGCTCGGGATCGCCGGCGCCGGAGCATGGCTGCCAGCGGGCAAATTGTTCGCGAGCGCGATGTCCCCTGCCGCAGCGTCGACGGGGCGAATCGACGTGCACACTCACACCGTGCCGCCCTTCTACACAAAAATAATGGAAAAAGAAATCATGGCCACCGGACACCCGCTGCCTGCATGGTCGCCAGCGGCTGCGATTGAAATGATGGATAAGAGCGGAGTCGCCACTTCGATGCTCTCGCCCATGACTCGCGTGGTGCAGGATTCGTTTTCCGACAAATCCGAGCGCGCACGCAAGCTCACGCGGCAAAGCAACGATTACACGCAGCAACTCGTGCGGGATTATCCGGGCCGCTTCGGCAACTTCGCGGCGATTCCGCTGCCAGATACGGATGGCAGCCTGAAAGAAATTGAATACGCGCTCGATACGCTCAAGGCGGACGGCATCGGCCTGTGGACCAGCTATCTCGACAAATGGCCCGGCGATCCCATGTTCGCGCCGGTGTACGAAGAATTGAACCGCCGCAAGGCCATCATTTTTCTGCACTCCGCTCCGCCCAGCTGTTGCCGCGCGCTGCAGCCGGGCGTGGCCGATAGCGTTGTGGAATATGATTTCGATATTGCGAGAGCGGTGGTCAGCTATCTGAAAAGCGATTCGTTCCGGCGCTACTCGAATATCCGCTTCATCTTCCCGCACTCCGGCGGTACGCTTCCGGTCCTGGCGAATCGCGTGAGCGAAACGCTTCCCGAGAAACGCACAGAAAAAGATTCCGCGGAAATCATGGACGAATTGAAGGGCGTGTACTTCGACGTGGCGCACGCGTCTTATCCAGCGCCGCTCGCCGCGATCACAAAAATTATTCCTATCTCGCAGATCCTTTTTGGAAGCGACTACCCGATTTATAATCCGCCTGTGACCGAGGGCCCGCTCGACCATTTCGGATTTTCTGCCAGCGATTTGCAGGCAATCAATCGCGGAAACGCGGAGCGGCTGTTCCCACGTCTTAAGGCTTAAGAGTCTGCGGAAAAATGGTTCGGCGAAGATTTGAGTAGCACAGGCAGTCTTGCCTGTGCGGGTTTTGCAAAGTGCACACAGCCACGAGTGGCTGAGCTACTCGAAGTGCACACGGGAAACTCTTTGGAGGAATCGATGAACGGAAAAACTGTAAAACTCGGATCGGCGATTTTATTCGTAGCGGCGCTGGCCACGGTGGCCGGACTTCGGCGCGGCACACAAGCGAGCGACTCGAAAAATTCCGCAATGCCGCCTGCCTCGATTCCCACATTCTCCACGGAAAACATTGGCCGCGAAGCGTTCTTCTATGTCGGCGGAAAATATGAAGGCGCGCCGGGCAAGGAAGAAATGCACGGCGCGATGTACGTGGAAGTGATGGTCCCGAAGCAGATCAAGCAAAAATATCCCATCGTCTTTTTTCACGGAAACGGCCAGACCGGGACGATCTGGAAGCAGACTCCTGACAATCGTCCGGGTTGGGCGTATTACCTGATTAATCAAGGCTACGTGGTTTATATGGTGGATTACCCGGCGCGCGGACGATCCCCGTATGTGCCCGACATGGATGGCAAACTCGGCCTGCGCACAGCACAGGATCTCTCGCAAATCTGGACCGGGCCCATGCTATCTGGCGGAAATTTCCCGCGCATGAAGCTGTACACGCAGTGGCCCAGCGACTCACCGAAAAAAGGAACCATGGGCGATCCGGTGTTCGATAATTTCATCAAGGGCCAGCTGCAATTTATTTCCGCGCAAGCGGAGCTTGCAGTTCCGGCAGGGGTCGCGCTGCTCGATCAGATTGGCAGCCCTGTCATCCTGATTACGCACTCGCAGGGCGGCGGCATCGGCTTCAACGTTGCCGATCAGCGCCCCAATCTTGTGGCGGGTATGGTGGCGATTGAACCGGGCGGTCCGCAGATCGGCGTTGTGGATACGGCCACGGTGAAGTACACCGGAAGAATCGGCAACGCGTGGGGCATCACCAACATGCCGATGCACTATGACCCGCCGGTCAACAGCCCGGACGATTTGAAAACGTATCTGGAAGAAAAATCAGACCGGCCGGACGAAGTTCCCTGCTACATGCAGAAAGAACCTGTCCGCAAACTGGTGAGCCTTGAGAAGCTGCACATCCTGTCCATCTCCGCCGAAGGCACGTATCACCGCGTGTTCGATTCATGCATTCCGAAGTGGCTGAATCAGGCCGGCGTGAAGGATGATTTCGTTCGACTGGAGGATGTGAACATCCACGGCAACATGCACGAAATGTTTCTCGACCGCAACAGCGACGTGGTCATCAAGTTCATCGACGACTGGCTGCGCAAAAACGTGAAGTAACGGTTAACCCGGGAACGCCAATCTCCCGATTGGCGTTTTCCGCGCGCCAATCAGGAGATTGGGTGCCCGGGAAGCTTGCGTCAGAAGCAGCGCGAACCATCGATGCCACTGGAAATTACTGCTCCGGATTAAATCGCTGTTCTTTCCACGGGTCGCCATACATGTGGTAGCCGTACTCTTCCCAAAAACCGGGCGTATCCTCTGACGTCAGGGCAAACCCGCGCACCCATTTCACACTCTTCCAGAGATATAGGTGCGGCACGACGAGACGCACGGGATACCCATGCTCTGCGCTCAGCGGTTCTCCGTCATGCTTGAAAGCGAAAATCGTCGTGGGTTTCATCAGATCTTCGAGCGGCAGGTTGGCAGTGAAACCGTGTTCACCGCGCACCAGTGCGAATTTTGCTTCCGGCTTCGGCGTAACTAATTTCATGACTTCCGTAAAAAGCACGCCTTCGAAGGAATTATCCAGTCGAGTCCAGTGCGTCACGCAATGCATGTCACATTGAATTTCGGTTTGCGGCAGGCGATTAAATTCTTCCCACGTGAGGCGCTCGGATTTTTCAACGAGGCCGTCGATGCGGAAGTCCCACGTACCCAGATCGACGCGCGGAACATTTCCGGCATGCAGCACGGGCCATTTCAGCGTCAGCGATTGGCCGGGCGGGAGGCGGCCTGCGTCGCGGGCCTGAAGTTCCAGTTTTTTTCGATCGCCGCTGTCGCCGAAGAGCATGGGCCCCCCTTGCTGGAGAATTTAATTGTACATGAAACCGAGACGACCTTAAATTTGCCCGCTTCGAACCGATATTTGCAGGCTGCTCATTCCGAAAGACGTTGGCAACGTGCCGGCGCCACGGAGGCGCACTTCAGCTGTGCTACCATATTTCGCACTGCCGTTCATTCACGACACAGGGAGCTACATTGCCGGCGCGCATATTGAGCGGGAACGCAATTCGAGACGAGATTTACGCGGAGCTTGCGCAGGAAATTAGTGCATTGAGCGCTGCGGGAATACGTCCCGGGCTCGCGGCGGTGCTCGTGGGTGAAAATCCCGCGTCACAAATTTATGTGCGCAGCAAGGTTGCTGCCTGCGAACAACTCGGGCTTGGCAGCTGGATGGTCACACCGCCTGCAAGCATCACGACGGACGAGTTGCTGGCCGTCGTCACGGAATTAAACGCGCGCGATGAAGTGGACGGGATACTCGTGCAGCTACCTCTACCGCCACAAGTGGATGCGAAGCGCGTGCTGGAGGCTGTCGATCCTTCGAAAGATGTGGACGGGTTTCATCCGGTAAGCCTCGGTAAGTTGGTCTCTGGTCGTCCGGGCCTTGTGGCCTGCACGCCTGCGGGCTCAATGGAAATCTTGCGGCGCAGCGGCATACCGCTGGAGGGCGCTGACGCAGTTGTCGTGGGGCGCAGTGACATTGTCGGCAAACCCATGGCCTTGTTGTTAATGCATGCGAATGCCACGGTCACAATTTGCCATTCGAAAACGCGGGATTTGCCGCAAGTGGTGCGGCGCGCGGACATCGTCATCGCGGCAATCGGGCGAGCGGCGATGATCGAGCCTGAATGGGTTAGGCCCGGCGCGACAGTGATCGACGTCGGCATCAATCGCATTACGAATGCCGCCGAAGCGGAACGCATTTTCGCAAAATTTCCCGCAAAGCTTGCGCAGTTCAAGGAAAAAGGCTCGATCCTCGTCGGGGACGTTCATCCCAGCGTGGCGGATGTGGCCGGAGCCATGACGCCTGTGCCGGGCGGAGTGGGCCCACTTACCATCGCCATGCTGATGAGCAACACGGTGAAAGCAGCCCGCCTGCGGCGTGAACCTTTCGCATCAGCTGGTTCGAATGAGCCTTCGAATGAGCCTTCGACGGGGCATTCTACGGGAAAAAGTTCCGGCGCCGGCGCGGCGAAACTCTGATGCTCAGCGTTGGCCTGACCGGGGGGATTGCCACTGGAAAGACCGCCGTAGTTGCGATGCTGCGGGAACTCGGTTGCCGCGTGCTCGAAGCAGACAAGATCGCGCATCAAATGATCGAGCCGGACGGGCCCGCATACGAAGAAGTGGTCCGCGAATTCGGCAACGGAATACTCACCACCGAAGGGCTTGTGGACCGCCGCAAGCTGGGAGCCATCGTGTTTGGGGATCCTGCGCGCCTGACGCGGCTGAACGCGATCGTGCATCCACCGGTGCTCGAAGAACAGAGCCGCCAGCTTGCCGCGATTGCGCAAGCGGATCTGCACGCCATCGCCGTGGTGGAAGCGGCGCTACTGATCGAAGCCGGCTTCGACAAAAAGTTGGAGTACATCGTCGTTACGTGGTGCACGCCGGAGCAGCAACTGGAGCGGCTCACCGCTGTCGGAACTGGGCGCGGATTGAGCGTGGAACAGGCCCGGCAACGGATCGCTTCGCAAATGCCAGTGGAAGAAAAGCGGCGCAGGGCCGATACCGTGATTGATTGCTCCGGTACGCTGGAGCACACGCGCGCGCAGGTCATTGAATTATTCGCCAAGCTGAAGGGCATGGAAGGCGCGAAATCCGGAGCGAAGTTGTAGCGCTCGCCTTCAGGCGAGCACTCGGCCGAGCCCCCTGCTCGCCTGAAGGCGAGCGCCACAATACATTGCGCCTGACGGCCAAAGATTTTTGTGCTGGAGGATATGGCAATGCGAGAAGGAAAAGACGGCCGTAACGTTTTTCGTTTGCTGGCCTTGGGCTTACTGCTAGTGCTCGGCGCGTATTGGGCGGGAAGCCGCTGGGGAGAACGCCAGCCGCAAAGCGTGGGCGCAGTGCCTGCCGCCGTTCCCGCGGCGTTCCCGGAGCCAAAGCCAAACGAACTGCTGGGCGACGAAGCCATCTACGTAAAGATTTATAGCCAGAATGCCCCGGCCGTTGCGAATATCGTCACCCGCGCCATGGAGTATGACGTCTTCATGGAACCGGTGCCGGTGGAGGGCGCCGGTTCCGGATTCGTCATCGATCCACGCGGCTACATCCTGACCAATTTTCACGTGGTGCAAAATGCGCAAGCGATTTCCGTGACGCTCGGCGACCGCACGAACTACCAGGCGAAATTTATTGGCGCGGATGAGCGCAACGACATCGCGCTTGTGAAAATCGATCCCAAAGAAAAGAAATTGCCCGTGTTGACGATGGGCGATTCCGAAAGTTTGCTCGTGGGGCAGCGAGTCCTGGCCATTGGAAATCCCTTTGGATTTCAGAGCACGCTCACGACAGGAGTAGTCAGCGCGCTTGGCCGCACCGTGCAGACAGGACAAACCACCGTAATCGACGGCGCGATTCAGACAGACGCGGCGATCAACCAGGGAAATTCCGGCGGGCCGCTGCTGAATTCGCACGGAGAGGTGATCGGCATCAACTCGGCAATCTACACTCCTTCCGGCACCACGGCTGGGATCGGTTTTGCAATTCCCATCAGTACAGCAAAGCAAATCGCACAGGATTTAATTACGGATGGCCGAGTGCACCGCGCGTCCATGGGCGTTGAAGCACGGCTTCTGACGCCTGCCGTCGCCGAGGCGCTGCATCTGCCGGTAAGTGAGGGGCTGATGATTGAGCGCGTCACGCCCGGCGGCCCCGCTGCGACCGCAGGACTCAAAGGCGGCGACCATCAAGCGGTCCTTGGAATGCGACGGATCTTGCTGGGCGGCGATGTCGTAACGGGAATTGATGGACGCCCCATTACCGCAGAAACCGACCTGACTCTTGCGCTGAACCGGAAACGCCCGGGAGACACGGTGAACGTGGAATATTACCGCGGCGCGCAAAAGATGACGGCGAAAGTAACGCTGACGGAAGCGGGGCATTGAGTAGGGCAGGCTTCAGCCTGTCTGATTTCATTTTTGATGTGGTTGGCGAAATTCAAAAGAAGACAGGCTGAAGCCTGTCCGACTTACCGCGCATTCCAATATGCGCGCCCTTTTTCCCGCTCGTCTTCCGAAAGTAAAAACCAGCTCTCCGCCACGTCCCTCAAGCGTTCCAGCATTTTCTGCATTTCCTGGTGCTTTCGTTCGATTTCTTCATGATTCGCATCGGTGGAAACAGAAATGGCCGGCGCAAAAATCACAACTGCGCGCGTAGAAGGTTTGGGGATTTGCATCAGGTCCCAAGCTTTTTCCAGAGTCCAGGCGCGCTCTAAACCGATGTGAAATAGAACGATGGGCCTGCCTGAACGCCGCGCCAGCATGACGGGACCCGGCTTCGCCACATAGCGAGGACCGCGCGGGCCGTCAATCGTAAAACCGGCATCGAACCCTTCAGTGAGCCTCCGGGCCATTACGGCGAGCCCGCGAAGTCCACCGCGCGTCGAGCTTCCCTGCGCCGTGCCAAAACCCAGCCGCTCAATCACGCGGCGCGTCCACTGACCATCGAAATTGGTGGTGTTCATCAGCACGCCATTGCGGTTGCGAAAATACCAGGCGGACGGAATGATGCAGCGATGCCAGAATGCAAAAATATTTGGCGGCAAGTCGGGCCGGTAATCGCGCCCGGCTTTTTGCCCGCCCACCACCTCGAAACGAATGGTCGGGCCGAGCAGGCGAATCACAAACCACACTACAAAGCCAATGATTGGAATAAGTGCGCGCTGCAGAAACGTAAGCTTGGGCAGGCGTGTATCGTAATGAACCGGGACGCGCTGCTCCACTTCTTCAGGGGTTGTTTTCACTTGGTCCGGCATGCAGTTATAGTATAAGTCGAAGTCGACATGAAAATAACTTCACAGTGCACCGCAGGAAACGTCGGGTAAAACATGCGCACGTTGGACATCCCGCGAAACCGTTTCGTTGCCGGCGCGAAATTTGCCGCCGCGGCAGCGCTGATCTGCGCAGCCGCGTTTTCGGTACGCATCGCCCGCATTTCTGCACAAGACCTTCCTGCGATCATTGGGCGAATTGAAGGCGACGACGTGGAGGTGGTAACAAAGACATCCACGGGAACGGAATCCGATGCGGGCTCAACTGTCGTAGCCAGCGGCAGCGATGTCACATTGCGCTCGGGCCGTGCTCTGTTGTTGCTGAATACCGGCGGAGAAATCAGCATCTGCGGACCGGCGCATTTCAAGCTTGTGAAATCTGCGGGAGCGCTGACGCTGGCGCTGGATTATGGACGCGTTCATCCCTCACTCGAAACGTCCGATGCCTTTACGATTTACATGCCCACGGTGGTGGCCACGCCAATCGCCATCGGTGGAGGCGCGCGCGACATGACGGTGGGCCTCGATCCAACGGGCGAGATGTGCGTAATTACAGCGCGCGGAGCCTTGCGCGTGGAGCCGCAATTTTCGGATCAGAGCATGATTATTCCGCAGGGCGGCACAGCGAACATGGCGGAGGGCCAGATCGTATCGCTGCACGCGGATGCTTCGGCCTGCTCCTGCGAATTTCCTCGCGCACGGTTGCAAACTCCGAAATCTGTGCCGTCAAATGTTCCTTCCGGTCCGGCGCCGGATCGAGAAGTCTCGACCCTCGCGCGGCCCGCGGCGCCGGAACGCAAGAAACCGGAAGACAAGCCGGCCGCCGCGCCGCCTTCGAATGAGCCGGTATACACGGTGCTGATGCCGCCGCTCAGTTTCGATGCGAAGTCCCCGGAAATGCCGCCTGATCCATCGCCCGAAACCATCGTCCTGGTGCGCGAGGTGCGCATGCAGTCATCGGTGGGGTTCCAAGGTCACGTGAACCCGGCGCCAGCCGAACCTGCCGCGCCGCCTGTCCCGCCACCGGCTCCCGTTGCTCCGCCGCCGACTCGCCCCGCGGTAAAAGCGGAGCCGGGAATTTTCGACCGGATCCGCGCGTTTTTTCATCGACTGATCGGTTGAAATCAACGAGGAGACGGATTTCGACCCGTGATAGAGGTCATGTCATTATTCGTGACATATCACATTGACGCTCTTGGCGCGCCATGATAATTTCCCCGCGTTTTTCGAAATTTCGATTCCCGAAGAGCCCATGCCCAGCCGATTTCGCGCCACATATTGCGTTCTCCGTGCACGTGTCGATTGCGAGGCACGCTGCGGCAGCGAAGGCCCCCACTCCCCTCGACTGTCGGCACTTAGCTTCCTTGCCCTGTTTATTTTTTTGGCAGGGTGCGGAGCCGTGGGGTCCGCGCCACCTGCGCCAGTCAGCATCACAGTTGCGCCAAGCTCTGCGCAACCGTTCCCCGGCGACACTGTGCAATTTCAGGCGTCGGTGCAAAATGCGCCAAGCTTGGGCATTACCTGGGAGGTGAGTCAGGTACCCGGTGGAAACGCGGCCATTGGAACCATTTCTGCGACGGGTTTGTATACAGCGCCCGCCACAGTGCCGAATCCTCCTGCCGTTACGGTGACTGCGGCGCTGCAATCCGCGCTCACTACAACCGCATCCGCCATCGTCACTATTCAGAACCGCAGCGCTGTCACGGGCCCGTTGGTGATTTCGCCTAAGCTTTCCAGCATCACAGCGTCTCAGACGATACAGTTGGATATTCTGACCACGGGAATAACCAACACGGAGGTGAACTGGGCCGTTGATGGCACGCCGAACGGCAATCTGACTGTGGGCACGATCTCATTGAACGGAGTGTACTCGCCTTCACTCGCATCCGGACCGCATCTGATCACCGCTATCCTGATGGCAAATCCGGCCGCCATCGGTTCGGCGACGATTGAAGTGAGCGGCATTTCAGGCATGCTGACCTGGCGGAATGACAATGCGCGATCGGGCATCAACAACCAGGAACTGGCGCTTGCACCGAGCACGGTGAGCGCTGCCACATTTGGAAAATTGTTTTCGTGCGTGCTGGATGGCAATGTTTACGCACAACCGTTGTATGTGCCGAACCTGGCGATTCCCGGCAACGGAACCCATAACTTGGTTTTCGTCGCGACCGAAAACGATTCCGTGTACGCGTTTGACGCCGACGCCAAACCTGCGGTTGGTAGGCAGTGCGCTCCGCTGTGGCAGCGGTCCCTGATCCCCGCAGGTTCTCAAGCCGTTGCGTCACCCGACGTGAGCATAATCTTCCCGACGGTTGGAATCACCGGAACTCCGGTAATTGACTTGCGTACGTCCACGCTTTTCGTAGTCGCCGCAACCCAAACGATTGGCACTGCAAATTCCTCCAGCCAACGCCTCTATGCGTTGGATCTGGCGACCGGCACGCCTGAAATTCAGCCCGCTGGCCAGCAAGTCAGTTCGCCTGCGAATCAAGCCTTTAACTTTTTTCCTGCACAAGAAAACCAGCGGGCGGCGCTGCTGTTGGACAACCGAACGGTGTACGTCGCGTTCGGTTCTTTCGCCGAGCAAGGAGATTACAACGGCTGGCTGTTTGCCTACGATTCCGGAACGCTGAATCAAACCAGCGCTTTCGTTGTGACCCCCGGCAATTTCCAAGGACGCGGTGGAATTTGGCAGAGCGGCGGAGGTCCCTCGGCCGATGCGAATCACGATGTTTTTCTAGCAACCGGAGACGGCGTATTCAATGCCGGACTGCCGGAAATTAATTACAACTACAGCAACAGCTTCTTGCGATTCGCAACCGCCGGAGGAATTTCTGTTTCTGACTTCTTTACACCCTGCGATGAAGCCTCGGGACAGATTCTGGGCGCCACCGCAGCCGTTCTCCTGCCTGATTCCGCTGGTTCAGTCTCGCAGCCCCATTTGCTTATCGGCGGTGCCAAGGGCGGCTCTTTGTATGTTATCAGTCGCGACGACATGGGGAAGTTCGCAGGCCCGTGCCCCGATTCGTCAACGCGCGTGCAAACAGTTCCCGTGGGCGGCGCGATTCTTAGCACACCAATTTTCTGGAATGATTCCATATACGTCGCGCCCGCGAACGATAGATTACTGTCGTTCCCGATGTCCGGCGGAATTGCTTCCCCAACAGCGCGCGGTGCTCAATCCTCTGAGACGCTCGGCCCACAAGGGGCCACGCCCGTCATTTCTTCAAACGGGACTTCGAACGCAATTCTATGGTTAATCGACAGCAGCGGAGCTCTGGCCACGCCGAATACGCCCGCGATTTTGCGCGCCTACGATCTTACGAATATTTCGAATGAAATTTATAGTAGTCCGATGGCCACTACATCGCCGGACGCGGCAGGATTAGCGGTGAAGTTCAGTGTGCCGACGGTGGCGAACGGAAAAGTGTATGTAGGGACGCAGGCGGAGCTGGATGTGTATGGGCTGCTGCCGTAGGTTTCAGTAGAACAGGCTTGGGCCCGTTTTCTTTTGAATTATGGTGCACGAACGACATCTAAACCGGACAGGCTGAAGCCTATCCTACTCACATCCCGTCGTAGTTCGGGCCGCCACCGCCTTCCGGAGGCACCCAGGTGATGATCTCGTAGGGGTCGGCGATATCGCACGTTTTGCAATGCACGCAGTTCGAAGCATTAATTTTCAGGCGCGGTTGGCCTTTTTCCTGCACCATTTCGTAGACTGCCGCAGGGCAAAAATACTGGCAGGGGTTTCCATACTCGGTGACGCACTTCGTTGCGCACACGTCCAGGTTGGAAACGATGAGGTGGCACGGTTGATCCTCTTCGTGGCGCGTGCCGGAATGGTAGACGTCGGTCAAGCGGTCAAAGGTCAGCACGCCATCGCCCTTAAATCGCTCTGGCGCGGGCGAAGATCCATTCAGCTTTTGATACTCCTCGTGCCCCGGTCGAGTGCGCATCGGATCGGTCAGGCCGCGTCCGCCCGTAACGAACTGAATTCCGGCGTTCACGAGCCCGCTATAAAGGCCGTGCTGAAAGCCCTGGTGGAAATTGCGGACTTCCCACAGTTCTTTTTTAATCCAGCTCTGCTCGATTTTTTGCGGAAAGGCAGAAAGATTTTTTGCCGAAGCGTCGCCCGATCTCAGCGCGTCAAAGACAGTTTCGGCGGCGAGCATTCCACTCTTGATCGCGATGTGAATGCCCTTCAGCCGCTGCGAATTGAGCAAGCTTGCCGAATCGCCGATGATCAATCCGCCGTCCACGTAGGTGCGCGGCATCGAATACCATCCGCCGTACGGCACGGTTTTCGCGCCGTAACGCACCATCTTGCCGTTCTGGAGAACATGTTCGAGAAACGGATGCGTTTTGTATCGCTGAAACGCGGCGTGCGGATCGAATCGTGGATCGTGATAATCGAGGCCGACGACCATGCCTATCGAAACGCGATTTCCGGGCAAGCCGTACATCCATCCGCCGCCATACATACTGGTATCGAGCGGCCAGCCCAACGTGTGCGCCACAAATCCCGGCTTGATTCTGTCAGAGGGAACATCCCATAACTCTTTGATACCGATTCCGTAAACTTGCGGATTGAGACCGTCGAGTTTCAGATGGTTTACCATTTCTTTGGTGAGCGATCCGCGAGGGCCTTCCGCAAGCACGGTTACCTTGGCGCGCAATTCGTAGCCCGGCGTGTAGTTGTCTTTCGGCTTGCCTTCTTTATTGACGCCCTTGTCTTCGGTGATGACGCCGGCAATTCCGCCGCCTTCGTAAATTAAATTTCTACCGGCAAATTGCGTAAATAAATTCACGCCGGATTTTTCCACGAGGCCACCGAGCCATTTCACGAGCTTGTTCAACGACACAATATAGTTGCCGTGGTTTTGCAGGGGCGGCGGCGTAACTGGAAGTTTGTACGAACCGGACGCAGTTAAAACCCAGGCTGCATCATCCGTAACAGGCGATTCCAGCGGTGCAGTCGTCTGCCAATCGGGCACGAGTTCGGCGAGCCCTCGCGGGTCCATTACCGCGCCGGAAAGCTGATGCGCGCCAATTTCGCGGCCCTTCTCAAGAACGTAAACATTTTCTGCGGAAAGTTCAGGCTGCGCGCCAGAAGCGTTGTGCTTCGCAATCAGTTGGGAAAGATGAAGCGCGCAGGCGAGCCCGGCAGGTCCCGCTCCGACAATTAAAACATCCGCGTCCAGACGCTCTCGCTCGACAGGCATATGCTCATCCTAGCAGAACGTTTCCGCGCGGTGGCGGGCGCGTTTACGGGAGTGTTACTCCTCTGTAATAGGCGAAAAGCGCAGACTGGAATGAAAAACGATCGACTTCGCCTCGCATTTTCGGTGTAGCTCCGAATTGCTGCGTTAAAGATTGTCCGGGGCCGCGCGACCGCCGATTCTATGAAATAAAAGACTTAACACTGAGGAACACAGAGTTCACGGAGAGACTTGGGTTATTGCTTGGTGATACCTCGTAGCGCGGCGTCCTGCGGGACCGGCCTCGCCGGATCTGACCAATCGTAAAAACCTTTGCCGTTTTTCTTGCCGTACCACCCGGCCATCACCATGCGTTTCAGCAGGGACGGAGAAGAAAAGCGCTTTTCCTTGAACTCGTCGAACATTACATGCGTGATGTAGTATGTCGTGTCGAGGCCCACGAAATCGAGCAGCGTGAATGGGCCCATTGGATATCCGCACCCGAGCTTCATCGACGCATCAATATCGGCAACTGAGCCGACGCCTTCCTCAAAAGCGCGAATCGCATCCATCAAGTACGGCACGAGCAGGCGGTTCACGATGAAACCGGTCTTGTCGCTCGTGCGCACCGGGACTTTTCCTAATTTCGCGCCGAATGCGCAGGCCGCTTCAAACGTTTCGTCGGTCGTGACAATCGTGCGCGCGACCTCCACCAACTTCATGAGCGGCACGGGATTGAAAAAATGCAGACCCACAAACTGGCCGGAGCGCTTCGTTGCCGTCATGATCTCCGTAATTGAGATGGAAGATGTGTTACTTGCGAAAATCGCGGAAGGTTTTATTACCGGATCTATGGCCGCAAACATTTTTCGTTTTTCTTCCAGATTTTCGATGACAGCTTCCACCACAAAGTCGCAATCGGCCAGATCCTCTTTGCGAGTTGTGCCCATGAGACGCGAAAGAATCGCGGAAGCTGGTCCCGTATAGACGCCTTTCGTGCACAGTTTTTCCACCGAGCTGCGGATCGACAGAAAACCTTTGTCGACATATTTCTGGTCCACTTCCAGAACGGTGACATCGAATCCTGCGGCAGCGGAAACTTGTGCGATTCCAGAACCCATCAATCCGCAACCGAGCACGCCAACTTTTTTAATGTGCATCTGTCGTTCCTCGTTTCAGTAAAGCTTCGCGCCGTGTGAGCGGCGACATCATAGCGCAAAAAGCAAATGTGCTGTCGCGGGGAAGGTTAAACGCGTTGCGATTTTTCGTCGCCCTCCTCTTCACAGGCGGCCTCAGCAGCGCATTGGAACGATGCAACGTGCCGCCTGGCTCGGGAAGTTAACGGAGCCGGATGGCTGCGGAGGAGCTCTTCTGCGGAACAGGTCCGACAGGCTACGCCCCGGGACTGGGGTATAATTCCATCAGACTTCGAGAAAGCAACTCGACTTGAAACTTTCGTCATCTATCTGGCTGGACCGCGAGCGGCATGTTGCCCGGAGACTCGATACCTATGAGGTTGCTCAAACTGAAATCCATGGCTTGCTGCGCATTCCTGTGCGGCGCATTCCTCTGTTTCTCAAGCTCCCTTTTCGCGCAAGCTCCGCCGGGACCGATGACGCCAACCGTACCCTTACCGGCGCCGAAGCCGGCGCCGCCTGCCAAAAAGAAGCCGCAAATCGCGCCGCGCAAGACGATCGCCGGATATTGGAAGCTGAACACAGACGAGAGCGATGACGCGAAAAGAAGGTTGGACGAAGCGCGGCGAACGAAAGCCCGTGGCGCAAACGATCCCAATAATCCGGGAGGATCGGGGAATCCGGGAAGCGGTACCGGGCGCGTGGGGGGTATCGGTTTCCCTCCAATTCCGGGCGGAGGTGGAGGAGGAAACGGGCCGTATGGCGGCAACGGCCGAGGTTTGGGCGGAGCAGACAGCGAAACCGCGCAAAAAATCTATGAAATCGTGCGCCCTGATTCCTCGCAGAGCATCAGCTTAATGAATGCGGAGGTCGATTCGTTAAACGATCACGGCGACAAGCTGGTGTTTTTCACGGATGGCAGAAAAATTGAGAAATCGAAAAATGAATCGCTGCACGAAATTCCCGCGCACTGGGACGGCCAGAAACTGGTGACAGATGAAAAAGGCCCCCAAAATAAAAAGATGAGCAGAACCATCGAACTATCTCCGGATGGCAAACAATTCTATGAAACGTGGACTGTGGAAAATGGTAAGTCTGGAAATCCGATTACGATCCGCTACGTGTACGACGCGGCGAATGAATACGACGACTGATTAAGAATCCATTTAATCGCCGCGGCCGACTGGCGCGTGCTCCGTAGCGTCAATTCAATCCTTGTCATTCCCTTCCTGGCGGGACCGGTGTATATTGAGCCTTAATATCGTTGCAACTTGCATATGTGAATGCCCGTCTGAATCTCATCGATTTTGATTCGACCTGTTACGAAAGGACATTCCCCATGGCGCGAATCTCACTGAAAGTAAATGGCAAGTTGAGAGCCGTTGAAGCCGACCCGAGCACTCCGCTGCTCTACGTCCTACGCGACAATCTGGAATTGCACGGCCCGCGGTTTGGGTGCGGCTTGGGACAGTGTGGCGCGTGCACGGTGCTCGTGGACGGCAACAGCGTGCGCTCCTGCATGATTCCCGCATCTTCCGCGCAAAATAAAAATATTACGACTCTCGAAGGGCTGGGCAGCGTCGCGCATCCTCACGTGATTCAAGCGGCGTTCGTCGAGGAACAGGCGGCGCAGTGCGGTTTTTGCATGAACGGCATGGTGATGGGAGCCAAAGCGCTACTGGATAAAAACCCTCACCCCACCGTCGAAGAAATTAAGAAATCTCTGAATAGTTACATTTGCCGGTGCGGCACTCATCTGCGGGTCATCCGCGCGATTCAGCGCGTCGCAAATACAAGCGTGAAAGCCTAAGAAGGAGAGCGAACATGGAAACGAAATCCATCTCCCGCAGAGATATTCTCAAGAGCACAGGCGTCATGATCGTGGGTTTCAGCTTTTTTGGAGGCGCGGCGAAAGTGCTCGCGCAAGGCTCGGGCCTGTCCGTGGACGGCATGGATCCGACGGTGCTCGATTCCTGGCTGGCGATATCGAAGGACGGAACCGTTACCGTTTTTACGGGCAAGGTCGAACTCGGCACTGGCGTGGTGACGGCCCTCGCGCAAATTGTGGCCGAGGAACTTGATGTTTCGTTCAACAAAGTTTATATGGATTCCGGTGACACGGAAACGGCCGTCGATCAGGGTGTGACTGCCGCCGCTCGAACGATTGAGCGGGGCGGGCCGCAACTGCGCCAGGCTTCCGCTGCCGCTCGGCAGGAACTTTTGAAACTGGCATCGGCGCGCCTCGATTCACCCGTCGACAAACTCACCGTAACCGACGGCGTGGTGAGCGTGATCGGCAATCCAGTGAAAAAAATTGCGTACGGAGATTTGCTGGGCGGTAAAAAATTCAACATCAAGATTGTGGCCAGCGGAATCGGGTGGGACATGAAGGTCGCGCCGGAAATTCCAGCGAAAAATTATAAGGATTATAAGGTTGTGGGGAAATCGATTCCGCGCGTGGACTTGCCGGGAAAGTTTACGGGCGAATTTGTTTACTCGCAGGACGTGACGGTGCCGGGAATGCTGCACGGTCGGAGTGTGCGCCCGGCTACTTCCCTTTCGGCACCTGTAAGCATCGATGAAAGCTCGATTAAGAATATCCCGGGAGTCGTGAAAGTTGTGCACGAGGAAAATTTTGTCGGAGTTGTAGCGCAGACGGAATGGGCCGCAATTCAGGCTGCGCGGGCTCTGAAAGTCACGTGGGCTGAACCCTCTCTGAAAATGCCGTCCGGCTCGGATGAAGTGTTCGATTACCTTAAAAATACGAAGAGCTTCAAGGATAATGTCGTCACGAACAAAGGCAATCTGGACACGGCTTTCTCGCAGGCACAAAAAAAATACGAAGGGACTTATTACTGGCCCTTCCAGTTGCATGGGATGATCGGGCCGCCCTGCGCCGTAGCGGATGTGCAAGGCGATAAGGCTACGATCTGGACAGGCACGCAGGGGCCTTTCCGCACGCGTGATGCAATCGCGCTGCTATTAAAAGTTCCGCCGAAAAATGTTCATTTGCTCTATCGCGAAGGTTCTGGCAGCTACGGTCGACTGGAAAGCGACGACGTGGCCGAAGACGCGGCGCTGATGTCTCGGGCGGTAGGCCGTCCGGTCCGCGTGCAATGGATGCGCGAGGACGAGCACGCCTGGGATCCCAAGGGACCTGCGCAATATTCCACGGTTCGCGCAGGCGTTGACGCACAGGGCCATGTAATCGCCTGGGATTACATGGATCGAAGTTTGCCGTGGACTGAGTCGGAAGCGAATCCTCTGCTGGCGTCCACGCAAACAGGAATGAAGCCGACCGGGCCGGGCTTTTTAAATGGCGCGGGTGGCGGCGGACAGATCTACACCTTCGAAAATCAAAAAGTTCTGGCGGCCAGCGTACCGTGGGTGCAGCAGGGACAATGGCCGCTGCGAACCAGCAACCTGCGTGCGCCGGGAGATTTGGCGCGGGTGTTTGCCAGCGAATCCACGATCGATGAAATTGCCGCGGACCAACATGTCGACCCAGTGCAATTTCGCTTGCGCTATCTGACCGGCGACAAGCGCATTTCCGAAATTCTGACAATCACGGCGCAAAAAGCCGGCTGGACGGATCGCCCTGCGCCGGGGCTTTCTTCCAGCGGATCCATCGCGAAAGGCCGAGGCGTCGCTGTAGCGAATCGCGCGAATACCATGACTGCCGCGGTCGCGGAAGTTGAGGTCGATAAGACGACGGGCATAGTCAGCGTGAAGAAAATTACGCTTGGCCATGACTGTGGGTTGATCGTCAATCCGGACGGTTTAAAAAATCAAATCGAAGGAAATATTCTGCAGGGCGTGAGCCGTGCGTTGCTCGAAGAAGTGCAATTCGATTCCACCGGACAGAAAAATCTGGATTGGAACAGCTATCCGGTGATTCGCTTCGAGCAGGTTCCGGAAGTCGTCGTTGAGCTGATCAACCGGCCGGAAATGCAGCCATTAGGCGGAGGCGAACCCTCCATCGTTCCGGTGACCGCCGCAATCGCGAATGCAATCTTCGATGCCACCGGCGCGCGCATGCGCCGAGTTCCGTTTACGCCAGAGCGCGTTCTGAGCGCGATGAAGGCGTAGCGGCGCGCCTATTGAATCGTCTTACGTAATTCCTCCTGACCATCTCTGGGCAGGCAGGTCCAGAGTAAGCAGTTGTTGTCGTTTAATCTGTTGTTGTATGCTCAATTATCCAGCCGATGTGTTAGCGATACCTTTCATGATGGGTGCGCATTCCGTCCGGAGGTTTCTCAACCATGATCATTGGCGACCGATTGCGAGTGTTGCGCGAGCAGAAAAAATTCTCACAGGGTGAGATTGAAAAGCGGACCGGCCTGCTTCGGTGTTACATATCCCGTGTCGAAAACGGGCATACAGTCCCCGCCGTGGAAACCTTGGAGAAATTCGCGCGCGCCCTGGAAGTGCCCATGTACCAGCTTTTTTACGACGGCGAGGTGAATCCCAAACTTCCTCACGCAATCAAACGAAAGTCAGGCAACGGCGCTCACTGGGGCGAACGCGGCAAAGATGCCCGGACTCTGGAAAGATTTCGTCAGTTGCTCAGCCGCGCGGATGAGGATGACCGGCAACTCCTCATGCACATGGCGAAGAAAATGGCGAAGGCCAACACTCCTCGGTCGGAATCCAAGAACTCGAAATAGATTGGAGCGAATGTTTGAGTAGCACAGGCATTCTTGCCTGTGCGGGTTTTGCAAAGTGCACACCGCCAAGAGTGGCTGTGCTACTCGACCGCTGATCATTATTCCGCGCGTATTAATAAGCGAAATAGCTATGGCTGATCCCCAGTATCCGGCAGCGCCACGAGCAGCAACACAATTCCAATTACCGTAAACATACGAAACGCGGCGTCCTGACCGTTCCACGATTTTGATTGCCACATCAGAAACCATTCGCCGCCCACGGCCAGGAAAGCGATCAACCACATGAGCAGGCTCAACGCCAGTGCAGCGATCGAAATGCCTTTGGCCTTCTGAAATGCTGCCACGGACGCGTAGCGCGCCATCACCATGCGGATCCCACCCCACCAGCAGACAATCATGGTAATCGTTTCCCATGAAATAATGGAAACGTAGAACAGCGTGTGGAAGAGCGGAGTGTTAATGGCGCGCCACATGCCGTTGTTACCGGGAAACGTGGAATCCATCATCAACACGTGGCGCACAAACTGGTAATTGGAATTGTAGTCCGTGATGTTATTCAAGACGACCAGCGTATAAAAGATCGCCACGCCGAAAACCATTAAAATTTTAACTGTCCGCAGGATCATGGCTTTCCCTGCGTGGAGAATGACTGGAAATATTTGGTTAGGGCCGCGAGCGTGGCGTCATCGTATTCCGGAAATCCGGGCATTTGCGCCTTTTCATTCCTGCTGGCCGGCGAATGAATGTAAGCGGCAAAATCCTGCGGCACGGATTGCGCTAATTTGGAAAGTACGTTCCAGGATAATCCTGACTTTTGCCCGCCTTCGCGCCCGGAATTGTGGCAACGGAAACAATTCTGCTTCACGATGCCAAAGCCATCCTGCACTTCCTTGTCTCGCGCGTGCGGACCTTGTGGTGCGATGGAACCGAACACTGTCTTCTCATCGCGAAATTCGACGCGCACCACGCCCCACGGAATTTGCGGTTCATCCTGGTGCGAAAGAATTCTGTAGCTGGGCACGAACTTCGGATTGGAAATCATGTAAGGGCCCATGTCGTACTTATGTTCCTGGGAATCTTTTGGCCATCCGGACGGCGCCTTGCCACTTACTTCCAGCACCAGCACGGGATGGTGGGCTGCGAGATAGGAGCGCGGGTAATTTGCGCGGTACTCGTCATCGCAGATGGCTACGACCATGTCCGAAGAAGGCGCTGCGCCGAACGCACGCCCCAGATCTTCTAGCGGCACGCCGCTGATTTTCGTGGGGCCGGAAAAATTTGTGTCGTCTGACGCGCTAAAGCTAACTTGCGGCATCGCCAACAATTCTTCCCGCGTAATGTATCGCGTCGACTCCGCCGGAAGCCCAGCGAGTGACCCGCTTATTTCCAGGTCAGATACCTGCTGTCTCTTTTCATGCCAAGTGGGAGATGCTTGCGCGCTTGAGATGGATAGTAGCAGCGCAGCGAAAGCAGCGAGGAATTTCAGCGAGAAATGCATGGAATATCCTAGCGCACGGCTGCCCTGTAGCAAGCAAAAAATCGGGCACTCCGACGAGTATGATAAACTGACGCGATTATTTTTGTGGAGAAGCGGCTGCATGATTCGATCAAGGATCGACGAAACGCTGAAAGCCCTGGGCATTACGCTTCCCGCATTGCCGCCTCCGGGCGGCAATTATCTGCCTGCGCGCACCATCGGGCAAATTGTTTATCTTGCGGGCGTCATTTCCATTCACGAGGGCGAAGTAATTACCGGAACCGTCGGCGCGGGACGCACGGTCGAAGACGGATATGCCGCCGCGCGTGCGTGCGCGCTGGTCCAGCTGGCGGTACTTTCCGCACACCTCGGGTCGCTCGACAAAGTGAAAAGCATTGCCACAGTAAACGGCTACGTGAACGCACTTGCCGGCTTTCCGGATTCGCCAAAAGTCATTAATGGCGCGTCCGATCTTTTCGTCGAAATTTTTGGTGATGCAGGGCGGCACGTGCGCGCGGCGGTCGGTGTTTCCGCGCTTCCTCGCAACGCGCTCGTGGAATTGCAAATGACGGTGGAGGTTTAATCAGTCCTATGGCTGAATTATCGCTGAACGCAGAACCGACTCACTCGCTCTGGAACCGCGCGCTGAAGCCGCGCATTCACGTTGCTCCGGGCGACATCCTTCACATGGAGTGCGTCGATTCCAGCGGGGCGCAAGTTCATCCGGCCATGACGCTCGCGGAATATTTAAAAATCGATCGCGCTAAAATTCACGCGCTCACGGGACCAGTTTTTGTGGATGGCGCGGCACCGGGCGACGTCCTGCAAGTGGACATTCTGGAAGTGGCGCACAAAGGCTGGGGGTGGACCAGTGTTGTGCCGGGACTCGGTTTTCTAAAACAGCGATTTGGCGAACCATTTTTTCACATCTGGAAATTTGAAGGAGCCGTCAGTAAGTCGATTCCGCCGGCAGTTGTGCCCTTGAATCCGTTTTGCGGCGTAATGGGCGTAGCACGCGCCGAAGACGGAGAATTCAAGACGCGTCCACCCGGCATCTTTGGCGGCAACATGGATGTGCGCGAACTCTGTGCAGGCGCGACGCTTTATTTGCCCGTACTGAATCCTGGCGCGCTTTTCTCCGCAGGTGACGCACACGGCGCGCAGGGAGACGGCGAAGTGTGCATCAACGGAATGGAATGCCCCGCGGATGTGACGCTGCGCTTTCATGTGCACAAACAGCGTGCGCTGCCTGGGCCCATTGTTGAGTCGCCTGCCGGGCGCAAACTGGAAGCGGATGCCGCGGGCGGCGAATGGATTGTGGTCGAATCGTCAAACGACGCAGCGGGCGCCGCTCGTGCAGCTACGTCGCGCATGGTCGACCTGCTCGTCGATCGTTGGGGATTTAGCGCGGTCCACGCTTATCTGCTGTGCAGCGTAGCGATGAGCCTGCGCTTTAGCCAGGTCGTAAACGAACCGATCTTCACCGTTTCGGCCGCAATATCAAAAAATGTTCTTCCCGCGAGAAAACTGTTCTGACAAGAGAATAGCGCGGGCTTTAGCCTGCGGATTTTTGGCATTGCAAGGCCCAAGCCCCGCAGGCTGAGGCCCGCGATACAAAAAAAAACGAGCCACCAATGCAAATCAACGATCCCGAAATTACCTCGGAATTGCAGGCGCTCTACCCGCAGTACGAGGCCGCGCTCATGGCTAACGACGCGGAAACGCTGACAAAAATGTTCTGGGCGTCGCCGCACGCGATGCGTTTCGGCGTGACCGAAAATTTGTACGGCATCGAAGAGATTGAGGCGTTCCGCAAGTTGCGTCCCGCTACCAATCTGGCGCGAACCGTGAATCGACTCGACATCGTCACGTTTGGGCGCGATTTTGGCAGCGTCACTCTGGAATTTGAGCGAACCGCGGCGAATGGAAAAATAATTTCAGGGCGGCAAAGCCAGGTGTGGGCGCGTCTCCCCGAAGGCTGGCGCATCGTTTCCGCGCACGTCTCCGTCTTGCCGTAGATTTTTGTAGCACAGGCTTCAGCCTGTGGGGGTTGGACCCTCCAAGGACTAAAAGCCACAGGCTGAAGCCCGTGCTACTTAAACTGCGCTGGCACGGTCGAGAATTTCCACGGACTCGGCGTCCAACTCTAGAAGCACCGAAGCAATCAAATCCTGGAGCTGATCAAGATTCGTCGCGCTGGCAATGGGCGCGGTAATTCCCGGGCGCGACTGCACCCACGCGAGGGAAATCTGCGCGGGAGTTGTTTTGTATTTCGCTGCGACCTCATCGAGCGCCGCAAGAATTTTAAATCCGCGTTCGTTGAGATATCGCATCACGTTGCGGGCACGAGGCTTCCCTTCCGCATCTTTATTTGATCGGTACTTGCCCGTCAGAAAACCGCCTGCCAGCGGAAAATAACTGATCACGCATAGACCTTCCTTCTCGCATAAAGGCCGCAGATTATTTTCAAATTCCTCGCGGTCCATGAGGCTGTAATTAGGTTGGAGAGTTTGGTATTCCGGAAGTCCGTGCTTGCGGCTTGTTTCAAGAGCCAGCGCAAGCCTTTCCACTTTATGGTTGGACGCGCCGATCGCTTTGACTTTTCCTTGCTTGATTAATTCTGCGTATGCTCCCAGCGTTTCTTCCAGCGGCGTATCAGGATCATCGATGTGCGATTGGTAGAGATCAATGTAATCCGTTTGCAATCGCTTGAGCGACGCTTCCGCCGAGCGCAGGATGTGCGATTTTGACAAACCTTCTCCAAAGCCCGCCATCTCCATGCCCACTTTTGTGGCGAGAAAAACTTTATTTCTTTTGCCGCTCCGTTTGATCCAATCTCCTATCACCTGCTCGGACTCCCCACCGGTGTGCCCGTCGGCCCATTTGGAATACACATCGGCCGTGTCAATCGCATTGAAGCCGGAATCCACAAATTGATCGAGGAGCTTGAAGGATGCGGATTGATCCGCCGTCCACCCAAATACATTTCCTCCGAGCACCAGAGGAGAAATTTCGACTCCTGTGTTACCGAGCTTGCGCGTTTTCATCCGTGTCTCCGACCCATTGGAATCGTAAACGGGTATGGTACATCCATCCTCGCGTTCCGCGCACGTCTACGGCACAATCAACAAATGAATCCAATCGATCCCAAGACGCGAATCCTTCAACATTCCCGCGAGATTGGATTTGATCTTTGCGGCATCGCGCCCGCCACGGAATTTCCCGAGCTTGCGAATCTGGACGATTGGCTGACGCGCGGATATGCAGGCGACATGCGCTACCTGCACGATGAGCGCCGCCGCTCGCCCGCTCTCGCTATGCAAAACGCTCGCAGCGTCATCGTCTGCGCCCTCAACTACAATACAGCGTTTCCCGCTTCCACCGACGCGTCCGCGCCCGCAAATTCGAATACAGGCCCAACTGGCTGGATTTCCCGCTACGCGTGGGGCGACGATTACCACGACGTTCTGCTCGACAAACTCGAAACGCTGATTGCAAATTTTCGCAAAGAATTTCCCGAGCCCTTTGAAGCGCGAGCCTACGTGGACACGGGCCCTATCGTCGAGCGAGTCGCGGCAAAATATGCGGGCTTGGGTTGGCTTGCGAAAAACACGTGTCTGATCAACGAGGAAATGGGCTCGCTGTTTTTTCTCGGCGTGATCATAACCACGCTCGACCTCGCGCCGACGCTGCAGCACGGTGAATCGCCCGCGCCCGATTTGTGCGGAAATTGCAGCCTGTGCATTGATGCCTGTCCCACGGGCGCAATCGTTGAGCCGTACTTGCTCGACGCACGCCGCTGCGTTTCCTACTTGACCATCGAACTACGCACATCCATTCCACTGGAATTGCGCGAACCCGTCGGTCGACACGTTTTCGGCTGCGATATTTGCCAGGATGTTTGTCCGTGGAATCGCCGCGCGCCGATCACAGACCTTCCCAATTTTCTGCCGCGTCAGCGCGAAACTCAGTCCCTATTTTCACCCGACCTCGAATGGCTTCTCTCACTCACGGAAGAACAGTTTCGCAAAATCTTTCGCAAGGGGCCTGTAAAACGAACCAAATGGCGCGGCCTTCTGAGAAATATTTGCGTGGCATTGGGGAATTCCGGCATCAAACCGGCCGATCCACGCTATCAAGAGATCTGCGCGCGCCTCTCGCAGCTTGCCAAATCCGGCGACGATTTACTTGTCGAGCATTCCGAATGGGCGCTCGAGCGCCTCAAATTTGTTCCTTCCTCGTCTTAATTGCTCAGGTTGTGCCGCACCGCCTGCGGCGTTAGAATGAAAATGCCCAGTGACAGAGAGTTATCATCCAAGTTCAGTGAGGAGGTATCCATGTCACAACAGGCTGTAACGTCACAAAAGGAGGGTCCTTTGGCCCACGTTCTTCCCCCGCTCCCCTACGCCTCAGATGCGCTGGAGCCCTACATCGATAAGATGACGATGGAAATTCATCACGACAAACATCACAACGCCTACGTCACCAATTTGAATAAGGCCCTCGAGGGTCATGCTGATCTTCAGGCGCTTTCGATCGATCAGCTGATGCAGAGCCTCGATAAAGTTCCCGAAAATATTCGCACCGCTGTCCGTAACAATGGCGGCGGCCATTGGAATCATTCCATGTTCTGGAAGCTGATGAAAAAAGGCGGCGGCGAACCTTCGGGCGCGCTGGCCGATGCCATCAAATCCGCGTTCGGTTCCTTCGCCGATTTCAAAACGAAATTCGCGGCAGCGGGCGTTGGACGCTTCGGATCAGGGTGGGCGTGGCTAACCGCTAAAGATGGCAAGGTGGCGATCGAATCCACGCCGAATCAGGACAACCCGTTGATGAGCGGTGGAAAAGCAATTCTTGGACTCGACGTTTGGGAACACGCCTACTACCTGAAATATCAAAACCGCCGCCCCGATTACATCGAAGCGTGGTGGAATGTGGTTAATTGGGATGAAGTGGCCGGTCATTTCTCAGGTAAGTAAAGCTCGGTTTGAACATTTGGCTCTATAGCACGGTTGTAAATTTTTCGACGACGACGGTTCGATCCCGTGAAAAAATCAAAGGCCCATCCGAATCATTTCCCGGATGGGCCTTTGATTTTTTCTGCGGATTATGAATTGCTTATGTAGCGTATCGTTCGCGCGCGAACATGGGCAATAACCGGTTGCGTGTGCGAGACGTTTCTTTCTGAGGAGCGGCAGTGCGTTCGGCAGCTTTGGGATCGGGCGACTCGTCGCTCTCGGCCTGCTGATTGCGCATCGGGAAACCGAACAGCGATTCCGAAGTCACGGATCCGGCCGCACCAATCGAAGGCATTCGTCCGAGAGAGGCTTCGCGGCTCAGTGCCACGCGATCGGTAACTCCGAATTTTGCCAGCAACGAAGACACATGAAATTTTACCGTGCGCTCCGCAACATTCAACTTGCATGCGATTTCTTTGTTGGCGCACCCCTGCAGAATGCAGTCCAGTACTTCCTGCTCGCGTCGGCTGACTTTCACACCAGCTCCCAGGGCCCGTCCTGCGGCCAGCAATTCCTGCGCACGTTCCGAGGCGGCATCCAGAAGCGACTCCCGGGGAACCACCATCAACTCGTAATCTTCCGGCGCCTGCCCTCTTACCAGGCAATGCACGGCCAGCAATCCCGCAATTTTTTCAACCGGCATAGTTCCGTCGGGTTCCGCATCCACTCGAAATCGCACGGCCCCTGAAGAACGTTCGCACAGCACAAAGCTCTGCATGACAATGCTTGATGGTTGATCCTGCGGTTTAACAAGTTGTTTTTGTCTTCGTATCAGTGTCGGCCTCACAATTTTTCAGTCCAAGCCGGGAAGGAGGACCAAATTAAGTTTGTATTTTAATGCGATCCTGCGGTCAATTCAGAAAATACCGGCATCTTTCAGGAAAAAAACAGCACCAGTGGACCGGTTGGGGGCCAAATTCGTGGACGTGCGTGTGTCCCTGGCTTCTGCTTGGAAGATGCAGACCACGCCTCTCGGCGTGGCCGTCGGCAGCACAAAATTCAAAAGTGACACTGACATGAAGCAAGCCGCCTACCATCCCGAAATCAAAATTCTTAATGCACATTCGCAAGGAGTTGCTTGGGAGGCTCCTACAGTGTTTACTTTATTCCGGGTAGAGATTTCACCCTACGAGCAATTTTTTCACAGCGTCCGCAACCCTAATGATATCTGCATTTGAATCGACATTGCGCGCTTAAGTTGTCAGCGGCTTAGAATACGCGTCTGTCCAGGTGAAAGAAGCTCATAACGCACACCGCGCCACCGAATTTGTCGGCTAAATAAAGCTGCGAAAGTGTTCCACAGCCCGATTGCAGGCGCAATGGCTGCAAGAAATGTCCAAATCCATCCATCCGCCAGCAACTTCGTTTTCCATTCCGGGAGCAGTTCCACTATCGCAGCCAATCGCAGCACGCCTCTGCCCATCGAAAGCACGGGCAACAGGATCGCCAATAGCAGCAATTGAATTCCGGACGTCCCGGTCACCAAACTATTTATGAAGAGCGCAACTCCGAGAACGATCGCAGCGCAATAAAATGCATGGCCGAGTCCGCCGAGTGCCCACAAGCGTGGCTCGTAAATTCGAGTGATGATGATTTGTCGGTTCGTGAATTCGATAAGCCCTTTGGAATCGCAGTCGAACATCGTTGGCACGATGCACTCCGGCGCAAACTCAATCGGCAGGTTGGATTGGCGCAGCGCGCGCGTCAAAGAAAAATCATCGCTGACCGAGCCGTTCCAGTATTCCAGCACGTTGCACTGTTCAAAATGGCTCCTGCGAATTGCGGTGCCGCCGCCCCAGCAGAAATTGCGATCGTGTTCGCCCAGATAGGTTGCCGCAGGTGCGTTCCAGGCTGATGCCAACGCGCTCCAGAAGCCGCCGGTTTGCGGGAAGAACCAGCGAAAAGTGGATATGGCGCCGAGTTTGGAATCTTCCAGCGGAGCGACCAGACGCGCGAGCCAGTTTCTGCCAGGGCGACCGTCAGAATCCGCAAAAACAAAAACGTCAAAACCCCTGTCCGCCGTGAGGATTGCCGCACGCAGATTATTTACTTTTTCTCCGCATTCGCTCGGGCGCCCGGCCACCACGATATGAATTTTATGTTTGCTCCCGGCTGTGACGCGCTCAATTATTTTGCGGGCGGGATCTTCCGCGCTAGCCATACTGAAGAAAATTTCATAATCGGGGTAGTCGAAACCGATGAGCGCGGAGATATTTAATTCGAGGCCCGGCTCCGCGCCTTTTACAGGGCAAAAAAGAGCAACGCGCGGGGCATAAAATCCGGAATGGGTTCCGGCGCGGCGTTGAGCCAGCCGCAGCCACACCAATCCATCCCAAAGATTGTACAAGCCCTGCAAAATCTGTTCGATGACCAGGAAATAGAACAGGGTAAGCATTGCCCGCCTCATTGCAGTCCATAACTAAAAGGTACAGGCGGAGCATAACAGAGGACGGATGCGCGGATAGGACCGTTAGTATCGCTCTGAAACCAATCCGTACATAAGGAGGCGTGTTCATGCCAGTACAAGTATCGACGATGATGGTGACGACCGCGCTGGAATTGCCCGGCTATCGCGTTGTGCGAAATTTCGGGATCGTGCGCGGCATCATTGTGCGCTCGCGGAGTTTGCTTGGCTCCATTGGCGCAGGATTGCAGACGATCATCGGTGGAAATATTACAATCCTGACCGAGCTATGCGAAAAAACGCGCGAAGAAGCTTACGAATTAATGATTCAGCACGCGGCCCAACATGGCGCGAATGCCGTGATTGCCATGCGTTACGACGCCACGGAAGTTATGCAGGGAGTTACCGAAGTGTTGGCGTATGGGACTGCTGTGCAAGTGGAGAAGATTTCTTAACTCTTTTTATTCAGAAGCATTTCAGACTGACGATCAATTGTCGAGAAGCAGAGCCACTCCTGGTTGTGTGCACTTTGCAAAAACCGCGCCGGCACGAGCGGCGGTGCTAGTCAAGCATCAGCCCACACGATTTTCCCGCAGCGGCCAAAGCCGCGACCCATAAAGGCAAGGTCACCGGGAACTCGGATTCAACGTCTGGCGCAAAAGTTTCTTAGCCAAGATGCCCACGGCTCCGTAAAATTTTCTTGTGGCGCGGCGTGCCTGCTCGAGCATAGACGGATCAAGCAGGATTGCTACCCGCGCGACGAACGGCGGCTCATCTTCCTGCGTCTTTCTTTTTTTTCCACTACTGGGCGCTGATGCCTTGCGCGCATGAAAATCCTTATACATGGCCAGATCGCGATAAAATTGTCTCCGGTCATCCTCGCTCCAGCGTTGTGCGCGCTCCAGCGCCGCACGCAATTCTTCTAAAAAAAGATCGACCGCCTGATTTTCTTCGACTCTCAGTTTTTTCCTTTGTTTCTTGCCAAAAAACGATGGCATCAAGGCTTCGACTTCCACAATCAACGCCAGCAGAATTTCGCGCCCGATCGTTTCCGTCAACTCCCGGTCGCGCGCTGGCCCGCCGAGAATTCCTTTTCGATCGTATTGGGAAACGTAGGCCGTAACATAGGTGCTCACAATGCGGTCATGCACGAGCGCCGCGAGCATGTGGTTCGCGAGCGAGCTCCCATAGATTGGAAATAATTTGCGCGTCCGAGCCATGGCGAGATATTAGCAGCAGGACGGTAAACTGTGGAAAGTAGCTTGGCTTCCAAGTGGCGCGGGCTTCAGCCTGCAGGGGTTGAAGTTCGCAAGGACTGACCATCGCAGGCTGAAGCCTGCACAACAAAAAACCCGGCTCCTTTGCGGAAGCCGGGCTTTTTGCTTTGGAATTGCGTTTCGTTTAGTGAATCGGTGGCACGATTGGAGCCGGTCCAGCCGGTGGAATTTGGCCGGGCTTCAATCCCGCGGCCGCAGATACTGGCTTCGCGAGCGCGATGTCCAGAGCCTGATCCACAGTGCGCACATAGTGAATCTGCATTCCCTCAAGCATGTGCGGCTGCAGATCTTCCTTCACGTTCGGCTCGTTCTCCGCGGGCAAAATCACCTCGCGGATTCCGGCGCGTTTCGCTCCCAGCACTTTTTCCTTGATTCCGCCCACCGGCAAGACAATTCCGGAGAGCGAAATTTCGCCCGTCATGGCGACGCGCGGACGGAGCGGACGGCCCGAGAGCAAACTCACCAGCGCGTTGACCATTGCGACGCCGGCCGACGGACCATCTTTCGGCACCGCGCCCGATGGCACGTGGATGTGAATGTCCTGCTTCCGGAAGAAGTCGGGATCGATGTCGTAGCGTCCGGCATTGGCGCGAACCCATGTCAACGCGGCCGTCATCGACTCCTGCATCACTTCGCCCAGATGCCCCGTCATCGTGAACTGCTTTCCGCCCCTCATGCGGCTTGCCTCGATGAAGACAATGTCGCCGCCTGCGGGTGTCCAGACCAGTCCGACGGAAACTCCGGGCGTCTTGACGCGTTCTTCTACTTCCCGTTCGGCACGGAACTTCGGCACTCCGAGCGCTTCGTGCACTACCTCGGGCGTGACCAGCAGCTTCTCGGTCTTGCCCTCGGCAATGCGCCGAGCCTCTTTACGGATCACCGTGGCGATTTCGCGCTCGAGATTTCGCACGCCGGCTTCACGCGTATAGCTGTGAATAATTTCGCGCAAGCCTTCGTCCGTGAACTCGATCTGTTCGCCAATCTTGAGTCCGTGCTCGTCCGCCTGTTTTGGAACCAGATATTTGTTGGCAATCTGGACCTTTTCGATTTCGATGTACCCCGCGAGTTCGATGATTTCCATACGATCTCGCAGCGGCTCCGGAATCGGATCGATCATGTTTGCCGTAGCGATGAACAGCACCTTGGACAAATCGAACGGCACATCCAGGTAGTGATCGCGGAACGCATTGTTCTGCTCCGGATCCAGCACTTCCATCAACGCTGCCGATGGATCGCCCCGGAAGTCGCGCCCCAGTTTATCGACTTCGTCCAACATGAAAACCGGGTCGTTGGTTTCGGCCCGCCGTAGTCCCTGAATAATTTGGCCAGGCAACGCTCCGATATATGTCCGGCGGTGTCCGCGGATTTCCGCTTCGTCGTGCATGCCTCCCATGGAGATGCGCACGAATTTGCGTCCGAGAGCCCGCGCGATCGATTTACCCAGTGAGGTTTTCCCCACGCCTGGAGGTCCTAGGAAGCACAGGATGGGTCCCTTCATTCCGGGTTTCAATTTTTTCACAGCCAGATAATCGAGGATGCGCTCCTTCACCTTTTCGAGATCGTAGTGATCCTCATCCAAAATGGCCTGTCCCTTGGCGATATCAATCTCTTCCACGCCCGAGGATTTCGTCCACGGAAGCGAGATCATCCATTCCAGATAGGTGCGCGCCACCATGTACTCGGCTGACGCCGGGGTCATCTTCGCGAGCCGCTTGATTTCGCGGTCACACTCTTTGCGTGCTTCCGCAGGCATTCCGGATTTCTCGAGCTTTTCGCGCAGCTCATCGATTTCCGCTTGCCCGTCGTCGGATTCACCCAGCTCCTTGTGAATGGCCTTCAACTGCTCGCGCAGCAGGTATTCACGCTGGCTCTGGCTGACCTGTTCCTGCACCTGCTCCTGAATCTTGTTGCGCAGTTCCAGAACTTCCAATTCCTTGGAAAGTTCGCGGATCAGGGTCTCCAGGCGGCGGCGCACATCGGCCGTCTCCAGAAGTTCCTGGCGCAGCAATGTCGGAAGCGACGGCAGGTTTGCGGCAATAAAGTCCGCGAGACGAACCGGATCTTCGATGTTGAGCGCTGCGGTTTGCAGATCGTCGGAAAGTTGAGGAGAACGCGCTACCACGTCGCGGAACAACTCGCGCGCGTTGCGTTCGAGCGCCATTAATTCGGCGTCCTCTTCTCCAATAATGTCGGGTTGAATTTCTACACGTGCCGTCAGGAACGGCCGGAAGGTGACCAGCTCCATCACACGAATGCGCTGCAAGCCCTCCAGGAATACGACCACGTTTCCGTTCGGCATGCGCACCAGTTTGTGGATTTTAGCGGCCGTTCCCACTAGATGAAGGTCTGCGGCAGCCGGCTCTTCTACGCGCGGATCATGTTGCGCCACAATACCCAGCAGCTTTTCGTCTCCGTGAAGGGAGTTCAGGAGGGCCAGTGAACCCTCTCTGCCCACGGTCAGGGGTTGAACGCCGCCCGGAAAGAGTACCGTATCTCGCACTGGCAGAATCGGCAGCTCTTTGGGTATTTGAATCGTCTTTTCACTCATTGGGTCCCCCTAAAATTTCTTAAGCCCAGCCATGCCTGTAAGACTCGACATTTATTTTAGATGCAGGACAAACCCAAAAGATACCTAAAAGAAACACCAACAATAGCAACAAATCTTAGTGCGTGCCACTAAAGACTTAGTCCCTTGCCTTTTATTGTACTTAGCGTCCCATAACCTATTATAAGCATTTCAGTTATGCGGGTATTAAAGCACTAAACTTCTGCAGAGTCCCCGATTTGCGTGCAGAACTGTGGCTCACATCGGCAGAATCGGTAGCTTCGTGAGCTCGATAGGTCGCTAATCTAGTCCGTTTGTTTCCGGCTATCAATGACGCATCTAGCCATGTTTCTAGAAACGGGGGTACGAACCTCTCGCTGCCTTGTCAGTCCTTGCCCAGAGACCGCGCGAATTCCAAGGCGCTATCCCGGTCCAGAAGCCTGCCTTCGAGCTGCGCCTCTTCTACGGCAGTCAAGATCTCCCTGAATCGCGGCCCAGGTGCGAGACCCATACCTTTGAGATCATCGCCTGTCACCAACTTCGGGGGATATACTTTTTCAACCGGAGTTTCCAAAAGAAAGCGCTTGACGAACGCGTACGAATCGAGACCTCCGTGGCTGGCGAGGCAGTCGAGGCGGTGAAGTTCCATGTGTTCTTCGAATCGAGGCAGGCGGACAAACCGCTTGAGCGTCGCGGTGCGCATCTTGGGGACATCTTTGAATCGCATGTGGTTCGCAACTAGGGATTCGACCTGCTCGGTCTCTTCGTTTGAGAAGCGCAGGCTGCGGCAGATGCCCTCTGCCATGCGCGCGCCGATCCCTTCATGGCCATTAAAACGGATGCGTGTGCCGGGGCCCGTGGCGGGCGAAAACGTGGGCGGCTTGCCTACATCGTGCAGCAGTACGCCCCACGCCAGCGTGGGCGAGCAACCGGCAGGCAGTTTTTCCAGCAACATCAACGTGTGGATCCAAACGTCGCCCTCTGGATGAAACTGCGGCGGCTGCTGAACGCCCTTCATCCGCGCGATATCCGGCAGAATGAGGGGCAACAAGCGTGTATCGTCGAGCAACTCAAATCCGCGCCGCGCGGCACCCTCGGTCAGCAGCTTGGTCAACTCATCGCGGATCCGCTCATTCGAAACTTGGGTTATTTGAGGGGCCAGGCTTTGCGCCGCCGCCATTGTTTCCGGCTCAATCCGGAAGCCGAACCTCGCCGCAAACCTCACGGCGCGAAGCATGCGCAGCTTGTCTTCCGAAAAGCGCAGCCGCGGATCGCCAATCGCACGCACGACGCCGGCACGCAAATCAGCGCGGCCGCCAACATAGTCAAGAACTTCGCGGGTAGCCGGCTCCATCAGCAACCCGTTGATCGTAAAATCGCGCCGAAGAACGTCTTCCTGCGGCGTTCGCGAGTAAATTACCTGGTCCGGGTGACGCCCATCCGAATAGCCGCCGTCCGAGCGAAATGTCGCGACCTCGACTTGGGTCGGGGTGTCCTTTGCATCTTCCGCGAGCACCAGAATCACGCCGAATTTCGCGCCCACCGCAACACTGCGCGGAAAAAGCTCCTGCACCTGTTCCGGCCGCGCATCCGTGCACACATCGTAGTCCGCGGGTTCGCGCCCCAATTCCAGATCGCGCACACATCCGCCCACGAAGTAGGCTTGATGCCCATAGCTTCGCAGCGTTGCGCAGATTTTTTCAGCCAGTTCCCGCGATGTCATTTCTGGATTATGCGCCAGTTGTACAGCCTGCGAACTGCCAATTATACTGGCGAGGGCGTTACTCCCCAGATTTCCTATAATCGACCAGTCCAGAATAAAATCAGAATCGTCAGAATCACCACGCTTACTCCGGCAATCGGACCGAAACCCCAACTCTTGCTATGCGGCCAGATTGGGAGGCTTCCGACTAGCGCGATCAGCACAAATACACCGAGAATTGCCAACGTGAACATTAGTTTCCTGCTTTCTTTGGCCGGAGAAGAAACATGCTATTACTCCGATGAGCGAAAACGTTCGAGACCGATCAACCATCAAGCCGCCTCCAAATCTCGCAGGACTTCGCAGCACCAGCGTCCCGCCAGCAGGTCAAGTGTATTTTTTGTTGCAAAAGAGCCGGCGAGCACGCCGGCGCTACAAAGACCTGCCAAAAACTCTCGCGACCTGACTTCGCTTGAGAGCGCCAATCTCATTGCAGACGCTAGGCCGCCTGCCTGGAACGGTCGTAATGCGACGCTGGCTCGACGGGGAGCAACTCCACGAGCGTGTAAGTTCCCAGCGTGATGCCCAGTGGGAGATCGCAGAGCGACAAGACAGCGGCGGCGAGCGCAAGCATACGGCCGCCACTCCGGCCGCCAAGCAGGGCGAGCCCAGCAAAAATCGCGAGAAGGCCGCACACAACCGCCAGCACGATGACGGCTGCATACAGGAAGTGAAAAAGTCCCATTAACGTAAATGGATCGGCGACACGATTGAGCAGCGCGCCAAACATTAAGGTAGCTGTGTTCGTATAAATCAATAGGCAGGCCGCCATGATAAGACGGATCACCCCATAAATGATCCAAAGAACTCCAAAGGTTCCGGCATGAGGATTTGAATTCCGAAGAACAGGATTGCTTGACGACATGACCGCCCCCTTTGAGCTTTCTATCAAGCCAGGAATCGACTTCAGAGCATGAACAATTTTTACGATTTGAAGAAAGTGGACGGCTCTTCAAATCTGAACAGGTTGACGATTGAGGTCTTCAACAAAGGTGCTAGTGATCAGAGTACCGAACCGGGGATATGATTTCCATCCGGTAAACAATCTATTCGGACATCAGTAAATCGTGCCCCGATTACGTGAAAACTATTCGCTGTGAGCAACTTGCTCGTTGCGGCAATCAGCTGCAGGCCGAAGTTTGCAATCGTGAAATCCTGCATTGCTCACAACTACAGCGTTGCTTCAGGAATCGTCGCTTTCCTTGCGCGATTTGGTCATTGAGCCGCCGAATTGAATCTTGGAAAAGCCGAAGCGGTCGCGCAGTGCGTCCGCGGCTTGTGCGATACGCTCCAGTTTTTCGCAGCGGGATGCATCGAGCAAATCCAGCTGTTCGCCGCCGTGCGTAAATGAAGAAAGTGCAACTCCTACGAGCCTCACTTTTCGCTTGCGATCACAATTCTTGTCGAATAATTTTTTAACGGTTTCAAACACCACCGGATCGAGATGCGTCGGCTCACGTAACGTCTGCGCACGCGTGATGGTTTCAAATCCCATGTAGCGGATGGTGACAGTGACAACTCCCGCGCTGAGGCTCGCTTCGCGCAGACGCTTCATCGCTTTCTGGCACAGCAGGCTGAGCGTGGCATCTAGGAGCGCGCGGTCTTGCGTATCTTCCATAAATGTGCGGTTGTGTGAAATTGACTTTGGCTCGGCGTCCACGAAAAATTCATACGTGTCGCCGCCATGCGCCTTTCTGAGAAGCGCCGTGCCCCACCGTCCGAATTCTTTTTCCAGTTTTTCGCGGCCCATCGCCGCAAGCTGTCCCACTTTTTGGGTGCCCGCCGACTGCAGCGCCGCTTCCGTCACTTTGCCAATTCCAGGAATTCGCCGCACGTCGAGCGGCGCGAGAAACGCTTCTTCGCTTTCGGCGGGAACCCACACGAGGCCGCGCGGCTTGGCCTGGTCGCTCGCGACTTTCGCAACGAGCCGCGTTCGAGCGAGTCCGGCCGAACATGGAAGCCCGGTCTTGGCAGTAATTTCGCGTAACAACGAATCTGCCGCGGCAATCGGCGGGCCGTGCAGCCGCTCGGTCCCCGCAAGATCGATGTATGCCTCGTCGACCGAGGCCATTTCCACAACTGGCGAGTATCTTCCGAGAATCGCGGCGACGCGGTCGCTCCACTCTGAATAAAGATGGTGCCGCGGCTCAAGAAATATGGCGTGGGGACACAGCCGTCCCGCCGTGCGCAGCGGCATCGCCGAATGAATGCCATATTTTCGCGCTTCGTAGCTCGCCGTCGAAACAATGCCTCGCTGATCCGGCTGCCCTCCGACGACCACTGGCTTACCGCGCAATTCCGGCCGGTCCAGTAATTCTACCGACACGAAAAATGCGTCCATGTCTACGTGCAGGATCGAAGTTGAGGTCGGTGAGGAATTTGACGAAGTATAGGGCGGCGGAGACGTCTGCTCGATATCGCGTTTCGCCCGGTAGGTGACAAACTTTGGCATCGATTCACGAACTCGCCCATACTATACACTTGGGCGAACAAGAGGCGAAGATTTCTTTTTCGGAAAACGTGCTAGCATTTCAAGGAAGGAGCGTTGCGCCATGGGAAAAGTTCGGGAGTTTATCGACGACGCCGCCAGAAAATTTATCGAAGCCCAGCCGCTTTTCTTTGTCGCGTCGGCGCCGCTGGCTTCCGACGGTCGCATCAACGTATCGCCCAAAGGGCTCGATTCGCTTCGCGTGCTCGGACCAAACACAGTTGCGTATTTGGACTTGACCGGCAGCGGAATTGAAACCATTGCTCACCTCAAAGAAAACGGCCGAATCGTCCTGATGTTCTGCGCGTTTCAGGGACCTCCCAAAATCCTCCGACTGCACGGACGCGGCAAAGCGGTGGAGCGAGGGCAAGCCGAGTATCGCGATCTGGCCCAGCAGTTCCCCACGTACGAAGGCGCCCGGGCCATTATTTTGGTCGAGGTTTCCCGCGTATCGGACTCCTGCGGTTACAGCGTTCCCGTGCTCAAGTATGAAAGCGAGCGCAACCATCTCACCGCTTGGGCAAATAAATTGGGAGCCGCCGGTTTAAAAAAATATCGCAAAGAGAAAAATGAGAGCAGCATTGACCAATTGACTGGGCTCGGAAAAGCCAATAAGCAAGCCCGTATTCCACATGTGCGCACCGACACAATTTTTTCTTTCATCCGGATGAATCGCATCTTGCTGTAAAAATTTTATCGGGCGGGCAAAAATTCCCGTTGCATTTTTATTTTTTGCATTCATTTGTGAGCCGTGCGCCGCGACACTTTTTGTCACACGCATTTTTTAGTGTCTAAAGAAGCAAGACTTGCAATACCGTAAACCATGTATTCAGAACGACAAGATTTGGGAGCGACAAAATTCGTCGCTGGATTTTCCATATACCACTGGCGATACAGGTTTTATGGTCCTCCAACTGCATTTAGATGGTCACTCAGCCGCACAAACAAACTTGAACTGGGGGGCCGAAAACCATGTTTCAAAACTCGATCTTGCGCATCAACGATACGGGAACGGCAGAAGAAAGACTTTGGCGCGCTGTGATTACCAAAAGCCTGGAAGAATGGATTTGTGGTCCGCTGAGTTTCAGCCGTAAAGCAGAACAATTTCTGTTTCACGATAACAAGGATTTCAAAGCCGTCTGTTCATCGGCGGGTATGGATCCGGAACGCCTGCGAAAGCGCCTGACGAAGTTGCGCGCTCGTGGCATCCAGAAATTAAATATTCCGTTTCGCGTGCGTACTAACAAGCGCCTCGCTTTTTCGCAGAATGGCAGCATTGGGCAAAGCGCGTTTGGCGTTTAACTTTTTACGGGGCGCCCGATTGCCTGGGCGATTTTTTCCGGAAGTTCATCCTGCAAGGCCATCAAGGCAACACGAGTGAGAGCTGCAACGCTGATCGCGTCGCGGATTTCTCCTTTTTTAGCGCGCTCCACAGCATCCCAGAAGGGGACGCGCGCGAGCTGCAGCTTTTCCGTTTCATCGGGTTCCGAGGGTACGGCGGAAAATTCCCACGCCAGGAACACCGTGCAGCCTTCGTCGGAAACGCTGTTGGAAAGATCCATCACCAGGATTTCTTTCCAATTTGCCGCCGCGACACCGCACTCCTCGCGCAGTTCCCGCTGCGCGGATTCGAGTGCGGTGGCCGAACGGGAGCCGCCGCCTTCCGGAATTTCCCAGCTGTAAGCGTCCAGCGGAAACCTATATTGCCCAACTAGAATTACGTTCCCATTCTCGTCAATCGGAACAATTCCTATCGCCTGAAGTTTGAAATGCACGGTCCCATAAATTCCCTGCCCACCGAGCGGCCCCAGAACATCGTGATGCTGCACTCGAATCCAGTCATTTTCGTACACCGTGGACTGCGTCAGGACCGTCCACGGATTTTTTAAGTCGTCCATTTTTTCTCCGCCTTTACGTGGCACAGGCTTCAGCCTGTGGGGTTTGGGCCAAGCAAGGACGAAATTCCACAGGCTGAAGCCTATGCCACTCAAACCAATCTCCCAGCCGCACAATTTTATTTTATCTCGCGCACAGCCGATGCGACACGCGGAATTCCCGCCAGATCACTCGCAATCAAGATACTCGTCCATTCGGGCGACGCAAGCAGCTTGGAAACATGCGCCTCAGACGCGTGCCCGAGTTCTAAGACAAGCACTCCGCCCGGTTTCAACTGTGCCGCCGCTTGCGCGAGCAATGGCGCGTAAATTTCCGTTCCCGTTTCGCCGCCGTAGAGCGCCTCTTCCGGCTCATGCTCGCGAACTTCGCGAGCGAGCGACGCAGCTTCCCAGCGCCCGACGTACGGCGGATTGCTCACGATGAGATCGAAGATCGGTGGCAGGTGACTCGTGACTGGGAACTGGTGGAAAACCGCATCCAGCAGGTTACATTGGAATAATTCAATGCGATCCGAAACGCCGTGGCGCGCGGCGTTACGACCAGCAACTTCGAGCGCCGCGCCGGAAATATCGCTCGCCACAAATTTCGCGAACGGCAATTCGTGTGCCAGTGAAATCGCAATGCAGCCTGAGCCCGTACCGACATCCGCGATAAGGAATTTTTCGTTGCGCCGCGGCGCGCCGGTTTCATTTGTAATTGCCAAGCGCTCCAGCGCCACCTCGATCAAATGCTCCGTTTCAGGCCGAGGAATTAGCACATCAGGACTCACTTCGAAATCAAGTCCCCAAAATTCCTGATGTCCTGTGATGTGCTGAGTAGGTTCCCCGCTTGCCCGCCGTGCAAGCAGCGAAAAATATTTGTCTCGTTGAGCATCATTGAGCTCCGCTTCTGGATGTGCGTAAATCCATGCGCGATCGCGGCCCAGCACATGCATCAGCAGTAATTCCGCGGCCAGTCCGGCGGACGGGACGCACTCACACTCGAGCTGGGCAATCCCGTCGCGGAGTACGGCAAAAATTGATGACAGATTCATGACTGGCGAGTCGTCGGATACCATTTCACAAATTCGTTCAGGCGGACGCTTTACATGGCATAGGCTTCGGCCCGTGGGGTTTAGTCCTTGCGCGCACTAAATCCCGCAGGGTTCAGCCCGATGCTACTTCTACGCCTCTACTAATTCCTGCTTCAGGCGCTCAGCTTCAAAGTGCGTGACGAGCGCATCCACAAATGGGCCCAACTTGCCATCCATCACTTCGGTCAATTGGTGCGAGGTCAGTCCGATACGATGATCGGTCACGCGATTTTGCGGAAAATTGTACGTGCGAATTTTTTCGGAGCGATCGCCCGTCTTGATCTGCCCAAGCCGCTCGGCTGCCATCGCCTCATGCTGTTTCGTCTGCTCCAATTCGTACAAGCGCGCGCGCAACACGCGCATGGCCTTCGCGCGATTCTTTATCTGCGATTTTTCGTCCTGCTGCGAAACGACGAGCCCCGAAGGAATGTGCGTGATGCGCACCGCTGAATACGTCGTGTTCACAGACTGCCCGCCCGGGCCGGAGGAACAAAAAGTATCGATACGCAGATCCTTCGATTCAATCTTGATGTCGATATCGTCGGCCTCAGGCAATACCGCGACGGTGGCGGCCGAAGTGTGAATGCGCCCTTGCTGCTCCGTCGCCGGAACACGCTGCACGCGATGCACGCCGCTCTCATACTTCAATTTGGAGAAAACTTTTTGCCCCTGAATCGAAGCGACCACCTGTTTCATACCGCCAAGTGAACTAGGCGAGCTCTCAAGTATTTCCACTTTCCACTTCTGCGATTCCGCGTAACGCGAATACATGCGAAACAGTTCGCCCGCGAACAACGCGGCCTCGTCGCCGCCCGTGCCCGCGCGAATTTCGACGATTACGTTCTTCTCGTCATTCGGATCCTTCGGCAGCAGCAAAACTTTCAGTTCATGCTCTACCGCAACTCTGCGCTCGGCGAGCTGCTTCTCTTCTTCCTCGGCCATCTGTTTCATTTCGGCATCGTCGGCTTCGGCCACCATTTGTTTCGCGCCCGCAAGTTCCTTGTCGAGTTGCTTCCACTCGCGATATTTCTCAACCATCTCGGAAAGCTCTGAGTGCCGCCGCGCGAGCTTCTGGTAATTCGCCGAATCGTTCAAAATTTCCGGCGAAGAAAGCTCCGTGGTCATTTCGACGTAGCGGTGTTCAATCTGGTCGAGCTTTTCATACAGCGTTAACCCTGCCATGGCGTGCCCCTCAAATAGAATTCCAGTCGGGATTACAAACTAAGTATTTGAAACAACATAGCGGCGCGGCGGTCCCGCGAACGGGATCCAGAAGGGTTTGCGGCTAATAGAATGCGGTGAACATGTTTGCTGACTAATAAAATAGCGTGAATTTCCAGCAAATGCAATGGAACGAAAAGATAGCGGCGATTCACGCGCACCTGCAAGAAATTCAGGAAACCGCGGGGGTTTTAGCTTGGTAATACAGCGCATATGCCACAACTGCTGCGGCGACACCGATGGGATATTCCATGACGTCCCACACAGTCATGTAACGAAGATCGAAATGAATTCCCAGCGCGTACGCGATCGCCAACGAACCGGCAATAAATATCCAATAAAAAACCGCGCCAGCCAAGCACGCTCTAATGCTAAATGGCGACGGCTTCGCCAGCGTGAGCGCCGCACCGGCGAAGGCCAGGATCGTGGCAATCACCAGGGAAAACGAGGCGATCAGCAGGCTCCAATAGTAAAGCCGCGGCACGCCCGACAGGTCCACATCAAAATGCCCGCTCTCGCTCATTCCCAGCGATCCCAATAATCCAGGAACGCCGAAGAAAAATACTTGCGGCACCATCGTCGCCGCAACAACGAGTTGAAAAAATCCCAGAATCCAGCGTTTCATGTTTAGTTTTATAACACGCGGCGCTTGCAGCCAGTTCAAAGCTTACGCAGTGCGTTTCGATACTCTCGCGCCTGCAAACATTTCGCCGCAATTACGAAATGCGTGACGTTGCGGTCGCGCCCAATCGGTATATCATAGGCAAGCAACTACACATGAACACGACTCAACAAATTTCCGTGCCAGGAGTGACGGCGTCAAGTATTGACGGCGAATTGCTGTGGGGCTTCTGGTATCCGGCGCTGCGCAGCAGCGAACTTCGCGGCCGCGCGCTCGTAACTTCCACACGGATGGAAGTACCACTTGTGCTCGGACGCGATGCCGCGGGAAAAGCGTTTGCGCTGCGCGATGTTTGCCCACACCGCGCGTTTCCGCTTTCCGCCGGATCGTGCGACGGCCAGACTGTGGAGTGCACGTATCACGGATGGCGATTTGACGCGCACACGGGACAGTGTCGCGAAATTCCGTCCATCACTGCGGACTCCAATCTGCAATGCGAACGCATCTTTGCCGGCAGCTTTCCGTGCGAAGAGCGCGACGGCTACGTCTGGGTGTATCTCGCGAATCCCGAGGGTCGCGCCGCGCGCTCGCCAGATGGCACGATTGACCGAGCAGCGATTCCGCCCGCGCCTGAGCTTCCGAAATTTGGCGACCGCTTTCGCATCGCGCACCTTACAGCCGACCTTACCTGCAACATGGACACGGCCATCACCGGCCTGATGGACCCGGCGCACGGCCCGTTCGTGCATCAATCCTGGTACTGGCGCAGCCGGCGCAGCATCCGAGACAAACAAAAAACGTTCGAGCCGATCCCGATGGGCTTCCGCATGAGCTCGCACGCGCCATCCGCGAATAGCGGGCCGTACAAACTGCTACGCATTTACGGCGAGGAAGTGACGACGCAAATTGATTTCGTTTTGCCCAACATGCGCACGGAAATCATTCGCTGCGGCAAATACTTTTTTACGAACCGTACGACGGTCACGCCGATCCGCCGCGATTTGTGTCGACTGGATTTTGTGGCCGCGTGGAATCTTTTCCGCTGGTTCCCTGTTACTCCGTTTTTGAAATTTTTCGGCAAGCGTTTTATCGGGCAGGATCAGGACGTGATCAACCGGCAGCAGCCAGGCCTGAAGGTACAGCCACGCATGATGCTGATCGACGACGCCGACAAGCAGGCCCGCTGGTATTTTCAATTGAAGGCCGCGTACCAGGCCTCGCAGCAGTCAGGCGCGGCGATGGTGCATCCGCTGGACGGCCCGGTCACGTTGAAGTGGCGCAGTTAAGTAGGACAGACTTCAGCCTGTCTGCTTTTCGTTAAGCCTCGTTGCATGTATGAGAAAATCAACACCAGACAGGCTGAAGCCTGTCCTACTCAACCGCTTCCCTGCCAAACGCACGATGAATCAAAAACAAAACCCCAGCCGTCAACGCAGCCACAGGCAATCCCAATAGAGGATGATTCTCCGCAATCCCGCGCACGCCCAAAAACAGCAAAACCGCAATCTCGCGCTCCACGCCCTGCGCGCCAGAGGAGTCCATCACACGCGACGCCCAGCGCACAACAAAAACCATAGGAACGGCCAATACAGTTCCAGCGAGCACCCACTGCCACATGTTCTCCGCGTGCAGCAATCGCATGACGAGGCGCAAAAAAAATGCAAATACTACGGAAAGAAACGCTCCGAACACGAGCACCAGAAAATAGGTGGTAATAATCGCAACCCCCGCGCCAGTTGGCCCCATGCCCATTGCCTGCGGCGAAGCGCGCTCCTGCACGTACATCGCGATGGTGAGAAACAGTCCCCCACAGATCCACGAGGCGAGGTAATAGACGAGGCTTCCGCGGCGCGTCATTATTTTTTCAGCTGAAAATGCCCGGATCGAAATTGTGGCATACAGGGATTCAGACGCGCGTCAATCAAATTCGCCGCTCGATTTTTGGGAATTCTTCCCAAACTTTTACCCCGCAAAAATGTGATCCCTCGGTGCAAATCGGCGTGGCTACTCCGGCGCGAATGTAACAGGGCGGACCGAGGTAACGTCCGAGCGAAGGAAGAACCGCACGCACCTGCTCCACTTCTTCCATAGAAGCCTGATAAATTTCTTCCTGCGCATTGAAGCATGTGCGCATCGTCCACTTGTGCAGCAGGTGTAGCAGCGAGCCAGTCTCCACGAGGCGAATGGACTTCGCGTTCGGCAAAAGGTACATGGCGATTTCCAGTGGCGCCCCGCGCTCCAGCAATTCGTTTTTCGCGGACCACGCATCGGTCATCGCTCGCTCGTAAACTTCGCGAGCCTTCGGATTTCCCGCGATGAGCATCGGCACCACATAATCCGGCGTGCGCGTATCCGAAAGCATCAACAGCGGGCGCGAACCGGGCACCATGCGATGGCGCTGGTCCTGGCTGTCAGCCGTGTGGCTGATTTTCTTCGCAAAGGTGAAATTCGCGTGTTGCAGCGCGCGCATCATCGGTGCGTGCACGCCAATGTTCAGCGTTTCCAGGCGATAGGTGTTGCGCGCCGGATTCAGCAGCCTGTCGATCGCCTCCGCATCCGAGCACGCACTTTCGGTAAGTCCGACCACGGCACGATACGCCTCCGCCATCACGCGCGGCGCGTTCGGAGAATAATCCGTCAGGAGCGAGACGCGCCCCGCGAGTCTAGCATCGAATTCCCGCGCAAATTCTTCCGCGTGCGCACCAGAACCGGCGGCCTTTGCGTGCGACCATTCTGGCAAGTCATCCTGCTCCACCGGCACGTTGTCAAAACGATCGAAAAATTGCGGATCAATCTCGCGCACCCGCGCGACCATTTCGCCGATCACCGCGCGCGCTTCCGTCGGCGTATCCGATGCAGCCGCCATGCGCCACAGCCTGTGCAGCACGATGCCGGATAGCGTGTGAACCATCGTCGTGGCTGCCGCCACAGGCAGCACGTAGCGTGCCACTTCAATGGCTCGCTTCTCCGCCTGCCGGTCCACTTTCAACACACGTTTTGCGTGGGACATCGGCCCGATATGCCAGATGTCGCTGAGAATTTCATGCGCATCGCCGCGCAACAGCGCAGTCAATTCCTGGTAATACCCCCACGCCCGCGCAATCGCATCTTCGTAGATGGCGCGTTCCGCCGCGCCAAAGCCTTGCGTTTCCGCCGGCAAATACGCTTGCGCGTGCGTCAGCTTCACATAGCGCTGGCTCTGTTGTTCGGAATTGTAAAACGGATGCGCGTGCAGGAAGGACCACGTGAACTGGCGGCTTACGTTTTCCAGGCCAAACTCGAAATGCGCGTGCTGAAAAACAGTGTGATGCCCGCCGTAAAAAGTGGACGCACCGATTTGCAACCGTTGCTTGTCGGTGACTTCTTCCGGATTGATCAGTCGCGGCGCATAGCACGTGCGCGCCGCGGCAATCGCGGAATCGTAAGGATGTGCGAAGTGATTGCGCAGCGTGACGCGCGGCGCGGCGGCTTCAAACTGCACGCGGTCCGGCTGCATGGAACTCATGGGTTGAGCGGCCATATCTCGCGCGACATTCTACACCGATGCGCGCGATCCGAATAGACGCGCGCTGGGCGTGAACATAGGAATGTTTTTAAAATGATTAGCGCTTTTTCTTGTTGGCGTCTTTGATGGCTTGCTGAGCTTCGGCAGCCTTTTCGTATTTCTTCGTAAAACGCTCGACGCGGCCGGCCGTATCCAGCAGTTTCTGCTTGCCCGTAAAAAACGGGTGGCAGTTCGAGCAAATTTCGACGCGCAGGAACTCGCCCTTCATTGTTGATCGCGTGGGGAATGTGTGCCCGCAGGCGCAATGTACGGTTACCGGATGATAGTCCGGATGAATATTCGGTTTCATTGTCAATCTCCCGCCGGCTGGCCGGTCTGCGCGGCTCCCGGTCAGTTGCCGGGGCTACAGTCGCGTCGCTTGGTCAGCGGACAATTTTCTATGATACGTGATTCGCGGAGTCCTGCCAACATGATATACATGCGGGTTGGGAATTCGTTTGGATGCCCCACTGGGCGCAAACGATTCAGGATTCCCGACGTCGACTCGTCTGGAGGTAATGGAAATGCCGATGCTCTCAAACATAAAACTCTCGCGTCGTTCGCTCATGCAGCTATGCGCCGTTCTACTTTTGGCTTCGGGCATCTTTGCGGGCTGGGCGCTCGCCCAAGACGCGGGCGGCCATGACAAAATTTATGTCGTCACGCACGTAGATTTCGCGCCGCCCAATGCGGACGCCGGGACAAAATTAGTGAAGCAGTATGTTGCCGACAGCCGCAAGGACAAAGGATTTGTGCGCATCGAGGCCGGGGCGCAAATCTCCCGCGTCAACCATATTTCAATCGTCGAAGTCTGGCAAAATCAGAAAGCCTTCGACGAACATGTTGCCGCCGCGCACACGAAAGAATTTCGGCGCCAGATTGATCCCATGCTGGGCAGCCCGTATGACGAGCGACTGCACCTGAATCTCGAATAAAATTGCCCGGAATTTTATGACGTCCGGGAACGCCAATATCCTGATTGGCGCATTCCCGCGCGCCAATCAGGATATTGGCGTTCCCGAGTTTGCCAGATTGTTGTTCGCCCACCGCAGTGGCGCGCTTAGATTTCTTGGGTAAGAAACTCGGGTTAGGTTACGAAGGAACAGCCGATTCGACTCATGCTGGCTTCGGCTTGCATTAGATTCAGGCGGTAAACGCGGCGAAGATTGACGCGCACAGGTGGAAGAATCGGCACGTGTAGCACGGCGTGAAATGTTTCTGCAAACTCGTCCGCGCTGGATGTTTCCAGGCACAGCCCCCCGTGACCCAAATCCCGAACGCGCGCTTTTCGCTCCGGATTTTCGCCAACAATCGCGTATGCGTTCGTGTCGGACATGGAAAAACGCTGCCACCGCCGCCGGTCGACGGTCTTCTTCGTCTCGCTTCCCTCCGGCGGCTCGGCATAAGCCAGATTTGGGAGCGCCACGGCAGATGCAGAGGTTGGATTTGGTTCTCCGGCACTCGCCTTCGGCCCGGAACGAGTGCCGTTCTTGAGCAGATACAGTCTTTCGTCGGCCACGCGGATTAGTGTTTCCTGCAACTCGCCATCCTCCGGATACACAGCCAAGCCATAGTCCAGCGCGAGGGGAATTCCCAAATTCATAGGCTCAAGTGAACTTGAATACGTGGCGCGAAGACGTCGGCTCAGAGTGGCCGCCTGTTCCGTATCGGATTGCGGCAACAAAAGCGCGAATTCATCGCCGCCGATCCGAAACGCATAGTCAGAAGTACGCAGCGATTTTCGGAATGTGGCCGCAGCCATTTGCAGCAGCGTGTCTCCCTGCTGATGCCCAAACCTGTCATTCACTTCCTTGAAGCGATGCAGGTCAAGCATAACTAGGGCCAGCTTGTGGTTATAGCGGCTGGAGCGGTTCAATTCTTTTTCGAAGTAATCGTCGAAAAAACGGCGGTTATAAAGGCCCGTTAACGGATCCGTGGCCGCATTGATCTGAAGTTTGCGAAGTTCCTCATATTCCATCAGAATTGGCATTCGCAACTGGCCCGTAGCGGCGAGAACATCGGCCAAAGCCGCCTGCAGCGATACGCGTTTCCCAAGATTTTGGGAAAGCTCGCTTTTGCGCAAAAGAGTCTGATCCCAGCAATCCAGACTCTGCGCTTCCGTCAGTTCAATTTGCGCGATCGACCGGAAAAACCGCTGAAGAAACTGTCCCCGTCCGGGAACGTCCATTGTGCCAAGCGTGTCCATCAATAACTCGAGGAAAGACTCCTCGGCGGACCAACGTGGTGGGTTGGGAGCACCAGTGTTTGACATTCAAATGGGCCATGAATTTTAAAAATACCCCAGCGCGGGACGAGCGTGGAGATCAAATTCGCAGATATACGTGCACGGGAACTGCCACAACGCGTGCATCATTCCGATAAATCGAAACCTCGTAATGCATTGACTCTTAGAGAGTAAAAAAATCAGCGACGAAATACAAGCCTGCGCCTGTGAACACTCGTGGGCAATGTGCAAATGTTTGCGTACTCTTTGGGATTATTCTTTCCCAAGTTTCCGTGTCGGCGCAAAAATTATTCCAGTGATTTCAAAAACTCCACGCCCAACAGATGCACTCCGTCGGCCGCTCGATGCCGCCGCACGCGTGCCTGAATTGGAGGCGTATCCGAGGGCAGGCTTGCGGAGCTGGATGAAGGCGCGGGTATCGTGAGGTTCACCAGCTCGTTCATTCGCACTGGGCGGGAACTTGCCAAGTGCGCTCCCGTAGCACTAATGTCCAACGTCTTTATCAGATCTAAAAATTCAAATCCTGCTGCATCGGTTCCTCGAACAAACATCGGAATCTGTACGTGAATTCTCTGAGAGCGACGTCGGTCGTCGGTAGGGGAAGACATGCGTTCTCTTTCTAGAAAAAGGCTTGGGAAAATGGTTTCCCACAGTAAAAGTTAGTAGTACTTTTGACCTAGTACCAGCAACATGAGTGCACTCCGAATGCCAGCCTGCGTCTTAAATGCTGTATTTTTAATCGGTTGATTTAAAATGACTTAACCTCCGTTTTTAGGCCTCCGCCACTCATTTTCCACAGTTCGTCCCGGCCATAGTGCGAGTCCTTTACTACAATTGTGCAAAATAGAACCCATTTACCATTGACAGGGTAGGTCGCTTTTGACAGTATCCGTTTGGTTTCCCGCGTATAAACCGATGTGAATCAAATGGAATTAACCGCTTTCCCAAAAGCGGATAAGTGTCCGAGGAGAGCCAGTTGAGACGCGGTCCCGTGATCGAATTACCGACAAATGAAGCCGTGCCTGCCAGCGTGATCGCCGGCCTTCTGGACTTGATGGACCGGCCCATCCTTGTCTCCGACCGCTCCGGGCGGATCCTCCAGGCTAATGTGCTGGGCAGAGAGCGTCTGGAATCGTTGGGGTTCACTTCAGAGTCCAATTTAAACCTCTTTACAGACTTCCTGCGAATCGATCCCGAGGTGATTTCGGCCGGAATCGACGAAGCTGGCGGGAAACAATTCGATGCGAACTTAGCCTGCTGCGGTGGCGCTGCCGTGGCGCGCATTCAATGGCTGCCGGAAGCAGAGTGGCTGGTTGTTCGAATAGAAAATGCGGAAAAGGCTCCCGTACAGACCGCCCCGGCAAATGAAACCAATCAGAACGAAGCCGTAGCTACGCAGCATACCGTGCAACAGTTGTTGCAGGAGCGCGAGATCACCTACCGCAACTTGCTCGCCGCCTACTTGCGATTGCAGGAAGTGAATCGGCAGAAGACAGTCTTCCTGGCCTCCGCGGCACACGAATTAAAAACGCCGCTTGCCGTCATCAAAGGCTATTACGATTTGCTGCTGTCCGGGTCCCTCGGCAAGCTCACGGACAAACAGCGCGACATCCTGCAGGAATCCAAGGAAAGCTGCGAACGCCTGGTTCGCCTCGTTTCCATGTTCCTGAATTATTCGGCGCTCGAGAGCGGCAAGCTCGTTCTGCACTTGCGCGAAAATGATCTGCGCGATTGCCTGAGCGAACTCGCCACTCGCTGGCACGAAGCGTTTGTCCGCAAGCATGTGCGCCTGGAAACGGTACTGAACGCCGACATCCCAATTTTCAAGTTCGATTACCAAAAAGTTCAGCAGACGGTCGCCAATTTACTGGACAACTCTCTGAAACATACGCCTGCCGGAGGCAATGTAATTTTCCGCGCGGAACTTTATTTCTGGGAACGCCGCACGGCCGAAGAAATTCAATCGCTCGATCGGCGCCGCGAGCGCGTGCAATATCCCAACTGCATCAAGGTTTCCGTTTCGGATTCCGGCCCGGGAATCGCTTCCGAACATCACCAGGAAATTTTTGAGGATTTCGTCCGTGTGGACCGCACGTCGTCGGGCATGGGCCTCGGGCTGGCAATCGCCAAGCGGCTGGTGCAGGCGCATCGGGGAAAAATTTGGGTGGAAAGCGAACCACGCAGGGGCTGCACGTTTACGTTCCTGCTGCCGATAGACAATACGTAACGTAATTCGGGGTACATGAAGGTGGGGCAAATGGCTGATAAGGAAAGAATCCTGGTGGTGGATGACGAGCCCAGCATACGAAAGTATCTGGGCACGTTGCTTGAGGTGGATGGGTACGATGTTGAGACGGTGAACTCCGGCGTGGAGGCCATTCAGAAGATTGAAGCCGGCGACCGCCCGGATTTCATCATCCTGGATGTGTTGATGCCGGAGTTGAACGGCATCGAAACGCTCACCCAACTCATGCAAATAGATCGCTCGCTGAACGTGGTCATGCTCTCCTGCTCCAACGAAGTCGGCACCGTAGTGGACGCCATTCGCTTGGGCGCGCAGGACTACCTGACCAAGCCCTTTGAGAAAGCTGAACTTGACGTGGCCATGCTGAAGTGCAGGCAGAAGCAGCAGCTGCGCCAGGAAAATAAGGCGCTGCGCGAATACTGCGACACAATTACGGAAGACCTGTGCTTCCTCGCTGCCAGCCCGCAGATGGTGCGAATTCGCCAGCAGATTATGCAGATTGCGCCGGTGGATGTGCCGGTTTTTATTTATGGAGAAAGCGGCGTTGGCAAAGAAGTGGTTGCGCGCCTCATCCATATGCGCTCGAATCGCCGCCAGCAACCCTTCATCAAGGTGAATTGCGCCGCCCTTCCCGGCGAACTCCTTGAATCCGAACTGTTCGGTTTTGAGCAGGGCGCCTTCACCGGTGCGGTGCGATCGAAGCCGGGAAAATTTGAGCTGGCCACCAAGGGAACCATTTTCCTCGACGAAATTGCGGAAATGAGCCCGCACCTTCAGGCGAAATTGCTTCACGTCCTGCAAGATCACCAGTTTTCACGGCTCGGCGGCCGCCAGTTAATCGACGTGGACGTACGAGTCCTCGCCGCCACCAACGTGGAAATTCAAGAGGCGATGAAGTCCGGACGCCTGCGCGAAGATTTGTATTACCGGTTGAACGTGCTGTCGATTAACGTGCCACCGCTGCGCGAGCGTGCTTCCGAAATTCCACTGCTCTTCCGCCATTTCCTTCAGAAGTACAGCGAGAAATTCAACAAGGAACCCATGGTTCCCTCGCAGCACTTGATGGAAGCCGCGGTGCGCTATCCGTGGCCGGGGAACCTTCGCGAACTCGAAAATTTTGTGAAACGTTACGTCATTTTGGAAGACGACGAGGGCAGCTTCCGCGAACTTTTGGAAATGTCCGCCACGCGCCAGCGAATTTCTCCACGCGAGGAAGCCGCTCCGGTGCGTGAGCAGGGATTGAAGGCGCTCGTGCGTAGCCTGAAGGACGAAGCCGAAATGGAAGCCATTGGCGACGCTTTGGAGAAAACACACTGGTGCCGCAAGGATGCCGCCAAGATGTTGGGCATCAGCTACAAGGCGTTGCTCTATAAAATTCGCCAGTTTGGACTGGACAACGGTCGCCCACCTCGCGCGAGCAATAAGAAGGCTCCGCCAGCGACCAACGGGACGCCGGACTCGGGGAATTCGCCTGCGTCTTTGGCCCCTGCTGGCCGGCACGGCTAGTGCGGCTAGTACATGCAAAGTTTTGGTCATAGAAGAGTGAGCGCTTCCGGAATTTGCCTTGGTGGGATTTTTCATGGGCACGCATGGAGACAGAAAGACGAACTTTTAAATTAAATTTTGTTCATTTTCGTTCCGCATTGACCACCGCAGGAGGAATGAAAATTGAGCACCATTCGGTAGTGAACAGTTTACGAAAACGGCTCAGCGTAAGGCTTCGGTTCTATAGTGCTTACAGGGGCGGCGTATCCAAGTTGAAACGTCCGGACGTATTGCTATTTAATCAAAGATTGAATTCAGTCATAATGTAAATTGAACTACCGCTTTGGAACGCCGATTGCTTCCTATTGATAGTCAAGTTGGGACTGCCAGGTAGATCAGGTTCGGGGGAACAAGAAGATGACGGAGCGGAGAACAGCACGCCGGTACGACCTTTCTTTACCGGTCATTATTCGCGTGCCGATTGAAAAGGAAATTTCCTCGCGGAGCGGGAAAACCCGCGATATTTCAACGCGTGGTGTTTATTTTACAATTGATCAGGACTTGGGAGCCGGCGCAGAGTTGGATATCACTCTGACACTGCCTTCCGAAGTCACTCGCGGTTCCGAGGTTTTCATTCGCGCGATGGGCAAGGTCGTACGCATCGATAAAAGACCGGACAGTGATAATTCCCGCGTCGGCGTTGCCGCGGTCATCGAGCGATACGAAATCATTCGCACAGAACCTTCCACGCACTAATTCGACTTTCATTTAATATCGCCTCCATCCATTGCGCCCTGGGGTAATTCTCCCCCAGGGATTTTTGGGTCTGGACGAATTTTTGCTTTTGCCTCATCTGAATGTCTGCCGGTTTATTCCTGCCAGTGCGCCTTTCTCACTGGAACGTATATTCTCTGGGATTTCGATTCGTGGACGAATGCCATAGCAGAAGATATAATCTCGCCGTTGGGAGACGTTGTGCCTGTCGCGAAGTTCCCGCGGCGCCACCTCTAATGAAATCGCCAAAGCTGGACCTTTCCATTATTATTCCGGCGTTCAATGAGGAAGGTCGCCTGCCGAAAACACTCGATGCGGTGATCGCCTACGCGCAATCGCGCCCGTACCAGACTGAAATCATGGTCGTGAATGACGGATCTTCTGACCGCACCGCTGAGATTGTAAGCGCCTACTGCCAAACCTACCCGGCTCTGCGACTCGTCTCCAACGGGGGAAATCGTGGAAAGGGATACAGCGTCCGCCACGGCATGCTTGAGGCGGCGGGAGAAATCGCGCTGTTCAGCGACGCCGATCTCTCCACGCCGGTCGAGGAAGCGGATAAATTGCTCGCCGCGATCCGCGACCAGAATTTCGACGCCGCAATCGGATCGCGCGCCATTGATCGCAATATGATTCAGGTGCACCAATCCGCCGTCCGTGAAATGGCCGGGATTTTCTTTAATCACATGGTGCAATGGATTCTAGACATTCAATTTTCCGACACGCAATGCGGGTTCAAGGCTTTTCGACGGGAACGCGCGCTCATCGTTTTCGAGCAGCAGCGCATCGAACGCTTTGGTTTCGATCCGGAGATTCTTTTTCTCGCCAAGCGCCACGGGCTTCGTGTTGCGGAGATTCCGGTGCGCTGGTCGCATGATGCCGCGACCAAAGTAAACGTGGCGGCCGACGGACTGCTCATGTTTCTGGAATTAATCCTGACCCGCTGGAACGCGATTCGTGGGTTCTACCCTGCCTCGCCCAAGTCTTAAAATCACAGAGACAGTGTCAGCTGAGCAAAACACTACTCCAAATCATTTGCGTTCCGTGCATGCATATTCAATCATGTGGTCCGAAAGCCTTTGTGGGCTTGGCATTCGCCTGTAAATGGTTTTACAAACTGAAGCGGAGATGCGTAAAGGGGATGCGTGAATCGGTATGAAAGTGTCAGTCATAATCCCGGTCTATAACGAGCGAGCTTTTATCGAAGAGGTCCTGCTGCGCGTGCAGGCATCGCCGATCGAAAAGGAAATCATCCTGATCGACGACAAATCCAGCGACGGAACGCGAGGACTGCTTGAGGATCTCGACAAGGCGCAATCGGAAGGCAAGCGCGAAGTATACGTGCAAAACGGAAAAGCCCGTCTATCGCTCTCGAATATTCGTTTCCTGTTTCAGCAGGAAAACGGCGGCAAGGGCGCAGCGCTGCGCCGCGGGTTTGAAGCTGCCACAGGAGAAATCATTCTGGTGCAGGATGCGGATCTTGAATATGACCCGCGCGATTACCCAAAACTTCTGGAACCAATTTTTGAAGAAAAAGCGGACGTCGTCTACGGATCGAGGTTTCTGGGCGGACCGCAGCGCGTTCATTATTTCTGGCACTATGCCGGAAATAAATTTCTAACCCTGCTCTCGGATATTTTTACAAATCTGAAGCTTACGGACATGGAGACCTGCTACAAGGTCTTCCGCCGCGAAGTCCTGCAGGGCATAAAATTAAAATCCAACCGCTTCGGATTCGAGCCGGAAATTACCGCGAAAATCTCCAAAGGCAACTGGCGCATTTACGAAGTATCGATTTCCTACGCCGGCCGCACCTACGCCGAAGGCAAGAAGATCACGTGGAAAGATGGATTTTCCACGCTTTGGTGCATCATTCGCTTTAATCTGTTCGATTGAAGGTGGGACAGGCTTCAGCCTGTCTGGGTTACGTCTAATTCATGCAAATCTAAACAAATGGGCTGAAGCGTCTCCTACTGAGGTTACTTCGCGAAATACGATGCGTGGTTTGAAGATTTCCTTTCCATTTCCGATCGGCGAGCGGGTCAAATTTACAGAACCGCGGCATCCATTGGCGCAGGACGTCTTGTACGCGCGATGCTTTCTCATCTTCAGGACAACAGGGTGCTCGTACTCAGAAAACCAATTTCATCCGCATTGACCAATTTGGCCATGGCGGAAATCAACTGAACGTGCGGGTTAGGTTTTCTTTTCGGTGTTGGATTCCGTGTTGGCTTCGGCCTGATTGAGACGGTCTACAAGCGTATTTAGCGCCTGCAGGAGAGATTCGATCAGAGGCGGTTGATCTCCATTGCCTTCGCCGTTCGCATGGGCCAGTCCCACTTGAGTAAGGGGTTGCGGAGCGGGAGCCTGCGCCAGCGGATCGACGATGTGTAACTCGAAATCGCGCGCCACTTCCTCCACAATTTCGGCCGGCACCGGATTTTTCTGATCGACGAATGCACTCACGAGGGCGTGCTCGCATAGCAGATTCGTTACTCTGGGAATTCCGCGAGCATACCGATGCACGGTCGCCACAGCCTCCGGACTGAAAATATCCGGATTCTCGGCGCCCGCGATGCGCATGCGCTCTTGAATGTATCCCTGCGTTTCTTCGAGCGTCAGGGGGCGGGTGCGCGCGCGAAGCGTGATGCGCTGCCGCAGCTGTCGCAGGTCCGGCTGGTTTAGTTTCTGCACGAGTTCAGGTTGCCCCGCGAGCACGATCTGCAGCAATTTTTCGGTCGACGTCTCCAGATTCGTCAGCAGGCGAATTTCTTCCAGCATTTGCGGTGAAAGATTCTGCGCTTCGTCTACGACGAGCACCGCGCGCTCTCCGGCCTGGTAGCGATCCAGCAGCCATTGGTTCAGCTTCACCAGCATTTGTCCCTTTTGCCGGGACTCGCAGGGAATGCCGAAGTCCGCCATCATAAAATCGAAAAATTGCGAAACGCTCAAGCGCGGGTTAAACACAAACGCGGTGAACACACGCTCTTTGTGCAGCCATTCCAGCAGCTTGTTGATTAATGTCGTTTTGCCCGTGCCTACTTCACCGGTGAGGAGAATAAATCCTTTGCGAGTCTCAATCCCATACGTCAAACAGGCCAACGCTTCCTGCGTGTACGGCGTCAGGAAGAGATAACGCGGGTCGGGATTAACATTGAACGGACTTTCTTTGAGTCCGAAAAATTTCTTATACATGCCGTAACCTCAAAATCTCCATTGGTCGTCCATTACCCGCTGTACTTTGAGCGCATGGTATTAACGGCCTTCTTTGCGAACTGGCAGCAGGTGCCAGTTGAGGGACACCCCCACAGTTTGTTCCACGCCTGTGCCGCCGCATACTGCCACCGTGCATCCGATCGGATTGTTCTGCTCCATCGCTCCATAATTCAGATTGAATGACGCGTGTTGACCCAATTGACGCCCGACATTAGCGCCCGCGAACCAATTATAGAATTTCGTGCGGGCCACGCCAGCAGGGGCCAGATTGTAGTTTAAAGAAGTTCCGCCATTGATCGAGCCTGTCCAATTACGCGAAAACTGATAATGCGCCGCGCCTGAAGCGGTATCGCTCGTCGCTCCGAGGAAAACGCCTGAACCGCCGTTCAGCCCGCGCACAAAATTAAGCGAAACTCCGCCTCGACGCCTCTGGTACGTCAGTGCGCTGTTCACCGAAACGAACAGCAAGTTGAAGTTTCCCGCACCGCCGGGCACGATGATGCGAATTTCCTGGGGTCCTGCGGCAATCTGGAATGCCAGCCGGCCGGTGATCCTTCGACCGTAAGCCAGCGCGCCGCCGTACTCCGATGTGGATCTGCCGGTTCCGGTGTAATCAATCTTGCCGTAGCTGGCGAGGATGCCCAAAGAATCCGACGGGTCGAGCTGATAATCATAACCGCCCTGCACGTTGATCATTTCGCTGTTCTGCAAAGTAGGAATATCAAAGTGCAGAAATCCGTAAGACGCTGCCACGGTGATGGACGATCGGCGGCTCAACGCATATTGGGCCTGCGCGACGACCGAATTCCTCAGCCGCATCACGAGGCTTGTATTGATATTTTCAGAGGGCAAAAAAGATTGCGACAAACTAGTTAAAGAAGCCCCCAGCATGGAAGAAAATTCGCCGGCCAGTCCGGGACCGCCCATGCCTTGGCCGGAAAATGCCGCGCCTGGGGACGCTGTGAAATCGTCCATCAACAGAATGTGCCAGCGAGCCCAGTCTATCTGCTGCGCGGCAACCAAATCGTGAAACTGAAAATGTCTGGGAGTGGCTCCGAAGAAGGTCGCGGCCTGTCCATATCCTTCATTGAAAGTTTCGCCCCCAGTGTAGAGCGTGCTGAAATGATACTGGCTCCAGGTTCGCGAAAAGTTCAGGCTGCCGGTCGCGACCGTTTCCCCCACCGTAACTGTTTTGCCGTTTAAACCGGGAACAAACTCGCCGAGTTCGGAGACGGAAATTCCCGGATCAAAAATGTTCACACGGTGTTGCAACGAACCGAGTGTAAAAGTGGCGGCTCCGGCCAAAGTGTTCGGGTCGGGCGTGACCTGCGAAGGGTCATACGATTGTGGATCGAACGGCGCGTCGACTCCGCGTGCCGCACCGATCGGCGGCCTGTTCGGCGCAGGCTGGCTCGGCCCTCCCGTCGTTGTATCCAACGGCTGTAGGGGAGCATTCGGATCGATCGGCGGCATACCCTGCCGGGGATCCTGACTCTGCGCCATGGCAGAACCCACGCACAGCAGCAGCGCGAACCCGAGAGTCCCGCTTATTTTCCAGGCCTTCATTGCTTCACCTCTTGCGCCTCGCGCCTACGGGACGACTACAGTGTCGCCGGGCTCAAGCTTAATATTTTGATCTTGACTGTCGCCGTTCAGAACCTCTCTGTAATTAAAAGGCATCTCAACGTGTTTGCCGTTCACCACGCGCATCACGTGAATTTTTTTTACATTAGCGAATGTCGTGAATCCGCCGGCATTTGCAAGTGCCTGTAAAACCGTGGTTCCCGGAACCAGCTGAAACGCACCCGCGTGCAGCACTTCCCCGATCACGAAAACGCGCTGGCTGTTGATTGCCGTGACGATCACGGTCACTTGTGGGTCGGTCAGAAACTTTTTCAATTTTGTAGTGATGTCCGCGGCCAGTTGCTGCGGCGTTGAGCCTGCGGCCTGAACGTCGTTGATCAGCGGCAGCGAAATTTTGCCGTCGGGGCGAACGGGCACCAGGCGCGTCATGTCCGGTTCTTTCCAGACATTAATGTCCAGCATGTCTTGCGGCCCAATGACGTATGCGGGATCTGTTGTTGCCGGAGCGGCGGCCTTGGGATCGTCGCCTAACACGGCATTCGCAGACGGAAAGGACGGCACTTCTTTGCCGGACTTTTTATCCTGCGCTCCGCCACGGGCGCTCCCCGCAAACACCACAGCCCACGCGACTACAAACACAAATATATTCTTCTTCATCGTGGTTCTCCTCATTGCTCTTCCGGACCGCCCGAACCGTCCAGTCCCAACTGCTTCAATTTATAGAGCAACGCTTTGTAGCTGATTTGCAGCTCTCGCGCAGCCTTCTTGCGATTCCAGTGCGTACGTTCCAGCTGGTTTAAAATCATGGCTCGCTCAGCCACACGCGATGCAGCTCGCGCCGCCTCTTTCAGAGAACGAGTGGGACCGAGTGCGAAGACGGGTTCGGGTATTTTGGGAGCGCCACGGAGTGGGTCGGGCGCCTTCGACCCATTCTCGACGGACAGGTCATGTGTTGCCAGATGTTCGTCCCCCAGCGCCACAATTTTACGCGCAACGTTTTCCAGCTCGCGAATGTTTCCTGGCCAGGAATGCCGTAACAGCAAACTCATCGTCCCGTCGCTTATCTTGGGTTCCGTGCGCTCAAACAACGATGTATATTTCTTGAAGAAAAATTCCAACAGCGCTGGGATGTCTTCGCTGCGATCCCTCAACGGCGGCAGGCGCAGGTGCACTCCGTTAATTCGATAGTAGAGTTCTTCCTGGAATCGCCCGCTTTTCATTTCCTCTTCCAGATTTCGCGTCGTCGAGGAAATGACGCGCATGCGGTTGCAACCTTCTGGCGGCCTGCCGCTGCCGTCGGGCAGCATGTGGAGCAGGCGCCCTTGGGCAGACATCTCCAGATGGTTGACACCATCCAGGAAAAGCGATCCGCTCGTCGCCGATTCCATCTCCGATGCGTTTTCAGGGCGGATCAGGCGTGCGGACAACGAATCTCCAGACAAGCCGGAGCAGCCGCATTTTACAAACGGCTCTTCTCTGTGCCTGGAAAGCCTGTGAATCTCAAGCGCGGCAATTTCCTTGCCCGTCCCGCTCTCGCCAACCAGCAAGACTGGAATATCCGTCGACGCAATGTCGGTAATGGTTCTCTGTAGCGCCCGCATCGCCGGGCTCGTGCCATGGACAAAATGCTGGTATGGAAGCGTGCGCGCTTCCGGAACCGTCACCGACAGAAAATTCTCGTCCACCCGAGCTGACATTGCACCTCTTAACGGCTGCGGAAAACGTATTGGTATAGCTCACACAAACGTATAGCTATCAAGCAATAGAGCAATGGACGGGCCAAGCCTCTTACGGTCGGCTGCGAAGAGGTGACGTTTTTCTAAGTAGCTTATACCTTAGTTATTTAGAGGCATAAATATAGCATCGAGTATCTCTGCGTGGTGGCTGGGGATGAGCATACAAGTGTGCCACTAAGTGGCAATTTATTTCCCTCATTGAAGCTTAGAGCGGGCGATCCGCTTATATCGTGCTGATTATGATGGGAATATTGATTGAATCGGTAGCGGCCGCGGCGCATGTTCTGCTGGGGCTCGAACGGAGGGGCGATGAAACGAATTTCCACAATTTTCCCTCGATTTCATCATTTAACCCGAAAAATCGCGGGGGTATTTGGCCAAGGGCGTTATAATTCGGTTCGTGACGATGCCTGCAATTTAGCCAACTTCAGCGCAGTCGATGCCATAACTTAGGTGTCATCAGTACAGCTAGCAAAGGCTCGCGAACCGTTCACCCGAACACCTCGCTTGCGCGGCAAACCGGCTCTACGAATTTTATAAAGAAGCGCGCGATAGCTTATCTTCAGCGCTGTGGCCGTGCGCTTCCGGTTCCAGTGATTTGCTTCAAGCACACTCAGTATAATCTTTCGCTCCAGATCGTGGACTGCTTGCTTCGTCACCATTTTCAGGTGAATCTGGCCTTCGACGGCCACTTCCGGAGAATCGTGGTGCAGATTTCCCCAGTTCAGCAGCTCACTGGAAATCGAGTCTTCGGAACCGAGGATTACATATCGTTCGATCAGGTTTTCAAGCTCTCTGATGTTGCCTGGCCACGGATGCTTCATAAGCAAATTTAGGGCGGCGGAAGAGAGCGGCCGAGCCTGCATGTTGTGACGGGCCTTGTGGGACTGCAGAAAATGCGCCACCAGCTCCGGGATGTCTTCGGACCTTGTGCGAAGCGCGGGAAGCTCGATGCTGACTACGTTAATTCGATAGTACAAATCCTGGCGAAACCGGCCGTTTGCAATCTCCGATTGCAGGCGCTTGTTCGTCGCGCAAATTACGCGCAGTTGTACGTGGCGGTCTTCCTGTCCGCCGATTCTGCAGAATTGGCCATCTTGCAATAACTGCAGCAATTTTGCCTGCAGGGACATATCGATTTCATCGATGCCATCCAGAAATAGTGTGCCGCCGTCCGCCAGTTCCACTCGTCCGGGCTTGGGACTGCTCGCTCCCGTAAACGCGCCCTTCTCATATCCAAAAAGTTCGCTTTCGAGCAGCGCGCCAGGAATTGCTGCGCAATTTACCTTCACGAACTGGCCATCGGGCTGGCACGACAGATTGTGGATGAACGCAGCCAGTAGACCTTTCCCAGTCCCGCTGTCGCCTTCGATAAGGATGGGCACGCCGGAAAGCGCTACCCGATCGATCTTCTGCTTTGCCGTCTGCATGAAGACAGAACGCCCGAAAATAAGGTGGGACGGAGGAAGGCTGCCTGCCCGATCGTTCATTCCCGCTCTAGAAATAGCTGTGGTTGCCATAAGTGGTTTGAGTCGGGTGCTCAAGGTTGAGCACCGCCCCCATTAACCAAAAGCACACAATGAACCAAACTAATTCAAAAAACTAGCTGGACAGAGGTGCGCGCGATACTCCCCAACGCCGCGCTAATTGTCTACTTATCAACGGCTGAGAGGAATTACCGGGTGCACGGCCAACATGGTGGTGGAATTCGAGGGAATTTACGAATTGATATTAAAGGAAAATCTTTTCCCATACGGGAGACGACTCTTCCGAGGAATGCTCGGAACGAGCGCAATCTGACAATTTTCGTCACTTACTGGAGTGCGTCGCGGACAGGTCTGGGCCGTATGGGGCGCAACTGCTGCGAGAGCGTGCGATTGCGGTCGAGGCCGACTGAATCGAGACGGGTTACACCGGCGCGGACGCTGTGAGCAACTTATTCAACCGGGCCCGAGCTTCGTAACCCATTGAAACGAACTGTATGCCCATTCCCTCCCCGGAACGGCTGTCACACACCAAGGCGCGAGCGCGTACGTCCCCGTCCGGCACCTCAAACACCAGTTTTATGTAATCGCCGGTAGGCGCGGGAGCAGGAGTGTTGATAAATAAACCGCCAAGGCCCAAAACGCGGACCGTGGAAACGTTGCGTTCGCCCAGATGCTCCCAGGCGACGATCTTTGCTTTCGCCAGTTTTATACGGGTATATTTCCGTACTTTTGCGGTGGTGGTCATAGGAGTTCTCGTTCCACCAGAATAGCGCGACTGGTTTGAACAGGCGCAAATGGCGGGGTGCAGCTATGCTCAATAAGAAACCTGTCCAAAAGGGTGGGGTGCCGGCGGGCCAGATTGCCAGTCTCGGATGAACGAACGACAGCTGTTTCGGCAGATTCACGCGCGTAAGTCGCCATTCAGTAACCGTTGTGTGACTACGCAACTTGCTGATGGGCGAGACTTGCTCCTCATTCCCACTTCCGTTAATGTAAATCTCTGTGAAGAAGACTGCAAAAAAAAATGCTCTGCAAGTTTGTTTGATTTCGCCGCACCCGCTGGTGCTCAGCGAATTTGAACGCGTGCTGAGTGATCCGGATTTCAAAACGGTTTCGCGCCATTTGGAATCGACACTCGGTCCGGACCTGCGCCATCTGCCAATTCCGAAAGCAACTGTGTACGTAGTGGACGCGCATGTGGCCAAGCCCGCCGCGGGGGCGCTGCTTTCCAATATTCTGGAGCAGCACGCGGAAGCGCGAATTATTGTTGTGGCCGAAAAATTCGACTCCACCGAAAGTTATTCGTTATTGCAGATGGGCGCCAAAGGATTGCTCAGCTACACGGAAGCGAGAGAACAATTGCCACGCGCGCTTCCGCTGGTTGCGACGGGCGGGTTCTGGGTTCCGCGTTCGGTGCTTTCGGGCTTTGTCGATTCGGTTCTGGCCGGCTCGCACTCGCGACGCTTGAAAGTGGACGCGGCGGCGGACCTGAGCCGCAGAGAACAGGAAGTTCTGAATTCGCTGCTGGAAAATCTGGCCAACAAGGAAATCGGCAGCAAGCTGAACATTTCAGAGCGAACGGTAAAATTTCACGTTTCGAATCTGTTGAATAAATTTGGCGTACGCCGCCGCGCGGATCTCATCCTCTTGTGTTACCAGAAGCGCAGTGGAACTCCCTAATTTCCCCTCGACCAAATTCGTTTTCCAGTTATGTGATAGGCAACTGGGCACATAGATGCGGTGATCCGGTGTTGCGCGGGTGAAGAAGTTTGTTATAGTCGGGCCATAAACGAGAAATTGAAGAAAATCACAGGAGTAGAAAAAAAATCGATGCCTACCGATCGCAGACCAGAATATTTTAAGGGAGCTCAATTACGTGTTGGAATTATCGGCTGCGGATACGTTGGCCTGCCGCTGGGCCTGCGTTTCGCGGAAGCCGGGCATCGCGTAACCGGATTTGACACAGATCCAAACAAGGTTGACAAGCTGAATCGCGGACAATCTTACATTCAGCACATTCCGCAAAATAAAATTCAGCAGTTTGTGCAATCGAAGCATTTTGGCGCGACCACCGATTTTTCGCGCCTGGCCGAAGTCGACGCCATTATCATTTGCGTGCCCACGCCGCTCGATCAACGCCGCGAGCCCGATCTTTCCTACGTGACGGACACGGCGCAGGCCATCCGCCCGCACCTGCAGCGCGGACAACTGGTCGTACTTGAATCCACGACGTATCCCGGCACCACGGAAGAACTGGTTTTGCCAGTGCTCGAAGAAACCGGAATGAAGTGCCCCGTGGCGCACGGTCCGGACAACGATCAGATCAGCACGGATTTCTTTTTGGCGTTTTCTCCCGAGCGCGAAGATCCCGGAAACAAACAGTACGGACTGGCGCAAATTCCTAAGGTCGTTGGCGGGGTCAATCCCCCATCCGGCCGCGCTGCCTGCTCGCTGTATGCACAGATTGTGGCCAAAGTAATTCCCGTGAGTTCCACGCAAGCCGCGGAAATGACCAAGCTGCTCGAAAATATTTTCCGCTGCGTGAACATCGCACTCGTCAACGAACTAAAAATGCTGGGCATGCGCATGGGAATCGACATCTGGGAAGTGATTGACGCCGCGGCCACAAAGCCGTTTGGCTTCATGCCCTTTTATCCCGGCCCTGGTCTCGGCGGCCATTGCATTCCCGTGGATCCTTTTTATCTTTCCTGGAAGGCGCGTGAATACGATTTCGCCACTCGCTTCATTGAACTGGCCGGCGAAGTGAACACCGCGATGCCCTATCACGTGGTGGATTCCGTTGCTGCGGCATTAAACGAACGTCAGAAATCGCTAAAAGGCTCGAAAGTGATGGTCCTCGGTGTCGCCTACAAGAAAGATGTGGACGATTTGCGCGAATCGCCATCCTTGAAAATTATTGAGCAGCTGACGATGCGCGGAGCGCTCGTCGATTACAACGATCCGCACTTCGCACAGATTCACAAGCTGCGCCACTACAACTTTGAAGGAATGAAATCCGTAGCCATCGACGCGAAAATACTGGCGACTTATGATTGCGTCCTGATTGCCACCGACCACACCGCCTACGATTACCCGATGATCGTCGAGTCTTCGCAGTTGGTGGTCGATACGCGCAATGCCACGCGGCGCATCGCGCGCAACCGCAACAAAATTGTTCTGGTTTAAAGCTGCCAAAGCAATTGCACAAACGTTTTGAGCGAAATATGGGAATCCCGTTCAGGGCAGATGCGTGAGTTCAATGCGCGCTGTTCCGAACGGGATTTCTGCTTCAACCAGCACCGGCGTGTGCGCCGCGTCTTTCGTGAACCACACCCACAGCTTCGTATCCGTTATTTCTTTGCCGTGATCGAACAAATGGATTGCCACGCGAAACGCGGGAAATGTTCCGGCGGGAACCGTTACGCTTCCCTGCGGCGTATCGACGCTCGCAACACCGTCGTACAATTTTCTGCCGTCGAAGATCGGGGCGCGCAGTTCCGGCATTTTTTGCCAATCCGCCGCGCGCAAATCGTATAAAAAACCGATCGCATCGCGCGTGCCTGGAGCCACGCGGACGGCGGTGGCGTCGTTCGGCGAGGCATCTCCTTCCGACGTCATCCGGTACACGTTGGTCTGCGTCTCTCCACGTTCGTGCAGGTATTCCTCAAATTGCAGAGAAAATAAATTGGCAGCGGAAGTGTAGGAATCGAATTGATCGTCCAGCGGAAAAAGAGTTCGTGTCGTGTCCGTAGTGTGCGCCGACGCGCGGAAATGCCAAGCGGGATGGCCAAAGAAATTCCGCTGCTCCACAACCATAATTTCAATTTTTGCGGCGTTCAACGCATATTTCGACAGGAGAACTCTGTAGTCGAGATTTTCTCCCGACTTGAACGGAACCACAATCGCCGCTGGCGGCGACTGGGTGACCGGAGCTTTGCCATGTTTCTTGGCAAGTTTCGGGGGTTTAGACTGTTGCGCGAATCCCGGAGATGCGAGTGTCAGCATTCCCGCCACTAGAAGCACGGAGACCGCAAATCGATGAACACGTGAAAAATTCTTCAGCAATGAATTGGGCCTGGAGCGTCATAAGCAGGTCGCGCCAGTCCTTTCCAGCATGCTAACGTAGACGCCGCAAATCGGGGCCGCCGGCAGGCTGTATTCAGGTTACAAAAAAAACGCCCTGGAAACCAGAAGTGTTGGGCCTGGTGTTTAGATGCGAGCACGGCCGGTCGCGCGGGCCGCGCGTGCGAAATAATTTACGCAAATCGTGCATCGCTGCCGGCTGCAAATGAACGCGAAAGAGAGGATCGCATGCGGTACATGGTCACAGGCGGCGCGGGATTCATTGGCTCGCACACCGTAGATGAACTGGTGCGACGCGGCCATGACGTGATCGTGGTCGATGATTTGTCCACGGGCAAGGTCGAAAACCTTACCCACGCCATCTCCAAAATTAAATTCGTTCAGGAAAGCGTTGTGGATTTGGAAGCGTTGCAACACGCGTGCCGCGATGTGGATTGCGTGATTCACTTGGCCGCCCAAACTTCCGTGCCCCGCTCGATTATGGATCCGCTGGAAACAAATCTGATCAATGCGAACGGCACGCTAAACGTGCTCATTGCGGCGCGCGAAGCAAAAGTAAGGCGAGTGGTTTTTGCATGCACTTGCGCGGTCTATGGCAAATCCTCTGCGCTGCCTATCATTGAGAGTGCCGCGCTCGAACCTATCTCTCCATACGGCGTTTCCAAACAAATGGGTGAAGCGTACGGTCGTGTGTTTCAGGATTTGTATGGCGTCGAATTTATCTCACTGCGCTACTTCAATGTTTTCGGACCTCGGCAGGATCCAGGTTCTCCATATTCAGGCGTCCTCTCCGTGTTCAACGAACATTTGCTGAACGGAACCACTCCCACCGTGTACGGCGATGGCGAGCAGTCCCGCGATTTCGTCTATGTCGAAAATGTAGTGCACGCAAATTTATTGGCCGCGGAAACCGCGAGCGGCCCGTTCCAGGCGATTAACGTGGGCACGGGAACTCGCACCACCCTCAATTACACGTTGAAATTATTAGAGACCGTCACGAGCCGCCCAGCGAAGGCAAATTACGCGCCCGCCCGGGACGGCGACATCCGCGATTCGCAAGCTGACATCAGCCTCGCGCAAGTTGCGCTCGGCTATCACCCGCGGGTTACATTTGAAGACGGATTGAAGCGAACCTGGGAATGGTTTTCGTCAAATTTTACAAGCCGTTCATAAATCGCTTGGGCGACCGGGTTTAAGTAGCACCGGCAATCTTGCCTGCGTGGGTTTTGCGAAGTTCACACAGCCAAGAGTGGCTGTGCCACGAAGAGTTTCCAAATTTCAGCGGGACCGTTGCAGCGGGCTGCTGGACAAGTACGGAATCAACTCCAGAAGATTATCCACGAGCAAATCAGGCGGATATTCCGCGAGGCGGTGGCTGCCGAACCCATACGTCACGCCACACACCCATGTTCCCGAGTTGCGCGCGGTTTGCACATCCACCTCGGAATCACCAACGAACATCGTCTGTGCGGGTGCGGCGCCGAACTGCCGCAGGATTAATTCTACGCCCATCGGATCCGGCTTCTTGCGCTCAAAACTGTTGCCGCCATACACGTACCGAAAATGTTCTGCCACGCCGAGTTCCTCGATAATACTGCGGCTCACGCGGACAGGCTTATTCGTATACACGGCCATGGGCATGCCTTTCAGCGCATCCAGCGTTTCGCGCACGCCGGGATACAGCGCTGTGTTGTCCAGCTTGTGCGCGGAATAATACTTGATGAAAAATTCCAGACCGAGCATGCAATCCTGCTCAGAAGCAGCAGGTCCCAGGGCTCGCGAAATTAGTGCGGGAGCCCCTCTTCCGACGTAACTGAAAATCTCGTCGTGCGGCAGCGGTTTTCGCCCCAATTCGGCCAAAGTTGCATTCACGGCTAGCGCCAGGTCCAGTTTGGAGTCGATCAGCGTGCCGTCCAGATCAAAAATCAAGGCACGAACTTCCGAAAAGCGAGTATTAGGGTCCCCCATGAATCTTCTGCGGCCTCCAGTGAAATTTTAATTGTAATATAGTCGGTTGGAATTCATGCGAGCAAAGTCTCCCTGCGGTTTTCATGAAAATGCGCGAGGCGGGCACGTTTAGTAGAAAAACTGGAGGAAGTAAGAATGGCGGACATTTTTCCGTTTCGAGCTTATCGATACAACGCGGCGCTAGTGAATCCCGCGAAAGTACTGACGCAGCCCTATGACAAGATCACGCCCGCGATGGCCGAGAAATACGCTGCGGCAAGCCCATACAATTTGATCCCCGTAGAAAAAGGAAAAAGTTTTCCGGACGATACGCCGGAATTCAACGTATACACGCGCGCGGAAAAAACGCTCGAGGAATGGATTCGCGCTCACGTGATCGTGCAAGACAATAATCCCTCGCTCTACGCGTACTTTCAGGAGTACACCGTGCCGGGAACGAGCGAACGCCGAACGCGCAAAGGTTTTATCGCGATCGGGCGGATCGAAGACTATTCCGCTGGCGTGGTGTTTCGCCATGAGCAGACTCTGTCCGGGCCAAAGGCAGACCGCATGGAGTTGCTGCGCCAGACACAGACGCATACGGGCCAGCTCTTTATGCTGTACAACGATCCCGCAGCGCGCATTGACGGGCTGCTGGATGCAACGGCCGCCGCGAAGAAACCAGAAGTTGAACTTCGCGACGAGTACGATGTGGTGCACCAGTTGTGGCCCATCACCGACACGCAAACGCTGGAAACAATTCGCCGCGAAATGGCCGACAAGAAACTGGTGATCGCAGATGGCCACCATCGTTATGAAACCGCGATGGCCTACCGGGACGAGCGCCGCGCGAAGGCCGGCCGCGTCGATCCCGACGCCCCCTACGAAAAAGTAATGATGAGCATATTCAACACCGCGGGAAAAGGTCTGACCATTCTTCCGACACATCGCGTCGTCGCCAACGTTCCCGATTTCTCATTCGGGAAAATCCGCGCGGCTTTATCCAACGCCTTCGACGTGACTTCCTACCCTTTTGCTGGAGACCAGGATCAGGCGCAGGTTTATGAACAATTTCGACGCGACCTGCTTAAGGGCCAGCAACAACGGGCCATCGGAGCCTACGCGGGCGATGGCGCGTTCCATATTTTTGTGCTGAAAAAAGATGCGGACCTCGAAAGCCTGCTGCAAGGAGTTTCGCCGGCGCAAAGGCAGCTGGATGTGGTGCTGCTGCACAGATTGATTATCGAACGCGGCCTGAACATCTCGCCGGACGCAGTAAAGACGGAGAAGAACATCACGTACGAACGCGAAATGGACACAGCGATCGCCGACGTAGAGGAGGGGCGCGCGCAGATTTGCTTTCTGCTGAATCCCGTCAGCGTAGAAACCGTTGCGGACATGGCGATGGCGGGCGAAGTACTTCCGCAAAAATCCACAGACTTTTTTCCGAAGCTGATGAGCGGAATTACGATGTATCGCTTAAAAATGTGAGCAGGTTTTGATGTGTATACAAAGCACTGACGCGGAAGCGGTGCTGGAAAATGAGTCTGCCAGTGCCGCTCTCAGCTTCGTTTTGATACTTTTTTCCTTCAATCGCCGCCGGCCTAAGTCCCGCCTTTTGATCAATTCAAGACATATCGCCGTCTCCAGTGTTTTCATTATCGAAACTTGCCATTCGTGACTATTGACCTTAACTCCTTTAGTTCCTAACGTGTTATTAGCAGTGCTCAATCACTATTGTTTTGCTAGAGCTGCAAAGTTGTTCCGACGCCCATTTCGTGGAGGACGATTTGGGAAAAGTTTTCTCTCCTTCCTGCAGGCTACGAGGTTTCGTTGTCTGACATTAGTTCGGGGCCCGAACCCAAAAAACGGATAAAAAAACGTGCCTACATATAAAGACGAAGACACTTTTAAGGGGGGCATTTTGAATTCTGCAAAAATAGCAGCGCGATTAGCGGCGCTGATAATCTTCTTCGCACTATCTGGACAAGTATGGGCACAGACCAGCAATGGAACCCTCGTAGGCTCTGTCACCGACCCGACTGGAGCAGTGGTCGTAAATGCCACGGTTTCCGCGGTAAGCGCCCAGTATGGACAGCGACATGAAACCCATACAGACTCAGTGGGAACGTATCGCCTGGAAGGTTTGCAGCCTGGAGCGTATACGGTGACCTTCACGGCGGCTAATTTCAGCACCGTCACGGTCACTGGCGTTCAAGTGACAGGATCGCTGACCACGACGATTAATGGGAATTTAACGATCGCCACCGCGCAACAGACTATCGAAGTACAGGCTCCAGCTGCTCAAGTCATCGAGACTCAATCGGGCGAACTGGGCGAAAACATCACGCGTCGGGAAATTGCCGAACTTCCATACAGCAGCGGTGATCCTACTGAATTGGTGATGACGTTGCCCGGCGTGCATGACACCCCTCAGGGACAAGGCGCGGTCAATGCAAATTTGACGGAAGGCCAATCTTTTTCGGTAAACGGTACGCGCCCGCGATCGAACAATTTCCTGATCGACGGGCAGGACAATAACGATGCTGGAATTACCGGCGAGTCCTATCAACCTGTTAACTACGGTGCGATTCAGGAAGTTACATTCCTAACAAACGCCTACAGCGCGGAGTACGGCCGAGGCGGCGGATCGGTTACAAACATCATTTATAAGAGCGGCACTAATAATTTTCATGGCGAACTCTGGGAAATCAATCGCAATTCGGCGCTGGCGGCCATTCCTGCTCAGGACCAGGTTTCTAATCCCCTTACTAAGAATCCGTACGACAACGAAAATACCTTTGGATTCGATGCCGGCGGCCCGGTCATAAAGGATAAGCTCTTCGCGTTCGGGACGGCCCAGTGGGACCGCGAACGTAAGCTATCGACAGGCCCTCTGGGAGTATTTCTACCGACGCCCGCGGGAATTGCAACGCTGCAGTCTCTCGAACCAAACGCAAATATTTCGACGTTCCTGACCGCGATTGGCCCACTGGTCGGAACGCCCGGAACGCCCTCGACGAAGCTGGTTCCACTCGGCCTCGACTCGTCGGGAAATCCCCGGCCTAGCGTAGAAATCGGGCCGTTCCAACTGCAGAATGTGAGGACAGTTTCCAACGGTTATGATTGGAATTACCGCATGGACTGGCATTTTACCGACCATGATGTTTTGACGGGCAGCATCATCCGGGAATCTTCGAGCCTTTCCCCTGACACATTTGCGAATCCAAACGCACTCCCCAATTTCGAAACGGCGCAATCCGGGCATTCACAAATTATCCGCGGCCAATGGGTGCATACGATCTCTTCCAACTTGCTGAACGAATTGCGCGCTTCCTACACCAATATTAATTTTGGATTCGCTTTAACACCCGCGACGGCCAGCGGCCCCCAGGCAAATCTTTCGTGGATCCAGTTTGGAAACGACATCAATTTTCCAGCGATCGGCGTAGACAGCAGCTATCCGCAGGGCAGATCCCATAATACCTACCAGATTCAAGAGGCGCTGAGCTATTCGGCCAACCGCCACACGATCAAGGCTGGCATCGACGTCACGATCCTCAATCTTCACGATCTGAATTCGCTCAACACCCGGGGGTCCATTACCTACAACTTTGGAGGCACGGATACAACAGGAACAACCTACAGTTCCTTGGGAAATTTTATCGACGATCAGACGGGCTCGGAACCAGGTTCCGTTTCGAGGGGCTTCGGGAATCCCAATTATGATTCTCATGCCAACATGTTTGCGCCGTACATTGAGGATACGTGGAGGGTCAGGAATGATCTCACCCTGACTGCCGGATTGCGTTACGAATATTGGGGTGCACTGGCGAATTCGCTGGCGTTCCCGGCGTTCAACACCAATGTCGGAGTTGGGTTGCCCATCGCCACGAGCGCCTACGCCGATCCCGGTAACCCGGCGTTGTTCAACAGCTTGTTCTCGTACAAACAAAATCCCGACAAGCGAAATTTTGCTCCGCGACTCGGGCTGGCTTACACGCCGCACTGGGGCAAATTTCTTTTTGGAGACAGCAAAACCGTAATCCGCGCGGGTTACGGAATTTACTATGACGGAATGTTTTCAAACATTGCCGACAACACGCAAGGATCGCAACCCAATTCATTCGGCGGCAGCATACCCATCCAGCTCGATCGCGGGACCTCAAATGCGTCGTCACTCTCGAGTATCACTTCAGCGTTGAACACCACGTTTTTTATCGAATCGATGGCCAACAATCTGCATAATCCGCTGACGCAGCAATGGAATGTCGATGTCCAAAGACAAATGCCGCTCGGCTTGGTCATGACGGTGGCTTACGTGGGAACAAGAGGCGACCACCTCTTCGCCAATCAGGATTTCAATCCGGCTCTGGGCCTGGACTCATCCACATTTCAATACGTTTACTCCAACCCGAACTTTGGAGAAATCGGGATACGCAGCAATAAAGGGCAATCCTGGTATTCCGCGGGTCAAGTCGAAGTGGAACGAAAGATCCGCTCATTAGTGTTGCGCGGGTCCTATACGTATTCAAAGTTTATGGACGACGCATCCGAGATTTTTCAATTGGGCAGCAATGCTGCGGTCAACCTTTCGTCCTACCCTCAGGTTCTCACGAAGCAATATTCTGATTGGGGCCCGTCGGCGTTCGATCAGCGGCACAGGTTTAGTGCCGCGTATGTTTGGCAAGTCCCGTACGTCCATCGAAATACTTTTCTGCGAGCGCTGACCGATCAATGGGAGTGGTCCGGCATTGCTTCCGTTGAATCAGGCACGCCCAACAGTGTGATGGACGGCTTTGATAATGGCTTTAGCGGACATTCTAACTCACGGCCGAATCTGGGAAATCCGAGTGCCCCCTTTACTTCAGTAGGTATTGATGGTGGAAATATCTATACGAACACCACTTTGACGGCGGGGAACTTCTATGATTTTAATTGCGCCTTCAATACTCATGGTCCCTGCGCACCGCAGCCTGCAAATGCGTTCCACTTCTTAATTCCCGCACAGACAACTAATGCTGCGGGACTGTACACCGCCACACCAGGAAACGTGGGCCGCAACTCAATCCATGGTCCCGGACAAATTTACTTCGATACAGCCGTCCAACGCGACTTCCCCATCCATTTCTGGAAAGAAGATCAGAAACTCTCGCTCCGGGTGGAGTTATTTAACGCGTTCAATCACCCGAACCTGTTCACGCCGTCCTACACCATTACTGATTCAAATTTTGATAACACCGGCATCACAATCAACGGCGGCCGGCAGATCAAACTCTGGTTGAAATACGCGTTCTAGAGGGACGTAAACAACGCGTTTTCGCCATAGCGGCACCGCATACCCTTCACGGTGAGTGTGCACAGTGAATCGTGACCGTACGATGTGGCCACAGGTAAACCGGAAATGGTTCTGCCAAATATAAAATGCCGCCGAGGTTTCTTAATCCTCGGCGGCATTTAAATTTCAAAACTAAAGAAATTTACTTGGCGAAGCTGGCGATCGCTGCTGCTTCCGTGGGATACACCTCAAACACGGTGAACAGCTTGGTCACCTGCAATATTTCCTGAAATTTCGATCCCAAGTGCGACAACTTCAGAAATGCGCCTTGCGCGCGCGCGCTCGTATGCGCAGCCACCAGAGCGCCGAGCCCTGAGCTGTCAATGTATGTCACGTTGTCCATGTTCAGCACAATCTTCTTTTGCCCGGAGGCCAGCAACGATTTCACTTTCTCACGCAACGCTGTGCTCTCTTCGCCCAGCACGATGCGCCCTTCCATCGCCACCACATCCACTCCGTCCACTACATGATCCGTCATTTTCAATGCCACGGTTTATCCTCCTGGCGTAAGCGTTTTTGCAAATTTGAAGTTCGAGTGCCTGAGAAATGCATTGGTAATCAATAGTAGTCAGAACAGGACAAGTAGTACCCGCACTTCTCACAGACTAGCTTGCACCGTTTCGGCTCCAGCCGTTCCGAACAAACCGGACAATAACTCATCGGGTGCTCGACGGTAGCTTGCTGTTCTTTAGAATCGTCGCCGTACGTCCCGCCATTCGTTTCAATTTGCATCATCCGCTCCACGGCCCGACGTTTATAGCATAACCCGCGTGGTGAGGGAAGATGGACAACAGATTAGCGGGATAGGATTTAGCCGTCGGGAGCACAGGCTTCAACCTGTGGATTTCGAGCCGTCGACGACTACACCCACAGACTCAAGCCTGTGTTACCAAATAACCGTCGCTATTTTGCGGATTGCACGGGCTGCGGCATGATATTGGCCGCTTCCTGGGGTAGGCCGGCGCGTTCGAATTGCACCGTAATATGGGTGATATGGAAATCCTTTTCCAGCCCGGCACACACGGCCTGCAGGAGCTTTTCACTCTCGTCCATATGCATGTCCGGGATGCGCGCGTGGCAGGACATCGCCACCATATCCGTCCCAATCGTCCAGATATGGATGTCGTGGACCTCCTGGATGCCTTTTACCGCCAGGATGGACTGGGCAACCGATTCTAGCTTAATTCCCCGTGGCAGGCCCTCCAAGAGTATGTTCCCGGCCTCCTGCAGGAGCCCCTTGGTCGACCACAGGACGAGCGCGGCGATTACCACGCCGATCATGGGGTCGAGCCATTGCGCTCCCGTCATGCGGATGGCGATGGCTCCGATCAGGATGCCAATGTTCGAAAGCGCGTCGCCTAAGTTATGTACCAGTATGCTGCGCAAATTCAGATCGCGCCGGCTGCCAACGAGCGCAAGCGTGATTCCGCCATTGATCGCCAGCGCCAGCAGCGACACGCCAATCATCCAGCCTTCGTGCACAGCGACGGGATGCAAAAAGCGTTCGAATGCCTCATAAAAGAGGCCGATCGAAACCAAAACGAGCAAGATGGCATTGGTAAATGCCGCGAGCACGCCGGCGCGCTGGTAGCCGTAGGTGCGCTCATGGTCGGCCGGACGAGCGGCCCAGTGCAGAGCGATCCAGGAAATCAACAGCGTCGGAATGTCAGAAAGATTATGTAGTGCGTCGCTGACCAAAGAAATGGAATGGCCAACGTAGCCGCCCAGAAGCTCGGCCACCACCAGTAAAAAAGTTGCCGCCACTGCACCCGCTAATACCCCCCTAGTCATGCCATGGCTATGGTCATGAGTGTGGTGAGAATGGCCAGCATGATCGCGGCCATGTGCGTGAACGTGCATGCGAACATTGTACTTGGATTCCAGCCTATAGGAGTAGATTAGGTTTTTCTGGCGCCTTGAAAAATCCCGCTCAGGCCGCTCAAATTCGGGATCGTTGGCCTCGCGTTCGCGGCAGCTGGCTGGCTTTTTGACGATCGGTATTACTGACTGTGCAACATAATCGAGGCTTTGTCCGTCATTAGACGGGTTTCCACAAGGCGTGCAACTCACGCACACATTGTGACGAAGACAATTGACTAAGTTTGGGACGCTCCCTAGTATGAAAAGGCCACTTAACTTGAGTATTTGTGCCATCAACCTACTCCATTTCGCCTGAAACAGCTACAAAACCGTCACGCAGGGTGTCCAACCAACCCGTGGCCTCGTTACGTTTCTGGGGTGTGCGCGGATCTACGCCGACCGTAGACAAAGCCACCTGGCGCTATGGCGGGAACACGGCATGCGTCGAACTGACGACCCCCGCGGGCGCCCGCATCATTCTAGATTGCGGCACCGGCCTGCGCATGCTCGGCCGCCATTTGGAAGCTGCACAGGAACCCGAAAAACACGAGCCGCATATTTTTGTCACCCACTATCACTGGGATCACATTCAGGGAATTCCGTTCTTCGCTCCCTTATACGCTGACCAAAATCGCTTCCATTTTTATAGTTTTCGCTCCGAATATCTTGGCGCGGGAAGCCTCAAGCGCGTATTTGAAGCGCAAATGGCGTATCCGTATTTTCCGGTGGACTTGAAATCGATGCATGCCCGCCGGGAATTTACGGAGGTGACAGGCGGCGATGAAATTTGCGTGCCAGGCGCGCGCGTCACAGCGCGTTGGCTGGAGCATCCCCAAGGATGTCTGGGCTTCCGTTTTGAAACATCCGCAGGAACCATCGTTTACGCTACGGACAATGAGCCCGGCAATCCTAAGCTCGATAAAAGTCTGCTGGACCTTGCCGAAGGCGCCGATATTTTTATTAATGATGCGCAGTTCAGCCCGGAACAATTAGCTACAACACGCAAGGGTTGGGGACACTCCAGCTGGCTCGAGGGCTTGAAAATTGCAGAATCCGCCGGCGTGAAAAATCTCGTGTTGTTTCATCACGATCCTGACTCTACCGATAAATCGGTGGACGCCATCTTGCGCGAAGCGCGCGGCAGGTTTGCGAATGTGTGGGCTGCGGCCGAGGGCATGGTGATGACCCTTGGCGACGAAGAACTCGACGTGGCCATTCCGGCGTCGCGCGAAGGGTTGCGGCGCGATGCGCATTTTCGCGCGCGCGTTACGGGCCTCACGGATTCAGGGCAGTCATTTGAAGAAGAAACCGTAATCAGCGATTTGACCCTGCAGGGTGCGCTGATCTATTTGGACCACAGCCCCAAGCTGCAATCCGAACTGCAAGTGCTGCTCGATAATCCCGGCATCGACGGCTCCGTAAACAGCCCGCTGCGCCTGCGCGGATACGTTGTGCGCATCGAAACGCAGGAAGATAAAGAGCGCACCGCGGTTGGAATTGTTTTCACGGAGTAACTACCCGCGGCCCGCCGTTTAAATTGCGCTTTCTGCGAATTAAGAAGCCCTCCTCTCCAGTCAGCAAACTCCCAAAAGCTGCCCGCCAGAAACCGGGCGCGCGCCACGAAAGCAATATGCCTTACGGTTTCGTAGAGGACACTCCATCCCTCGATTTCGGGACGGAGTGGCGATTTTTTTTCCGCAAGTTGCCCACGAGAAACCATGATATTGAAATGCCCGCAGTACCGTAGTTAATGCTGGTGCTCTGTATGGTATAATTCGGTCTATGCCAAAAGCCCGCAAGATCACGATTGAGGTTCCGCCGGAACTGCTCGATAAAGCGCAGCGCGCCAGCGGAACCGGCATCACGCAAACGATCCGAACTGGTCTGCAACTCGTGGCCGCATCGCAAACCTACGCGCAGCTTCGGGAACTTCGCGGCAAAGTTCACTTCTCGCGGACGCTCGCGGAACTTAAATCAGACCGATGATTGCCGTCGATACGAGCACTTGGATCGCCTATTTCGACGGTGCCGAGGACGAAGACACATATATGCTCGATCAAGCTTTGGAGGATCGGCGCGTTCTGATGGTACCCGCTGTTCTATCGGAATTATTGAGTGATCCAAAGCTTCCTCTCTCCGTGGCCAAAATGTTCACGGATGTTCCCTTAATAGGCGTTGAACCAGGGTACTGGCAAAGGGCGGGAACGTTGCGCGCGAAGGTTCTGGCGCGGCATCGCAAGGCAAGGCTTGGTGACGCGTTGATCGCCCAAAGTTGTATCGACCGGGGCGTTCCGCTGCTCACGCGCGACCGCGACTTCCGGGCATTTGCGCAGGCCGCCCGGCTGGGCCTGCTCCTTACTCCTCTCAAAAGTTAAATCCGCAAGGCAAAAAAAGCTGCCCGCCCCGAACGCGGGCGGGCGCTACGAAGGCGAGGTGCCCTATGGTTTCGTAGAGGATTCTCCGGCCCACGTTTCGGGACGGAGTGGGCGATTTTTTCCGAACGGCAAAGCCCTTCATAACCATTTCAGCGCTTGACAATCAAACGCGGCGCGATGTATTTGCTTCTTACACGATTTACAATACGACTTTTAAAATATTAGATTCAGGAATAATTTTCCGGGGGAGTGTGCGATGAAAGTTTCCAGAATTTGGGCCGCGGCCGCGATTTTTCTCCTTTCATTGGCTACCGTTGTGCAAATCAGTGCGCAGGAAAAAGATGCGCCGTTCGTGCCTCCTCTAAAATCCGTGCCCACATTTTCCACGGCCAACATTGCACGCCAGGGACATTTCTACGTCGGTGGCAAATGGGTGAAGACGCCGGGCGGAAGCATCATGCGCGGGGCGATGTATGTGGAAACGTGGGTCCCGAAAAAGATTCGCTACAAATATCCGATTGTTTTTGTGCAGGGCGGCGGCGGAGAATCGAACGTGGCGCTACTGCAAACTCCTGATGGCCGGCCCGGCTGGGCTTACGATTTTGTGAATCGAGGCTATACCGTGTACATGCTTGACCTTCCCGCGCGCGGGCGCTCGGCGTATGTGCCGGGTGTGGATGGGGATCTGCTTCCGCCACGAACGGGCGAGTTGATGGAAGAAGTCTGGTCCGGCGGGCGCCCCCAGTCGACGCCGGAAAGCAGCTGGCCGCAGTCTTCCAAATATACGCAATGGCCCGGCGACGGGCCGAACAAGGGCAAAATGGGCGATCCGATTTTCGATTATTTTGCCAAGACGGATACCGAGACTCCCACCGGCAGGGACATGGAACGGCTCTCCGCGGATGACATTATCGAGCTCATGGATCTAATTCATCAGCCTGTGATCCTATTGCTGCACTCGGGCGTGGCGCCCTCGGGTTGGCTCGCGGCGGACGCGCGACCCAAGCTCGTAAAAGGAATCATCGCGGCGGAGCCTGTCGCGCCGCCCATCGTGAACGCGGAACGAGGCGCGACCGGAGCAGGCCGCGTGTGGGGACTGACCAACGATCCGATTACCTACGATCCACCCGTGAAGAACGCCTCCGAATTACAAACGATGCGCGAGGATAATGCCGACGGACCGGACCTCATTCCCTGCTGGATTCAGAAAGAGCCCGCGCGAAAATTGATTAACCTCGAAAACATTCCCGTCCTCAACGTGGCGGGGGAAGCCAGCTACCATCGCCCCTATTCGCGCTGCATAGCCAAATGGCTCAATCAGGCCGGCGTGAAAACCAAATACGTAAATCTGGAGGACGTGGGAATTCGCGGCAACGGGCACCAGTTCATGTCCGAAAAGAACAGCGCGGATATTTCCAAATTCTTCATGGATTGGCTGGAAAAGAATGTGCAGTAGTAAGATCCAGAGTTAATCCGCAACTCTTACGAACTGTGTGCGCTTAATTTCAAGATGTCGCGCATCCGATTCTGATTGGTAGATTGCGTATACACGGTAGGGGCAGGGCACGCCGTGCCCTTGGAACTATCTCTCATCCATGCCCGTTTTGCCTTGAATAAGCCGCGAAACAAATTCTCGTCGCCTGGCATCTTCGACAAACGCCGCATGCACGCTGGTGTTGTCGAGTTCTTGCAAATCCTGTTCACTAAATCCTAATTCATCAATCAATACGCGACGCTCGTTTGAGAGCTGGGATTTTGTCTGCATGGGATTGTCATCGCCGAGGACGATTTTTAGATCTTGGGAATGAAAATATTTGGCGGGGTGATCGGAGCGGCGGGCGATGGCGCCGGTATACCAGTTGGAGGTGGGGCAGCATTCAACGACGACTCCGCGGTCACGAATCCATTGCAGGGACTCTATGTCTTCAGCGAGATGCGCGCCGTGGCCGATGCGGGTGACTCCGAAGCGCTCGACGGCTTCGCGCGCGGCCGAGCCTGGCGCGGCCTCCGCCGCATGGCAAGTCAGGCCGAGGCCCGCCGCGCGAGCGATGGCGAAGGGCTTTTCGTACTGCGAGAGATCGTTGAAGAGAGATTCGTCGCCCGCGAGATCGAAGCCTGCAATTCCCTTTTTAGCGAAACGGCAGGCGGCGCGCGCGACGGCGATGTTTGTTGCTTCGTCGTGATGACGCAGCGCCGCAATCACCACGCCCGCATGAATGCTTGTGCGCGTCATTCCTTCGGCGATGCCGTCGCACACGGCAGCCATCATGGAGTCCATATCGAAACTCATGTGCACGTGCGTGGCGGGGCCGAAGCGCAGTTCGAGATAATCGGTGCCATCGGCGGCCGCGTCTTCCACGGCTTCGCAGGCAATGCGCGCGATGTGTGCGGGCGTGCGGAAGAACGGATATGTGGCGGCGACTTTTGATAGATAGACGGTGAGATTGGCAGGGTCATCCAGCTGCAACGCACGTTCCCACCCGCCGTTGGGCGGCGGGACGCCAGCTTCAGCGGCAAGAGCAGCGGCGGTGGAGGGCCGCAGACGACCTTCGAGATGGCTATGCAAATTCAGCTTCATATAATTTTATTCAACCGTAACGTGCTAACCTGACTTTCTCACCGAAGGTACGGAGCCGCGCCGACCAGTGATCAAGAGGCGCATTATAGCAACGTGACCCAGCCGATATGGTTTCAAAATTTCAAAGCGCAGCTGGCAGCAATTGAGTTGAGACAAACCCGGGAACGCCAATCTCCTGATTGGCGTTTTGCCTCGCGCCAATCAGGAGATTGGCGTTCCCGGGAAACATACAATTCAGTCGGAAATATGGGCCGAGGTACTTGCTTTTCAAATCTCTGAATGTCGCGGCTGAAGCCTATGCCACGCAAACCCGACCCACAAAAACGTTTCTTGAGAGTGCTTCTATAGATTCAAATTCACCGCGGTTTCCAGGGCTGCTTCGATGCTGAACATCCAGCCATTTTTCAGTGCTTCGTGGACATTGTCGTAAAGGCTTGCGCCCGAAACGAGATTGCTGGAGCACGAGCAAATCATTCCGGCGCGCAGGCCGCGCAGTCGCGCGACGACGTACATCGCCGAAGCTTCCATCTCCACATTTAAAATTCCGAGCGAATTGAGCTGGCTGATCCATGCGGGAGTTTCGGCGTAAAACGCGTCATCCGAAACGGAGATGCCGGAGTGTACGGCAAATTTACCTTCTCTTGCGGCAATCGTGCGCGCGCAGCGCTCGAGCTCGATGGTGATGCGCAGGTCGGGCACGGCGGGATAACCCGGGTGCGCATACGCGGCGGTCGTTCCATCATTTCGCAGCGAACCTTCGCTCACCAGCAAATCTCCGGGCTTTACCTGCGGCTGAAGCCCTGCGGAACTGCCCACGCGAATAAAAGATTGCACGCCGACGCGCGCGAGTTCTTCCACCGCGATTGCGGTGGACGGGCAGCCCATACCCGTCGAGGTCGCCGTGATTTTTTTTGCTTTGTACATGCCGGTCACGGTGCGGTGTTCGCGGTTATGGGCAATCTCGCGCACGTCCGTAAGAAATTCCGCGATCAGCGGCACGCGAAACGGATCGCCCGGCAGCAGCGCTACCGTGGAAACTTCTCCCGGCGCAACTTTGATATGAAACTGCCGCTCGCCGATGCCAACGGCACTTTTGTCGACCAGGACTTTGCTGTTCGGATCGGTCATCTTGATATTCTCCTGAATGATTTCTGGACTCACCCAAAGCTGACTCGTGACTGCTCATTGTGGTTCGCGGCATCAGCCGCGAAATTAACAATTGTCGAGCCATTGCGAAAGAAAGAAAAGCTGCGATGACATTGCATATTCAAGTAGCGCAGCCACCCTTGGCTGTGTGCACGTTGCAAAACCCGCACAGGCAAGAGTGCTTGTGCTACTCAAAAACTCGCCCAAGATATTTTTCCGCGGACGCTGAAGACCCGACCCACAATGACGAATTAGGTGTCGCTCCTCGCAAAACGTTAAATTTTTTCTTCGCGCTGACCGGCGGCTCCGCGTACGAATAACGATGCGATCAGCGCCAAAACAACAACCGCGGTGGAAATCCACATCGCTTCCTGATAACTCGCGTAAGTGCCGGAACTCACTACCGGCACAACAAGCGCGATGCCGAGGCCTGCGCCGATTTGAAAACACGCGCCATTTAATCCGGGAAGTGACCCTGGCGCGTCTTCCGGCGAAAGAATTACGCCGAGACCGTTAATGGTAGTGAGCGCCAACCCATTGTAAAAAATGCCAAGCAGCGCGAAAGCTGAAACGACGATCCATTTTTGATCGAGCATCAGCGTAGCCACGGCCATAGTAAAAATGCTAAGCGTCAATCCGCTCCACATGATGACGCGCCAGCCTGCGCGCGGCGCGAGCCAGCCTGTAACGGGTGCCGCGAAAACTCCGATGGCCGCTGCTGGCGAAAGAAACAAAAGCGCTGAGGTCGTCGCCGTCATTCCGAAGCCCGCGCGCGTGTCCTGGCTGAAAACGACCACCGTAAAATTGATGGCCGCAAAAAGTCCGGTCAGCGTCGCGAGCGTTGTCGCGACAATGGGCCATATCTGCCGCGATTTTAAATGCGCGGTGCTAATCAGCGGGTGACTGCTACATTTCTCAACAAACCAGAACGCCACGAAGCACGCCGCGGCGACGCCGAGTAACGCGAGTGTGGCGAGGCTTGCCCAACCCTGCGAGCCGCCGCTCGCGACGCCCACATTTACAAAAATCAGCGCGGCGGATAACGCCGCCGCGCCAAGCCAGTCCATGCTGCCGCCCACCTTTGCAACAGACTCCGGCACGTAGAGCTTCGACAGAACTATGCCAATAGTCCCAACCAAAAGAATCACGAAAAAAATAGAACGAAACCCCCAGTGATCGGAAAGCATGCCGCCAAGAAACTGGTCCGCGCCGCCCACGCCGCAGCTGATGGCGGTGACCAAGCCGAGCGCCGGGCCGAATTGTTTGGGCGTCAAAATATCCCGCAGAATTAGATATGTAATCTGAAAAATCGAGCCGCTGGCGCCTTGCAGCAGACGACCGGCGCAAAGAAGGGCGACATTTGGCGCGAGCATCGCCAAGACCGTTCCGATGCTCATGACCGCGAGCGAGTACAGCAGAATTTTTCTGCGACCCTCGAGGTCGCTGTAACGGGTCAAGACAATTCCCGCGATTCCGCCCACCAGGAAGAAAAGCGTTTGCGAGATGCCGACCATTCCCGGCGTGGATTGCAATCTGCGCGCAATTTCCGGCACGGCGGGTGCGACCATGGAGGCGTTTAATTGGAAAGCGATTACGCCGGTGAGCAGCGCGGCAAGTGTTGCCGATTTTTTTACGGCGTACGCGACATGCGGCACGTTTAGTGAATTTTCGTCGGGTTCGCCTGCTGCAGTGACCTTCATTGCGGTACATCATAGCAGGGGATGCCGTGCGGTTTGTGCATTGGCGGGGTGTTCTCACATCCATTTATTGAATGACAGGCATGAGAAAGTCGCCCGCCCAAAATGCGGACGGATAGGGCGATTCGAGTTGGTAGAAAATGGACACGCCCAAAAAAGAACCGCACCCTTCCAAAACCTGCAAGGGTGCGGCACCCAAAATCCAACACGTCTTAACTACTGAAGCGGTTCGCCAACCAATTAATCCAGCGGCTCGATCTTTACAATCGCGGCACCGTGATTGCTGCCGGTCCAGATTGTGGCGGGCGTGGTCGTGTCGTCGGCGAAGAGGCGGCGCATGTTCGTGTCGCGCGGCATCATGTACTCGGTGTCCTGGCCGCTCTTGGGATCAATCTTTGAGAGTCGGTCGGTGGTCATGCCGCCGGTGTATAGGTTGCCACTCTTATCCCACGTGACGTAGTACGGGCCGGACCAGGGAACGGAGAGTGGCCATTCGGTAATTTTTTTCGTTTCGGGGTCTAGCATGCCGATGCGGTTGCCCTGATACTCGCCGAAATACACCATGTCATTCGGCGCGGTGCGGATGCGACGTGGGCGCGATTGTTTTGTGGGCGTCTGGAACCAGGAAGTGGATCCGGTTTTTGCGTCGATGCGGCCGATATAGTCAGTCGCGAAATCCGTAAAATACAAATTGTTGTGCGAGTCGGAATCGATGCCGTAAATTGTGCCCTGCCGATCGTCAGGAAGATGCTTCATGGGCTCGAAACGTTCGTACGATCCGGTTTTCACATCCAGGCGGAAAATATCGTAGTGCCCGGCGCTGTCCGTCCATATTTTCCCGTCGACGTCATAGCGCATTCCCAGCATATTCGGCTGCGCGGCGTTGTCATTAAATTCCGGCGGGAGAGGATACGTCTGGAGCTTTTCAGTTTTCGGGTCAAACTTCGCGAGGGCGCCCTGAAACATCATGCCCACCCAGAAATCTCCGGCCTTATCTTCTTCAATGTCCAGCAAGCCTTGCGGGTAGCCGGGCTTCAATTCGGGCACAGGATATTCCCTGAGCGCGCCAGTCTTGGGATCGAGCCGGCCGATAAATTGTTCGCCGAAATTGGTGTACCAGACGATGCCGTGCTCGTCGACGATCACGTCATGCGGTTCAATCGTCGGACGCGGCAAATCGTATTCGGTGACAATCACGTGCGTGGCTTTGCCCGCGGGGCGCGGGAAAGTTTTTAACGGATACTCCCATTGAGAGACGCTGCTCAGGTTGATCGTGGCGAGATATTCCGCCTGCTTGCGGTACTGCTCTGGCGAGCCGCCGCGATTGGCTTCCATGCGGCGCTGGGGCTTGATCGGCTGGCTCACCTGCGCATAGCCCATCATGCGATAGATCACCTGCGTAAATTCGTCTGCATCATGCGTGGAGCGAACGATGCGCTCGAGCGTGTGGCAGCTCACGCAATTCAACAGGAACGATTTCTGCTCGTCCGTGCCGGGAACGCTCATGATCCATTCCGCGTTCGTGAGTTGCGGCACAATATTTTTTGTCTTTTTCAGCTTGAGGTCCGCAGCTGCCGTTTTCTGCGCGGCAACGTCCGCAGCGCCTGCGCCATCCAGCGCATATCCAACAGCGCGCGTCTTCAGCGTGTAATGGCCCGGCTCGAGGCGGCTTGCCGGAAAGCTAAAGTGCCCCTTGTTGTCGCTGATCACGCTGACCGTAATGATCGAGCCGTCTTTCTTGGCGCTGACCACTACGCCCTCCATCGGCCCGTCCTCTTGCGAAGTCACAACTCCGGAAATCGCCGCCGGACCCGAGCTTTCCGCAGCCGCAGCGGGACCAGGCATCCACGGAATAGCAAAAATTGCTATGGAAAGTGTGGCTATCAGCAATAAGCTTTTTGATCGCATAATTCCCTCTCCGCTAGACATTTCAAGAACTTGGACGTGATGCCGCAATGTGGCTGTCTTCATGCTTGGACGACGCGCTGCGTTGAAGCGTTTCGCGTACTTCCTGAATATTAGTGGGCCCTGCGTCTAACGGGCAATATACACCAAACCGTTAATCCAAAGAATGTGGAATATATTTCGGCTCGCTGTCCATCGGGCGGCCGATGAGGTTCTCCGCTCACGCAAATTTAAATGGAAATTTAAAAGTCAGGAGTTCCGAAATAGCGGGGAATTGTAACGATTGCGTTCCTTCAAGTTCGTTGCCGAAATGCCGGGCGATGCACTGGTCCCAACGCCTCGTTCGCGTGAAACCGGCCTGCGGCCGCACGTCGCTTTTCTCGCGTCCCTTCGCAAACTTTTGCGTTATTGTTTTTCGCCCGCGGCGTGGCGCTTCACGTTGCCCTCATAAAATCCGCTTCTCCGCCGGCCATCGGAACTAAAAAGATTCAAATCCATCATCTCGTGGCATCACAGGCTATCGCCCGATTCTGGCCATCAATGGCTTCGCGAGCAGTGCCGGGCGATGGCGGCTGGTCTGTGACCCCCAAATTTTCAGAAAGAAGTTTTCGATGCTGCGCGCTCTCGCTATATCGGGATGACGGTCGTGCGTTACAATAAGAGTGGATTGATACAAAATGTCTGATTCCGGTCCCACAACCGCCGACGTTGTAACGACAGCTCCGACCTCAGGTCTGCGTGTAACATTCCGAGCGTTAAAGCACCGCAATTTCAAGCTCTTTTTCAGCGGACAGATTATTTCGCTCGTCGGAACCTGGATGCAAACCGTCGCGGAGGCCTGGCTCATTTACCGGCTGACCGGGTCCGGCGCGCTGCTGGGCTTGCTTGGCTTCGTGGGACAGATGCCAATCTTTGTATTCTCTCCGGTCGCGGGGATTGTCGCGGACCGCTGGCCTCGACGTAACGTCATAATCGCCACGCAAAGTTCTTCCATGACGCTGGCATTTACGCTGGCGACGCTGACGCTGACGCATCACATCGTGGTGTGGGAAATTATTACTCTGGCCACGCTGCTGGGCATTATCAACGCATTCGATGTGCCGGCACGGCAATCATTCCTGATCGAAATGGTGGGCCGCGAAGATTTGTTGAACGCAATCGCCCTGAACTCGTCCATGTTCAACGGTGCGCGCGTCGCCGGTCCCGCAATCGCCGGCATCCTCGTCGCGCTAGTTGGCGAGGGCTGGTGCTTCTTGCTGAATGGATTAAGTTATCTTGCCGTGATCGCAGGACTTTTCATGATGCGCACGCAACGACCGCCGGTGGTGCGCGATGGAATTTCGCCGCTGGAGAAACTGCGTGAAGGAATCCGCTTCGCGCGGCAGACGAAGCCGATTCGCATGATTTTGATGACGGTGGCTCTGGTAAGTTTTACGGCGTTGCCTTACACAGTGTTGATGCCCATTTTCGCCGTAAAAATTCTGCATGGAGGAGCCTCCTCCTACGGCACGCTAATGGGGGCTGTCGGCGTCGGCGCGATGTTCGGCGCGCTGGCGCTGGCTATGCGCCAGCAATTGAAGGGCTTGGGAAATGTTCTGGCGTTCGCGGCGGCTGGGCTGGGCGCCTCACTGGTGCTCTTCAGCCTCTCGCATTGGTTCTGGGTTTCGTTCGTGATTCTGATACTTTCCGGCTTCACAATGATGATGCAATTTACGGCCAGCAACACGCTGATTCAGGCCATGGTCCCGGACCAGTTGCGCGGGCGCATGATGTCTTTATACGCGATGATGTTTCTGGGGATGACGCCTTTTGGTTCGTTGCTGGCAGGATTTCTTGCCGATCACATCGGTGCGCCGAAAACGGTTGCGCTTGGCGGACTCGTGAGCTGTATTGGAGGACTTGTATTCCTGCGCAAGTGGCCCGCCATGCGCGCCCCGGCCCGCGACCTGATCGCCGCGCAAGGCATGATGGCGCAGCCCACCACCCAACCGGGTGCCGTGGCTCCGCCATCCTAAAAATCTTGGTAATTATTTCCAGCAGAGTGTCGCTTGCAGCAGAACCTCACTTGCGGCCAGGACTGGCGTATTTCTGGACAGCACTTTCCATCCCGGGTGCGGAATTCTTCAAATCCTCCAAGGTCATAGTAGGGTGAAGTTCCACTCTCGCGTTGAAGGCTAGAAACCAGGGTTCGGCGATAGCGGGAATATCCGACGTTTTTGCCAGATCAAATACAATCATTCCAGTCCTTAAGCCATTCTCTTCCAAAAAATAAGCCGATTCAGGCTTGATGTCGGCAAGAATCGCGCCAATTGTCGATCCGAGTGTTCCCTTGACTATAGCGGCATTTCCTTCCGCACCCGGAATCATGACCTTCATCAGCATCCGCATCGAACGTCTCCTTGAGCAGTCTTAAGCAGTTGTGGATTGAGGCGAAAATCTACAGCGCACTTAAATAAATGTCAATGCGGGGTTTTTCTTGCCGGTCTCAAGTGAGCCGGTCATCCGAATCAGAGATCCGGTCGCGCCAGACAAGTCTTTACAGCACACTATGCGGCGTCGATGAAATATTCCGTCCACTCCGCGATCTTGCCGTCCTTCATTAGGAAAACCGCGACTACATGAGAGGTGCGCGTCTTTTCCGCCGCGATGAACTGGTTGAGCTTCTCAATAACCACGATCGGTCCTTTTGCAAATCGATCGAGCAACTCATGATGAATCTTCTGCCCATTCGCCGTCCCTCGCCGGATGGCGGCCTGCACGACGTCGAATCCACGAACAGGCGCAATGTCCGTCGGCCGCAGCCGAAACGCACAATCATCCGCGAAAAATGCTTTGAGGTTGTCAACTTCCGCAGAAGTGGAAGCAGCGACAACGTCCCACATGCTCACCATGTCGGCGACCCACTTTACGTTCCCTTTTTCCGCACCGTCATTTCCGCTGCTGCCTGAAGACAAGGCAAAGCGGAAATTGCGAGAGCACCGAAAATACCAGCCGGAAAAAAGGTTCGTCGACCCAGATTCATGAGACGAAGTCTCCCTGTTAAATCTTTTCAACTTTTTTTTCAGGCAAATATTAATTGAACGCGTCGTAATGTCCCGAGGCGACGAGCGGCCGAATTAACCTTTCGCGGCTTTCTGGATCCGGCTTCGTCGCGCAGTCCTCTCGTCCAGGCGCACTTCTCGCTTCCTCGTTTGCCAATTTTAATCCAGCCCTGATTGTGACGCCTGGATGGCGCAACCGCCGGTTCCGCCTGATGTCGTGCAGAGTTGGTCCGTCAGGGGCGTAAAGTACACTTGCGAAGCACCACCAGCCGACGAGGAATTATCGATGATGTTACCGCTGGTCCCTCCGGTCACGCTTGCCGTAGCGGCGGTACTTTTCGTAGTGCCCCAAGTCGCGGGGTTGGTGATGTCAAAGGACATGATGCAGCCGGTCACGAGCAGGCAACCGATCGGCGTGGCTGTCACCGCATTTGCGGGAACGCTAACGAATATCCGGTCGGTGGCTCCGTTCTGAAACTCGGTGATGGGCGAGCATGAGCCGTCGACCGTTGTAAGCGACGGCCCAAGTACCGGTGTACCCATTACTCCGGACGTGATTGGTATTTGCCACAGCGCATTCACTGTGCCGCTTGTGCCGCAAGCGTATAAATTTCCTGTTCCACCAGAATCGTAATAGGCCTCGTCAAATGCTCCGTCGAACATGGCCGTGACGGGAGTCGTGGCGCTGTTCGAAACCAGCACTTCTGGTCCCGTGGCATTGTCAAGGGCGTCGGCAAACGTCGGTATTTGAAGCTGATAGACAGCGGTTAGATTTACAAGATCGGATCGCGCAAAGATGTATACCTTTCCTGCCGTCAAGTCCACGAGTGGCGCATCCTCAAACCCGAGGTTGGCTAATTTGACCGTGGTGGTGCTGCCCGCGTCGTCAATTCCACCGACTGTCATGTCGACTACTCCGAGGAGACCTTGCGTGTCAGTCACCAGAACCTCGTTTAGGCCATCGAGCACCACGGGACTGCTCAACTGGCCGGACGGATCCACAATTGCCGGCCAAAGGTTCTTGCCCGCGGGGGGAGTGCAACCGGCCATTATCGTGGTCGACGTACACACTATTTCCGTCGGTGTTCCCAAAAACACGCCTGTGAACTTGTGCAGGAAACCAAGGGCGTCGCCGACGAACAGCGTGTCGCCCGCATAGTCGTAAATTGGCGACGAGCGCGTGTCGGTAGGAGTCGTGTCGCCGTTGGCGGTGGAGAATGTGATCGTCGTCTGGCACGGCGCGGTAAGCGCGGTGCAACTTCCAGATGCCGGCACCGCCGGGCTGGAAAGCGTGCCCGTACCCGCCGCCCACCGCAGAATGACCAAAGTCGCTGCGCCCGGCGTGCTTTGTACAAAGGCCACTTGGCTGCCGTCACTGGATAGAACGGGCGAAGTCACAACCGCTCCCGTCGTCCCTGTGTTATACGCCCAATACACTGTCGGGCTGCCCGTGCAACCGGAATACAGATTGTTAATCGCGGCGATGGTGGCTTGCGAACTCGATCCTGGCAAGCTTGTATTGTAGACGACGAAATCTGGTTGTTGTCCCACGGGTGGAGTTGGGACCGCACAATTCGCGGAGGTCGGGTCGAACGAAAATTTTGCGGGATAGTTATTCGGGCCCACCGTTGCCCCCAGACCCATGTCTATGCTCCAGTCCCCCTGAATGCGATCCGGATGTTCGATCGCACGCCGCCATCGCCATTCTTCGTGGTCATCCCGCCGTTCCGCGCGGCGCCGCATCCACTGCTGCACGTATCTAGGATCTCTGGACAATTCAAACCGTTTCATCAAAGACTTAGGTTCGGAAAAGATCACGTGATGATGGCTCCAGTCGGTTACCACGTGAACGTGCTCCTCCCCAGCTTCGACCCCTCGAACTGCCAGCAGCAAAATTACAAAAGCGTCGCCCAGAAGAATTCGGCTCACTCTGTTTCCACATGAAGTTTTTAATATCATTCCGATCCTCGCTAGATTAATTTCAAACGAAAACTTTCGTTCGCACAATTTACATGGGGTCTTTATGATAGAAATTAAACCCCGGCGAGACTTGAACATAAAACGTCTTGGGCTTCTTTTCTGAGACGGAGAAGCGATTCTGTCGCAGGCATATTTTCCACTCGCCACACGCAGCCCCGTCGTCCGAAATACGACACTGATAACCTAAGACAAATCTGAGACTAAACTAATCGAAGTGAATATATCGAACCAAAGAACGGAGAAGACATTTATCTTCTGGAAACGTTCCAGTTTGGCATGTCGCAAAACGATACTTGGCAGCTCATCTTCCCGGCAATTGGCGCCGGCACGTGCGTTTCGTCATGAAAATTGCCACTCGCCGAATTTCGTCCTTATACAAGTCACCGCAATCCCGTTGTGCAGCGGGTGGAACACCTTTTCGAAATGTGGCGAGCGAAACGAATTGGATGACATTGCCCTGCAAAATCGATACTAAGGAATTGAGCTTACCCGTCGCGGGTGTCAGATCGTTTTTGATTATTGAAAATCGTTGGAGTTGTGAGCCTCGTTCGCCCGCCAGCACGACAGGTTGCGAACGTCTGAAACCCAGACATGCATTCAATAATGAATCTCCCCCACTTCTTACCGGGCGCTTTCGGGAATTATCTGGCGGCGATTCGCGCGGGCCTATATCTCTCAATTCAATTCAGTGTAGGATGTACCATACGCACGCGTCGGGCCTGTAGCTCAGTGGTTAGAGCAGCGGACTCATAATCCGTCGGTCCCAGGTTCAAATCCTGGCGGGCCCACCAACATTAATTCAAGTAAGCTATTTTAAATTTTGCTGGCGAACACTACGCCGATGAAGCGCTTTCCCCTCTCTGTGTTCGAGGTTGTGCTGATTGTTATGGTCTGCGAGGCAGCCAATGCCTTATGGAAATCGAGTCGAAAGAAAAAGGTAAGATGGACCATGCGCCCGGAGGGTTTTACAGCTACTTTACAATGCGATCGCCGCAGGCCGATATATGTTTAAGGAGGGCGATGGGCGTGCGCGGTAACGTGTTGTTCGTGGAAGACGAAGAAGCGTTGCGCATGACGGTGGGCGATCGCCTGCGCAATGAAGGCTATACGGTTGTGTCCGCAGCCGATGGAAATGAGGGTTTCGAGAAAGCTACGCAAAATTCTTTTGACCTGATCATTCTGGACGTGATGTTGCCGGGCAAAAGCGGGTTCACCGTGTGTCATGATATCCGCACGGCTGGGCTTATCACTCCGATTCTGATGCTGACGGCGCGCAGCAAGACCGATGACATGGTCAACGGGCTGAAAATCGGCGCCGACGACTACGTCACAAAACCTTTCAACATGGTGGAACTGATGGCGCGCGTGGAAGCGCTCATGCGCCGTGCGCCGATTCGTCCAGTGGCGCAAAGCGGCTGGATCGATTTCGGGTCGATTCACGTGGACCTTGCCGGAACGGAGGCGACGCGGGATGGAAAACCCGTGATTCTGTCCGCGCGTGAATTTCAGTTGCTGCGATATCTGGTGGAGCACCCGGGCGTCACGCTCTCTCGGGATGAACTTCTGAAACAGGTGTGGGGCTATAGCGCGGATATCTACACCCGCACAGTGGACGTGCACATCGCAGGACTGCGCCAGAAGCTGGAAGACGACCCGAAACAACCCAAATATATTTTGACGGTACAGGGGCTAGGTTATAAGTTCAAAGGTTAGTTCTGCGAATCATGAAACTACCTTTTAAAGAACGTCAGTTTTCCACGGCTATCACCGCGCTCGCCGTGGTCGTGGTGATTGCGCTGGGCGTGTTGCAATACCGCTGGAGCAATCAGGTCAGCGAAGCTACCAGCATCCGGCTTGCCGATAGCTTGCAGATGTCCATGATCAACTGGCATCTCGATTTATTTCGCGTTCTTTCCGAAGTGTGTGCAGACCTGCGTGTGGACCCGATCCCTGACACCCAGAACGACTGGGAGCAGTATCCGCGGCGATTTGCGGATTGGAAAAAAACTTCCGCGGATCCGCACCTCGTCGCAGGGCTGTACATCTTGCGTTTTGACGCGACTCGCAAGGAGCGCGCGTTTCGTTTGAACGATTCCAGCCAACATTTCGAGCCGAGCGCCTGGCCTGCAAACTTCGAGCAACTCAGTGAAGAAATCCGCCAGGCCGACTCGTCGCCCGCGTCAGTTGCTCCCTCTGCGTCAACCTACAACGCAAATTCCGCGGAGTCCCTCAACCGGAACATATTTGGAAGCAGCTTTTTTCAGGACGGGCCACTGGCGGGCTGGCAATTTGAACCGCAGATCCCGGCGCTCGTTCGGTCCATCACTCGCCCGCCATCCTCTCTTCCCGTCCGTAATGCTTCGGCAACGAACGCAGACGATTGGATCGTAGTCGCTCTCGATCGGGACGATGTGCGGAACAGCGTCCTGCCCTCCCTTGCGCAGCGCTATTTTCGCGGCACGGACGGGCTCGACTATCAGATTGCCGTCACCGCAGGCAATCAACCGGGCGACGTTTTGTATTCGTCGGACGTAGGTTTTGGCGACAAGGAAATCACCGACGCCGATGGCACGATGAACATCTTCGCGCGCCTCCTGAGCAGCGCGCACAAAAGCCCGATTCAAGTGTTTCATACGCCCTCACAGGTGAATGGTCCGGCTGGATCGGTCGCGATCACCTGGTTTCCCCTTTTGCATGACGACGGAGCCAACCACGACTGGCGCCTGATCGTGCGGCATCGCCGCGGAGGAGCGCTCGGCGCTTTCGTCGCGGATTCACGCCGCCGCGATCTGGCAATCAGTTTCGGCGTCCTTTTTCTTCTGGTAATCAGCATGGCGATTCTGATCTTCACGAGCGCGCGCGCGCAGAGAATGGCGAAGCTGCAGATGGATTTTGTAGCCGCCGTTTCGCACGAACTGAGAACGCCTTTAACCGTGATCAGTTCCGCGGCGGAAAATATTGCGCACGGCGTGGTGGAGGGAAAGGTCCAGCTCGAACAATACGGATCCGTGATCGGCGCGCAAGCCAGGAAATTATTTGAAATGGTCGAGCAAATCCTGCTCTTCGCCGCCATCCGAGAGGGCCAGCAGCGCTACAGCATGCGTCCGTTGGAAGTTACTGAGATTATCGACGCCGCCATTTTTTCCACTGCAGGGCTCATCCGCGCGGCAGGATTTCAGGTGGAACGTAAAGTGGCTCCGGACTTGCCTCGCATCGCCGGAGATCTTCCCGCCCTTTCGCAATGTGTGCAGAATCTGATTACCAATGCGCTGAAATACGGCAAGGAACAAAAATGGATCGGAATTCAAGTGCAGCTTAGCGAACATGGAGTGACCGGACGGGAAATTCAGATTAGCGTTTCAGATCGGGGCATCGGGATCGCTCCCGAGGAATTGCAGCAGGTTTTTGAACCGTTTTACCGCAGCCCTTCCGTCATGGCTGCGCAAATTCACGGCACCGGCCTGGGACTTCCCTTGGCAAAGAGCCTGGTGGAATCGATGAATGGCCAGATTACCGTGAAAAGCGCGCCCCGAAGGGGCAGCACGTTTACCCTGCACCTGCCGTGCCTCGCCACGCCGAGCCAAGAGGTGGAACGCAAAACCGTCGAGTCCGCATCAGTCTAGGTTTAGCATTCGCCGCGTCAACTCGGATTTTCGTAAATGCGCTTCCGCCGACGCCTCTTTTGGTGGTCGGCTACATGTTTGACCTGCACCTACGCGATCTCTAGTCGAATGCGCGACTTCGGCTCCCGCAAAGCTTTTACAACATCCTTACAGCATTGCCTTTTCATTCCGGTGTAATTTCGAAACCGCAAGTAAAATCGCGCGTTTCGAGGGATGGCTTCGATGGCTCATGGGTGTGGGTCATCCTACCGATAACGGCCCGCGTCGACATTTCACGCAGCCAAAGCTGTGGAGGAAGTGTGTTTTCTACCTGGCAGTTTCCTGCGATTGAGCGAGTTGCGAGCATCGTTCGCATAGCGATGCTCCTCAGTAGCATTTTGGGGTTGGCCGTGTTGCCCGCATTTTCTCAAATGAATACGGCGGAGATGTCCGGGGTCGTTAAGGATCCTTCCGGCGCCACGGTAGCTGGTGCGAAAGTCGAAGCCGTCGAGACCGGCACGCAACTGAAGTACACGACCCAGTCCAACGCGTCCGGCGAATTTCTGATCGCCCAGCTCCCCGTGGGCGAGTACAAACTGACAGTCACGGTTGACGGATTCAAACAAGCGGTCCAGCTTGGAATCGTCGCGCACGCGGGAGACAAACTACGAGAAACGATTTCTCTGGAGTTAGGAGCGCAATCCGAAGTTGTGACCGTTTCCGTGGAGTCGGGTTTGCTTCAAGTCGAGTCTGCCGCGATTAAAGATACGATTCAGCAACAGCAGGTAATCGATCTGCCACTCAAAGGACGCGATTTTATTGACCTCGTAGCGTTGGCACCGGGCGTGAGCATTCCTCCCGCCGGCACGCGTGGATCGGCGCTGCAACAAGCCGGGCAAACGTATGGGATTCTGGGACAGCGCGGCGGGCACAACCTTTACCTCGTCGACGGCGTAACCGTAACCGACGAGGCGTTCAACAATCTGGTGCTGACGCCGTCCGTGGACGATGTGCAGGAAGTGAATATTAACCAGACTTCATACGACGCGGAGTTCGGCGGAAAATCAGGGGGCGTGATCAACGTGATCACGAAATCCGGAAGCAATCGTTTCCACGGCAGCATGTTCGAGTTTGTCAGAAACGACATTTTTGACGGCAAGAATTTCTTCGTTTCGCCCACCGCGGCCAAACCGCCTTTCAAGCAAAATCAATTTGGCGGATCCCTTGGCGGCCCCACGCAACACGATAAAACATTCTTCTTCGCGGATTATGAAGGCGTGCGCCTCCGCCAATCGTTGACCGAATCGTTTACCGTTCCCACCGCGGCCGAAGCAGCCGGGAATTTTACGGGATCGGGCATTACGGTGTTTATTCCCGGCACTTCTACCATGTATCCGAATGACACGATTCCTGCGATCGATCCCGTGGCGACCGCCGTCCTGGCAAAAGTTGCGCAAGCGATCCCCGGCGGCTTTAACGCGAGCAACAGCCGCGTGGCAACGGAACTCTCTTCGAACACCGTGAATCAGTACAACGCTCGGATCGACCACACGTTCAGCGACAAGGACAGCATGTTCATTCGCGGCTCCATATTTGATGACAACGCGTTCAATCCCTTCGGATCGGGTGCGCTCAACGAAACATTGCTCCCAGGCTTTGGCTATAACCTGCGAACCCATACGGACAATCTCTCCGCCACGTGGACCCACGTGATCAACACGTCCTGGCTGAACGAGTTGCGCTTCGGCTGGCTATGGGTCGGAGGCGGACAACTCAGTCCGAATGCGGGGACCGATTTTGCGGGGGCAACCGGGTTGCAGGGAGCGAGCAGGGATCCGCTGGACACGGGTTATCCGGATGTGACCATCACCGGATTTTCCACGCTTGGCGAAGCGACCCAGTACGTCTCTCGCAAGGATAACGATTATGAAGTATATGACAACGTTATATGGCATCGCGGTACTCATACCGTAAAATTCGGCGGCTACTTTTTTCATCTCGATTTCGAGCCCGTAAACGCCCAGAACGCCAGGGGAACTTTCGGCTTCACAACCGCACCCGGCGTTTATACCGGCAATGCGCTGGGAAATTTCCTGCTGGGTGCGCCGACATCAGGAACCGTGGGCGTGCAAGGCCGCGGAACGCTTGACGGCCGCACCAACTGGGCACACTTCTATGTTGAGGATGGCTGGCAAATTATTCCCAGCCTCAAGCTGGATATCGGCCTGCGTTACGAGTACAACCAGAACGTCACCGACACCAATAACAACATGGCCATTATCAATACACTGACTCCGGGTGGAGCGTTTGTCATCGCCAGCAACGGCCAGGGCCAAATTTCTCCGGCAGCGTCCGCTTTGCTGCCCTTCATTCCCACGAACTCCGTCGGCGGCGCGCCTCCGCTTCAAATTCTGACTTCCGCGCAGGCAGGATGGAACAACAGCCTTCTTCAGGGACGTCCCTTGCGGCTGGCCCCGCGGGTTGGATTAGCATGGGCCTTGCCAGACCATAAAACCGTGATCCGCTCCGGATTCGGCATCTACACAAATCAAGCGGCCTACAACATCATTCAATTCGCCGCACTGAATCTTCCGTTTTATTACGCCAAGTCAGTGACCAACGGCGCGGCGGGCAGCCCCAACTTCCGCCCGACGGAAACGATTCTAACGGCTCCGGCAACCGGAGCGGTGAGTGCAAATAACATCAACCACGATTTCAAGGTCGAGTACAACAATGTCTGGAATCTTTCCATCGAGCACGCGTTCTCGTCCAAAACATCCTTGCAGGCGCAGTACGTGGGCTCCTATACAGTGCACGCCGACAACTTGACTTATCAAAACCTGTTTCCGAACAATGGGTTGAATCCGGCGTCGGGGCTGCACGTGCGTCCAATTCCGGCGATGAGCGGATTCAATACGGTGACGTGGGACGGCTGGGAAAAATATCACGCGCTGATGTTTTCGTTTACGCAGCGCATGTGGCGCGGATTGATCGTCAACTCGAACTACACGTTTTCAAAAGCGCTGGACGACGCGTCCAACCCCGGCGCGGACAACGCCGAATCCAACTTTCCGCAGGATCCAGCCAATATGGCGGCGGAAAAAGGACTTTCCGATTTCGATCACCGGCATCGCTTTGTCACTAACTTCGTCTATCAGATTCCCTTCCTGAAAAATTCCACCGGTTGGACACACGCTGCATTCGGCGAATGGCAAATTGGCGGCATCTGGACGCTGCAAAGCGGCTCTCCGTTTACCGTGAATCTCTCGACGGACACTGCGAACAACGGGCAGCCCACCGCCGCACCGTCGCAACGGCCAAACCTGGTGTGCAATCCGAACGACTGGGCGAGAACCCCAGCGGAATGGTTCAACACAGGGTGTTTTCAGCAACCGGCGAAGTTCACCTATGGCAATGCGGGCCGCGACATCGTCATCGGCCCAGGTTTAGATGATTTTGACGCAACCCTTCAGAAGGAATTTCCGGTCCACGAAGATATGAAATTGCAATTCCGGCTGGACGTCTTCGACTTCTTCAACCATCCGAATTTTAACGGGCCCATCGGACCCGGAAGAATATTCAGCACGCCTCCATCACTGACCGGGTCGACCGCTCAGTCGCCCTCAAGCTTCGGGCAAATTACCAGCGCTCAGGACCCAAGAGAAATGCAGTTCTCGCTGCGCCTCGCGTTCTAAATGCGTAAGGACACAGGCCGCGGAAAAATACTTGGCGAAGGTTTGAGTAGAACAGGCACTCTTGCCTGTGTGGTTTTTGCAAAGTGCACACAGCCAAGAGTGGCTGTGCTACTCGACTACGTATCGTCGTTCCGAACGTGCTGAGGAATTTCTCTCCGGTGTTGATTGACTGCGGTTATTTCCAGCCGTCCATCGCGATTCTCTGTAAGGACTCAGGCGGATAGGACAGCAATTCCAAGCGCACACCGTTGGGATCGACCGTATTGGAAATGAGGGCCTTCGTTCCGCCGATATGCACGTCTTCCACTTTAAGTCCCCTTTTCTGCAGCGACGCGACTGTCGATTTCACATCGTCTGACAATATTCCGGCATGAGAAAATCCAGCCGGGTGATCCTTATCGGCCGGAGTCATCTCCAGAAACGTGTTGTGATCGATCTGGAGGTACGTGACAGGATGGCCCTGCCCGTCTGTAAACGAAAACGCTTTGCGAAATCCGAAATTTTCGGTGTAGTACTTCGTGGATTCGTCCATGTTCTGGACATACAATCCAAAATGATTGAGCGTCAGCGCGCTCATCTTTTTTTGCGGTGCCGCCGTCGTTCCCATAATAAAAACCCCGACCAGAGTTCCGGTCAAGAAAAGTGCCGATCCACGAATCCAGCTCATAGGAACCTCCCGATGCCCTCGCAATAATCTCGATACATTATTTCGAAGTTTCAGAAACGCGCCGCGCCGGCGCACGAAAACCGTTCGCCGGCGCGATTCCAAGTTTACGGAACGATTTCGTACGATTGCACTACAGCATCCGTTGTCCCGTGATGATTTACCGCGATGAACAATCGGCTGAGTGACGGTACCAGATAGCCGGTAATGGAATGGAACGCCGTCGGAACCTGGCCGAGAATGTCATAGCGATCGCCCTCCTCATCCTTTTGCCAGACTTTCAGAAACGGAGTACCGATCATATACAGGCGGCGGTTGGTGGAATCGAAAATCGCGTCGTCATAATCTCCCTGGCACGGAAGCGACATCACAACTTTCCCGGTTTCCGTGTCGATCACGAGCACGGTGCCAGGATCCCGCGCATGCACGAAGAGGCGATGATCGGCTTCGTCGAGGGCCATGGACCCGAAATTTTTTCCAAGCTGCGCGAAGGACCACGTGGCGATTACAGTTTGCTTGGACCGGTCAACGACCGCGACCTCGCCCTTGTAATACACGTTCACATACATGCGCGGAGTTTTTTCTTCCATGCGCACGGATTCGATGCGGTCTCCGGAAATCCGGATGTCGCCGACTTTTTTATCCGTGTTCGTGTCGATCACACTGAGTGTCGTGAAATCTTCCTTGTCTTTTCTGCCGCCGTTGCCAACGTAAAACATTTTGGTGGCCGGATCGTAGGCGGTGACGTCCGCGTGTGCGCCCATGGGAATCGTTCCGACAAGCTTGGAAGTTGTCGTATCAAAAATTGCAACCTGACTGGCGCCGCCATCGTCAGCAACGTATAGTTTTTTTGTTTCCGTGTTGTAGCCCATCGAGTGCGGCGCTTTCGCTCCCATGATTTTGCCAATCACTTTATTCGTGCGCAGGTCGATCACGACAATAGTCGAGTTATCTTCCGCCGCAGCAAAGAGCCTGTGGCCGGGAGCGTCGAGTGCGAAATGGTCAAAATCCCCGTCTTTGAGGCCGGGCAGTGGAATGGTTTGCGCCAGCTTCAGCGGCCCCGGAACCTGAGCGTACGATTGAATGGATAGTGCGAAAATGAATCCCAGCAGACTACAGAACGAAAGCAACTTTCTCGCCATATGATTTCCTCCGTGGGCAGCAAAACATCAATAGCAGCTAAAAACACAAATCGACGCATCGATTTACAAAATTACGATAGCTCCGACTCGCGAATGGAAGGAAGTCTATTCGATAGGGTCTTGGTTGTGCAATAAATTCTATGCGGTCGGGGCCGAGGTCGGCCGCGTTTCCCGGGACCGGCGATCGCCGCCGTCACTGGAACTCAATGTGACGCGATCTCAATAGTTAACTGTTTCCTTAAAATGAAACGTGCATCGTGGCAAAGAGTCCCTAAAAACTGACGCGAAAAGGCCGTGTATCATTTCCTGAAGCAAGGTACAATTCTGCCACGCAGGCAACGATTCGTTAGAACTGGGTTCCAGGGAATCCAGCACTTCCCGTTTAAGAGGTGTGACATGAAGTCCAAATTCATGACTGTTTTCGCTGTCATTTTGGGGCTCTCGGCGGCTTCGGCGCCGATGTTCGCGCACCACGGGAGTTCCGCGTACGACATGACAAAAACAGTCCCGCAAAAAGCGACGATCACGAAATTCGAGTACAGCAACCCTCACACCCAGGTGTATTACGACGTTACGGATGACAAAGGAAACGTCGAGCACTGGGTCGCGGAAACGACAAATCCCGCCATGCTGAACCGCGTGGGCTGGAGCAAAGAGACGTTAAAACCCGGCGATCAGGTGACTCTGATGGTGAATCCGAATCGCGTGGGCGCGAAGGTCACGTTTCTGGAAAAAGTCCAGTTCTCCGACGGCAAGGAATTGAGCACCCAAAAAGCGTTCTAGCGTCGCTCGATATTGCCGACTTTGGTCGATTCGAAACTTCGACAATAAAATTCCTCGCTCCATATCAGGAGTAAAACTATGCGTCGTTCGGTGACCGGCTCGCTCGCATTATTTCTAACCATTGCGGCATTCTCTCCCATAGCCTTTGCGCAGGCCAGCAAGCCTGCCGGTTCAACCAAAAAAACCCCCGTCGCAACGGCCTCCGCCAAGCACCTCACCCACAATCTTTCCGGCGTCTGGATGCAATATGCGGATGGCACCGACCCGGCATTCCCGCGAATGAATGGCGTGGATGACCGGACGCGTCCTCCCTTGACGCCTTGGGGACAGGCTAAGTTTGACTCTGCGAAACCTCTGATGGGTCCTCGCGCAGTAGGCGGCCAGGAAGACAGTCCGGCGCTGCACTGCGATCCGAGCGGACCTCCGCAGCTTCTCATTCTTCCTAATCCATGGGAGATCGTGCAGATTCCTGGTCGCATGTTTATGTTTTTTGAGGAGTATCACATTTGGCGCACCATCTACACTGACGGCCGGCCGCTTCCGAAAGATCCGGATCCCACGTGGCTCGGATATTCCGTGGGACACTGGGAAGATGACACGTTTGTGGTGGAATCCGTCGGCTTTAACGACAAAGTTTGGGCCGATCTTTCCGGAAACCCGCGAAGCGAAGAGATGCACTTGACGGAGCGCTACCGCCGGATTAATCACGACACCCTGGAGCAGCAGATCATTATTGATGATCCGAAATCCTATACGGCAAAATGGGTGAGCCCGCCCAAGCTTCACAAACTGGAACCCAAGTGGGAGATTGGCGAGTGGTTCTGCGCGGCCAGCGAAAATCAGGTTTACGACAAGGATGTTAGAAAACCATCGGGCGCCGTCGACGAGCCGGCGAAGTAAGCGCGGCGAGTAAATAGGAATCGAGAAGAGGGAGAGAATGGAAATAGAGGAAGTGAAGGACGTGGGACAAACAAACGATGAGAACTTCCGCCGTCGCGCGAGTCGAGGCGAGTTTTCCGTTTTTTTACTTCGTCAATTCTCTAAATTTTCTCTACTTCCCGCATTCCTGATCTCATCACTATTTTTCTCGCCGAAATCGTACGCACAGACAGGCCAACCTTCCGGCTCCGCAAAATCACAGGACGCCACCGCACCCCTTTCGCACGATCTATCCGGCGTGTGGATGCAGTACCCCGATGGCGACATTGTGGGAACTCCCGGAATGAATGGTGTGAACGAACATTTTCGTCCGCCGTTGACTCCGTGGGGACAAGCCCAGCTTGATGCAGCAAAGCCGCTGTCGGGTTCGAAAGCAGTCGCCGGCACCGAAGACACATCTATATTGCGCTGCGAACCGAGTGGGCCGCCTCAAATCTTGATCCTTCCTAATCCCTGGGAAATCGTTCAAATTCCAGGACGCATTTTAATGTTCTTCGAACAGCAGCACATCTGGCGCGAAATCTGGACGGACGGGCGTCCGCTTCCGAAAGACCCGGATCCCAGCTGGCTTGGGACTTCCGTTGGCCACTGGGACGGCGACACGCTGGTGGTAGAAACGGTCGGATTTAACGATCAGGAGTGGGTCGATCTGTACGGAAACCCACGCACTCCTACAACTCATTTGACGGAGCGTTACCGCAGACTGGATCATGACACGCTCGAGCAGCAGATCATCATTGAGGATCCACGCGTGTACACGAAGCCGTGGGTAAGTCCCCCGAAGCGTCACAAGCTGGAACCTGGATGGGAACTCGCCGAATGGTTTTGCGTGCTCGATGAAAACAAGGGTTACGACAACGAGGTGCGTAAACCGGCGGGCGTCGTACCCAAGACGAAATAGCTGCCGGCATCTACAGAAGAGTGATCGGCGTTTATCGCGAAAAGCGCGCGCAAATTTGTGTTCGACTGTCCAAAGGAAATGAAGGGAAAATGAAGATTCAAATCCGGAAAAGGTCTGTCACCGGCAAAAAATTCGGAACCGTTCTGACGGCAGCTTTCGTCGTCGCGCTTTTTCCTCTTGTCCATGCGGCCGCTCAATCGGCCGAGCAATGGAAGTTGCCGGATATTCCGTGGGCGTTTCCCGTGCGGGACACCGTGCAGCCTGTGCTGGACGAGCGCAAAGGCCCAATCCACGTCGCGGGCAGCAGCAAGACGTACACGCAAGATGAAATCGATAATATTGGAAATCCACCGGATTGGTTTCCTGAAGAGCACGCGCCCATGCCAAGAGTCGTTGCACACGGCGCGTCCGGCGGCGTGCTCGGATGCGCTTCGTGCCACTTAGCCTCCGGCCTCGGACATCCGGAATCCGCAAATCTTGCGGGAGTTCCCGCGATTTATATTCTTCGCCAACTCGCTGACTTCAAGGCGGGCAACCGCATGGGCGAGGCCATGAATGACATGTCCAGAAATTTGACGGACGACGATGCGAAGCAGGCGGCGGAATGGTTCGCAGCGCTGAAGCCCAGGGTGTGGCAAAAGGTGGTGGAAGCCGATCGCGTCCCGAAAACTTTCGTCAATGTCCACTTGATGCGCATGCCGCTTCCGGGCACCGGCGACGAGCCAATCGGACAGAGAATTATCGTCCTCCCGCAAGATGTTGCAGGAGCGGAAAGCCGCGATCCGCATTCTGGATTTATCGCCTACGTTCCAAAAGGCAGCTTGGCCAAGGGCAAAGAATTCGTGAACACCGGTGGCGGTGGAAAA
>DASRQU010000071.1:0-44636 GCA_035696345.1 Candidatus Acidiferrales bacterium
GGGCAGCGTGTTTTCTTTTTTCATGCGCGCTGCTGTGCTAGACTGCCTTTGCAGCCGCGCCCGAGTGGAGCGACTGCCGATGCGTGGAACTTCGGGCTCTGTGCGACGAAGTCCCGCGAACCCCGCCAGGCCCGGAAGGGAGCAACGGTACCGGGATCGCTTCGTGTGCCGCAGAGTACCCGAAGTTCCTCTCATTTTCAGTGTGGTTACGAATGTTGATACGAGAAGAATCGCGAGGAATGAGCGAGCACTGTCTGTGGCCTTCCTAGTTTTCTCTGTGTCCTCTCTGTTGAGCTTTTAAAGATTTAACCCAGAGCGCGCCAAGAAAATCGTGAAGGCCGTGGGGAGTTTTCGAGCAACTGAGAGGCTTCGGTCCCCAACGAATGAGCTACCAGGTTATCGCGCGAAAATGGCGGCCCCAAACGTTTACTGACGTGGTTGGGCAGCAGCACGTCACGCGCACTCTCTCCAATGCTATCCAGTCCGGCCGCGTGGCGCACGCCTACATTTTTTCCGGCGCACGAGGCGTGGGCAAAACCACAACAGCGCGGATCCTGGCTAAAGCTTTGAATTGCGCGAAAGGCCCCGCCGCTGAACCCTGCAACGAATGCGACTCCTGCCGCGAAATCGGCTTAGGCAACTCCCTCGACGTAATCGAAATCGATGCTGCTTCCAATCGCGGCATTGATCAGATTCGCGAATTGCGCGAGATGGTCCGCTACGCGCCAGCCGGCGGCCGCTACAAAGTCGTGATCCTCGACGAAGCTCACGCGCTGACGGGCGAAGCTTCCAACGCGCTTTTGAAAACACTCGAAGAACCTCCCGACAAAGTGATCTTCATCATGGCCACTACGCAGCCGGAAGATCTGGTGGATACAATTCGTTCGCGCTCGCAACATTTTCACTTCCGCGCGCTTTCCTTCACCGAAATTTCCGATGCGCTGAATGACATTTGCAAGAAGGAAGGTTTGACCGCAGAGCCGGGCGGAATCGCTGTGATGGCGCGCGCAGCGGAAGGCAGCGTGCGCGACGGCCTCTCATTGCTCGAGCAAGCGCGCGCGTATTGCGGAACGACAATCACCGACGCGCAGGTGCGCGAACTGCTTGGCGTCGTGCCCGGAGAAATTCTCGACGAGTTGACGCAGGCGATCGAAGAACGTTCCGCGGAACGCGTGCTGTCCCTTGTGCATCGACTCCTGGCTGAAGGGCAAAATCTGCAACACTTTTGCCGGGAAGCGATCGGGCATTTTCGCAATCTGCTCGTCGCCCGCGTGTGCGGCGCGGAGTCGGAATTAATTGCCGCGCCCGTCGACGAGCGCCCGGGCCTGCGCAAAGCCGCGGAATTTTTCAGCGAAGAAGACCTCACGCGCTTTTTTCAAATCCTGCTGCACACGGATGACGATCTTCGAAGAAAGCCTGACCCACGATTGCATCTGGAGATGGGACTGCTTCGTATGGTCAATGCCGCGCGGCTCGCGCCGCTCGAGGAGTTGCTTGCGGATCTCGACAACGGAACACCCGCAGCTTCTGCGTCGACGCGAAGTTCGAGCGCTTTGCCGCAAACGACGTCGCCCGTTCGATCGAGCGCCGCACCCCCGGCAATTTCTCCGACCTGGCAAAGCTCAGCCGTTTCTCAGGGCACAGGCGCAGCCACCGCGCCCGCAAAAATTCAACCTGCACCCGCCACGCGCATGGAAACTCCGGTTCCCTTCACCGCCGCACGCGAAGAAATAAAAGTGTCGGCGCAGCAAATCGACGCAACACCGGTTCCCGCGGTCGCCGTAACCACTGACACAGCGGCGCGGTCTACAGTTGGGTCTGAGTCTCCCGACAAGCGAGTAAATTCCATCAAGAGTGCGATCGTCTCGCAGGAAAAATTTCTGGGCGAGCTTGTCGTGCACGCATCGCGATGGGAACTTCTCGGCGGCGAAGTGCGCATATTTTTCCCCCCGGAAAATCGCGTCTTCTCGGAAATGTTGCAGGCACGTGATCCTATGGAACGTTTGCGCAACATTGCCACGCGCATCCTCGGCCAGCCGGCGCGGGTTTGTGTTAAACTCGAAGACGTGCCGACAGCCGGAACTGCTTCAACCATCTCGAACGGTTCAGGCGGTTCCAATCATTCAAGCGGCACACGCGAATTGCGCGCAAAGTTCGAGCAGGATCCGATCGTGCGCGGAATGATGGAACGATTCGGCGGTCAGATTTCCGACGTCAAACGCCGGGGCGAGGAGTAGACCATGGAAGTGAAAGCGCTACAGCAGATTCTCACGCAGTTTCGTCAAATGCAGGAGGGCTTGCAAAAGCAGGTCGAAACCGTGCTTGTGGAAGCATCCGCGGGCGGCGGAATGGTTACCGTCAAGATGAATGGGCAGAAACAGCTCACCGATGTGCGCATCGATTCCGAAATTTTTGCGGGCAAGGATCAGGAATTATTGCAGGACCTCGTCCGCTCGGCCGTGAACGAAGCCAGCCGCCGCGTGGACGAAGAGTTGACCAGCCAGATGAAGAATCTGACCGGATCGATTCCTGGGATGGCCGGAATGAAAATTCCCGGTTTGTTTTAAGCCGACCCATTTGTGATTTTTTTTGCAGCCTACACTACGAGTGAATTCGGAATCTGTGCCCCGCCTCACTCCGTCACGGAATAAACTTCATGCCTGATTTCGCCGAGCCCGTAGAACGTCTGATTGATCAACTGAAACATCTGCCCGGCATCGGCGCGAAGACCGCGCAGCGCCTGGCGTTTCATATTTTGCGTACGGATTCTGAAAACGCGCTGGCCCTGGCCGATGCGATTCGCGACGCCAAGATGAACATGCGCATCTGCACGGTGTGCAATAACATCACGGATGTCGACCCGTGCCTTTATTGCACGAGTTCCACGCGCAGCCGCAAAACCATTTGCGTCGTCGAAGAGCCGCACAACATCATGGCCATCGAAAAAACGCGCCAGTACAATGGCATGTACCACGTGCTTGGCGGATCGCTCGCGCCTTTGCGCGGCGTGGGGCCCGATCAGCTGCATCTGAAAAGCTTGATTGAACGCCTGAAAGGCGGCGGCGTGGAAGAAATCATCATCGCCACAAATCCAAATGCCGAAGGCGAAGCCACCGCCATGTATCTTTCCAAGCTTCTAAAACCGCTAGGTGTTCGCGTGACGCGGATCGGCGTTGGCATTCCCGTCGGCTCTGACCTCGAGTACGCCGACGAGGTAACCATGATGAAAGCCATGGAAGGCCGCCGCGATTTGTAGCTCCGCGATACAAGTTCTTTCTGACCGCCTCTTTACATTTGAACTTGGTTCTTCAGTCTGCCTGTCCTGCCAATGACAGTAGTTTGCTTTTTCAAAAATCCCGGAAAGCGAAAGTTGATGATACTCTTGGTCGCAAAGTCAATTGATAGGGCCAGTGGACACCCATGTCAGAATTCCGCAGCGCGCTCGCGCCACCGCATTCGTTGTGGAAACACAGCGAATTCATGAAGCTGTGGAGCGCACAGACGGTCTCCGTATTTGGAGATCAGTTCACGGCGCTCGCGATTCCGCTGATCGCCGCCCTTCTGCTGCGTGCGACACCGATCCAGATGGGCATTCTCGGAGCTATTGAAGCTTCGCCTCTTTTTTTTCTGAGCTTATTCGCTGGCGTGTGGGTGGATCGACTGCCGCGACGGCCCATCCTGATCACCGGCGATGTGGGTCGCGGAGTGGTTCTTATGGCCATTCCTGCGTCTGCCCTGATGCACGCCGTCAGCATGGCGCTTCTGTTCGTGGTGGCGATGCTGGTCGGCGTGCTCTCGGTGTTTTATTACGTTTCCTACCAGGCCATTCTTCCCGCGCTGGTCGACCGGCAACAATTAGTGGAAGGCAACAGCAAACTGGAGGCCACGCGATCCCTTGCCGATCTTGCGGGTCCAGGCATTGCAGGCGTAGTTATTCAATATATTCCGCGCCGCTGGCTATTGCGCTCGATGCCCTGTCATTTTTTATTTCGGGCGGCGTCACCAGCCTGATCCGTGGTCGCGAGACGCACGTAAATACACGGGCGCGGGAGCCCATTCTGACAGAAATTCGCGAAGGACTTTCCTTCCTGCTAGGTAACCGTTTTCTCCGTTCGATCGCAGAGTGCAGCGGCACCTGGAACTTTTTCAATGCCGCCCTGCTTACTCTTTACATCATTTTTGCTACGCGCGATTTGGCGCTGGGACCTGCCAAGCTCGGTTTAATTATGAGCCTTTCCGGAGTGCTGGGCGTGCTCTGCGCGGGACGTATCGGCGCGCGTATGGGCGTGGGCCCCGCAATCACCCTTTCCGCATTGCTGAGCGGTTTCGCGGCGATTCCGATCGCCCTCGCAACGCCGCGCAGCGCTTTTCCTCTGCTTGTGTTTGCAGGGCTGATGAATAGCTTTCTGCGGCCCGTGTACAACATCAATCAAGTCAGCCTGCGTCAGGCCATGACACCGCACAGGCTTCAGGGCCGCATGAATGCAACCATGCGCTTCCTGATCATGGGCGCCGCGCCCCTTGGCGCTTTGATGGGAGGCGCACTTGGCGACGCATTGGGTTTGCGGCGCGCTGTGGCCATCACGGTCGCGGGAACTATTCTGCCCTTCGTGTGGGTGTATTTTTCGCCCGTACGCGGGCTTCGGACGATGCCTGAAGCTGCAGATTAGGTGGGTCACTTGCGGCAACGTACATACATTGGTTTCTTCTTTTTTTACGGGCTTTCGCCTTCCGAGTTCTCGATTCGATTACCCAGAAAAGCTTCAGGACTTTTTGTGCGGGAAAACTCCAATCAAATTTCCCGTAGTTTGACTTACAAAAAAAGGAAAACAGGCTGAAGCCTGTTCTACTGGCGGCCTTGCGCGAGAATTTTATTCGCCAGCGAGTCCGCGATGCGCAATTCGTCGTCGGCTTCCGCGTTTCTTCCCATGGCCAAAAGAACTCTTCCGCGCGTCACCTGTGCATTGGGGCGGTTGGGCGCAACGGAGACGGCGATGTCCGCCTCGGCGAGCGCCTGCTGGAGTTTGTGGTCGTTTAAAAATTGCATGGCAAGGTTTTCGTGAGTCAGCGCAGACGCTTCCGACAGATCCACCTTCCCGTCGTACACCAGGATAGAGTCCGCAATCAACGCGGACGGGGGCGCGCCCTGAAACGGCAGATACGGATTGATCCAATCCGCTCTCCAGTACGTTCGCGTCACTTCGGTCGCGCTGATGAATACGGGGCCATCGACTTGAGGCGGCACAATGGGCATGGGCACGTGAATCATGTCGGCGAATGCCGTGGGCAACGACTGGCACGGTATTCCATAGTAAGAAACATCCACGATTAGTTTTCCGAAATAGGCAAACCAGCAATTCTCGATATGCTTTTCATTGATGTACTGCTTCATGGCCACGAGGCCCTGCCCCCAATCGACGTTGGAATCCGCCAGAATTTCATGCGTCTTCGCTGGGCCGCCCCACAATTCATTGGAGTACGCAATGTAATTGGGGAACGCACGGAGCGACGACGCCGCATGAAAAACCACGAGAGCCGCGACAACGGCGGCAAGCGCGCGATGCCGCTGGCCGAAATTCCAGGCCGCGAATGAAACGAGCACAATTAAAAACGGGTAGATCGGCAGCAGATGGCGGATGCCGTAGTTAATGCCGGAAGACATGGCCACGATTAAATAGACCGCCGGAGGAATAACCAGAAAAGACATTTCGCGCGTGAACGGCTTGCCCCAGAGTTTAGCGCATAGCGGGAGCAGGCAGCAAAGCAACAGAAGAGCCAGCGTGGATTTCACGACAAATACAGACGGGAAATAAAACCACCGCGCGGAGGGATAATATTTCCCGAAGATCACCGTCGGAATCGTGCCCACTGAAGAAATATCCGCGATGCCGTACAAATAGGATTCCGGAAGCAGATGTAGCCGATCCACCAGCAGGACGACTCTGGAGGAGCCGTGGCCCATCTGTTGCACAAATTCCGGCAGCGGCGGATTCACTTTCAGTCCGGCGGGCCGCGCGGCAAATCGAAACCCGTACATAGACCACAATACAACCAACGAAATCGTGCCGATCGCCGCGAGGGATGCAGTGAGGCGCAGCGCCTTCGCGGCAAAATCGGGAGCGAGTTTTCGCGAGGTGACTTCCTCCCATGTCACAAGTTCCGTGAGCATAAGGAGTGGTAATATGAGAAAAAGTAGAATTCCCGAGTGCTTTGACGAAAGACAAATGCCCGCGGCAAGTCCCGCACCGACGAGTCGCAGAACGGTCGGCTTTTTCAAGTAAAGATAGAAGCTACCCACGCCCAGAAACATTCCAAGCGTGACAGCAACGTCGGTCGTGACCAGCGCTCCGTGCGCCAGAAAATTTGGATCAAACACGAAGAGCGCCAGTGCGATAAATGCGGGCCCGTCGCCCCACATGCGTTGGGCCAAAAGAAAAATACAAAGAGCCAGGCAGAGCGTGAAAGAGGCCGCAGCCATCCGCGCCCTAAACAAAATAATGCTGGCGTCATTTTCGTACAGAAAATCCCGCCCGTACCTGAATTCCGCCATTTTGAAATCGGCGTCGGATATGGATGGCGTTCGCAAAGAAAGCCGCAAGAGCGGAAGCGCGGCAACTAGTTTCACGAGCGGAGGATGCTCAGGATTAAATCCGAAATCGAAATTCTTCCAGTAGCGGTAGCCTGAAAAAATGTGGGCCCCTTCGTCAAAGGTCTGCGACTGGCGCCGAGCGGAAAGCGCCAACTGCGTGGCCATCGCCCCAAGAAGCACAACAACTCCAGCTGCGATGAGAATCCGGCGCGATCTCGTTAGTTTTTGAGCGTCCATAACCTCGAGAGAACGAAATAAAAGCATCGATGCGTGAAGTTTTAAACCTAACATAGGGCCGCATGGAATCATTCAAGAGAGTGGCTCTATGTTTCCTGATCAAAATGCTCACAAGCGGCGGCCAAACGCGCGGTATTCGCGTGGTGCGAATTGGCTAGAAGAAGCCTCTGCAAAACTTTCGCGCTCACGCTTTTGGATGATAAAGTAATGCTCCGTGGAAAATCAGACTATGGAAACGGAACAGCAGAAGCGGCTGCGCGCATCGCGACGCGCGGTCATCAAGCTGGGCACGGGCATCGTGACGGGCACGGACGGTCAATTTAACTTTGCGCAAATCGAGCCCGTCGCTCGCGGCATGGCCCAGCTGAAAAAAGATGGCCGGCAGGTCGTACTCGTGTCTTCGGGCGCCGTTGGCCTGGGGCGAGGACGCCTCGGCCTGCATCGTGACCGGCTTAATGACATGGTCATGCGCCAAGCCTGCGCGGCCGTGGGACAAAGTTTGCTGATGCACGAGTACGAAAAGCTTTTCCATCAATTTGGCGTGCACATCGCCCAAATACTGCTGACGGAAGGCGATTTCGTCGATCGCACGCGCTACTCCAACTTGCGCGAGACGATGGAGGCGCTTTTAAAACTGGGCGTGCTGCCCATCGTCAATGAAAACGATACCGTCTCCACGGCGGAACTCGATTATCTGAATATCCGCGCGGGCGAACGCATTTTTAGCGACAACGACCGACTCGCCGCCCTCGTCATGAGTCACATCGAGGCCGACGCTCTGGTTCTGCTCACTGACGTCGAAGGTTTGATGCAGCTCGGTCCATCCGGCTCGGTCGATGCGGACGCAAAAATAATTCCGCTGGTCGAAGACATAACTCCCGAGCTGAAAGCGCTGGCGCTTGGCCCCTCACAAGGCGGGCGAGGCGGCATGCTCACGAAACTCGAAGCCGCGGAAATTGCCATGCAGGCGGGCGGCGTCGCCGTCATTACCAACGGCACGAAGCCGGACGCGCTGATAAAAGTTTTTACGGGAGAGCCGGCGGGCACGGTGTTCGTTTCCAAAACGCGCATGGCGGGCAAACGACGTTGGATTGCGTACGCTGCGGGAGTGCGTGGCCGCGTGATCGTTAACTCCGGCGCGCGCGAAGCGCTCACGGGCGGCAAGGCGAGTTTGCTGGCGTCAGGGGTCACGGGCGTTGAAGGCGAGTTTGACGCCGCGGAAGTGGTAAGCATCGTGGACGACGAGGGCCTGGAATTTGCGCGTGGCATCACAGATTATTCGTGCGGCGATGCGCAAGGATTGATCGGCAATGGCGCGAAACTGACGGAACTTCCTGGCCAATCCAGCAAGCGTGCAACTGTTCTCGTAAAGCGCGATAATATTGTTCTACTGGATCGCAAATGAGCACCGTACAAAATCAAGTGGAAGTATCCGACGTTCGGCAGCTGATCAAGCGTGCGCGCAAGGCTGCGCACATCCTTGCGACGCTTTCCAATGAGCGCCGAAATGAAGCGCTGATTGCAGCGGCCAACGCCATCGAAGCACGCGCGGCGGAAATTCAGGCCGCGAATGACAGAGATTGCGCAGCGGCGCAAAAGGCCGTCGAGGCTGGCGAACTTTCCCGCGCGATGTTCGCACGCTTGCGAACCACCGAACGAGGCATCGCCGACATGGCCGCGCGTGTGCGCGATGTTGCGCGCCTTCCCGATCCCCTTCACCGCCGTCTTTCCACAATGCAAATGGACGATGATCTTATCCTGCACAAAGAAACGTGTCCGCTGGGCGTAGTGGGCGTGGTGTTCGAATCGCGCCCAGACGTCGTTCCGCAAATTTCTTCGCTGGCGCTGAAATCAGGAAACGCCGTGTGCCTCAAGGGGGGCGCCGAGGCCGCAGAAACGAATGCAATACTCGTTTCGATCTGGCGGGATGCGCTGAGCGCATTTTCCGAGATTCCCGTCGATTCCGTGGTGCTGATCCATACACGCCAGGACGTGGCGGAAATTCTGAAAATGCATGAGGACATCGACCTGATTGTTCCGCGCGGATCGAACGAGTTCGTGACCTATGTCATGCAAAACAGTTTGATTCCTGTGCTCGGACATGGAGAGGGCATTTGCCACGTGTACGTGCACAGCGACGCGGACATACAAAAGGCACTCGACGTGTCCTACGACTCCAAGGTCCAATATCCGGCCGTGTGCAACGCCATGGAAACATTGCTCGTGCATCAGGAAATTGCGCCTCAATTTTTGCCGCTGATGATCGACGAATTCCAAAAAGCCGGAGTCGAAATCCGCGGCTGCCCGCGCACCGTGGCGCTGGCGGAAGGCCGCGAAATCATCGCCGCGACCGAAGAAGATTGGAAGAAAGAATATTCTGACCTGATCGTGTCCATCAAAGTGGTGAACGGTGTGAATCAGGCGATTGAGCACATCAATAAATACGGCTCGCGGCACACGGAATCCATCGTGACTGAAAACCACGACGTCGCCGCCCGCTTCATGGAATTTGTGGATGCGGCCAACGTATTTCAAAATGCGTCTACGCGATTTTCAGATGGCTTCCGCTACGGATTGGGAGCGGAAGTAGGAATCAGCACAGGGAAATTGCACGCGCGCGGCCCGGTAGGCCTCGAAGGCCTGACCATCTACAAATATAAATTGTTCGGCAAGGGCCAGACCGTAGCCAGCTACAACAAAGGCCAGCGCACCTTCAAGCACCGCCTGATTCCGGGTTAGGTCTCCGGTAGCACAGGCTTCAGCCTGTGGGGTTTAGCCCTGGCAAGAACTAAAATCCACAGGCTGAAGCCTGTGCTACTGGAAGCCTATCTCCATCGAAAAAGTTTCAGCGCCAGCGCAAAGCAAATCACCAGCCAAAAAAGAATTATCCCTACCTGCGGCATCATGTGCGACAAGTTCGCACCTTGCAGCATGTTTGCTCGCAGCGCGTCAATTACCGCGGTCAGCGGCAGCATTTTGATAAACGGCTGCATCAATCCGGGAAATTTTTGCGAGGAAAAGAAAACGCCGGAGGCGATCCACATCGGCATCATCACCACATTCATCAGTCCGGAAGCGGCCTCGATGGTTTTCACGCGCGAAGCGAGCAACAATCCGAGCGCGCAAAATGCCAGCGAACTGAGTACGCACAGACTGGACAGCACCAGCAAGGACCCACGCACCGGAACATGAAAAAACAGCGCGCCGAAACCAACGAGGACACCCACTTCCACCACCAGCATTAAAATCCGCGAAAGCAGAAACGAAATCAAATAGTAGGCGCGCGGCATGGGGCTAGCCACCAACCGCTTCAATAGTTTTTTTCTCCGCGCATCGACAATCGCGAAACCGATCGACCACATTGCGCTACCCATAAGATTCATTCCGAGCAGGCCGGGAATCAGGAAGTCGATGTAGCGCGAGCCCGGCTCGCGCATAAATTGATCGCTCGTTGCCACCGGGTCAGTCCGGCCGGCCGCGGTTTGGATCGCTCGATCGGCGAGCAGCCGCGCCGCGCGTCCCTCGGGATTCGTATCGTCGTAGCGGTACTCCACCGTGCCGCCGGCGCCCGGTAACGCGACCAGCGCCACTTTTCCGTTACGCAACGCCTCTTGCGCCGCGCTTTCGTCGATCGTCTGTACGTCGAGCAGTTTCTCGCGCTGCAGGGATTGCGCGAGCTCCGGAGAAACCACGGCAATTTTGAGCACTTCCGCAGGCCGGTTGCGAAACGCGATGCCCAATCCGGCAGCGAGCAAAATCGGAAACGCAAAAACCCAGAAGATAGCCTCGGGCTCACGGATGAATTCGAGAAATCGCACGAGCGTCAGCTGCACGAGCGGATGGTCCGCGAACGAACGAGCGCGAGGAGTTTGCTCCCCCGCCGCAACGCGAACTTCGGAAATAGTGTTTTCACTCATCGCGCAAACGCCTTCCGGTTAGCGTGACAAATACGTCTTCAAGTGTGGCGGAGTGAGTGCGAAATTCGGTGAGCGGAACATTCTGCCGCGTCAACTCCGCGAGTAGCGCGGGAACGGCAGTATGCAGCTCGCTCACTTGCAGAAGCACCGCGTCGTTTTCGGTATGCACTTCGCGCACCCCTGCAATGCGCCGGAGTGCGGACACATCGAGTGCATGAGACGCGCTGCCGGCCGTGAACTCCACCACGTGCTCCGCGCATGTGGAGGCAATCAATTCGCGCGGCGAGCCCAAGGCAATTTCTTTTCCATGATCGACAATCGCCACGCGATTGCACAGCCGCTCCGCTTCGTCCATGTAATGCGTGGTCAGCAAAATCGTGCGTCCGGATTTTTTAAACTCCTCAATCAATTCCCAAAGCTGCCGGCGCGCCTGCGGATCGAGTCCTGTCGTGGGTTCATCCAGGAAAAGAAAATCCGGGTCGCCCACCAGCGCGCAAGCCAGAGCCAGTCGTTGTTTCTGTCCGCCGGATAAGTCGCCTACGCGCGAATTCTTTTTTTCGTCCAGCTGCACGCGCGCAATCACTTCGGAGGCCTCCGCGCCCTGTGCAAAAAAGCTTCGGCACAGCCGCACCGTCTCATACACCGTAAGCTTTTCGGAAAGTTGCGTGTCCTGCAGCTGAATCCCCAGCCTCTGGCGGAGCTTCGACGCGTCCGAACTCCACCTCATGCCAAGCACTTCCACGTCGCCCGAATCCGGATCCGTCAGTCCTTCACAGATTTCAACCGTCGTTGTCTTCCCCGCCCCGTTTGGTCCGAGCAGGCCGAAGCACTCCCCCGCACGCACTTCGATGTCCAGCCCATCTACCGCAAGCACGTCTTTATAACTTTTGCGCAGTTGGGAGACACGAAGAGCGGATTGGAAGTTACCGGCCAGCATGTGCCAAGTATCGAGTAGGAAGCCAGCAGTTTCAAGTGGCGCGGGCTTCAGAGGGCGCGGAGAAACCGCTCGGGCGAATGTTTAAGTAGCACAGGCACTCTTGCCTGTGCGGGTTATGCAAGCAGCCGAGAGTAGTTGTGCTACGCAACGATTGACCGTCATTCCGAACGTAACAAGGAATCTCTCTTCGGCGTGAGGTCCCACAGAAAGAGAGATTCCTCGTTTCGCTCGGAACAACACAAGAAAGCACTTCTTCCGCGCCCCGTTCAGCCCGCGGGGCTGAAGTGGCGCGGGCTTCAGCCTGCGGGTTTTACTGATACCCAGAATGCGCTGCCGCAGATTCCTGTTGCTTGACTCGGAAATATACTAAGAAACGAAGTAGCGCCGGCGAAACCATAGAGACACATTCACAAGACCAAGCAGCGCAGGCACTTCCACCAATGGACCGACGACACCCACAAATGCCTCCCCTGAATTCAGCCCAAAAACTGCCACCGCCACGGCGATCGCCAATTCAAAATTATTACTAGCGGCGGTAAAAGATAGTGTCGCCGTTTTTGAGTAATCCGCGCCGAGCCGTCGCCCCATCCAGAAACTTACGAGGAACATCAGCACAAAATAAATCATCAGCGGCAACGCGACGCGAAGCACATCCAACGGCAGTCGAACAATCAGATCACCCTTGAGGCTGAACATCACAAGAATCGTAAACAGCAGCGCGACCAAAGTCACAGGACTGATACGCGCAATAAACTGGTTGCGGTACCACTCTTCTCCCTTCGCGCGCAAAAGCACGAGTCGCGTCAGGATTCCCGCGAGAAACGGTACGCCCAAATAGAAGAAGACGCTTTGCGCGATCTGGCCGATTCCCACATGGACAACGCTTCCCTCCAAGCCGAACCACTTCGGAAGAACCGTGATAAACGTCCAGGCGTAAACGCTGTAAAAAAGCACCTGGAAAATACTATTGAACGCCACCAATCCGGCCGCGTAGTCGGTATCGCCGGAGGCCAACTCATTCCACACGATCACCATCGCGATGCATCGCGCCAAGCCAATTAAAATCAAGCCGCGCATGTATGCAGCTTCCCCGCGCAAAAAAGTAATTGCGAGAACAAACATCAGCGCGGGCCCGATGATCCAGTTTTGCAGAAGGGAAAGGCCGAGCACGCGGCGATTCCGGAAAACTTCGCCAAGCTTTTCGTAACGCACTTTCGCCAACGGCGGGTACATCATTATGATCAGGCCGATCGCAATTGGAATATTCGTGGTCCCGATCTGAAAACGTTGCACGAAATCTGCCGTTTGCGGAACGAAATGGCCGAACGCAACTCCGATGGCCATTGCCAGAAAAATCCATAGTGTTAAAAAGCGGTCGAGGAATGACAAATGCGCCCGCGGCAGCGGCGCGCAAATCTGTCCTTGCACTTGCGATGTCGCCATTTTCTCCACCTCAGCAGATTTGTATGGCCGTTTCTATTGTTGGCCGATCCCGTCCATTTCCCTCTTGATCGCCAATGGGCTGAAGGATGAAAACGGTAAAGACACAAACAGTGAAATGCGAAGATCCAGAATTACAAATGCATCCCTGTAAGCCCGTTCGATTTCCTCCGAAGAGCCTTTCACCGCGGCAGGATCGCTCAATCCCCAATGCGCCGTAATCGGGTGGCCCGGCCAGAAGGGGCACGCTTCCCCTGCGGCGCTGTCGCAGACCGTGATCACGAAGTCCATTTGCGGCGCTTCGGGCTTGGCAAATTCATCCCAGCTCTTGCTGCGAAAATTTTTAGACGGAATCCCCGCGTCTTTTATTTGGCGCAACGCTTCAGGGCGCACGAAAGCCGACGGGTGGCTGCCGGCGCTGTAGCCAACAAAGTGCGGCCGGCCCTTCCAGCTCAAAATCGCCTCGGCCATGATTGACCGGGCGGAATTTCCCGTGCATAAAAAAAGAACGCGGTACGGCCCACTCATGAAACTTCCTTTATCAAGCCCGTCGCTGCCGCAAAAATTTGAATCGCCCGGCGAGCGTCAGGAATTTGTAGCACTCGCCTTCAGGCGAGCGCCGCAATTTACCGATTCAATTCGCGAAATTTCGCTTTACGCCGCGGGCGTGCAGCAGTCCGAGGCGCAACAAGTTTTCGCAGCGGAAGCAGCCGCTTTCTCCGGAAGATTGTCCTCGAGTACGGCGAACACTTCCCATTGATTTCCATCCGGATCGCGCACCCACGACTTATCCTGCAGCGCGTAGCAACATTCCGTTTGCATCTCCTCTCGGATGACCAATCCTTGCTCCTGCCATCGCTGGCGCATCGACATCACTTCGGCCGTCGTGCTGACCTGAATACCCAAATGTGATAGCGTCCCCTGCTCGGCGGAAAACCCTTCGTTCAATGCAAAATTAAGCGGCGGATTCGCGACGTCGAATTTGGCGTAGCCTGTGCGCACCTTGCTGGGCTCGATTCCGAAAAGTTTACGGTAAAAATCGATACTGGACTTCAGGCTCTTGACGTGGATCGCCACGTGAGCTTTACGTGCTTCGAACGCATCTCTAGGCATAAGGCCTCCAAGCGGACAGATATATACGCATATGCGTATACGTCTCTTATATGTGCAATTGAATATATCTGTCAAGCCATATATACTCGCAACGTGAAATCCAAACCCACGTCCCCTCCCCTCGATCTCCTCTTTCGCGCACTCGCGGATCGCACCCGGCTGCGCCTTTTGAACCTCATCGCAGACAGAGAAATCTGCGTCTGCTATTTCGTGGACATCTTGGGCGACAGCCAGCCAAAGATCTCGCGCCACTTGGCCTATCTGCGCAACGCCGGAATTGTCGCTGCGCGCCGACAGGGTCGATGGATGCACTATCGCCTCGCGCTTCCCCAAGACGGCGCAGCAACCAGTATTTTGAAAGAAACCCTGGCGCACTTGCGAAACTTGCCTGAGATGCACTCCGATTTGGCAAAACTCGAGACCTCCTGCTGTCATCCAAGCTCCGCAGTCGAGCCGCGGCGAGTTCCGCAGCCGCTCGTTCTCCCGACAGCCGCTCGATGATCGGCCAGTTCGAAGAAGATTGCTCATACGAGGCGTAACCAATACGAAATTGGCGCGGCATGGCGCTCGACGAGTAATGGAAGTAGTGCTACCCTTTGGCTTCGAGTTTAGCAGGTGGAATTGTGCCAGATACGAACATCCATCCCGAGCAGGAAGCACAGAAGCGGCGCAGCTCGCGCATCGTACAGGCCGTACCGCTTACGGTGACGGGCGTGGACGCGCTGGGCCGCCCATTTCAGGAACGCACTTCTACTCTGATCATCAATTGTCACGGCGCACGATACCAATCGAAGCATTATGTTCTAAAAAATATGTGGGTTACGCTGGAAGTCCCGCATAACGAACAGGGCCAGCCGGCGCGAGCTGTCCGCGGCCGTGTCACGTGGATTCAGCGCCCGCGTACGGTGCGCGAACTGTTTCAAATCGGAGTCGAGCTCGAAGTGAGCGGAAACGTCTGGGGCATCGCCTTCCCTCCGTCAGACTGGTTTCCCTTCCCCGAATCCGGCGCCGCGCCAAACATGGAAATTCCTGCGCCCACGCAGCACACAGAAGCCGCGCACACCGCGACGGAAAACCACGCTGCTGAAAATCAGTCCCGCGAAAAGACCCCGGAAGAACGGGTGCACCTGGCACCGCCTCAGGAGTCGGCTAAATCCACTGTCGTCCCGATTTCGAGTCCGTCCGAGGCTGCCGAGGACAAAGTTCATGTTCTCCCTCCTCCGGCAAACGAAGAGACGTCGCAGCAAATTGCCCGGCAGGTTGCGCGCCTGGTGGCTGACGCGAAGCAGCAAATTGAAACAGCGGCACGCGAGAGCGCCAATCAGGCCATGGCAGCGGAAACGCGCCCCCTTCTCGCCGCTCTTCAGGCCCAACTGAAGGAAGCCGCGGAAAAATCAGTAGGCGCCGCGAGCGCCGCGCAAATAGAAAAGCTACAACAGGAAACCGCCCAGCGTATAGAGCATGAACGCGAAGCCGCGGTGTCCGCCATGCTCACGCAATTATCGAGCGAACTGGACAGCAGATTGGCCAGGGCCCGCAAGGAAATTGACGAACGATTGGCGGATGTGGAGAACACCCGGCGGCAGGAATTCGAGCAGGAGCTTCAGAACCAGGTACAGGCGGCCATTCACAAGATGGAAAGCCTCAGCGGAAGCATGGGCAAGAACCAGGATGAAGTGCTGGCGGTGATGGAACACTTGCGAGTTTCGTCGGCACAGGCCGCCGCGGAGGAAATAAGGCGCTGGAAAGAACAGATGGATTCGCGCACGGCCGAAGCGCAAGCGCGCCTCGCGGAAATGGATCAATCGGCCAGAAAGCTCGGGGAACAGATCGCCGCAGCGACCGCTTTGGGAGAAGTGGGATGGCGAGGTCTGCTGGAAGCCGACCTCGAAGCGGCCAATATGCGTTGGCAACAGAGAATGGACGCCACCGTCGAACAGGCAGCGCAACGCGCCGCGGACCAAATCACGAAAAACACAGAAGCCGCCGCCCAAGAAGTTGAGCAGAAATTGCAGCAGCGTTTTGAGAACTTAAGCTTCGCGCATTCGCAGATCTCCACGGAAGCGGAAGGCACGCTCATGAAGCTTCGGGCGGAAATTTCCAGTGAAGCGGCGAAGAGCGAGGAAGTCATTTCCAAATTCCACGAATCCATCGCGCAGCTTGACGCGAGGCGCGGCGAATTTTCAGCGATGTTGCAATCCGTTTCAGATGAATGGGCTCGCCGGAGCGAAGCTATGCTGGAGGGGCAAAGCGCGGAGATGAATCGCCGCGCGGAATCCACGGTGGCAGGCATGTCGCAGCGCCTGCAGCCCATGCTGGAAGCCGCGGGCCACGAATCCATCGAAAAGCTGGCCGCGGAATTTGAGCAGCGCTTCTCGCCGCAGATCACACAAGCCTCGGAAATCCTGGGTCAACTAGCGCTCCATAGCGACCGTGCGGAAAAGGCGGCTGCCGAACACCAGCAGCGCGTCTGGCAGATTTCCGATCAAGGTTTGCAGGAATCCGCGGCGCGCGGCAAAGAAATTCTCGCGCAGATCGAAAAGGAATTCACTGAGTCCGCGCGCAATGCCTCCACGCGATGGCTGGCAGACCTGGAAACCCGCGCCACGGAAACTTCCCACAACACGTTTGAGACTCTATACAAGTCTGCCGACTGGTACGAAAAGAAAATCCAGACGCAGATGCAGACCACTCTCGAAAAGGGACTGGAGCAGGCTGCGGCACGATTACGCGAAAAGGCGGCGGAGATGTCCGGCCTGTTCGCCAGTGAACTCGATCATTACAGCAGAAGCTACGTCGAGCACGCGCACGGGCAAATTCAGGAAAACGCGCGCGATGCCGCGGACCTCGCCACGCAGCAAATGTCCCAAGCGGGCGAAGCGGCCGCCGCCCAGTTTACGGAACGCGCCGTGCAACTGAGCGGCGAGCACTTCGATGGCTTTTCCGCGAAATCGAAAGCAGTGGTCGAGCAAAACGCCGCTGCGATGGAAGCTCATGTTACGCAAGTTCGCTCCAACCTCGAAAGCAACGCTCGCGGTTTCGCCGCGGAGTTCCAAAATGCACTGTCGCAACACGCTCAGGAGACGCTGGACCTCGGCAAGCAGCAGCTTGGCTTGCAGGTTGACCGCGCGCGGGATGCGCTACTCGTCGAATCCCAGGCACTCGAACGTCATTTCCAGTCCGCGCTGAACACCCATGGAGATTCCGCGCTCGAGGAATACAAGCAGCGCCTCGAAAATGCGTCCAACACGTGGCTGCTCACGACGGTCACCAAACTCCATCAGCAATCCGAACAGCTCATCGCCGAAATGTCCGAAGACACGGAAAAGAAGCTGAAAGTAGTTTGCGGCAATGTTTTTACGGATATGGGCGAAGTGTTGCGCCAGCGCATGGCGGGACTCGCTGCCCCGTTCGCTCCCATCGCGACACCAGAATCGCCCAAGTCTGCCGCCCCAGAAGAATCGGAAACACCGAAGTAAACGTAAGCCCCGCGAGCGTCTAACATCGACAAATTGTTTGGCGAATCTTTGAGTAGCACAGGCACTCTTGCCTGTGCGGGTTTCGCGAAGCGCACACAGCCAAGCGTGGCTGTGCTACTCAATCTAATTCCGCACGCCGTCAGGAATTTCTCTTCGAAGTAAAGCCCAAAAAGCCTCACGTTCCGCGGCTTTCCAAGTTTGCGTTTCCTCCGCTTATTCAATAATTTCGTCCAATATCTACCCACATATTCCACAGTCATTTGCGCAAATAAATACAGGGTTGCCTCCATTGTGCGATTTCATGTCTCAGGCGACCATGTGCCTGCAAGCTCGTGAAGCGAGCTATCGAGGTCGAATAGCTAAAAAGGAGACTGACGATGCTATTGGTTATCATTCTTTTGGTTCTCTTGTTCGGCGGCGGTGGCGGCTACTACGGATATTCGCGCTGGGGAGCAGGCGGTGGACTCGGAATCCTGGGCACCGTGCTATTGATCGTGTTGGCCGTGTATTTATTGGGCGGCATACGTTAGCGGATTTGAAGCACGAATTGCGTAATCAAGGAGAAAAGACATGCCGAAAGAGAGCACGAGAGACGAAGTGAAGGGTAAAGCTCACGAAATCAAAGGCAAGGTCAAGCAGAAGGTCGCCGAGATCACAAACAATCCTCGACTCGGAGAAGAAGGCGAAGATGAGGAACTGGGCGGCACGGTTCAAAAGAAAGCCGGCCAGGTAAAAAAGGTTTTTGGAAAGTAGGACTATTCGGTGTGTTATTCGGGCAGGAAAGCTGCCCATTGTAAATACGGACGGCCTCTACGAAATCAAGTGCGACGCTGGTTTGCTTAGAGGCCACTCCGTTCCGATTTTGTGAGGGACGGGGCAAATCTTCGATCAATCCGCTTCCATCGGCAAATGTTGACCCGCAACGTAAAATTCAGGTTATCCTTTTCCGATGGATTTCCGTTCTCTTCCCAAAGTTGAATTGCACCTGCATTTGGATTGCTCCCTTAGCTACAAAGCGGTTTCTCTTCTCGATTCTACGGTCACCCCTGAAGATTACCAGCAAGAGTACGTCGCCCCGGTACGCTGCACGAATCTAGCTGATTTTCTTTCACGCGCGCCGATGGGTTTTCGCCTGATGCAAACTGAAGAAGCACTGCACGTCGTAACCGAGGATATTTTTCTCCAACTTGTCGAAGACGGCGTGATCTACGCCGAAATTCGCTTCGCTCCCTTGCTCCACACGGAAAACGGTTTGAGCGCCGAGCGAGTGGTGGAGATCGTGGAGCGGTCCGTAGAGAATTTAATTCGCGAGACAGGTGTGCAGGGCGGAGTAATTCTTTGTACGTTGAGGCATTTCACCGCAGCGCAGAGCACGCAAACCGCCGAACTCGTGGAAAAATTTCGTGGCAGCCGCGTCGTGGCCCTCGACCTTGCGGGTGACGAGGCCAGTTTCCCGCTGGACGCTCACATCGCCGCGTACCGCTACGCGCGCGAACATGGCCTGAACCGCACCGCACACGCCGGCGAAGCGCTCGGGCCAGAGAGCGTGTGGGAAACCCTGCGCGTGCTCGACCCGCAGCGCATCGGCCACGGGACGCGCAGCTACGAAGATCCTTCGTTGATCGAGGCGCTTCGCCAGCAGCATATTCATCTCGAGCTGTGTCCCTCGGCCAATGTGCAAATCATCCCATCGATTTTGAGCATGCCTGAGCATCCCATCGACCGCCTCTACCATGCCGGCGTTTCCCTGAACATCAATTCCGACAGCCGCATGCTGACGCCGACCACGCTGACCAGGGAGTACGAAATCCTCCACCGCATTTTCAATTGGACCGTCCACGATTTTCAGCGGGCAAATTTGATGGGAGTCGAGGCTGCTTTCGCAAGCAACGAAGTAAAGGAACAGCTTAAAAAAAGCATCGGCGGATGCGTGTAGCGCCAATCCCGCATATGGTTCGTTCCCGGCGGCAAAAAAACGCCTTGGGCGAATGTTTTGAGTAGCACATGCACTCTTGCCTGTGTGGGTTTCGCAAAGTGCACACAGCCAAGAGTGGCTGCGCTACCACCGAATTTTTGCAAAGCGAATCCAGGTTGCCGCCACCTGCACGCCAGATTTTCAGTCCTGCCTCCCGTTGCCTGTATAATATCCGGATGCCGAATCGTGCTTATGCTAGTGTCTGGATCCGTGATTTTTCGGAAGAAAATATGCTCGCGAACTTTGGCCGCTTCCTTGCCACCGTGCCGCTGGCCGCTACGCCGCCAGGATTTACGGGACTGATCATTCGCGCCGTGGATTTTGCGGAAACTCCGCTGGAAGAGTTCGATTTGCGCGGCTACGTGACCACGCCGGAAGAACTGATCGCACTCGCCACCGAGCACAATGCGGCCGATGTGTGTTATGAAGTTCCCGCGCGTTGGGATCTGTGGATTCGCGACAAGGAATCCGCCAGCTGGAAGATTCAGCCTGAGCGTATGGATATTTTTTGTTTCGGCCCGGAATACGATCAGGGCGTGTATGGCGAGTCCGGCCACATCATGGTCGATCTCGGCTTTGAGCATTTATTCACGGGCCACGCGGGCCTTCTGGCCGCGCAAGCTGAGAAAATAGCGGAGCCGCAGCACCCGGAAGAGGCGCGCTTCCTGATGTGGATGTCGCAGCCGCAGAATTTGCGCGAATATCAGGAGAAAACGCGAGAGAATATCAAGAAACTAATGAACTGGATGCGCGCCGTGGAGGAAGCTGTTCCCGTGGAGCGCTTCCGCATGTGGTCTGAGGGAGAAGAAAATTTTGAAGCGCGGCTCGATGAAATTCTGGATTTGCGCTAGCCTGGCGCTCGCCGCAGCGTGTTCGGCCGCAGCCGCTATTCAACAAGCCGAACCGGTCGCAGGCTCAGTCAAAAGTCCGGCCATGCGGCACATGAACGAAACACTGCTGGCTGGACTGCGACCCGGCCGCGATACATTTGCGGTGGCGGAAAAACGCCTGAAGCCCAAAGAGATTTCAGATGGCTCGACGTCGTCCTCAAAAGAATGGCGCGATGCATGTTCCGGCCGCTCCATTCGCCTGGATATCGACGCCAAGGCCATGATTCAGAGCGTTACGCTCACGACCGTCGGCAAGCAGGAAGGAAAGTGCAGCGATCGCCGTCCGGATTTTCTGGATCCGAAATTCTGGCTGACGGGCCTCGGCTTGCGAATGGGTGATTCGCAGGATCGAGTAGTTGCATTGTACGGAGAGCCGAATTCCGGCGGTCCGGCAACTAAGAATGGCCTGGACCTCGATCTCATGTATTATCAGTTTGATTGGGCCGGTTCGGATGTACCCCAAGTGATGGAAATTTTGTGCGCGCGCGATAGCGGGCGCGTAGTGGAAATTACGCTGGCATTTCCGAGCTTATAGTGGTTGCAGGATGATTGCCGCATTTCTGTCGTCCCGAGCGCAACGGGAAAACCGTTCGGCGCCCGTGCAACGGCAAAAGAAAAAGGGATTCCTCGCTCCGCTCGGAATGACAGAATTTTCGGAGCGACGTTGGGAACGCCGCACAATGGGCCATGCGCAGACTGATGAATAAAAAATCCAGACTGCGCGCGGCTTTACGGACACTGCCATGGATCACCGCGCTATGCGTGACGGGCTGCCAGACCGCGCCGCAGCCGCCGGCGCCCGCCGACAAAATAGCCGCAGCGAGGGATAAACTGGCAGAAGAAGCGCAGGGGGTGGCGGAAGCTTCGATGGGCAAGCAGTCGGAAGTCCTGGCGCAGGGGGACTTGGCGCTGAATGGTCGCGAGCAATTACTGGTGGTCAATCGCGTTGCGTCCGTGGATAAGGCAAATGAGCGAAATTCAAACATTTCGCCAGTATTCGTGCGGCGAGCCGCCGTCCTTGAAAAAAACGACGGAAAATGGTCGCAGATTTTGCTGTGCGACGAGCATCTAAAGAATACCAATGGTTATCTCGGAGGACTGCCCCGAACGCGCATTGAGGGCTGGCAACTGGCTTTCAGCCGTAACGCGACGCAAGGGTTGGAAATGAGTTTCACGCCGGCTGCGCACTTGGGCGTAGAAAACGCCAGCGCCGACGACGCGCCCGAAGGTAGACGACCGACTTTTGTTGTGCGTTGGAACAAAAATTTGAAACGTTACCAGTCGTTTGACAAGTCTCATGAAAGGTATCTGGGCGAAGTTCCAGCGCTCGAAGCTCCCGAATCCATTCTGAAATGACCACTGCGGCCAATACACTGTCGGCATCGGAACCGAAGATCGCGCCGAAGCGCGTCTCCGGCTGGGCGCATCTTTCCCGTTTATACCCGTACGTGATGCGTCACAAGACCGAGGTTGTCATCGGATTGATCACGCAGATCGGCATGGGTGTTACGGGCACGTTATTGCCGCTGCTTCTCGGCGTAATCACCGATTGCATTAAGGGAGCCGAAACGCCGCTGGCGCAGCTTGGGCGCCTCACACAAATTACGCTAGGCCCGCTGCTGCCCTACTATCATCCGAAAGATCCGCACACGCTCGCCGTGTTTTGCATTGCGCTCGTGGCGATTTGCACCGCGCAGGGTGTTTTCTCTTACTGGACCCGTCAAATTCTGATCGGCCTTTCGCGCGATATTGAGTTCGATCTGCGCAACGACCTTTTGAATAAACTCGTGCAGATGGAGCCGGAATTTTACGTGCGCAATCGCACAGGCGAACTGATGTCGCGCTGCACCAATGATTTGAACGCCGTGCGCATGGTCCTCGGCCCCGGCATCATGTATACGGCCAACACGATGGCAACCATGGTTCTCGCCATCGTTCTGATGTTCTGGATTTCTTCGACACTGAGCGTCTACGTTCTCTTGCCTGTTCCGGTGGTTGCGGTCACCGTGTGGTTGTTTGGACGCCAGATCCATGCGATGTACGGAAAAATTCAGGCTTCGCTCGCCGTGCTTTCCGCCAAAGCCCAGGAAAATCTGGCCGGCGTGCGCGTCGTGCGCGCGTATGTTCAGGAAGAAGCGGAAATTCGCGGCTTCGACGCGCCCAACAAGGAATACATCAACCGCAACCTCCGGTTGATTTATTTTTGGAGCATGTTCATGCCGCTGCTGCAGATGCTCTTCGGGCTCACATTTATTCTGGTGCTGTGGCAGGGCGGCCGCCAGGTGGTGACGGACCGCATCACGCTCGGCGAGTTGATCGCCTTTTACACGTTCATGACGCGGCTGATTTTCCCGATGATCGCTCTCGGCTTCGTCACCAATATTTTCCAGCGCGGCGGCGCATCAATGGGACGCCTCAATTATATTCTCGATTCCGAACCGCAGATTAATGACGCCGTCGCGGCTCCGGCTGCCCAGGAAATTCGCGGCGAAATCGATTTCCGCAATCTGACGTTTACCTATCCCACGATGCGCAGCGACGTCGACGGGATCAAAGCGAACGGCAACGCCGCGCCCAACAAGCCGGTCCTGGAACATATTTCGCTGCATGTCCCGGCCGGATCGATTCTCGCCATCGTCGGACCTACGGGCAGCGGAAAATCTACTCTCGCGGCCCTGATCGCGCGGTTATGGGAAGCTCCCGAAGGCACGCTGTTTATCGATGGCCGCGCGATCCGCGAATGGCCGCTGGAAACGCTGCGCCGCGCCGTTGGTTACGTGCCGCAGGACACGTTCCTGTTCAGCGAAACTCTGCGCGAAAATGTTGCATTCGGCGTCGATAGCGCGACGGACGAAGAAATTCGCGAGGCCGCCGACGTCGCAAGCATCCTGGCCGAAATCGGCGAATTTCCACTGCAGTTTGACACCATGGTCGGAGAGCGCGGCATCACTCTCTCCGGCGGACAAAAGCAGCGCGCCGCCATTGCTCGCGCCGTGATTCGTAATCCTAAAATTTTAATTCTGGACGATTCCCTTTCGAGCGTCGATACCGGAACCGAAGAGCGCATCCTGCGCCGCCTCGACGCAATCTTGCGCCAGCGCACAACCGTTTTAATTTCGCATCGTATTTCCACCGTGCAGCACGCAGACCAGATCGTGGTGCTGCGCGATGGACAAATTATTGAACGTGGCAATCATGCCGAGCTGCTGGCTCAGGGCGGCTATTACGCCGACCTGTACCAGAAACAATTGCTCGAGGAAGAACTGGCGCGCGAATGAGCGACTTCCGCGAAGAGGAAGCTTTAGGAAAAGCCTACGACTCCAAGCTTTTGGGACGGCTGATGACGTATCTGCGGCCCTATAAGTGGACCGTGGTGTTCGCCGTATTCCTCACGTTGCTCGTCGGTCCACTCGAAGTTGTCGGCCCCTATTTGTTCGGCTACACCGTCGACAAATATATTGTCCCCGGCTCGAATCACTCGATTGCGATTTCGGAGGCTCTGCGCGGCGTAGGTTTTATCTCTCTGCTTTCGCTCGCGGCGCTGCTGCTTAGTTTTGCGGTGCAGTATCTGCAAGTACGCATGATGCAGAACGTCGGACAGCAAACGCTATACGATCTGCGAAAAGAAATTTTTGAGCGCTTGCAGCGCTTGCCCATGAGCTTCTTCGACCGCAGTCCGGTCGGGCGCCTCGTGACGCGCGTAACGACGGACGTCGACGCGCTGAACGATTTATTCGCCGCCGGCATCGCGGCCATGGCCAATGACGCCATCGTGCTGATCAGCATCGGCGCGGTGATGATCGCCAAAAACTGGCGTCTCGCGCTCGCCACATTCGCAGTTTTGCCGCTGATCATGGTTTCCACCTGGCTGTTCCGTAACAAGGTGCGCGACGCCAACCGCCGCATCCGCACAGCCATCGCGCGAATCAATTCGTTCCTGCAGGAACATCTCAGCGGCATGAGCATCGTGCAGATTTTCAATCGAGAGAAAAAATCGCGCGATCAGTTTGCTGAATTAAATCGGATTCACATGGAAGCGTACAAGGACGCGATCACCGCGTTCGCCGTCTTCTTCCCTGCGATCGAGCTGTTTAGCATGGCGGCCATCGCCATCGTGTTTTGGTATGGCGGACTGCTCTCTTTCACCGGCGCCGTAACCGTTGGAACGCTAATCACATTCATGCAGTACGCGCAGCGCTTCTTCCGCCCGATTCAGGACCTTAGCGAAAAATTCAACATCCTGCAATCCGCGATGGCCGCCTGCGAACGCATTTTTAAATTGCTCGACGAACCTCTGCCAGCGCCGCCCACGGAGACTCCTTTGTCGCTTGCCGCCCCACGCGGCGAAATCGAATTCCGTAATGTGTGGTTCGCCTACACCGGCGGCGCAAATCCGGGCGATGAAGATTGGGTTCTGCGCGATGTTTCGTTCCATATCGCTCCCGGACAAACTCTGGCGATCGTCGGCCACACTGGCGCCGGAAAAACCACGCTTATCCAGTTGCTGCTGCGCTTCTACGACGTTCAGCGCGGCGAAATTTTGCTCGACGGCATGGACATCAAGAAATACGACGTCCACCAATTGCGCAAGCAATTCGGCATCGTGCTGCAAGACCCTTTCCTGTTTACCGGCACGCTGGAATCAAACGTCCGCCTTGGCAACGAAGACATCAGCCGCGAACGCGTCATCTCCGCGCTGCGCGAAGTCGGCCTCGACTCGCTGCTTGACTCGTTGACGGCAGGCGTCGAAACAAACGTGACCGAACGCGGCGCAACTTTTTCCGTAGGCCAGCGGCAGCTCATCAGTTTCGCGCGCGCCCTCGCGCACAATCCGCGATTCCTCATTCTGGATGAAGCCACGTCCAGCGTTGACACCAAGACAGAACTTCTGATTCGCGAGGCGCTCGACCGCTTGCTTGAAGGCCGCACCGCACTCGTCATCGCGCATCGCCTCAGCACCATCCAGCATGCCGACCGCATCCTGGTGTTTCACAAAGGCAAATTGCGCGAACAAGGTTCGCACCAGGAATTGCTGGGCGAGCGCGGCATTTACTACCGCCTGTACCAGCTCCAATACAAAGATCAAGAACTCCGCGGCACCTTTGAAACCGCGGGCAGCGAAGCAGGAAAGTCCGCTCCGGGAAATGATTAGGTTTTCGTGGCATAGGCTTCAGCCTGTGCGGTTTGGTGCTCGCAAGGCATAAAATCGCACAGGCTGAAGCCTATGCCACATTAAAATGCCTCCAATTCAAATACTCATCTCCGCGGGAGAAGCCTCGGGCGACATGTACGCAGCGCGCCTGGCAACGGCTCTGCAAGCGCGCGCCGATGTCCACCTCTTCGGCATGGGCGGCACGCGCATGCGCGAAGCGGGCGTGGAAATCGTGGCGGATTCTTCCGAAGTCTCCGTCGTGGGAATTGTGGAAATCGCCAAAAAATATCCCGCACTGAAACGCGTGTGGAATCGCCTGATCGGCGCAGCAGCGCAGCGTAAACCCCGCTACGCGATTCTCACGGACTTCCCCGGCTTCCACTTGCGCATGGCGCGCGCGCTTAAAAAACAAAATATCCAGTCCATCTATTTTGTGTGCCCGCAATTCTGGGCGTGGCGCCCTTGGCGAGCCAACCTCGTGCGCAGACGATTTGTCCGCGGCCTGTGTATATTTCCGTTCGAAGAACAGTGGTATCGCTCGCGGGGAGTGAAGGCGGACTTCATCGGCCATCCACTGGTAGGAAACGTTTCCGCAAAACAGACGCGCGCCGAATTTGCCGCCGCATATGGCCTCGATGCGAGCAAACCGATCATCACCATTCTTCCCGGCAGCCGCTCCGGAGAAATCGCGCACCATATGCCCACGCTGGTGCAAGCTTGCGCGCTCATTCAAAAGCAGCGTCCCGTGCAATTCGTTCTGGCGCTCGCCCCGGGCATGAATCGTGATCAGATCGCGCAATATCCCAACTCGGAAGTAACCATTCATGTCGTCGAAGACGCTACATACGACGCCTTGGGCGCCGCGGACGTATCCATCGTCTCGAGCGGGACTGCAACAGTGGAAGCGGCCCTGATGGACGCGCCCATGATTGTGGTCTACAAACTTTCGCCGCTCACCGCAGGAATCGCGCGCCTGCTGGTGCGTACGCCAATGTTTGCTATGGTCAACCTTATTGCCGGAAGGCAGGTGGTCCCGGAGTTGGTGCAACAAGACTTCACCCCGGAACGAGTCTTGCGTGAGGTATCTCGCCTGCTCGACTCGCCCGAAGCGGGCGCCGAAATGCGCCACGGTCTGGCTGAGGTCCGCGAAAAGCTTGGGCCGCCAGGCGCCATCGACCGGGCCGCCGACCTGATTGCAGACATGTTACGTCAGCCGTAGCCGCAGCGTAATCGTCGCTCAAGCAGATCAACCTTGCTAACCGGAAGAATGCCCTTTGTCTCGAATCCCTCGCGACAGATGTCCTCTACAAAACGGTTTTGTAGAAGCCAGTCTGTCCCTTTTTTTGGGACAGACTGGGCGGGTTTTTTTTTGTATGTGACAAGCGATATCAAGCGTTTGGCACCTTCGCCGCAATTCGAACGCGAGCCAACCAAACGCTGGCAACTCATTAGCCCAACTTGGTATCCTACTGTTTTACATAGTATTGTCGTTGTTGTCGGAAAGAAGGCATCGGAAACTCATGTCGAAATTTCCCCTACTCTTGTTGCTGGCCAGCCTCGCTGGCCTGGTTTCGCCCGCGCGCGCGCAGTCTCCCGGAGCGCCGCAGGGTCCCGCCCGCGGCGTGGCGCCTGTGCAGAGCGCGCCGGTGGCAGCCTTCCGCGCCACCAATTACGAAATTCACGCGTCACTCGACACGTTTGGCCAAGTGATGAACGCCCAGGCCAAGGTGGACTTTGCGGCGAATGATTCGGCGCGCGTGGTGGAAGTGGAATTAAACCAGAACCTGCGCATCAACTCGATTCGCGATCTCGCCGGCAAGCCTGTGAACTTTGACCGCGATGACATGTCCGCGCAAAAGCTGCGGGTCACTCTGAACGACACCGCGCCAGCCGGATCAAAAGTCACTCTGGTTTTCGACTACGGCGGCCCGCTTTCCAGCCGCGTGGTAAATCCCGATCAGGGCGCGCGAATGGCCTACATCGCCAAGGATGGCGGCTACTTGCTGCTGCCCGCTCGCTGGTTTCCGCTCACCGATTTTCCGTCCAATCGCTACACCGGAATCTTTCAGATTGAAGTGCCCGGAAACATGACTGTGGTGGGCACCGGAACGTTGGCAGGCGCGCCAACTTCCGTAACTCCGAAGCCCATCGCTCCGCTGCCGGCGAATTCAAAAGCGGGGCCCGCTGCACTTGGTAACTCGCGAGCAAAACCATCGGCGCCCGTGGTGCCCATGAACGCACCGCCTCCCCCACCGATGGAAAATGAGCGCATGCTTTACACCTATCGCGTGGACAAGCCGGAAGCCGCCGGAACGTTTGTGATTTCGCCGCTGCAATTAAATCCGGAGCACGCGCAAGGAATGACGTTTTCAATTTATACGCCGCCCGCCGCCGCGAACACGGCTCAGGCCTACGCGAATTCGCTAGCACAGGTGGTCGATTATTTTAATGACGCTTTTGGCGCGCTGCCCGATCCGACTTTAACGGTTGCGCAACTGCCCGACGGCACGGTGGACGGCTTTGCGGCTCCCGGCCTTCTCCTCGTGAGCGCGCGGCAGTGGTCCGCGAAACCAAATGAGCGCATCCTGGCCGATCTCGCCGCGCACCAATGGTGGGGATCCCAGGTGATGGCCGCGACGCCGTCCGATGCGTGGCTCACCGACGGGCTTTCCCGCTACGCCGAAGGTTTATACGTCGAGCAAACATCGGGTAAGGACGCGCTGAATAAAGCGATCGAAGATTTTGCCGTCGGCGCGCTGATGTTTGACGATTCGGCTCCAATTGCAGACGCGCGGCGCCTCGAACCCGGGACGGAGGAATATCAATCCGTCGTGGTGAATAAAGGCGCCATCGTATTTCACATGCTTCGCTCGATCATCGGTGACGCAAATTTCAGCGCGCTGCTGAAGGATTTTTATACACGCTATGCCGGAAAATCCGCCCGCGTTCAGGATTTCGAGCAGCTTTCCGAAATGCACATGGCCAAGGCCGCGCCCGCTGAATTTAAAATGGGTAATACTGCGCCTGCTTCCAACGAACCAACTAGCCTGCGTCCCTTCTTCACGCAGTGGGTGCATTCCACGGGCGTTCCGGAATTTAATATCGAATACGTTGTGTACCGCACGAAGAAGGGTTTCCGGATCGTCGGTAAAGCCAAGCAGAATCTCGATGTTTTTCACATGGACGTAGAGATTGAAGTGCAGACGGAAGGCAATCCGGAATTCAAGACGATTACGATTTCAGGAAAAGAATCGCCTTTCACGGTGGAAACTTTCGGGCGCCCGAAGCCAAACGGAATTCTTCTTGATCCGCATGATTACATTCTGAAATCGAATCAACGCCTGCGCGTTCGCGGAATTATCGCGCGCGGCGAGTCGCTCGCGTCCGAGGGCCGCTACTACGACGCCGTCGTGCAATATCAGAAAGCGCTGGAAGAAGAACGGCAGAATGCGCTGGCCGAATTTCGTATGGGCGAAGCCTTTTTTTATCAGCGCAATTATGCCGCGGCCGCGCAATCTTTCCGCGACGCGCTCGACGGCGCTACGGACCTGACCACAAAGTGGACCGAAGTGTGGTCGCATATTTACCTCGGCAGAATTTACGATATTCAGGGAGACCGAACGCGCGCGGTGAACGAATACAACAAAGCGAAGCAGACGGCAGATGACACGGGCGGGGCGCAGGCCGAAGCCGAAAAATCCATGAAGAAAGCCTACAGCGAGGCAGGTTCTTGATTCGCTTTATGTGGCATAGGCTTCAGCCTGTGCGGTTTTGATCCAGCGTCAACTAGAAGCGCACAGGCTGAAGCCTATGCCACGTAAGGCCAAACCCTCTTAATACCCGCTCAACCCGGAAAGCCGCGGTGACGCAATGCCCTTATGCTGAATGAGCACCTGAAATTTTTCGCCCAGTCCCTCGGGATGAATCAGATTTTTTAAAAGCAACCGCGCGCGCAATTTTTCCATTTCCGTCTGTCCGGGCTCATATAAATCGGCGAACTCATTCCCTCGCCCCAGCGCAACCAAAAACTGCGATTGCGTCACGAGTCCCGTGCGCGCAAGCCCCGCGCGGCGTCCCCAAAGGTCCACAGCCGTAAAATTGACGTGCGCCGTCAGATCCTGCTCGCCGGGCGCGCCCAGAATATTTTCCGTAACTGCATGGTCGCGATACGCGAGCAGCGTGCCGCGGTTGTGATGTTCACTGAACAAAATGCCGGCCTCGTGCCCGTAATCGATTGTTAAAACGAACCCGCACTCCAGCGAGCGCCCCGCGCACTCGATCCAATCGCACGCTTCAAAACACACTTCGGCCTGCTGGCCATCTGCAAGCACGATTCTCTGTTCATTGAAATATTCCTGCAGCGCAGGCATCGAAGGCGTTCCTGGCAGATCAACAAACCGGTCGTTCTCGTACCCCACAAAAATTTCCTGCAGCGAGCCCTTTTGCATGGTCACGCGGTGTACCGGAAGCGCATCCAGCAATTCATTTGAAAAAATGCATCCCACTGCAATCTTTTCTGGAAGCTCAGCGGCACTCACCGCATGGCCCGCGGCAAAGTATGCCTCGATCTGGGCGGAATGCTCCGCGCGCCGAGCGGCCGACCGTTCGACGGCCACATATTCCAACGCCTCATAAAATTCCGGCAATTCGCGGGCGCAAAAGCCGAGAATGTGTTCTGCAAGCGTGCCTACCCCCGCAGCTGATTCCACAACTTTGAATCGCCCGGGAAAACCGAGCACGCTCCACATTTCCGCGAATTGACGGGCCAGCAGCCGCCCAAAAATGGGATGAACATCGACGCTGGTGTAATAGTCGCCAAAACGCCGCGCATTCGTCCGCGAATAATACCCGTGCACCGGATGATACAGGCACTCACGCATAAATTCGGAAAAGGAAATGGGGCCGCCCGCGTGGATTCGCCGGACAAGCAATTCCGTAAGAGCGCGCGAGTGTTCGCCCGAATTGGAGTGGACGCTGTGCAAACTCGTGTCGGGGGCGGGCTGCGAGGTCACGCGTCCTGCCGCTGCGGATTGCACGTAAACATTTCCACGATGAAGTCGTGCAGGCAATCGTAAAGCTGCTTCTGAAAAATCCACGGAAACTGTTTGCTCTCAATTTCGCGCGGGCGCAGCAGGAAAACATAAGTGTGAACCTGCGGTTCCGGCGGCGAATACTGAATGAGCACCTCAACGCCTTCTGCCGCCACACGAGCGTCGAAAGTAAATAGCGGGTGCTCGTACTGCTTCAGCTCGGTAAGAACTTTTTCGGTAAGCGCCTGCATCAGGATTTTGCCTCAGTAGCGAGCTACTTTGCGATGCGCTTCAGCGCTTCTTCATCGAATCCCAACACCAATTCACTGCCGCGCATTACTACCGGCCTGCGAATTAAATTTGGCTCCGCTGCCATCAGTTTCAGGGTTTCCTCCCGCGTCGGCGGGTTGTCTTTCATTTTTTTGGCGCGGTACAATTCGTTGCGCGTGTTCAAAAACATGCGATGGTCGCGCTTTCCAATTAGCTCGTCGAGTTCCTCAACGGACAGCCTGTCTTTTCCCAGGTCGCGCAAATCCAACTCCGCTTTTTGTTTTTCGAGGAATGCCTTAGCCTTGCGGCAACTGGTGCACGACGGCTTCTGCAGAAATTTAATTTTTCCTTTTGCCATAATCGTCTCTCCCTGACAACGCACTGCCGGAAACGGCGCCACACGCCACAAATTCTCGCGCCGTATTGTATGGATTTCCCGCCGGAAATGAAATGAACGGCTGAGCGACGGAACTTTATGGAGCGTACCTTAAAGGAATGCGAAATGTCTACTCGGGTAATTTGCCGAGGACTTTGGCCAATTGCTTGAAATAACGGATTTTTGAAGACTCGCCGTTTTCGCCCTTGGCGCCCGTGAACGGCAGCACGAACACCTGCGCCCCATACAGCCGCTCTTTCTGCAATCCAGGCTTGCAGGGGCGCTGAGCGAAATTTTCGAACGTGCTCACGCCGTTGAACGCAATCACTTGCGGCGCGTATTGCTCGAGTTTCTGCGAAAGCACGATGCGCCCCTCGGCAAATTCCTCACGCGTCAGCTCATCAACCTCTCGAGTGGGCCGCTTCACGAGATCCGTGAGCCCAATGCCAAATTCGATCATGCGTCTGTCCGTGCGATGGTCGAGCAGTTCAGGCACGACGCCGGAATCGTAAAGCAGTGGCCAGAATTCGTTGCCGCGTCCGGCATAGTAGTGTCCCACGCGCGCGGAACGGTCGCCGGGATTGCATCCCACGATGATCAGTTTCATGCCGCTGCGCAGATAGTCGGGCAATGTTTTCATTTAGGTCGTACGCCCCCCGCCAACGTCGATGGCGAAACAAATGCAAAACAAGCACGGAATCAAATTCAACGAATTGTATCATTGCGTACTCGTACCCAGCGCCACCAACTAAGCTGTGTGTTACCAAGATAAATACCTGAATCGAACGCTGTTTTCATCGCATCTGAAGTTAGGTAGATGACCGGCAGGAAAAATAAAGGAGAACTATGGTAACCTGCCAAATGAGTGCGAGTGGCCTGTCCGCGCGGCCGCCTGGAGCACGATGGAAAGATTTGAGCGCTAGCGAACCCAAACCGCTGACTTCTGCGATTGTCCGTGAGGACGAGTCTCTCTTGGTGTCGGCCGCCAAGGGTGGGGATATTGGCGCGTTCGAAGAGCTAGTGAACCGCTATGAGCGCAAGATTTTTCGCCTGGCAATGAACATCACGCAAAACCGCGAAGACGCCGAAGATGCCATGCAGGAAGCGTTCATGAAGTCCTACCAGAATCTCGACCGCTTTCATGGAGATTCGCGCTTTTATACGTGGCTGGTGCGCATCGCGGTAAACGAAGCGCTGATGAAGCTGCGCAAAAGGCGCCCGAATCAGGTTTCGCTCGACGAACCGCTGACGGACAAGGACGGAGAAGACTCCGTGTTCCGCGAAATTGTGGATTGGGGACCATCACCGGAAAAGAGATTCGCGCAGACTGAACTGAACGAGATTCTGCGAAATGTAATTGGCGAACTCGACCCAATTTTCCGCGTCGCATTTCTGCTGCGCGATGAGGAAGGTTTGTCTACGGAAGAAACCTCGCAAATATTGGGGATTTCCGAAGCGGCGGTGAAATCGCGCCTGTTGCGGGCGCGCTTAAAGCTCCGCCAAAAACTTAACAAGTATTTTCGACGGAGCGAAACGCAGTGAACTGCAAGAAAGTATTACTGGAATTGACGAGCTACCTCGACGGCGTACTCGATTCAGAGATGCGGACCGATCTCGAACTTCATCTCTCCCGCTGCACCGATTGCCGAGTCGTCGTAGACACCACCCGCAAGACCATCCAGATTTTTTGTAACTCCGAACCCATTCCCCTCCCCGAAGATGTTCGCCAGCGATTGCACACCGCACTTATGGAGCGCTGCCGCCGCAAGACCAATCCTACATAGGTTCGAGTGGCATAGGTTTCAGCCTGTGGAATTAAGTCCTTGCAAGGCCGAAACCCCACAGGCTGAAGCCTATGGCACATAATCTAAATCCTTCCCACGTAAATTGTTGTTTAGTGTTAAAAATGGGCACAGAATAGGGCGCATAGCGCAGCAAAATAAACGGCACTCGTATTTAAGGCAGCCCCTAACGCCTTGCCCAGGAGAAACTTGATGAGTCGGCTCTCTCGTTGGATGTTTTTTTTCGCCCCCGCACTATTTTTATTTTGCGCAGCCTTCGCAGCACATGCGCAAACCGGCGCAAAAAACGGAGAATGGCGAACCTACGGAGGCGATCTCGCGAGCACGCGCTACTCCGCACTCGATCAGATCAACGCGGACAATTTTAATAAGCTCACCGTCGCATGGCGCTTTAAGACGGATTCCCTCGGCCCGCGCCCGGAATACAAATTTGAATCGACGCCGCTGATGGTCAACGGCGTTGTCTACTCCACGGGCGGCTCGCGGCGTGCGGTCGTCGCACTCGACGCAACCACGGGAGAACTTCTGTGGATGCACAGCGAAAATGAAGGTGAGCGCGCCGCAAACGCCCCGCGCCAACTTTCGGGACACGGGCTCGCGTACTGGACAGATGGCAAGGAAGAGCGAATCCTGTACGTCACACCCGGCTACAGGCTCATCGCGCTGAATGCAAAAACCGGCGTGCCCATTCCCACGTTCGGTGTTGGTGGCGTTGTCGATTTGAAAAAAGATGACGATCAGGACATAAACCTCATTACCGGAGAAGTCGGCCTGCACTCCACGCCTGTCGTGGCGCGCAACGTAGTGATCGTTGGCGCCGCACACCTCACCGGCGGAGTTCCCCACAGCCGAAAAAATGTGAAGGGTTACGTCCGCGGATTCGACGTGCGCACCGGAAAGCGTCTCTGGATTTTCCACACGATTCCTCTGCCCAACGAATTCGGAAACGATACTTGGCTGAAAGAATCCTGGGCGTACACGGGCAACACCGGCGTGTGGGGACAAATTTCGGTGGATGAAACGCTTGGCCTTGTGTATCTGCCAGTAGAATTGCCCACGGGGGATTATTTCGGCGGCGATCGCCCCGGCAGAGGTTTGTTCGGAGAGAGCCTGGTAGCCGTCGACCTGGAAACCGGAAAACGAAAATGGCACTACCAGCTGGTGCATCACGGCTTGTGGGATATGGATATCCCCTGCGCGCCAATCCTTGCGGACATCACCATAAACGGCCGCACCGTAAAGGCCGTGGCGCAACCCACCAAGCAAGCCTATCTTTACGTTTTCAACCGCGAAACGGGCGAGCCGATTTGGCCGATTGTCGAGACGCCGGTTCCGCAAGGGGACGTCCCTGGCGAGTGGTATTCCCCCACGCAGCCGATTCCCAGCAAGCCGCCCGCTTTTGACAATCAAGGAATTTCAAAAGACTCGCTGATTAATTTCACCCCAGCGCTGCACGCAGAAGCGGAAGAACTCATTTCGAAATATCGCACCGGCCCGCTGTTTACGCCGCCATCCGTGAGCAAGGCGAATGGCACGCTGGGCACACTCGTGTCACCAGGCGCGCTGGGCGGCGCCAACTGGCCCGGCGGTTCCTATGATCCCGACACGCACATCTTGTATGTCTATTCGCGCACGGATCTTTCGGCTCTAGGTATGGTTCCGTCCCCTAGCGCGACTGTTTCGGACATGGAATATGTGCAGGGCGTGGCCAACAGCACGCCTCGCGCAGGAAGGCCAATGGGCGCGCCGCCTCTCATATCACCAAATCCCGAATCCGGAGAACCTGTGTTACTTGTAAGAGGAATGCCGCTGCTGAAGCCGCCTTACGGCCGCATCACCGCGATCGATCTGGATAAGGGGGAAATTGTCTGGCAAGTCGCGCACGGAGAGACGCCGGACAACATTCGAAATAATCCCGCGCTTGCAGGGCTGACGATACCTCGCACGGGAAGCACCGGACTCATCGGCACACTGGTGACAAAAAGTCTGGTGGTCGCCGGAGAAGCCATTAACACGACGTCGCCTTCAGGCACAAAGGGCGCGATGCTGCGCGCCTACGATAAGGCAAGCGGCAAGGACGCGGGAGCAGTCTACATGTCAGCACCGCAGAGCGGCTCGCCGATGACATACATGCTGAATGGCCAGCAATACATTGTCGTAGCAGTCAGCGGCTACGGCTATCCCGGCGAGCTGATCGCCTACAAGTTGCCAACGAAATAAGAAACTACGTGGCATAGGCTTCAGCCTGTGCGGTATTTGTCCTTGCATAGACGAAAACCGCACAGGCTAAAGCCTATGCCACAAAAACCCGCAACGAACTCAACCCTTTAAATTTTTGTTAAAAAAGTCGATCGTGCGCTGCCATGCGAGCTTGGCGGCAGCTTCGTCATATCGCGGGGTCGTATCGTTGTGGAAGCCATGATTCGCGCCGTCGTAAATGTAAGCCGTGTACGTGACATGATTCGCCTTCAGCGCCTCTTCCCACGCAGGCCATCCGCTGGTGATTCGCGTGTCAAGCGACGCGTAATGAATCAGCATTGGCGCCTTGATCTTGGCCGTATCGTCCGCCGAAGGCTGGCCGCCGTAAAATGGAACTGCAGCGGAAAGATCGGGCAAACGCACCGCCAATTTATTTACCGTCGTTCCGCCAAAGCAGAAACCTACCGCGCCCATTTTTCCATTGCACTCCGGCCGAGCTTTCAGCCAATTGTAGGAAGCGACGAAATCTTCGAACATCTTGCCCGCATCTACTTTCGGAAACAGCGCCAGCGCTTTTTCCTCCTCGCCTGGATAGCCGCCGAGCGAGGTCAACCCATCGGGTGCGAACGCCACAAAATTTGAAACCGCCAGGCGGCGCGCCACATCCTCGATGTACGGATTTAATCCACGATTTTCGTGAATCACAAGCACACCCGGCAATTTTCCAGAGGTTTTCGCGGGCCGCGCGAAATAACCTTTGATGCTTCCATTTCCATCCGGCGAAGATACGGTTTGGTAGTCCGCCTTGATTCGAGCGTCGTCCTTCGGAATCTGTTCCGCAAAAGCGTAGTTCGGTCTGAGGCTCTCCCAGATCGCCAACGCAGTCAGTCCGCCCACCGCATATTTGTTTGCGCGATCCAGAAAATCGCGGCGGCTGATGTCGCCATGCACGTACTTATCAAATTGGTCCAGCAACTCCTGTGGAAAATCGGACGCTTTTTTCCGCTCCATGTCAGTTCCTCCCTCGCTGGCGTTAACGATCGGCAAAACAGTCCACTCGATGCGGAGAGTATCACTTTATCGCGCACAGAAAAAGCTTACGAAGTCGAAACACTGCCCGCGGCCCCAGTCAATCCAGGTTTGCGTTTGGTGTAGAATACCCGCTTATGCTTCAGGCCCTGTAGCCTGCCGCCTCAGAGGACCAATGGCTCAGACGATTCAAACGATAGGCATCGCGAACGGGGGCGGAGACTGCCCGGGATTGAACGCCGTCATTCGCGGCGCCGTTCGCTCGGCAATTCTGGGGCATGGCTGGAAAGTGATCGGAATTCAGGACGGCTTCGATGGATTAATCTGGCCTGAAAAATGTGTTCCGTTGACCGTGGAATCGATTGCCGGAATTTTGCCGCGCGGCGGAACGATCCTCGGCACCACGAATCGTGGAAATCCATTCCACTACGTTGTCGACGAGGGCGGCAAACAAGTAACGCGCGATTTTTCCCTGACGTGCATTGAGAATGCGCGCGAAATGGGGATGGACGCCATGGTTGCGATCGGCGGCGATGGCACGCTGACCATTGCGCGCGACCTCGGCCGCCTGGGAATCCCCATCGTTGGCGTTCCGAAAACAATTGATAACGATTTATCCGCCACGGAAGTGACTTTCGGATTTGACACCGCATTGCACGTTGCCACGGACGCGATTGACCGCTTGCACACGACCGCGGAATCTCACGGCCGCGTGATGGTCATCGAAGTTATGGGCCGCGACGCAGGGTGGATCGCGCTGCACTCCGGAATCGCCGGCGGAGCGGACGTGATTTTGATTCCGGAAATTCCCTTCACCATTGAAAGAGTTTGCGAAAAATTGCAGGAACGTGCTGCAACAGGCAAAAAATTCTCGCTGGTGGTTGTCGCGGAGGGTGTGAAGCTGCCCCCCACCGACACGCACGGAAACCCATTTCCCGTGCCGCGTCCGGGGCAGGTCGGATTCGTTATCGGCGACACGATTCACACCATCATGAAAAAAGATGTGCGTGTCACCGTGCTCGGACACATCCAGCGCGGCGGATCGCCCAGCCCATTCGATCGCATTCTCGCCACGCGCTTCGGAGTTGAAGCGGTGGAACTCGTAGCCCGCGGCGAATTCGGACGGATGGTTTGCCTGCGGGCCGGCGAAATTGAATCGGTTACGCTCGACGAAGCTGTCGGCGAAAACCGTTTGGTAGACCCAAAAGGCAGCATCGTCCGCACAGCCCGCGCCGTGGGCATCACGTTCGGCGACAAATGATTGGGAGCGCAATGATTCACAGCACCCGGATTCAGAGCACAACAACTCGGAGAGCATGGAAATGATGTGGCGTATTGTCCGCAGCCGCGGTTTCATTCCTATAATTTTAATTCTGTGCGGCCTGCTGTATTGGAAATTGCACACGGGTCAAGTGAAGGCGATTTCCGTAGGATATATCGGCGACCGCGGCGTCCTGCTGTGGAACACGCTGGCGGAAGTGCGCGAAACCGTCGGAGAAGTGCATTACGGTGACCGCGTTGAAGTTCTGCGTGTAGATGGTTCCGCGGTTCAGGTACGCACCGCTTCGGGCACCATCGGATGGATGCGCGATTCCCATCAGCTCATGGATTCCGATTTGTGGGGAAAGATTGCCACGTTGCTGGATCGCGCGCGCACTCTTCCCGTCCAAGCTCGCGGGCGGACAAAAGCCGTCAGCAACGTACGCGCCACCCCGGGGCGCGACGGCAAGCGTATTTTTCAATTTGGCCGCGACACAAAAATATTAATCTTGGAGCGCGCCGTCGCGGATGCGCCCGGACCGGAAGAAAATTCTCAAGCTGAAAAGGCGAATGCGCAAGATTCGCAAAAGACGAAGCCCGAAGATTGGCTGCTCGTCATGCGCGCGCCTAATTTTCCGCCCATCACAACCGCTGCCGCTGCCGCCGCGGACGCCGCGCCCGCCGAGGTCCCGCGCGCGACCACGGACTCCGTGAGCAGCGGTCCGACGCTCACGCAAACGGGACCCGCAACCGTGGCTGAACCTACGGGCCCGGTCGCAGGCTGGGTGCTCGCACGATTCATCGAACTCGATTTGCCGGACGCGGTGAAAGATTACGCCAGCTCCGCGGATTTGCACGTAGTAGCGTGGTTTGAACTCAATCGTGTTGCTGACGGCGCCGGAGGAGCAGTGCCGCAATACCTCGTCGCCGGATCGCGCGGTGTAGAGGGAAGTCCTTGCGACTTCACGATGCTGCGTGTCTACACATGGAGCGTCACGCGCAAGCGCTACGAAACCGCCTATGTGGAGAGCGACCTCTGCGGCCGCCTGCCCATCACGGTCTCTTCCAGCGGCAGCTTCCCTGAATTTCAATTTCCGGATGTGGACCAAGGCGGCGCTAAAAGAAAATATGCGATGTACCAGACGAGCGTCCGCCTCGTAAAAGATCGTCCCGCGCAGCAAGCGCACACCTCTCACTAGACACGCAGGCAGTACGTAGCACAGGCTTCAGCATGGGGGGTTTGGGCCTTGAATGGTCTAACCCCCACAGGCTGAAGGCTACGCCACATGATTGTTGTGAACACTCTCCGCGCGAGTGGCGCTTCCATTTCCAACGCGCATGGTAATATCCATATCGAAAACTTTTGCGAATACTGGACCACGATTTTCTCAAATGTCAAAAATAAATCCTGAAATCGACCGATGGAATTTCTTGTGCGCGTGTCTCCTCGTTTTTTTGTTTCTTGCGTCCTGCGGAAATAGCGCGCGCCCAGCCCCAAAACCTCAAGCTCCTCCACCGCCTCCCTTTGAATTTCTAGGCTCGTGGGGAGACAAGGGCGATGGCCCCGGCAAATTGAATTCCGCAGTTGCGTTTGCCGCGGACACTATGGACCGGCTCTATTTCGTGGATCCGCCCGTGAATTACGTGCACAAGTTTGAAACGAAGGGCACGCCGCTGCTCTCTTTTGAAGATCCGCGACTGCATCATGCCGCCGGAATTGCCGCGGACGCTGGTGGAGCGCTTTACGTCATCGATCCCCAATTGGGAAATATTATTGTATTTTTTCCGGACGGCACTTTTTTTCAAGTCTGGCATATTGCGCCACAGCGACATTTTTCCGGGCCCGTGGGCGTGGGGATCGACGAAGTCGGCACAATTTATGCACCGGATGAGGCGAGTTCGCGGATCCAGAAAATCAACAATCACGGCAAACTGGTGACGTCGTGGCCTGCTCCCGCGAAACCGGCGACGCCCGACGAGCGCCCATCCTGGGTGGCCGCAGAACCGGATAACGCAGAATTCGTAGCCTATTTCAGCACGGGGCGCATTGAGAAATTTTCGCCGGAAGGCACGTCCATCGTTTCATGGTCCGCAGGCGACTCAATCTCTGGAAATACAGGTGCACTTTCCGCGCTGGCAATCAATACCGACTATGTATTTACGATGGGCGCGTCGTCCTCCACAATTCGCGTGTGGACGACTAACGGCCAGCACAAACTAGACGCGGATTTAACCGCGAATCTCGGAAAAATTGCGGCGCCGCAACTTGCTGTCACCCCACATGGCGAATTGCTGGTGTTCGATCCCGCCGCGCAAAAAGCGTTCCGATTTCGCATGCACCTGGAAACCAAGGGGTCGCTATGACATTGCTGCTGACTGAGGCTGACGTTCGCGCGCTTTTAACCATGCCAATTGCGCTGGACGTCGTTGAAGAGTCGCTGCGCCAGCAAGGACAAGGCGAACTGATTCTGAACCCGCGCCGCAGAATTAAAATGCCGGACAACGCGCTGTTGCACTACATGGCGGCAGCCGACCCAGTCCGCGGCTACATCGGCATGAAAATTTATACGGTAGCGCGCGGCACAGCGCGATTCGTCGTGCCGCTCTTCCGCTCCACCACCGGAGAAATGGTGGCCCTGATCGAAGCGGATGCACTCGGGCAAGTTCGCACCGGCGCAGCCAGCGGCGTGGCCACAAAATATCTCGCCAATCCCGGCGCGAGCAGCGCTTGCATCATCGGCACGGGTTATCAGGCACGAACGCAACTCGAGGCAGTCGCCCAAGTGCGCACATTGAAACGCGTTCGCGCTTTCGGACGCGATCCTGAGCGCCGCGCGAAATTCTGTCGCGAAATGAGCGAAAAAATCGGCGTCACCGTGGAAGCTGCCACTTCCAGTGAAGAAGCCGTGAAAGGCTCGGACATCATTATCACCGCAACATCCGCCACGAAAGTTGTGCTGGAGGGCGCATGGCTAGCTCCCGGGATGCACATCAACGCCATGGGCGCGAATTGGCCGCAAAAACGGGAGCTCGATTCCGCGGCCGTCGGCCGCTCGGATAAAATCGTGGTCGACTTCATCGAGCAGGCCAAAATGGAAGCAGGCGACCTCGTGCAGGCATTCGGCGAAGATTCATCCCGTTGGAGCGCCGTGCAGGAACTGTCTGAAATCATCACCGGAAAACAAACCGGTAGGACGAGCAACGATCAAATCACGCTTTTCAAATCAAACGGCATCGCAACCTGGGACTTGGCAGCCGCCGTCCGCGTCTTCGAAATGGCGTCAGCGCAAGGCATCGGCAAACCCATTCCACTGTGGGAAGCAATAACGTGAGAATTGCGTGGCATAGGCTTCAGCCTGTGGAATTTAGTCCTCGCACGGACAAAAATCCACGGGCTGAAGCCTATCTCACATAAAAGCGACATCCTTAGAAAGCTAACTTCAAGCACAATTTCGCGTACCCGGAGAAAAGTGGAATGCAATTTTTAGATAATCTAAAACCGTTGGGACTGCTCCTCCTCCGCATCGCGCTCGGAGCAGGCTTCATTTTCCACGGCTATCCAAAGCTAATCGACCCGCAACACGCGGCAAAAGAATTTTCCGCCTACGGCTTCCCCGGGTATTCCACCTACGTCATCGGCCTTCTGGAAGTTTTTGGCGGCGGACTTTTGATCGCTGGATTGTTGACGCGCGTGATTGCCTTGCTGCTCACGATGGAAACGGGCCTGATTCTCTACCGAACTATCATCCCCTCGGAAGGAATCAAAGGCTTCGGACATTTTGAAATGCCACTGCTGGTCACTGCGATGGCCTTCGCGCTCGTCACAACAGGCCCGGGAGTCATCTCGGTAGATGCGTTTACGTTCGAATCAGGGAAGAAGCCCGCCAGAAAAGTGAAAGCGAAGAAGTAAAGTGAGTCGTTATTTCGCTTTATTCTGGCACACAACGTTAGCGCTTCCGAAACACCAAACTCCCGGCAATCATGTCATGCAGCGCCTGTTTCTTTTCCGTGAGCCCCGCCATCACGTAACCGATAAACAAGAATCCCGAAATCTGCCTGGCAATATTGCGGATAAACGCTCGCCCGAGCGTAAGGCGCTGCCCATTCAGGTCCGTGACATAGAGTCGCAAAATACGCTTTCCCGGCGTGGCCTGCCAGGCTGACGCTTCAAACAATGTGTAGTACACGCATCCGAGCGCGATCAGCATCACGATTACGATGGGCGCAGGCTGCGGAAAATCCGTAAATGACGCAGACGCAGGCGGAAGAAGCTTTTCAAATGTAATGGGAAAAAGGGATGCGACCATCAGAAACAGCGCCACGATAAAAATCGTGTCGATGAAGCACGCGATCGCGCGCAACCAGAATCCTGCAAAAGCAGGCTGCGCTGGGAGAACCACACTTTCCGGCACGGCAGAAGTCATTTCCGGAATAGGCGCGTTGGCAGGGACATACACCGGCCCAATTTGCGCGACGCTCACCGAATGCTGACATTGACCGCAGTAACTCGCTCCATCCGGAATCTCCGCGCCACATTTTTCACAAGTCAGAATTGCGAGCCTCCAGAATACGCGTAAGAAACGTAACAGCCGAAGATTCGCTTTGCAATGAAAGATCCCCGGTGGAGAGGAGACAGAAATGGCGACGATCGCAGCACGCCCTAGTAGGCAAGCAGGTCGCGAACCGCCGCAGCCAGGTCGGCGCTTTGTGGAAGAATTACATCTTCAAGATTCGGCTGGTACGCGCAGAACGTATCCATCGCGGCTACTCGGCGCACAGGCGCGTCAAGATCATGAAAACACTGATCGGCGATGCGCGCGGCAATCTCCGCCCCGTAGCCCCACGAGAGCATGTCTTCATGCGCCACGATCACACGATTCGTTTTGCGCACGGTAGCGGCAATCGCGTCCCAATCAAATGGAGACAGCGAGCGCAGGTCGATAATTTCCGCCGAAATCCCATCGCGCTCCAGTTGCGCCGCGGCCACCTCCGCGCGGTGCACCACGGCTCCATACGTAATGATGCTCACGTCCGTGCCTACTCGCGCCACGCGCGCGCGCCCGAATGGAATCGTGTAATCCGGTCCGGGATACGCAGAGCGATTGTAAGGCTGGCGGTACAAATGTTTGTGCTCCAGAAACAGCACAGGATCGTCGCCGCGAATCGCTGTGCGCAGCAAGCCACACAGGTCCAGCGCCGTCGACGGCATCACCACGCGAATTCCCGGCGTGTGCGTAAAGATCGATTCTCCGCTCTGGCTGTGATAAATCGCGCCGCCCGTCAGGTACCCGCCCGTCGCCACGCGAACAATGGCCGGCGCCTTGAACGCGCCATTCGAGCGCCAGCGGAAGAGCGACATTTCATTGCGCATCTGCATCATGGCCGGCCAGATGTAATCGAAAAATTGAATTTCCGCAACCGGCTTCAATCCGCGCGCCGCCAGGCCCAGCGCGCTGCCCACGATGCACGCTTCCGCGATTGGAGTGTTAAACACGCGTGTCGATCCGTACTTGCGCTGCAAGCCGATCGTCGCCTTAAAGACGCCGCCCTTCCCTTTCAAATCCTTCAAGTCGTCTTCGATGCTGCAATCGGCCACGTCTTCGCCAAACACCACGACGCGTTCGTCACGCGCCATTTCGTCGGCCAGCGTGAGCGAAATCATTTCCACCATGGTGCGCGGTTCGCCGGAAAAATTGGGCGTGGATTCAAAGCGCGAAGAGGTCGGGTCGACGTCGTGCGAGTATTGATTTACGAGAATGCAGTCTGTTTCCGGCAGTTCCGCCGCGAGCGCGTGGTCGGATGCTTCGCGAACTTCCGCGTCCACTTCCCTCTCGATGGTCTCCAATTCCTTTTCGTTCACAATCCCTTCACGCACCAGGTACAACCCGAACTTGGGGATGGGATCGCGATGTGCCTCCTCCTCACGCACGCCGGCGGATTTGTAAAGTTTTTCGTCGTCGGAAAGCGAATGCGAATAAGGGCGCGTCACCTGCGCGCGCACGAGAGCGGGACCTTTGCGCGAGCGGCAATATTCCGCCGCGCGCTGCAAAACGGCGTAGCTCGCCAACGGATCGCTCCCGTCGCACTCTTCTACAAATAGCCCCGGATAGCTCGATACCAATTTCGCGATGTTTCCGCCGGGCGTCTGCTGTTTCACCGGAACGGAAATCGCCCAGCCGTTATCTTCGATCAAAAATAAGATCGGCAACTGGCGCAGGGTTGCCAAGTTCAGGGCCTCAAAAAATTCGCCCTCGCTCGTCGAACCATCGCCGCCGGATACGTACACGATTTCGTCCGGCTGGTGACGCACATGTTCGCCGAGCGGCGCAAGTTTCGCCTGCTTCAGCGCATTCGGAAATTTATCAAAATATAGGGACGCTTCCGCCATGCCTACGGCATGCGTGTACTGCATTCCCGTGGAGGAAGACCGCGGAAGAATGTTCAGCCGACCGATCCCCCAGTGCGAGGGCATCTGCCGCCCACCAGAGTGCGGATCGTCCTTCGCGCCCACGGCCTGCAAAAACATTTCCAACGATGTGACGCCCAGAGCCAGGCAAAGCGCGCGATCGCGATAGTACGGATACACCCAGTCATGTCCCGGACGCAGCACGAGACCCGCAGCGGCCAATACACCTTCATGACCCGCGCCGCTGATTTGAAAATAGGTCTTGTTCTGGCGTTTCAGCTGGATTTCGCGGTCATCGATTCGGCGCGAAAGAAACATCGTGCGGTAAATACGAAGAAGATCCCCCCGGGACAAACCTTGATACCGGCTGGAATCGTGCTTTTCAGTCTTATGACGAGATTGGACCGGCATCCGAATCACCTTGGGCTGTCCCCAGACAGCTAGTTTCGGAACACTCCTCATTATATCGGAAGCTGAGCATCCAGCGAATACACGGAAAAATTTATTCTCGAAGGAGTACCCAACCGGATAGCTG
>DASRQU010000072.1:0-20651 GCA_035696345.1 Candidatus Acidiferrales bacterium
GCTGGCGGTAAAGGATTGGATGTGGCTGCAGGAAGCCACAAAAATCATTGTTTATTTAGTGGCTGGGTTCACAGTTTTTTCCGGCTTCCACTACTGCTTCACAGTAGCGCGCCGCATCGGGGAGCAAGAGCACAAGTAGGACAGGCTTCAGCCTGTCTGCTTTTGAATTTGTTTTGGACTCGCAAAGGTCAAAAGAAGACAGGCTGAAGCCTGTCCTACTGGACGCTACGCGGCACTCTGCAAATAATTCATCACCATAAAACCAAAGCTTGTGACCACAACAAGTCCGGCCGCCCATCCCAGAAAATTGGCCAGCCGCCGCTCGCTCATATCTGCGGGAGGCCGATCCGGCATCAAGCGGCCAAGCAAATAGCCCGACGCTACGCCGCCAAGGTGCGCGTAATTGTCCGTGCCGCTAAACAATAAACCAAGGACCGCAATATAGATCAACCACCGAATAAGCGCGCTTCGCAGAGCCTGCGCCGCCATGTTTTTTCTGCCGGTTGTAGCCGCGAGTAGCACGCCGATCAATCCCAGCAGCGAACCTGAAGCTCCAACGCTCAAGTGCCCGGCGAAAGAACTGACAACGTATCCGGCGATTCCGGTAATCACATACAAAAACAAGTAACGCGCGGTGCCATATAACTCCTCGACCATGGGCCCGATATCCATTAACACCCACATATTGAAACCGATGTGGATGAGGCTGGCGTGCAGAAAAACGGCTGTAACAAACCGCCATGGCTGGCTGAGGTTGTAAGCCAGAGGAAGCGACGCTCCCAACCGGAAGGTAACCTGGGAGGAAATCCCGCCCAGATTCATCAGTCCGCCTCCCGCGCCTTCTCCTCCCGAAAATTTCATGGTGATGATGAACGACAGCGCATACATCACGCAGCAAACCGCCAGGATGGCATAGGTCGCCGGTGAAGTTTGCGGCAACCAGCGGCTGAGCGATCGGCTCGCGGCGGCGAAAGAATAGGACATATTCGCGCCGCACTGGTGGCATCGGGTCGCCGTCGAGCCGACGAGCGTACCGCAGGCCGGGCAGAGCCGCGGCCGCATCACCTTCGGCTCCGAGTGAAACATTTGTCCAAATTGGCTGAGCCAGCGATCTAGTTTGTAGCGCCAGCGAACGGGAAGTGGCACGTCATCTCCTTGCTGATTGCTCGAAAAAATTGGCACGACTATAATAGCCGGAATCGCGCGCGGACGCGAAACACGGTTCCGTGTTTGTACGTGTGAAGCACGAAGATAAATAGGGATCTGATTGAAAGAGCGCAAACAAGGCGAAACTTCGGCTGCTCCCCAAGTGCTTGAACGCAGTCCCACAAGTCGGTTACTGTTTTTGTTTCCCCGTTGGCTTGTCGCTGGATGCATTTCTGCGCTCTTTTTAGCGGGCTGCGCGGGTCGCCGTCCGGTCAGCACGGTTCCTGCGTCCGCGCCCACATCCAGGCCGGAGTCTGCGCCGCCCAGTGCGCCGCCATCTACGGCCTCGGGGCCCGGCGTCACGCAGCCGCCCACTCGAACCGCGCCGTTCGTGCCCGGCGTATTTGTGGAAGAGGGAACGGCGTCGTGGTACGGCGCGCCGTTCAACGGACGTCGGGCTGCAAATGGCGAAATTTTTAACATGAATACTCTGGTGGCGGCGCATCGCACCCTGCCGTTCGGAAGCATTCTGCGCGTCACTAATTTAAATAACGGTCGGGACGTGGAAGTGCGCGTCATCGATCGCGGCCCGTTTGTGGGGAATCGTGTGCTGGATCTGGCACGTGCGGCTGCGGTCGCTCTCGACATGCTCGGAACCGGCACGGCGCCCGTGCGTATCGAATTAATTTCTGGTCCGAATCCCGCGACCGGAGATTTCACGGTGCAGGTGGGCGCGTTCTCAGACCGCGCCAATGCGGAGCGCCTGCGAGACCGATTGCTGTCGCAATATCAGCCGATCTTCATTCAGGAATACGCCACGCCAAGCGGGCATTTCTATCGTGTGCGCGTTGGCCGCGTCACGAATCCAGATGCCGCGCAGCTGCTTGCTGCAAAGATTAAGGCCAGCGAGGGCTACCAGACTTTCGTGATGCGACTGGACCAGCCGGATGACCTTGGCTTGAAATAAACGCGGTGAAAGACACTGCAAAAAGTTTTACCAGCCGCAAACTCAGAATTACTCTTTGTGGTCTCAGATTCGCCCGGTGCGCTCTGTGTTAAAGTTTTTTCATTGAAGCGGCAAAAGCTTTAACACACAGATCACAGAGCAAATCGGAGAACATCTGAGCTTGCCTGGATACGAGGTGCTGCATATGGATGATTGCCTGTTTTGCAAAATCGGAGACAAGAAAATTCCGGCGAAATTGATTTATGAGGACGCGGATATTTTTGCGTTTGAAGATATTCAGCCGCAGGCGCCAAGCCACATTTTACTGTGCCCGCGCAAGCATTTGGTTTCGCTCTCCGATGCCGGCGCGGAGGATGCGGCCATGCTGGGGAAGCTGCAGCTTGTCGCCGCAAAACTCGCTGGAGAGCGGAACCTTACCGCGGGTTACCGCACTGTGTTTAACAACGGCCGTGGCGCGGGGCAATCTGTGTTTCATCTGCATTTGCACTTGCTAGGCGGCCGAGACTTTCGCTGGCCGCCAGGGTAGGCTCAGTAGGACAGGCTTCAGCCTGTCTGCCTTTGAATTTGTTTTTTGGAATTTGTTTTGGACTTGCAGAAGTCAAAAGAAGACAGGCTGAAGCCTGTCCTACTTGTGCGTCATCACGTAAACACCGTCCCAATTTTCTTCGGGGCCGTCTTCGGGCCAGTGGGCCAGCAATTTATCAAAATAATTTGCGCGTCCTGGGGCGGATCGAAAAGTTATTCGCGGTACAGGAAGCTCAGCCGCACCCGGCCTACGTCAATCACATCTCCATCGTTGAGTTTTGTAAGCCCACTGATGCTGACGCCATTAATTTTAGGCAGCCGGTCGCCTCGGCCAAGATAATAGCCATCTTCATGCTTGTTAATTTGTGCCGCCACTTCAGGAGTGAACCAGCCGCGAAGGCGGACGGTCGCCATTTTCGACTTGCCAATCACCGTAAGTTTGCTCGCAATTCGATATTCCTTTTGGTCGGTGTTTCCGCGAGCAATAATCAGCGTAGGAATGCGCAGGCGTTCCGGAGAAAGCTGAGAGCGCTCACCCGCCGCCACAGCTGCGTCCAGCAACTTGCGGCGTTCGTGTGTATCCAGAATCATCGTTTCATTGACGCGAGGTACGGGCGCCCGGCGCAGTGCATCGAGCGTGTGCGCCGCATCGTTTGCCTGGTCCACCATAATTTCGTGCTTCCCGATCAGTATGGCGTCGCCGTCTTTGAGCATCGCGCGTTCCACGCGAATATCGTTTAGAAACGAACCATTGAGGCTGTTCAAGTCCTCGACCACAAGCGATCCGGCTTCCACATATACCCTTGCGTGATAATTTGAAACCGCCAGGTTATCAATCTGAATATCGTTATCCGGTGCTCGTCCAATGGTTACCGGGCGAGTTCCTAGGGGAACCTCTTTCAGCATCGCGGTCTCGAATTTTAGGACCAGTCGTGACATGGGTATTCTCCTCCGGCCAAGGCCGGCGAAGCCTTATTCGGAGTAACGCTTCCAAATCTTGAATCGTTCGAACATCGAGGACGATTTTTCAACCACCCGTAAAACGATAACGGTGACGTTGTCCACGCCCCCATTTTCATTGGCTAAATCGATCAGGCGATCGGCAGATTCCTGTGCCGTAGCGCTCGTCAATAGAGTGCTGGCGATTTCCGGGTCCGTAACCATGCGCGTCAGTCCATCGGAACAGAGCAGGAGAAAATCTCCTTCAAGCAGGGCCTGCTCATCGGTGTCCACATCGACCGAGCCATTCGTTCCCACAGCGCGTGTGAGTACGCTTTGCAATTCGCTCGCATCGGCTTCCTGCGGCGTCAAAATTCCAACGCGCACCTTTTCCGCGACCAGCGAATGATCGGCGGTCAGCTGATCCATCGACCCGGCACGAAGCAGATAGGCGCGACTGTCTCCCACGTGCGCAAGAGAAAGCCGTTGCGCATCGATCCATGCGCCCACGATCGTCGCGCCCATCCCTTTTTGTTCCGGGTTGGAAGCGGCTGTTTCAAACACTTTACGATTTGCGAGATGAATCGCGCTTGCCAGTCGATTGGTCCGCTCTGAAACGTCTGGACGCGATTCTCCGAAGATTGGCGTCGTTCGGCTGTTTTCGCCTTGCCTGCAGTGCGTCAACACCGTCTGCACAGCCAAATTACTGGCCACTTCGCCGTGCGCCTCTCCGCCCATTCCGTCCGAAAGCACGAACAGCTGCAGCGACGAATCGAGCAGATAGCAATCTTCGTTATTTTTTCGGACGCGTCCGAGGTCGGTTCGCGCACCGATTTCGATATGCAAAAGTGGCCTCATTCGGATGTCGGTGAACCGCTACGCTCCCGCAGCGATAGAACGGCGGCACCGCTATCTTCGAAGACATTGGAAACGGTTCTACTTTAAGTGAGATTGCTCACTGAATTTCAGCGTAGCAAACCGAATTTGCAAGGGCAATAGCCTGTGACGTAAGTAGTTACGACCTTTCACGACACCTGCCATGTTGACATGCCCCACCTGGCTTAACAATTTGGATATACTTTTCGCAGCGGAGACCCTGCGGAAGGCCCATTCTGCTTGAGTCTTCCGTCCCCTTTCATGCAGCAGCGCGCCGAAATTTGGTATTTTGAGAACTCTCTGGCTGCCTCTCTGGCTGGTCCGCTGAGCCGTTCCTTTCCGGTTAAAGCGCTCTCGAACCTGCCACGCCGCCGGCCATTTCGTGTCGCCGAGGCTAATGACATTCCGGTGGTGTGTTTTGCCGACCTGGGTGCGGGAACGCTGGCGACCGTGACGAGAATGGCTCGCCGGTCTCCACGAGTCCGCGTGATTGGCGTATCGCGCGACGGCTCCGAGCAAAGCGCTTCCGGCTGTTTCGCAACCCTTCCGCGCAAAGCCAAGCCAGCGCTCGTTCGTAAGACAGTGGACGCCGCGATTGCGAACATCGAGCTCGCGCAACGCGAGAAAGCTGCCCAAGCTGACCTCGCGCGTACGGAACGCGAAATGGAAATGCTGAATCGTATCGGCATCGCCCTTTCGCAAACCCACGAAGTTGGCGCACTTCTTAACATGATTCTCATGAAGGCGAGGGAAATCACCGGAGCGGATGCTGGTTCGCTGTACCTGGTGGAAGAAGTCCACACCGATGCGCTTTCCGCAGGCCCGGGAGAGCGGCGGCTGCGGTTCAAACTGACCCAAAATGACAGCGTCCAGTTTCCGTTCGCCGAACTGGAGCTGCCTCTGCAGGAAAATTCCCTGGCGGGATACACAGCACTGCATGGCAACGTAATTAACCTGGCCGACGCCCGGCGCATTCCACGGAACCGCCCCTATCGGTTTAATCCTCGGTTTGATGAAGAAACTGGATACTGCACGCGATCCATGTTGACGCTGCCAATTAAAAACGGGCGCGGGGAAGTGATCGGCGTCCTGCAGCTCATCAACTGCAAGCTGCATCCAGAGGCGCACCTGACGAGCGAGGAAGTCGTAGAGAAAGAAGTGCGGCCTTTTTCAGACCGCGCCGTGCGGCTGGCGCTTTCTTTGGCGTCGCAAGCGGGCGTGGCCTATGAAAATAGCCGTCTCTATCAGGACATTGAAAAACTCTTCGAAGGTTTTGTGCAGGCTTCGGTAAAAGCCATCGAACAGCGGGACCCTACAACATCTGGTCATTCCTTGCGGGTCTCGGAGATGACGGTGGGCCTCGCGGAGATTGTGGACCGTGTGGATACCGGTTCCTATGCGGGCATTCGGTTTTCACCCGGGCAGATGAAGGAGATCCGGTACGCTGCGCTGCTGCACGACTTCGGAAAAGTCGGCGTACGCGAAGAAGTTCTGGTGAAAGCCAAGAAGCTGTATCCCATGCAGATCGATGTAATTTCGCATCGCTTCGATTACCTTTACATGGAGTTGCAAGCGCAGCTCGAGCGCGAAAAAGTACATCTGCTCATGGAGATGGACCGGCCGGAAGCATTGTCTCGAATCGCGTTGCTTGAAGAAGAATACCGGCAGCGCAGGCTGCAAATGGAAAGCGGATTCAGCGCGATTCTGCAGGCGAATGAACCGACGGTGCTTCCCGAGGGCAAATTCGATCGGCTGCTCGAAATTGCGCAGCAGACGTATCGCGACCCGCGCGGCATGGAGAAACATATTTTGACGCCTGAGGAAGTGCGCTACCTCTCAATTCCAAAGGGCAGCCTCAGCGCCGATGAGCGCGCGCAAATCGAATCGCACGTCATTCACAGTTTCAATTTCCTGCTGCAAATTCCTTGGACAAAGCAAATTCGCGAAATTCCCCGAATCGTCCGCGCGCATCATGAGAAATTGAATGGCACAGGATATCCGTACAAATTGCGCAGCGATGAAATTCCCGTACAGGCAAAGATAATGACGATTTGCGATATTTTCGATGCTCTGTCCGCATCAGACCGTCCCTACAAAAAAGCGGTGGCGCCAGAACGCGCCCTCAGCATCCTCGAAATGTCCGTAAAGGATCAGGAACTTGATCCGGAATTGTATAAGCTCTTCCTCGAAGCAGGAATTTTTCGCCTTGCAGATCGTGTTTGAAGGCAGCGGAACGATGCCATTCCAGAACTTCCGTTGAATCGTTTACAATCAAAATGATGTTGCAAGTGATAGGGTCGCGGCTTTTGCGGACATCCCGCTACCGCCGCCATTTGCGCGAAGGAGGCAGCTTGGCTGAAAACACCGTTGACACGCCTGACTGGTCGAAGATTCCTGCGCCGGTGGACGATGGCGCGGCCGCCCATCTCGCCTCTACGAAGCTACCTTCCATTTCGCTTCCCGCGACGGACGGGCGGACGGTCGACCTTTCCAGATTGCACGGGAGAACCGTGCTCTATGCGTATCCGCGCACGGGTAAACCAGGAATCGAAAATCCGGAGGGTTGGGACCAGATTCCCGGGGCACGCGGCTGCACTCCTCAATCATGCTCGTTTCGCGATCATTTCGCGGAATTGAAATCTCTGGGCGTCGACTTTATTTTTGGTCTATCGACGCAATCCACCGCATACCAGCAGGAAGCGGCTGACCGCCTAAAGCTTCCATTTGCGATTCTTTCTGATGAGCAGCTTCTGTTTGCTGCAGCGATGCGTCTGCCGGTTTTTGAAACCAGCGGCATGACCTTGTTGAAGCGCATGACGCTCGTGATCAAGGACGGCATTATCCAGCATGTTTTTTATCCCGTGTTTCCCCCCGATCAGGATGCGGTGAATGTCATTGCGTGGCTGAAAGCTAAGAGCAATTCCGCCCGGTAAGTGAAGAAAGCATGTTTTCCAATTTCGTGCTTCCGTCGTGCCGCGATAGAATCCCTCACATGCTCCGTGGATTCATTTCCGGGAAAAAATTGGCGCAATTCTTTCTGCTCGCATCTTTTCTGCATATTTTTATGGTGACCGCATTCGCGCAGCATTCGGCAAATCTCCGGCCGCCCGCCGTTCCACGCCAAATCATTCTCGCGCCCAAGCTGGTCATCGGAACTCCGTCCATGCTGGCGGTCCTTGATTCTCGCGGCCGGCTGATGCCGAAGGTTGAGGTGGAAATCTCCGGCGGGCAAAAAACCGTGACGGATGTAACGGGTCGCGCTCTATTCATTGCCGCGAACCAGCCCGGACCCATGACCGCGAAAATCGCGAGCCTCGGAATCACCGCCGCCACGAACGTAGTGTCAGCAGAAAATTTAAGCGCAGGAGCATCCTCCCTGATCGTGCGAACGTTTCCGCGCGTGATGACCCAGCATGACAGATTTGTACTCGAGGGCACAGGTTTCCGTAACCCCGCGGATTCCAATCACATCACGCTGACCGGAGAGCCGTGTCTTGTGGTTGCATCTTCGCCGGTCGCACTTGTGGTGCTGCCAGGCCCGCACGTGGCGGTCGGTGAAGCGCAGCTGAAAATCGCCGCCGAGGGCGCAAACGCGGGACCATTTCCCGTGTCAGTTGTCGCACTCGAGTTCAGCGGCCCAGCGAGCGCTGTGGACGCCGGTTCCACCGGCAAGCTGATTTTGCACGCCCGGGGAACTGACTTGCCGTTGATCGTGGAGATTCGCAATGGCTCGCCGAAAGTGATTCGCCTGGCGCAGGGAAATGTGCAACGCGTCGAAACATCCGGCGGGGCGGACAATATTGCGCCGGTCGATGTAAATTTCATGACCGACGGGAATTATTTTGTATCCGCCAGGCTCATCTCGGTGGATCGTCACCGAAATTGACGGGGGAGCGATCCGGCGACTTTAGCAGCACAGGCCTCAGCCTGTGGACTCTAGTCCTTGCTGGAACGATCCCCCACCCGGCTTAAGCCTGTGCTACTGGTAGCGTGCTAGAATTTCTTTCTCGAAAATAAATTTCTCTGAATCCTACGTTGAAGGGCCGTCATGACAGGAACCGTGCTATCGATTGCCATCGCATGTCTAGCCGCAGGTTTTGCGGCGGCCTGGGCGTGGGCGAATTCGTCAGGTGGCGCGCAGCGCCTCGAACTCGAAAAGCGCGCGGCCGGCCTGGATGGCACGGTAGTCGAACTGAAAAAACAGAATGACGCAATGCAACAGGACCTGCGAGCGCTGCAGAAAAGAATCGAAGACGAGCAGCGGCTGCGCGCCACAGCGGAAAAAGATGCGGAGTCGCAGCGCGCGAATCTTGCGGAGCAGCGGCGCTTGCTGGACGACGCGCAGATAAAACTGCGCGAAGCATTTCGGTCGCTCGCGGGCGAGGCGCTGCAATCCAGCAGCAATCAATTCATCGAACTCGCCAAGTCCAAGTTCGATTCTTTGCAGAAAGAAGCGGAAGGAGATCTCGACGAGCGAAAAATCGCGATCAAGGCGATGGTCGACCCGCTGGAAACGGCGTTGAGAGACCTGCGCTCGGAAGTGTCGCGTGTCGAGTCCGCACGGCAAGAAGCCTATGGAAGTCTGCGCAATGAAGTGCAATTGCTGGCCACGACGAATAGGGAATTGCGCGAAGAAACGGGCAGCCTGGTGAACTCACTGAAGCAGCCGCAGGTAAAAGGAAAGTGGGGCGAGTTGACTCTCAGGCGCGTTGTCGAACTCGCGGGCATGTCTCCACACTGCGATTTTCAGGAGCAGCAATCGGTAGACACGGAAGAAGGGCGCCTGCGCCCCGACATGGTCGTTAAACTCCCGGGCGGCACGCAAATTGTCGTCGACGTAAAAGTCCCGCTGCACGCGTTCTTTAACGCCGTCAGTGCGCAGTCTGATGCGGAATACCGCGAAGCCATGGTTCAACATGCGAACCTCGTTCGTGAACATATCAAAGGACTATCGAGCAAAGAGTACTGGAGATTGCTTAAACCGACTCCCGAATTCGTGGTCTTATTTGTTCCCGGAGAATCTTTTTTCAGCGCCGCGCTGGAACAGGACCGCACGCTGATCGAAGATGCGATCGATAAGCGCGTCGTTCTGGCGAGTCCCACGACGCTGATTGCTCTGCTGAGAGCAATTGCCTACGGATGGAAGCAGCAACTGGTGGCGGAGAACGCCGAGCGTATCAAAGATCTGGGCAGAGAATTGTACGATCGCGTGGTGAAATTTGCGGAGCACCTTTCCGATATCGCCAAAGGCTTGGAACGCGCTAGCAAAGCCTACAACAATGCAGTTGCTTCGTTTGACAGCCGCCTGATTCCATCCGCGCGAAAGTTCAGAGAAATGGGTGTAGGCAGCGCGGACGTTCCGGAAATCGAGCCTATAGAAACTTTTCCGCGCCCCTTGCTTTCCACGCCGGAACCCGAAGAGCAGCCTTAAGTAGCGCGGGCTTTAGCCTGCGGGGTTTGGTCCTTGCAAGAATGAAATTATTTGCAACGGTTGGCTTTTGTTTTTTCGTTACGAGCGCATCCCTTGAGGCTTAAAGGGTGCGACGACTAAACTCCGCAGGCTGAAGGCTGCGCCACTTAAACCCGATCGAAGCAGGGGATTTACTTCAGAAGTTGCGTAATGAGGCGGCGCAATAGTTCACGGTCTCGCGGTTTAATGTGCACAAACTCCACGCCCGCGCCGACGGCTGTAACGTTGCGCACCACGGCAGAAGCCTGGATCTTGCGCAGCCCGTTGCGAATTTCCAACTGCAAGGAATCTCCCACCGACAAATGCTGGTCGCTTTCTATGTATGCTCCGCCGAGCGCGATCACGCGGACGCGCCCCGCTCCATTGCGTGTGCCTGAAATGAGCGCCTGCAAGGGCGGCTGCACGCGGGCGCGCAAGTAGCGTCGCGGACGCGAGTGCGCCACATAGGGTTTCGCGCGCGTGCTCTCCGCCACGCGTGTTCGCGCCGAGGACGCTTTGTTTTCGAGCAGCCCCAACGATTCCTCCGCCGCGGACCGCAGCGCCGCAGGCTCGCTGTGCGCCAATCCATTTCGCAGTCGCACAATTTTCAGGAGAGCGGGCGCCGATTCCGGCACGCGCATTCTGCCAAGCGCCTCAATCGCCTTAATCCGGAAGAAAATATCCCGCAGGATTAAGTGATTGCCTTCGGCAATCTGCAGCAGCGTTGGAACGGCCGCCGTTTCATGCGCCATTCCTAAATGATCGATCATGCACGGCACAACCATCGCGTGCGCTTCCGCCAGTGTGATGAGGAATGCATTTGCGGTTGCGGCCACCACTGGCGGGTTTGTCCATTTCATCAGTTCTGTCGCCGCCAGGTCCTGCAAACTCCATTCCCAACTCGCAAGCGCGCGCGGCAAAGCGTTTGCCAGCCGCTTGGGATCAGCGGACGCAAGTAAATGAATCGAGGTCGCCACGCGTTGCCGCCGCGCCTCATACAATCTGGTTTCGAGCGCGCCCAACACAGTCTCGCCCGTCGCGTGGATTAAACGCACCATCGCGGGAAGGGAATCCATCCCATTTGCAGCGGTGAGCAGTAACCCCAACCTGTCAATTAATCGATCCGGACAGCGTTTCAGCAAACGCGGTATCACCGCGTTGAGCGGCTGGCCGGAAAGCCCTTCGTCTACGAGATACAGCCATTGTTCGTCGCCGAGGATGCGTCCCACGAGTGTGGAAATATGCGCATGCTCGTCGTCCTTTGGCGCAGACTCAAGCGGTTCCAGAATGCGTTCGAATTCGCCATATTCGTGTTTCAGCAGGGAAGTTCTAGCGAGTTTCTCCACCGCTGCGGAAAGAAGCCCGGCAATTCCCGGCGAAGTTTCCTTGAGCAGCGCCTGCACAACTCCCGGCCCCAGTTCCGCGATCGAAGGATGCGGCCACAGCTGTTCCATCTGCGCCGAAATTTCAGCAAGACCCGTTGCCACGGTACGCCGTGCCCGGTTCTCTTCCGAGTCCAGGCAGCGGCAGTAGGACATGAGCACTTCCCGTCCTTCCCGCGCGGTTTCCTCGGAATTTTTATTTCCGGTCTCATCCACCAGCGGTTCCAGGAAGCAGCCGACAACGCTGGCCGGGACACACCAAGCGTCGCGACTACGAAGCGCGGTGGCCTTGACGCGATCGGGCTGGCTCTTCCAGAATTTTTCGCACAGCTGGGCCACGCGCAACTCGTCATGACTGGATCCGCCGAACTTGTTTGTACCGGTGTTGTCGGATTGCCCGCGCTCCTTATCAAGGCGAACGAGAAGCGGAACGATTCCCGGCAAGTTCGCACGGCCAGAATTAAATTCCTGCTCCACAAAAGACAACACAAGTTCGTCCGTCAGCCTTTCCAGATATGGCCCGAGCGACTCTCCCTCACGCGGCCGCACGTTGGACACGCCATAAACGATCAGAGAGATCGCGGCGGAGTTACTGGCAGAAACGACAGCGTGAAAACGGCGCGCAATATCTTCGGCAGAAGGCTGCATCTCTGGATCGCTGGGTGGAACCAGTTTGGCGAGCACGCGCAGCGTATTCGCAAACTGATCGAAACTCGCCTCAGGCATGGCGTGCGCGGACCTGGAATGCGGAGAATGCTGCGTGGAATTTTCATAAGCCAGCACGACAGACATCAGGCTCGCCAAGAGCAGGGAATCGCGCCGCTCGGTCGGAATGTTCACGCGAATGCCCACCACACCGCGGCTCTTGATCCAGTTCTCCCATAATTTTCGGGACGCCGTGTCGCCGGGCGACGAACTCCGCGGAACCAAACTGATTTCATGCGCCAACAAATCGAGTTCGCCCACGTTGATGGGCAAGCTGAAGAGCATGGAGCAAATACCACTGCGCAGAAGTTCTTCCGCCAGGGCCTTCAGTTCACCGCGCTGATCATGCAGCAGATCGGAAGCGCCGCCCGCCTGCCCGGGAATCAGAATTCCATTTGGTTCGATGGCCAGCACCAGAGGGGTGCGCGCCGCAAGCGCGATACGCAACTGCTGCTCAGTGGATGCCAATATCTCCATGAGCCGTGGATGATTCCGCTGGTACAAGCGCGCCGCGCCCACCAGAACGCGAAACTGCCGGAGAAAAAAGACGATCGCGGTTTCAGCGTTTGAAAAGGCCGGACGAACGGGTATGACTTCCGCAAGATTCGAATCGTGCTTCTTAGACGAAATCGGAATCGCGCTGACGACGGGCACTTCCGCTTCAGGAATATCCTTCGAATTGTCGAGCGTTTTCATTCGCAATGCAGATCCTGGTTTTTAACGTCGAACTTCGCCTGGTCTACGACAGCGAGCCTTTTAAGCCCTACTGGGCCAGACTGGCATCGCGTTGCCTAGCTCCCGCGGCAGCGAGGGACACCGGGCTATTTGAATTAGAGCACGCCGTATGCCGTCAGAATGCGTCCCCGGCTCACTGAAAGAAAGGGCATTAGGGACAGGTATGCGCCAATGAATTAACCCGTCGCAACGGGCGGGATAAAATCGTTACATCGCAGGCAGATCCCAGCACAATCTGGGACAGCATATTCGAAGATTGGCACTCAGTTCTGAGCGGGCGCGGATTTCGCGTCGCCACTGAGATCGATGTCGTCGATGATCCGGACGCCGCTGGGTACGACGCGCAGGTGCGTCATCAGTGCGCGGTGCTCGGCGATGGTGAGGGAACCGGACAGGGTAAGCGCATTCGCCGTAGCATGAATGTTAACCCTGGAACTGAGACCATCTTTCGATAAATCGGAGCGAAGCTTTGACTCAAATACTTGTGCCGCGGTCGGTACTGGCGGCTCCATGAGTTTGGGCTGTGTCGCCGATTTTACTGCGCTGGCCGCGGCCGGTGACGCAGCCTCCGCAGCCTTTGCCGGTGCTGCTGATGTCTCAGGCGGAGTCGAGTGGGGCGCTGCCTTCGCTGGGGGCGCTGGCGATGCAGCCGGAGTCGACGGCGGTGCTGCGTTCACAGGCGCCGCGCTTTCCGCAGGCGCGGGAGAAGTCACAGGCACCTGCGTCAGCGGCGGATCACTAAACAGCGCGTCAGATTTCGCGCTCGTGGTATCGGCTGCAGCTGCAGCAGCGGCTGGCGCTGAGGAATCCGCAGGAGCAGGTTCCGGTTTTGGCAACGTCACCGGTCTTTTCATTTCCTCGTGAGTTCGCTGCCATAGATCGAGCGCGGGAGGATACACGCGGTATCCCGCATATCCGATAATTCCCAGCAAGAGCAGCGTTAGCAGCCATCCACCCCGGTGTTTCGGAGGTTCGTCTACCATCACGATGGGTGAAAACAGCGGCACGGGCAGTTCAGGCTCGGCGGCCTTGGGCGCTACCGGAAAAGCGGAAACGCGCGGCGGTTGCACGGAAGGGCGCGGCGATGCGGCGGAGGGTTTTGTATTTGCGGGCGTGAATCGCACAGTCGGCTCGGCAGCCGTCATGTCGTGATAATTTTTCAATGCACTGAGTAGTTCATGGCAGCTTTGGAAACGATCCGCGGGTTCTTTGGCCAGGGCGCGCGTAATCACGGCCGACAAGCCCGGGTGGATGGACGAATCGAGCGAGCGCGGCGGAATCGGCTGTTCGTTGATAATTTTGTAAATGACGGTTGTGATGTTCTGCCCGGGAAACGGTTTTTCACCGGTCATCAGTTCGTACAGAATCACGCCCATCGAAAAAATATCGGAACGCCCGTCCACCGGCTTTCCCTTTACCTGTTCCGGGGACATGTAGGACGGCGTGCCCATTACGTGAGCGGTTTGCGCCGTTCCAAATTGCAGAATTTTTGCGGTGCCGAAGTCGGTGATCTTTACCACGTCGTCCGATGTCAGCATCAAGTTTGCAGGCTTAATGTCGCGGTGAACCACGTTGTGCTGATGCGCGAAGTCCAAGGCCGAGCACACCTGCTCCATCAATTTCAGTACGCGAGGAACGGGAAAGGGTTGCCGTGCGTCGATCACGGATTGCAGGCTGCGGCCTTCCACAAATTCCATAGTGATGTAGAAGAGTCCGTCCTCTTCGCCAGCATCAAAAATGACCACGATATTTGGATGGGCGAGCAGACCGGCGGCGCGCGCTTCGGTCTGGAAACGTCCCACTAATTCTTCGCGCGAAAGTCCCGTGCCTGCCTCGGAGAGTCGAAGCGTTTTAACGGCCACGTCACGCCCGATCACCGGATCGAAGCCGTGAAACACCACGCCCATCGCACCGCGCCCAATTTCCTCGCGGAGGTCGTAACGTCCTGCTTTGGCTAAGGTAGTCACTGTTTTAGACGCGCTGGCGTAATTGAGACTGCTCCATGACCCGGTAGGGTCAAGCGAACGGAATTCGAAGGTGCGGACCTCGCACAGGTCCATTTTAACCCAGCGCCAGCGCCACAGCTACACCGCTATGGGGGGAACGGCCAGCGTGCTCTACTGCCTCACCTTTGAACATAGCGGCACCGCACGGGAGCGTCAACGCCGCTGAGGTACAGTGTTCCGGAATAGCAATGGTGTAGCGGAGTTGCTAATAGCCGCGACGCGCGGCGCTTAACGTTCGAACAGCGGCTGCATTCCAGAGGCTAACGGTATGGAAAACGCCTCCATGGCTGTGATATAAGGGTGCCACTGCTTGCAAGCCGAGGTGCAAATTTATGCCCAAGTCACCCAAACCGGTATTAGACCGCCGGAATTTTCTGAAGGGCGCTGCTGCAGGTGCAGCGGCATTGGCAGCTGTGCCCGCTACGGTGGCAGCGCAGCCCGAGGTCAAGCGCACCACTCCGCCTCCCATGTCCCCCGCCGCAGAGACTGAGGCCCCCGCTGCGGTCGAGGTGTTGACGGCGGACCGCACCGGCTCCGATTACATGGTGGATGTCATCAAAGCGCTTGGGTTCGAGTACGTGTGCGCGAATCCAGGCTCCAGCTTTCGCGGTCTTCACGAGTCTATTATTAATTATGGAGGTAACAAAGCCCCCGAGTTCATCACCTGCTGCCATGAAGAGTCTTCCATCGCGATGGCTCACGGATATTACAAGGTGGAAGGCAAGCCGCTGGCAGTGCTCGCGCATGGAACAGTCGGCGTGCAGCACGCCGCGATGGCTATTTACAACGCGTACTGCGACCGCGTGCCCGTTTATCTGATTCTCGGAAATATCATCGATGAGACCAAGCGCGCGCCCGGTGTGGAGTGGTTCCACAGCGTGCAAGACGCCGCGGCCATGGTGCGCGATTTTACGAAGTGGGACGATCTGCCCATTTCGCTCGAACATTTTGGTGAATCCGCCGCTCGCGCTTACAAAATTGCGATGACGCCGCCAACTCTGCCCGTGGTAATCGTGGCCGATGGCGAGCTGCAGGAAAATCCGATTCCCGCCGATGCAAAAATTCGCATTCCGAGGTTGACCACGGAAATGCCGCCGGTGGGCGATTCCGGCTCTGTGGCCGAAGCGGCCAAACTTCTGGTCGCGGCGCAAAGTCCGGTGATCGTTGCGGATCGCACGGCGCGCACCCCGGAAGGACTCGCGTGCCTCGTCGATCTGGCCGAGGCGCTGCAATGCGCCGTGGTCGACCAGGCGGGACGCATGAATTTCCCCACGCGCCACCCGCTCAATCAGTCCGACCGCTCCCGCGCAGCTATTGCCGACGCGGACGTAATTCTCGCCCTCGACGTGGCGGACTTGTACGGCATCACGCATTCCTATCGCGACCAGATTGAGCGCGCCGCAAAAACCGGAATGAAGACCAATGCGAAAGTCATCACCATCAGTTCGGATGATCTCTTCATCAAGGCCAATTATCAGGACTTTCAGCGATACAACGAGGCGGACATCGCCATGGCCGCCGATTCGCAGGCAACGCTGCCATCGCTGACGGAAGCCGTGAAGCGTTTGACCACGGATGACCGTAAGCGCGCATTTCAGGATCGCGGCGAAACTCTCAAAGCCGCGCACATGCAGGCACTCACGCGTTCGCGCGACGCGGCGGCATTTGCGTGGGACGCAAGCCCGATCAGCACGGCGCGCATGTGCATGGAACTGTGGGGACAAATTCAGGACGAAGACTGGTCGCTGGTAGGCGCCACGACGTTTGTCAGCAAGTGGCCGCAGCGCTTGTGGAATTTTGACAAGCACTACCAATACATCGGCGGTGCGGGCGGTTATGGCATCGGCTACAACGCTCCGGCGGCGACGGGCGCGGCACTTGCGAATCGTAAGCACAATCGCTTGACGGTCAACATTCAGTGCGACGGCGACCTGATGTTTGCGCCGGGAATTTTGTGGACCGCGGCGCACCACAAGATCCCCGTGCTGCACGTGATGCACAACAACCGCGCTTACCATCAGGAAGTGATGCAGGTGCAAATCATGGCCGATCGCCACAGCCGCGGCATCGCCAATTGCGGAACGGGTACGACGATCACTGGCCCGGATATTTCCTACGCCAAGCTTGCCGAAAGCATGGGCATGTTCGGCGAAGGACCGATCTCTGATCCCAAAGATCTGGGCCCCGCGCTGAAACGCGCCATCGAGGTGGTGAAGCGCGGCGAGCCGGCGCTCGTGGACGTGGTTACGCAGCCTCGGTAGTGGCCGCCCAATTCCGTGACGATTTCTAGCGCTGCGCCACAATGGCTGCCCGCCCGAAAAAACGGGTGGTCTCTACAAAACCAGTTTCGTACAGGCTCCTTCGGCTCGCGATCTTCGGAACGAAGAGGACGATAGGCCTTGAAAATTGAGCCGCGACAAGCGAACCAGATCACCGGAATTTCGATAAGGAGAATTGCGTGATAAAACGGGCTGAGCGCCGACCGCAAGCACAGACATCGAACGCAGGCCGCACGATGCGCCGGATCGGCACATTGCTTTTCGCGCTGGGCGCGATGCTACTCGCGTTTCCCGAGGCGCGTGCGCAGCAAACCTCCGAAGCCGCGCCGACAGGCAACGCGGAGCACGGCAAAAAATTGTTCAACACCGTGGGCTGTTACGAGTGCCATGGCCGGATGGGGCAAGGCGCGCAGCAGACCAGCGCCGTGCGCATTGGACCTCCGATAGAAACGTTTGAAGTTTTTAAAAGCCTCGTTCGCCAACCTGTGAACCAGATGCCCCCCTACTCCGCCAAAGCGATTCCCGATCAGGATCTTGCGGATATTTATGCATACTTGAAATCCATCCCCATGCCACCCAAAGGCAAGGACATTCCTCTACTCAACAAGTAAACAAAAAGCTTTCATGAAATTATTTCATCGACGCGATTTCCAATCAGGAAGCCGGCGCACGGGAGGGGATTATGTTTAAAAAGCTGCTGCGAACAAGGAATGACGGAGTGTTGACGCTGATTCGCGTCGTAGCCGGCGGGGTGATGCTGCCCCACGGAATGCAAAAAATGTTTGGGTGGTTCGGCGGCGCCGGATTTTCCGGCACGATTCATGGCTTTGGCCAAAGAGGATTTCCCGCGCCACTCGTCATTCTGGTAATTGCCGCGGAATTTTTGGGTTCCATCGGTTTGATCCTCGGCTTCGTCAGCCGCATCGCGGCCTTTGGCATCGCCGTGGATATGACGGTGGCCGCCATCATGGTAACCAGCAAATTCGGCTTGTTCATCAACTGGGCGGGAAAACAAAAAGGCGAGGGCATGGAGTATCAGCTATTGATGATTGGAATGACGCTGGCTATCGTCATTGCCGGTGGCGGCGCGCTTTCGGTGGACCGCGCTCTGGCCGGCGGAAAGTAGTACGACCTAAATTTCCCGTATTGCCCTCATTCAATAAAAACCGCAACCTATAACCTGTGCCGATGGCGCACGGAAGCACCTTTCGCGGGAAAGGGGACTCAAGGCGCCCACCCAATCCTTCCGATATGACCACTCATTCGCGAGACCACAGACACGAACTCAACTCCGTGTGGAATCTGGGCGGCCTGACCCCATGGGATCTGATCGCTCGTGTGTTTAGCGACGCCGTTGACGATGATCTAGCCGAACGCGCCTCCAGCCTTGCCTTTGATCTATTGCTGGCATTTTTTCCGCTGCTCGTTTTATTGCTGGCGATCTTCGCCTCGTTTGCTTCGCGAAGCCTGCAGCTGCGCATCGACCTGCTCAGCTATTTTTCCGATTTTCTCCCCCCTGTCGCATTCCAGCTTTTGAGCGCCACTATCGATGAACTCGCCGCCAACGCCAGCAAAGAAAAAGTGACGATCGGGATCATCAGCGTGTTGTGGTTCGCATCGGGTGGCATCGCTTCCATGATTTCGGGCCTGCATTGGGCCTATCGCGTGAAGGATGACCGATCGTGGATACAGGTTAGAGCGGTGGCGGTCGCCATGACGCTGATCATAGCCACATTAATTGTTTCGGCGTTGTCGCTTGTGCTGGTAGGCGGAGCTTTACTTCACTGGGGCACGAGCCGGCTGCATTTCACCGCGGTAATGGTCGCGATATGGAAAATTCTGCAATGGCCGACCGCCTGGCTATTCGTGGTGTTTTCCTACGCGCTTATTTATTCGTATGGCCCAAATGCGCACCGCCGGCGCTGGTATTGGATTACGCCCGGTGCCGCGTTTGGCGCACTGTTGTGGCTGTTCGCATCCGTAGGATTTCGTGTCTACTTGAGTTTTTACAATACGTATACAGCGACGTATGGCTCGCTCGGCGCGATGGTGATTCTAATCGTCTGGCTCTATGTGGCAGGGTTGACGTTTCTCATCGGCGGCCAAATCGATGCCAACATCGAACGCGCGAATGATGAAGAATATAGAAAAACGCAGATGTCGCTCTAGCAGTATGCCGAGTAGCACAGCCAACTCTGCCGTGTGTACTTTGCAAAGCCCGCAGAGGCAAGATTGCCTGTGCTACTCTCAGGCCTTCTGCCCCACATTTTCGCTGAGAATGTCCCCCACTGCGATGGCTTGGCTGATTTGCTGGCTCAAGTTGCGGATTTCCCCGGGTGCATGGGACAGCATCAGCGTATTGGTATTCGCAGCCGCGCCAATTTCTTTCAATGTGTCCAGATACTGCGTGAGCAGCACCAGCGTCATCACGTCATGCGCCGTCGAGCCCGCTACCACTTTTTGAAAATCTTCCACGGATTCTTTCAGTCCAGCGATGATGGCTTTCCGCTGCGCAGCGATGCCTTCGCCCTGCAACCGTTTGCTTTCCGCCTCTGCTTCCGCTTTTTTCACGGCGATTGTTTTTTCCGCTTCGCCCTTGGCCAGCGCCGCTTCCTGTTCGCGCCGCGCCGCGTTGATGTCATTCATCGCGCTCTTTACCCGAGCGTCTGGAACGATGTCCGTGACGAGCGCGCGCACAATGGCGAATCCAAAATTTTCCATCGTTGCGTCGAGCTCATCTTTCACCGCTTTAGCAATCTGATCCTTTTCGAGATACGCCTCATCCAGCGCCAGTTTCGGCACATGTCCGAGAATCACGTTGTACACGTAAGACTCGATTTGTTTTTGCGGGTCGGTGAGTTTGTAATAGGCGTCCGCCACTTTATCGGCGAGCACCTGGTATTGCACCGAGACGGGGATAATGACGAACACGTTGTCCTTGGTCTTGGTTTCGATCTTGAAAGGAAGTTCCTGCACACGCATATCCACGCGATTCACGGTTTCCGCAAACGGAAGCTTCAGCGAAAGCCCGGGCCCGGCGATGCGAGAAAATTTATTGAATCGTTCCACCACGCCGCGCTCCGCGGTATTAATCGTGAAGAAAGACCCGAGAAGAGAGCCCAGCACGATAAATGCAAATACAATTACAAACACCAGGGCCATCATTGCTGTTGGATTTTCCACGAAGCCTCTCCTCGAACTCAGAAATCCGAAATTAAACACGAATCATTTACCGCCAACTATCCATGAGTGGGTTCCGAGTCAAGCACGCCGAATATGATCTTCAGAGCGATGAGCCGGATGCCAATGGAAACCGCGAAAGTCCACAGCATGGATGTGTCTCCGGCAGCCATTTGAATCCTCAAGTAGCGACCTAAAACGATGACGGCGAACAGCATCAATGAGCTGATCAGCTTGGTTCTCAGATCGGCGTGGCTGACGAACAAAACTTTCACGCTGTAAATCACGGTCATCAGGATGTCAGTGGCGTGGGTAGCGATAAAGAGTTTTAGATCGAAATCCATGTCGAGATCTCCTTAGCCCGGAATATTTCGCTCATTACTAGACGTTCCCCGGTGAATTGAAGCATTCACCTGCAGAATAGATTCGCTCGGCGCACGGGCGCGGCATGCCTTGCCCTAT
>DASRQU010000073.1:0-40745 GCA_035696345.1 Candidatus Acidiferrales bacterium
CAGCTCATGGAATCTCTTGAAGGAAAGATTTCGATCTACTACGGAGATACCAAACTCCTCCATTCCAGTGGAGATATTCACCCAGCGGGGTGACATTTTCATCGGGCCGTTAGGGTGACATTTTTATGTTGCTACAACAGGAATGCGAGAGCTTGCGTGTGTGCCATAGACTTTACACTTTTCTGTTACGAAGGGCAGCCTGGGGGTTTGTTCTTGAGGCCTAAATCCCACAGGCTAAAGCCTATGGCACATAATTCGGCTTCGATTATTATTTGACTGGGGTGACAACCCAAATGAGGCGCGCGTTCCGCAGCAGAAAGCCTTCACGCCAAACGTGCGACAATCGCGTAGTTGCGCAATTCGACTAATCAGGCCTCACCATTGACTTCTCGAAATTGCCCAAGCCTGCTCAACGCGCGCTGATCAATAACGGAATTTTCACGCCAGCCGATCTAGCTACCAAGACATTGACGGAAGTTTCGCAATTCCCAGGTATCGGTCCATCAGAGGTTCCTGAGCTGCGTCGCGCACTGAAAAAGAATGGACTGCGATTTAACCGGTGAGCTCCGGCAGTGCCGGTTCCCATACAAACATGACGAAACTTCGCTGCGCCAGAAAAAGTAGGATGAAGGGCGTGCCGTATTCGGGGGACGGCGCGCCCTTCGTCACTCAACGCAACAGCCCTCAGTCTCCAGGGGTGGAACAGGGCCAAGCGATTGAGCAAACTCAAGAATCGAGTTCAAGGAAACAAACACGCCCGGGTAGTAAAAGTTGCGGATAGGCAGAGGAATTAATCCGCCGATAGAGCTCAGATGGTAAAGGATTGTTACACACGAAGACTCAGCGAACGCAAGGCGCGCTCCCGGCGGGAACTACTTTCCCAGCTTATTTTGCAGGCAATACATCAATTCAGGGCTGATTTCCGAAATTTCCATACCCGCGCTTACCATGAATTTGCAGCTGAGGAGGTCGTGTGGGCGATCTTCGTCGGGCAGTTGACCGACGACGCGGCAATATTGGCAGTCCTGGTTCCAGCAAAAGCGCCCGTAAGGGATGGTTTCAGGACTGATGTATTGGAAGGCCCGAAGAATGGTGTTCTTTTCCGGGACGTCAAAAGATTTCCCAAGAATTTTGATTGTCACCAGCCGTTCATAAGGGCGAAATACCTGTGTAGTCCCATGATTCGCCTTGACCGGTTCCGGCACCTGAGTTCCCGTATTCTTTGACATGAATGGCCTATCTCCGTCTCAACAGAGTAAGACGAGCGGCGCGGCTCAACAACCGGGATGCTACAAAGTGGTGCGAATCCAGCAATGGTACTTAGGATGCGCAAAGCGACGATGGTGCTGCGAAAAACAGAGTTGCGGCAGGCAATTTCATCACTCGTGACACTGTGAGCGTGCGCTCATTTTCGGTCTATGTAGCGCCCGCCATCAGGCGGAAGCGTCTTTGTGGCACAGTCTTCAGCCTGCGGAATTCACGCATTGCAAGCACTAAACCCACAGGCTGAAGCCTATGCCACGCGAATATGCCGCCTGAAGGCGCAGGGTTTTGGTTGGAAGAATTTAGTGTCGGACAGTCTCAAAAAACTGGCCCATGCGGCGGAATTTCTCGTAACGCTGGTCGAGCAGTTGAGGCACGGGCAGCCGTGAAAGGTCGCGCAGAGTGCGGTCGAGGACTTGTCCCAAAAATGAGGCGGATGCATCGACGTCGGTATGTGCGCCGCCTTCCGGTTCCGGCACAATCTCGTCGATGATTCCAAATTCCTTCAAGTGCGGCGCCGTAATTTTCAGAGCCTCGGCCGCCACTTCCGCCTTGGTCGAATCACGCCACAGGATTGAGGCGCAACCTTCGGGCGAAATCACAGAATACACGGAGTTTTCCATCATGTTCACGCGATCGCCCACCGCGATAGCCAGCGCGCCGCCCGAGCCGCCTTCTCCCGTAATCGTCACGACGATGGGTACGGGGAGGCGAGCCATTTCGCGCAAGTTGCGGGCGATGGCTTCGGCCTGTCCGCGCTCCTCCGCGTCAATCCCCGGATAAGCGCCCGGCGTATCAATGAAAGTAAAAATTGGCCGTCCGAATTTCGCGGCGAGTTGCATCACGCGCAGCGCTTTGCGATAGCCCTCCGGCTTGGCCTGGCCGAAATTCTGCGCCACTCGCTGCTTCGTATCGCGGCCCTTTTGCTGGCCAACGAGCATGACGGGCCGCCCTTTAAATTTTGCAAAGCCGGTGATCATGGCGGGATCGTCTCCATACGCGCGGTCGCCGTGGAGTTCCTGAAAATCTTCGAACAGGACGCGCACGTAATCCATCATGTATGGCCGCTGCGGGTGGCGCGCCAGGAGTGTGCGCTGCCATGCGCCCATGTTTTCGTAAAAGTCGTGCCGCAGCTGCGCGACTTCGTTACGCAGACGTTCCAGCTCAGCTGACGGCGCGTCCGGCTTCGAGATTCGCTCGAGGTCGGTCAGTTCCCGCTCCAGCTTGTCGATATCGCTCTTGCGTGCGTCTTGTGCCATAAGGTCTTAGTAGGACAGGCTTCAGCCTGTCTGGTTTCCGCGGATAAAGCAACGTCAAATGCGACAGGCTGAAGTCTGTCCTACATCACCATTCGAGCACGCATTTACGTACGCGCTTCTAACTGTACCGAACTATCTCCGCAGAGCCGAGTCACTTCCTTAACGAGTTCCTGATCTGCCTTTACGCGCTGATCTGCGCGCAACGTCGCCATCGCGCCTTCCGGCGAAATGATGTCAAATGCCACTGCACACGGGCCTGGCCGGTTGACGAACAGTTCCTTCAACTCGTCCAGCACGCTGGCATCGACCATCGCCAGATTTACTTTCACGCGCATCACGGCCGGCAACCGCTGCCCCATGTCCTCCAGCTTGCGCGCCTCCGTAACGGCGAGCCGCGTTCCGGCTTCTTCGACGTTCACGCGGCCTTTCAAAATTAGCGGCGCATTACTCTTGAACAAGAGCTCAAGCCGCGCAAACGATTCCGGAAACGCAAGAACTTCGAGCACGCCCGTCATGTCCTGCAGCGTCAGTATTCCCCAGCGTCCGCCCTTGCGCGAACGCATGCTGCGCGTGGCGATGACGATGCCCGCGACGGTAATTTCTTCGCCGTTTCGGTGGCCTTCTACTGTGGCGAGCTCAAGAGCGTTCAATTCTTTGAGCCTCGACGCAAATTTCGATAGAGGATGCCCTGAAATATAAAAGCCGACGGTGGCAAATTCCGAGGCGAGAATTTCTCCCTCGGGCCATTCCTCGATGTCCGGCAACGGTTCGTCAATCGGCTCGGCGACTGCCGAAACGCCGCCAAACAAGCCGTGCTGCGCGCTATTCTTTTCGCGCTGGCGGCGCTGCGCCGCTTCGATCGCGCGATCAATCGCCGCAAACATTTGCGAGCGCCGCGCACCAAGCGAATCCATCGCGCCCGATTTAATCAGGCTCTCCAGCACCCGTTTGTTCAGCAATTTCGTGTCGATGTGATCGCAGAACTGATAGATCGAAGTGAATTTGCCGAGCTCCGTGCGCGCTTCCAGAATTCCTTTTACCGTGTTTTCGCCGACGTTTTTGATCGCGCGCAGACCGAAGCGGATCGCTTCGCCCACCGGAGTAAAATCCAGATCACTCGAATTCACATCCGGTGGAAGCACCGTGATGCCCATGCCGCGCGACTCGTTGATGTATTTTACGACCTTTTCCGTATTGCCCGTTTCTGACGTAAGCAGCGCAGCCATGAATTCCACGGGAAAATGCGTCTTCAAGTACGCGGTCTGATACGCGAGCAACGCATAGGCGCAGGAGTGCGATTTGTTAAAACCGTAGCCTGCGAATTCTGCCATCAGGTCAAAAATCTTCTCGGCCTTCTTCTCGGAAAATTTCCGCGCGACGGAGCCAGCCACAAATTTCTGCTTCTGCGCTGCCATTTCGGCGTGATTTTTCTTGCCCATGGCGCGCCGCAAAATGTCCGCTTCACCCAACGAGAAGCCGGGCAGTTTATTGGCAATCTGCATCACCTGTTCCTGATACAGAATGACGCCGTAGGTTTCTTCCAGAATTTCCTTCAGCTCCGGCAAGTCGTAGGCGACTTTTTTCTTGCCGTGTTTGCGGTTGATGAAATCGTCGATCATGCCGCCCTGAATCGGGCCAGGGCGGTACAGCGCGTTCAGCGCGGTAAGATCTTCGAGACGCGTCGGCTGGTAGCGGCGTAGAATGTCTCGCATGCCGTGCGACTCAAATTGAAAAATCGCGGTCGTTTCGCCGCGTGCGAAAAGCTTGTACGTGTCGGTATCGTCGAGCGGGAGCGTGCTCAGATCGATATGCTGATTGCGATTTTGCTGGATCATGTGCACCGTGTCGTCCAGCACGGTGAGCGTCGTCAGCCCCAGGAAATCCATTTTGAGCAGGCCAATATGCTCCAGACCCTTCATGTCATATTGCGTGGTGATTTCATCCCTGTTGGACTTGTATAACGGGACGAGGTTCGTGAGCGGCTCGGGTGAGATCACGACTCCGGCCGCGTGCGTGGAAGCGTGACGCGCCAGCCCTTCGAGGCGCTTCGCCACCTCCATTAAATCCGTGTAGCGCGCGTCGCCATCGATCAGCGCTTTCAATTGCGGCGCCTGCTTTAATGCTTCGTCGAGCGTAATATTCAACTGCGCGGGTACGAGCTTCGCGATGCGGTCCACTTCGCCGTAAGGCAAGTCCATCGCTCGGCCCACATCTTTGATCGCGGCTTTCGCCGCCATCGTGCCGAACGTGATGATCTGCGCCACGTTCGATCGCCCGTATTTCCCTGTGACATACTCGATCACTTCGCCGCGCCGCCTCATACAAAAGTCGATGTCGATATCAGGCATGGATACGCGCTCGGGGTTAAGAAACCGCTCGAAGAGCAAATCGTATTGCAACGGATCGACGTCCGTAATTTGCAATGCGTAACTCACGAGGCTGCCCGCGGCCGACCCGCGCCCCGGCCCAACAGGAATTCCCTGCGCACGCGCGTGGCGAATAAAATCCCACACAATCAAAAAATATCCGGCGTAGCGCATTTTCTGAATCATGCGAATTTCGTTATTCAGACGCGTTTCGTACTCGGCCAGAGTCTTGCGCAGGATGCCGGCGCGCGACCGCGCCTCCAGGATCGGCACGCGCGAAACAAAACCTTCGCGTGAAACCGCTTCAAAGTAGGTGTCTACCGTGTGGCCGTCTGGAACCTGAAAATCCGGAAAGGAATTTTGCACCGCGTCAATTTTTACGTTGCAGCGTTCGGCAATCGCCACGGTGCGTTCCAGCGCTTCCGGAATTTCCTTAAAAACCTGGGCCATTTCTTCGGCCGTCTTGAAGAAAAACTGATCCGTCGGAAATTTCATGCGGTGCGTGTCGTTCATCGTCTTGCCCGTTTGAATGCAGAGCAAAACTTCCTGCGCGTGCGCATCGGAATGTTTTAAGTAGTGGCAATCGTTAGTGGCGACGAGCGGTATGCCCGTCTCGCGGGAAAGCGCCGTGATGTGCGGATTGACGCGCTTCTCAATTTCCAATCCCTGGTCCTGAATCTCGAGGAAAAAATTTCCTTTGCCGAAAATGTCGCGTAGCTTGTACGCTGCTTCGCGCGCCTTATCGGGCCGTTCCTCCACCAGATTTTCGGTGACGGCTCCCTGCAGGCACGCGGAAAGTGCGATGAGCCCCTTGCTGTGTTTCGCCAGTAAATCGTAATCAATTCTCGGCTTGTAATAAAAACCTTCGAGGAATCCCGCGGAGACAAGTTTTACAAGGTTCTTGTAGCCTTCGGCGTTTTCGCATAACAGAACGAGGTGATTGTTACTGCGCTGCCCGGGCTCGGAGGCCGGTTTGGCCTGCCCGTTCGCCGCATCGCGCGTCGAATTTTCCCCGCGATCAAGGCGGCTGCCCTTCGCCACATAAACTTCGCAGCCGATGATCGGCTTCACGCCGCGCGTCTTCGCCGCCTGGTAAAACGACTCCGCTGCGAACAGGTTGCCGTGGTCGGTAACGGCCACAGCAGGCATCTTGCGCCGCGCGGCCTCGTCCACCACCTCTTCGAGGTCGCAGGCCCCATCGAGCAAACTGTAGTCCGTGTGCAAATGCAGGTGAACGAATCTAGGATTTTCCATGCCGAACGCTATTCTAATCTCACGCGCGAATTTTTGCTACGCCGCAGAAAAGCTTTTCCTGTCGCGTCAGAGGAAATTTATTTCAGTCGTGAAATTTGAAGAGAAAAACAATTCGCCCTGCCCGTCCCGAAAGTCGCGGAACCGAAAGCCTGTGCGAAAACCGATGCAATTGCCTTTGCCTTACGTAGCGGCCGCCCATTTTTCGGGCGGGCAACTCTTCTAAATGTGAAAAACTAATTCTCCTGGGCCCGCGAGTTCCAGTAGCACAGACTTCAGCCTGTTCAATTTAGTCTTTGCAAGGACGTAACCCCACAGTCTGGATCCTATGCCACAAATCTCAAGGCGCTTGGCGGATTCCGTTATCTTCGGCTTGCTTGATCAGCGTGGCGGCGTCTTCGGGCAAGAGGTAGCGCTGCTTCACCAGACTTTCAGCGGCCTTCTTAAATTGCGCTACATAGGCGTCTTTGCTGGGATAGCGCTCGGCGATGGATTTTCGCGTGTCGCCAGTGGATGCGCGTTCTTGCGCAGTGGGCGCGAACGGAATGAAGCTGCCAGCCAGCGTACACACGCCGTCTTCGTAGTAGCGATCGTTAAAAAGATTCCAGCCGGTATATGTGCCGATGGGCACTTGAACATAGACGTCGCGTACGCCGCCAAGATCGTTGCCGTCTTCATCGACCTGTGGGACGAGGTTTCCGTAACGCGCGGTTCCTACTTTCGGCAGTTCCCCGTTCACGATGCCGCTCACCTCCGTCGAATGATAATCCTTGCCGAAATCGAGCGGATGCAGCGGGTTGCTCAGCGCCAGAAATCTCACTGCGGGGCGATTCACGCCGCCGTAGGCGTTCGCGGGAATGGATGGAAAATGCACCTGGTCGGCAGACACAAGATTCCCGTCGGCGATGGTTGGCCGCGCGCTCGGCGGCGGTTCGGTGCCCTCTTTAATCCACGCTGTGAGCGCTACGAGCAGCGCGCGCACCGTCCACGTATGCGGATTTGGATTTTGCTGTTGCTGGCATGCGCCGAAAGGCGCCTGAGTCGGCAACGGAAGCGCGGCGGGCCCGTGTTGCGTCGAGACCATCAGATACGTGCGCACGTTCGGCGGATCAGGTAAATCTTTCGTGCCGAGCGGATCCGTGAAGCCGAGCGACTGGCGAAGTTCCCACATTTCCAGAGAGGTCGCCGCGTGAACGATTTTCGGGCACGTGTGCGTCGCATTGCAGCGATCGAGGATACCTGCGGTGCGTCCGGTAAGCGGATCGGTTTCCTTTCCGTAGGTAAAAGGAAACTCCGCGCCCGGAACCTGGTTATCGACTTCCGCGTTACCTGCGCCGCGGCCGGGCTGTCCCCACCGAACGTTGAGCGGGATTTGCCCGCCGCCAATTTCCGGAAAGGCGCCGTCAAAAACAATTTTGCCGTCCTCCGCGCGGTTGAATCCCAGGTTGATGAACGTACGGATAAACCGCCCGCTCTGCGACGATCCCATAACGATGCCGCGCGCATCTGGAACCAGCACGGGGTTCGCCGTGCCGCTGTCGTCCTTCGCGGCAGATTTCAGGAACGCGCCCAAGTCCCTTGTCGCGGCGAAGCCGAGGCCCAGCACCAGCGGATCTTTCGCGCGATACGTAATTTCGTACAGCTCGCCCGGCTTGAATCCCGCGGGGTAGCAAATTTGCGTCGCGCTCCGCACAGGCTCGCCATTCTGCCCGCACGTGGCGAACGACCATTCCGTGTTTGCGATCGGAATGCGCGGACTCGGCTGTCTGCGCCGCACCGTCAGCGTTGGAACAAAGCCGCCCGCAAGTGGCGTGCGATTGTCTGTGGTCACGGAAGGATATGGAGCGGAGCCGCCGCTGAACCAGCCATTCGAGAGACTCAACGTGTTCGTCGGCGTCTGCGTGATGAGTTCGCTGCGCACAATTCCACTGATCGTCGAGCCGTCGGGATTGTGCGCCACGGGCACGGTCATCGTCATGCGCCCGTTCCCGGGCATCACGTCGCCTTGCCAACCGAACCACACGATCGTGTATCCCTTGCGCAATAAAAAACCGTCACCGGCATCCGTCACATTGTTGGCGCCCCCGCCGCGAACGTTGGCGTTAAACAAACCGAGCCCGCCCTTGTTCCCGCGATTGATGATATTGAAAAAGAGTATGCCGTTCGATTTCGAGCGCTCGACGGGCCGCAAAATGTCGATGTCTGTGACATACTCCACCATGCCCCGCGCGTTCTTCGGCGCCAGCTGAATGTCCTGAACCAGCATGTTCCCCGGCAGCTTCGGATCGACTTCGCCGTAAGCCTTGCCGGTTACGCGCTCGTACGAGCCGACAGTACCGAAGCTCGCGCCCGCAAAGGCAGCTTCCGTCTTTATGATTTCAATGCGAGTGATGCGCGCTTGGGCGGTGCACGTGAGAAAAACAGTAATCAACATCGCCCTAAGGACAATCCGAAGTGATAGGCGCACGGTTTCCTCCTAGTTCGTAAGGACTGTTTACCACATTGCTTGCGGCAAACAGTTTAAATTCTTGGGTACGTGAAGGTCGTGGGCCCGGGCCGGTTTGATTTACGTATGGTTCTAACGTCAAAAGCGATAGGCAAAACAGTCTATGGGAAAAATTAAAGCTCTGTCACTCCGAGCGAAGCGAAAAATCTCTTTCTTCTTATACTTAAGTCGAAAAGAGATACCTCGCTTCTCTCGAAATGACAGAATAAGGTACTTCTTTCGCCGTCTGTGAAGCCTCTCCTACTTACTTCTTTTTTGCTTTCGCTTTTGGTTTCGATTTGGGCGCGGGCGTATGCGCGGCTTTGCCTTGTGCCATGCGGTGCGGCTGAATTTTTTCCGGAGTTACCGGTCCCGTCGCCGCGGTTTCAGGCTTTGCATCTGGCTCGCCTTTTTTCTTGCCTTTCTCGGGCTTTTTCTTTTCTTCCGGCTTTTTAGGCAATTCCTTTATGCCGGAAAGTTTACGCAAAACTTTGGCGTGGTCTTCCGGCTTGCGTGCGCGACCCAGCAATTGCAGCTGGAAGAAATCTTCCAGAACTTTGTCAAATTTCGGTCCGCGCTCCATACCCAATTGCTCGAGCTCCAACGACACGCCTGGCAAGGCCTGGCGCAGCGGCTTCCACTTCGTGAAATATGTTTTAATTTTTCCGACGGCTTTCGCGTTGGAAGATTCCGCCAGGATATACGCGAGCGATTCGAGCGGCGCCCTTTCGAGGAATGCATACGTGTCGCGCGGCGCGGCGGTCTTCGGCCCAGACAAAAGTTTCACGTTCTTTGCCGCTTCTTCTTCCACATCGTGCACCGCGCGCAGTTCCGATGGCGGCATCCCCATTCGGCCGAGCACCGATTTCCGCTCGCTATCTTTGAGCTTGCCGAGAATCGCGACGGTGACAGGAGCAAACAATCGTGGGCGCAATCCGGACGAAACCATTTCCTCGCGCACTTTGAAAATGCGATTGATCGCTTCGTAGTCGGGATGGCGCTTTTCGAGCACGGGATGTACGACGCCAAGAAGTTTGTGTGTTTCCCATGACTTCAGCACAGCGCCTGGCTTTTCTTCGCGCGCCACCTGGCGAAATTCTCCGCCCGCGTCGTCCTGCGAAATCGTTCCCTGCAATCCGCGCTCGAGGGCCAGCTTGAAGGAATCGGACGTGCGTTGCTCCATCTTGAAACCCATGCGCGCTTCATAACGCAACGCGCGCAACAAGCGCACCGGCTGATTGGTGAAACTGTGAATAGTCAACGCGCGAATCTCGCGGCGTTCGAGGTCGGCCAAGCCGTTCGTGGGATCGAGCAGCAGGCCGCGCGAATTCGCATTCAGAGAAATGGCGATGGCGTTAATCGAAAAATCGCGACGCCGCAAATCTTCCATGATGGTGGAGAAGCGAATATCGGGCTTCGTGCCGGGGCGCGCGTAGACTTCTTCGCGCGCCGCCGAAATGCTGGCGTCCACCTCGCCCGCCATCACCAGCTCAGCACAGCGCAGCGTATCGTCTTCGCTGACGAGCTTCGCCCCGCCCTTTTCCAGTTCGCGGATAATTTTGGTGGGGTTTCCCTCGATCGTAAAATCCAGATCGCGGATGGACATCCCCGAAATCATGTCGCGAACCGCGCCCCCGACCAGATATAAATTGGATTCGAACTGAACGGCTAGTTCCTGAATGCGAACCATGGCGGCGCGCTGCTCGGGAGAGAGCCGGCTTTCGAGCTGGAACATATAATCAGGCATGCATTTACCATCCTCGGCCGGATTCGCGACTACTTCTCTGCGCGTCCGTACCCGATCGAATTTTTATTTCCGCGGGAGTTTTCCCGCGGATAGTGTTCAGCCTTCACGCGCGCGGGTGATGCGCTTTATAAATCTCTTTCAAGCGCTCCTCGACCACGTGCGTGTAAATCTGTGTCGTGGAAATATCCGCATGGCCCAGCATGAGCTGGACTGAGCGAAGGTCCGCACCCCGCTCCAGCAGGTGCGTGGCAAAACTGTGACGCAGTTTGTGCGGCGTCAATCGTCCGCGCAAACCTAATCGAACACCGTAGTCGTGCATGATCTTCCAGATGCCCACGCGACTCAGACGTCGGCCGATGCTGGTCAACAGCAGCACCTGGTTATGCGGCGGCGGGGCGGAAGGCCGCGCAAATTTCGGACGACCATGCGCCAGATATTGCTGGATCGCTTCAATGGCCTTACGACCGATGGGGACGAGGCGCTCCTTGTCCCCCTTGCCAATACACCGGACGCAGCCGACGCGCATATCGACGTCCGTCATACGCAAGTTCAGCAACTCGGAAACGCGCAATCCCGTCGAATACAAAATTTCCAGCATCGCCCGGTCCCTCAGCCCAATCGGAGTGGAAAGGTTCGGAGCTTCCAGCAGCTTATTGATTTCTTCCACCCTCAGGTACGTCGGCAAACTGCTGCGAACTTTAGGCGACTCAAGGTTTTCGGTAGGGTCCGTGGTGACCATGTTTTCCATCATTGCGAATTTGTAGAGTCCGCGCAGCGAAACCAGATAGCGCGCCACGGAGCGGCTATCCATCTTTTCCTTATAAAGACTGCTCAGAAAATCGACCACATCTTCACGCGTGACGTCTTCCATCTTATTTTTCTGCCGCTTGCGCAGAAATTCGCAAAAGCGTTTCAGATCGCGTCCATAGGCGAGAATCGTATTCGTCGCGAGAGATTTCTCGACGCGCAGATAGCTCAGAAATACGTGAATCGTCGCTTCCAATTCTCTTTATCCTAGAATTCCCGGTTTCCCAGGTTCCGCAGCGGCCCGGTGAAACGCGATGCCATACACTTCGCTGATTTCGTCGCAGCGGAACGCCCATGCCAGTCCCAGATAAGTCAGCGTCGCTGCGCCGATCAAGGCGATAAACACGAGCAACCGAGGGATGAAATGTTCAATGCTGTCAAACTGCGAATATTTTAGCGCGCCCCAGCAAACGAAACCCATCACGCCGGCGCTCGCCGCAATTTTTCCGAGCGAGGCCGCCACATCGCGCGTGCCGAGCCGGCCAAATCGCAAACGGAAAATCACAAATAACGCAAATACGTTGAAATAAGCGGCGAGGGCGCTGGCCAGCGCAGGGCCGCCATTTTTCAATTTCGGAAAAAAGTAAAACAGGAATACGACGTTCAGCAAAACGTTCGCGAGCATCGCGAGGACCGCCACGCGCACCGGGGTCCGCGTATCCTGGGTCGAATAAAACGCCGGTACGATCAACTTAACTGCCGCGAACGCTGGAAGCCCGAGTGAATAATACAGTAACGCCCGGGCCGTCAACCGCGTAGACTCCGCTACGAAGCGGCCATGCTGGAACAGCACCTGCACGATCGGCTCACGTAGGATGACCAGACCCACAGTCGCAGGTATCGTTATAAACGAAACGATACGCAATGCAAAAAGAAACGTCTTTTTCATGCCCTCATGGTCACCCGCCGCCGCCTGGTGCGACATCATCGGCATAATGGCTGTCGCCACGGCAATCGCGTAGCCGCCCAAGACGAGTTCCGTCACCCGGTCCGCGACATAAAGGGAGACAAGGCTGCCTTCCGGCATGATCTTGGCGTTCGCAAAAATAGTATCCACCAGCAGATTGATCTGCGCGATGCCCATCCCGATAAATCCGGGAACCATCAGGCGCACCACGCGGCGCACACCCGGATCGCTAAACGACACAGCAAATTTGAAATTCATTCCGCGCTTCGCGAGCTGCGGGACCTGCCAGAAAAACTGAAAGATACCTCCAACCAACACACCCACGGCGAGAGCCGCCGCCGGACTGGAAAAATGCTTCCATACCGCAGCTACGGAGAACACAATAAAGGAGATATTCAGCAAAATCGGAGTGGCTGCCGGAGGCCCGAAAATATGAAAGCAATTCAGAATGGCCATGGCCATGGCCGCCATCCCGATGAACAGGATGTAAGGAAACATCAAGCGATTCAGATAGATAGCTTCGAACTGCAGCTGATTCTTTCCAAACATAGAGAAAAATCGCACAAATAGAGGTGAAAATATCACTCCGAGAACCGTTAGGGCAGATAATATCACGCAAAACGTCCAAAATAGACGATTCGCGAATTCCCAAGTCTCTTCGCGGCTCTTGTTTCGCATGTAGTCGGTGAAAACGGGGATAAACGAGGCCGTCATCGACCCTTCACCCACCAATCGGCGAAGAATATTGGGGATCCGGTACGCCAACACGAAGGAATCGGCCAAGCCCGTGGTACCCAAAAGAAGCGTTAGACGCTGATCACGGACGTAACCAAGGACTCGGCTGACAACCGTTATGACGCTAATGATGGAAGCAGATTTGAGGATCTGCCGCTTATGGGTGACAGTTTCGGTCAAAAGAACGAGGCCCCCAGTCACAGCCTCTATCTAAACCTTTGATAAACATACACTTGACAGCCAAAGAGCGCTTAACATAACATACTTGCGCTCGACTCGCAAGGCCCGCCCTTCGAGTCCGCTCCTGTGAAAGTACGAACTCCATCGTCTACGCATAAGAAAGTCGTCGTGCGATTCTTCGGTCGCGGGGACTTGCGGGGATACCTAAATCCCGGCAGGCTGGGCGAGGCGGACGGCGTCGAGCTGCTCACTCCGGATGGCGAACAACGCAATTTTGAACTGAAAGATGTCCGCAGCATTTATTTCGTGCGCGATTTCGCTGAAAATTTCGAGCCCGAACGCAAAGTATTTCTTTCCCGTCCCAAGCTGGATGGGCTGTGGGTGCGGCTGAAGTTCAGGGACGACGATACGATTGAAGGCGTGGTGCCCAACGACTTGCTTTCCCTGCTCGATCGCGGCGTGCAGATCACTCCCCCGGACCTGCACGGCACGACTCTAAAAATCTTTATTCCGCGGACGGCCATGACCGAATTGGTGGTTTTGGGCGTTGTGGGCATCGCACGGCGCAAACCGCCGGCGCCACCACAACCCAGTCTCTTTAACGATTAGCAAATCTCCCACCCAGAATGGATCTGGAATAACCGATGGCAACGCGTGGCGTTCAGACTTTGCGCAGGCCGGTGCCGCAAGCTTCGCAGAAATCGGCGAGGTGTTCCTTGTAATGCGCGACCGGAATATTGCACTGCGGACAGTTGGTGATAACCGGAGTGCTGCACTTCCCACAAAATTTCGGCGCCCCCGCCGTATAGAAGCGGTTGTTGCAGCCCGGGCACAATCCGTATAGCGTCGTTCCCATCTATCCTCCTCAGCTTAGTGCCTGGGCCCGCGCAGCGCGATTTGCCGACCTTTTAGCAATGATACCAGAGGTCGCAATCGCCTTTTGCGTCGCGAAATGCGATCTGGACGGATATATAACTCGAATTTCTGGCATGGCTCCGCTTCGATCTCTGAGCCCGAACGACTGGTTGACGAAGTCGCCCTCTTCGTCCCGAGAAGCACGGGACGAACAGTCGTTTATGAAACGGGTCGAATTTCTACGTCTTCGTGGAATGATGTACAGTGAGGAATCAATCGGGCGTGGATTTTTCTGTGTGTTCCGCGAATCGGGATCTGAGGAGAATGAGACATGAAGCTCGGCGAACTAGCCGCAAAACTGAATTGCAAACTGGACGGCGGCGACGAAACTCTTGAAGTGCGCGGCGTCGCGGGAATCGAGCGTGCGCAAGCTGGTGAGATTACATTCCTGGCGAATCCAAAATACGCGCGCGAACTGGCCACCACACTCGCGTCGGCGGCACTTGTGGAGGAATCCGCGGCCATCGTGCGTGAAGCCGGATTACCTTCGCTCGCGGCGCTGCGCTCCAAAAATCCTTACTTCGATTTCGCGCGGGCCATTGAATTATTTTCCACGCCTCCAGTGTATCGGTCAGAGATTCATCCTACTGCGGTGATCGCGAAGACTGCGAAAATCGGTGAAGGCGCGCACGTCGGCCCGCACTGTTTCGTCGATGAGGGCGTGGTGATCGGCCGCAACGCCGTGCTGCACAGCCTTGTGACGATCTACCGGGATGCGCAGATCGGCGACGACTTTCTGGCGCACTCGCAGACGGTGGTAAGAGAGCGCTGCCGGATCGGGAATCGAGTGATCGTACAAAACGGCGCAGTGATTGGCGCAGACGGTTTCGGTTTCGCCAAAAATGCTCACGGCCGCTGGCACAAGATCATGCAGAACGCGCCCGTGGTGATTGAAGATGACGTCGAGATTCAGGCCAACTCGTGCATCGATCGCGCTTCGGTGGGAGAAACGCGAATCCGGCGCGGAGTAAAAATTGACGACCTCGTCGTCGTTGGCCATGCGTGCGACGTCGGCGAGGATACGCTTCTCTGCGGACAAGTCGGTCTGGCCGGTTCCACACGCGTGGGACGTAATTGCATTCTGGCCGGGCAGGTAGGTTCAGCAGGACATCTGGACATCGCGGAGGGCGCCATTGTTACGGCGCAGAGCGGCATACACCAGGACATTCCCACCGCAGGTCTGTGGTCGGGCTCGCCTCTGATGGACAACAAAACGTACCGGAAATCGTTTGCGGCCTATAAGCGCCTTCCGGAATTACAGAATAAACTGCGTAAGTTAGCCGGCGGGGCTGACCGGAAACAAGAAGATTAGCGGACCGGACACTGTCAGATTATTTGCCTGGGAACGCCAATCTCTCGATTGGCGATTTGCGCAGGCCAATCGGGAGATTGGCGTTCCCAGGAGAATTACTATTTCGCGAGGAATGCGGGCTAAGAATTTTGGGATATGGGTTTCTGATCTTGCGGCAAATCTTGTGCGATGGCGTCGTGCACCACCTGCGCGAGTTCATCCCGCTGCTCGATTGTAAATTTCGACCCATCGATGGGCTTCCCAAATCGAACCGTCACGTTGCCGGGGTAGACGTGCCAGGAATTCTTCTTCATGATGCGGTGCGCACCTGCGCACGCTACAGGAACAATCGGAATCCCGGCCTCGATCGCGATGGCAAAGGAACCTTTCTTGAAGCGCTGCAGCCGCCCGTCCGGGCTGCGCGTCCCTTCCGGATACACGAGGAACGAAAAACCTTCCTTGATATATTGCACCGTGATTTTTACACTCTCGAGCGCCGCGTCCCGGTTACCGCGATCCACGGGAACAAATTTCGCCAAGCGAAACGCGGTGCCCACCACGGGAATATCGAACAGGGATTTTCGTCCGAGGATTGCGATGCGCCGCGGGATCGCTCCGACAATCGCAGGCGCATCCGCATTGCTCGTATGGTTCGCTGCGAAGAGGCACACACCCGGTGGAATATTTTCCACGCCTTCCACCGTCACTTTTTCTCCGGCAATGCGGGTGACGTACACGACCATTTTTACGCCGGTCCAATACATCAGGGTGGCCGACTTCGTAATCAGCGTCAGCAAAATTAAGGGAGGCCCGAGCACAAGAGTGCACAAGCCCATCGACAGCGCAACAAAGGCGGAGCGAATCATTTCAGGGAGTGGTTATGCCGCGCAGGATTCCATTGCGGATGCGCCGCTGCCTTTCCGTGGGAGAAGCGATTTCCGTGATTTGATACGTCGAGTCCGTGAGATGTCCCAGTGGGAATGAAATGTCCATCGCTTCCCCGCCGCGCTGAATTTTCAGCGTAACACGTTCGTCAGGCTGGTGATCCCGCAGCCAGCGTTCGGAAAGCCGAGGAAAAGTTTCGCCGTTGAGTTGTACGAGCGCGTCGCCATCCTTCAAACCTGCGTCGCTCGCTCCGCTGCTGGGATCCACAGATGCAACCGTCGGGCTGGATGCAGCGTCACGCGTGACCGTAAAGCCGAAGCCCGCGCGGCGCTGGCCCGAATCGCGCAGCGCCAGTCCCGCGAGCCCGAGATAATCCGCGTACGGAATTTCGTCAGTACCCGCGATATAGCGCTCAAAGAAATCGGCCAGACTCGCAATCGCTCCCGGATCTTTTTTGCGAATCACTTCCTCCATCACTGCGCGCAACGCATCGCTCTCCTGATAAAACTTTCCGGCTTTGGCATACTCATCATTCAGCGCGCGAAAAACGTCGTCCATCCCGGCGCGATTGTCCGTTCGGTCACGAATGATGATATCAAGGAGGACGCCTACAATCTGTCCTTTGTTGTAATACGAAATGCTTTCCTCGGGACGATTGTAGAGCGGGTATTTTTCAAACCACGAATCCAGGCTGGACTGTTCGACGCTTTGCCAGCGATGCGCGGGGCGAGATTGCAGTTCCCGCACCTGGTCCGCGAGGTTCGCGTAAAATTGCTGCGGCGACCACAGGCCGGTGCGCTCCAGCGCGTACGATCCATACGTGTTGGTCACGCCTTCGGCGAACCACAGCGAGCGCGTGTACATTTCCTTCGTATAATCCACCGGCTCCAGGCCCTGCGGGCGAATGCGCTTCACGTTCCACGCGTGAAAAAATTCGTGCGCGGAATAGCTTGGCAGCTGTGTGGGAATATCCGCCGAGATCGCCGTGCAATTCATGTGCTCCATTCCCCCGCCGCCATAATTACTTCCAACGTGGAATAGAAACAGGTATTCGCGAAACGGCGCTCCGCCCATAAGGTGCACGTCGTAATCCACAATCCGCTTCAGCGCGTCCACGAGTTTAGGTTTTTCGCCCGAGTCGCCGTGAACCACAATGCGGATCGGCCTGCCACCGGCCTCCATGCGAAATTCGTCGAACAAGCCGATCTCCACGGGAGCATCGACGAGCGCGTCATAATTGGGAGCAACATAGGTACCGGCGTGGTGGCCGCTTTTATTCCCCGCGGAGTCCAGTTCGACGGCTACGCGCCAGCCTTCCGGCACATCTTCAAATGTAACTCTGGTGTCTTCCGGCCTGCGCTCAGGCACGTAGAGCAGCATCATCGCGAAATTGATAAAGGCATGCTCGGAATTCAATTGCGTGGCAAAAGGGCCCGTCTCGTCCCAGAAAATTCCGTACGTCACGACGACAGTGCCGTTCGCCGCAACATTCCAGGTTTGCTTGTCTAGCTTGGTGAGCGGAAGCGGGTGGCCTTCGTCATTCTTCGCTGCGGCTTGCATCATGTGCGAGGAAAAATCGCGAATCTGATATAGCGCATTCCACGCGGGCATTTGCAGCGTGACATGATCGCGCACGTTGGGAATGCGCATCGTCACGCCGAAAACGTGCCGGTCCGGGTGGGCCAGTGAAACCGTGTAATCAATTGTGGCGCGCGCGGGGGACGCAAAGTAAAATAGGGCCACAAGAATGGCCGCGACAGGCCACGCGCGAAGACGGAGCTTCATGCCCTGAATTTCCCTGCCGGTGCGCCGCGTTCCTGCAATTTTCCCAGCAGTTTGCCGCACAATCCGTCGAAGCTGCCGTTGGACATCACGAGCACGAGGTCGCCGGGCTGCGTTTTATCGGCGAGGTATTCGGCGATTTCCTCCGCGGTTTCAAAAGTCTCCGCGCTATGTCCCGCGGCCGTAATCGTGTCCAGCACGCGCGCGGGAGACATGCGCTCCGCATCGCTTAGCAGATTTGCGCGATTCACCGCGCCAAGCACGGCGGCGTCCGCCGTAGCCAGCGATTCGGCCAGATCTTTTTCAAACACTTTGCGGCGCATGGTGTTAGAGCGCGGCTCGAACACCGCCCACAATTTTCTGCCGGGCCAGCGGTGCCGCGCCGCATTGATCGTTGCGCGAATCGCCGTCGGGTGGTGCGCAAAATCGTCAACCACTAGCACGCCCGAGTTCTCGCCCTTAATTTCCAGGCGACGCAGCACGCCGCGAAATTCCGCCATCGCCGCCGCGATTGCCTCCCCGCTCACACCTCGGCCATGCGCGATCGCCGCGGCTGCCGTAGCGTTCAAAACATTATGCCGCCCGGCCAGCGCCATTTTTATGCTAGCAACGTCTTTACCGCCATGAGAAATTCGGAAATGCGTTTCGCCCTCTCTAATTTCCAGATCGCTCACGAGCCAGTCGGCTCCCGGGGCAAATCCATAGGTCTCCACCGGGCAATATGCCTTTTGCAATACGCCGCGCACTGTATCGCTTTCGGCCCAAGCCACAATTCTGCCGCTCTTGGGCACCAGATTCACGAGGCGTCGGAATTGCAGCTCGATCGCCGCCAGATTCTCATAAATATCCGCGTGATCGAATTCTAGCGACGTGAGAATCATTTCCTGCGGGTGATAGTGCAGAAATTTTGGGGCTTTGTCGAAAAATGCCGAGTCGTATTCGTCGCCTTCCAGCACAAATTCTTTTCCGCCGCCCAGTCCGAAACTGCGTCCAAAATTTTCGGCCACGCCGCCGATCAGAAAATTCGGCTTGCGTCCCGCGTAATGCAAAATCCAGGAAAGCATGGACGTGGTTGTGGTTTTTCCGTGCGTACCAGTCACGACCAGCGAATCATGCCCCGGTAAAAAAAAATCTTCGAGCGCTTGCGGGAGTGAGCGGTATGGAATTTTATTGTCCAGCACAGCTTCCACTTCCGGATTGCCCCGCGAGAGCGCATTGCCGATTACAACGATGTCCGGAGTGGGATGGAGATTCGCGGCGTCGAAACCGTTTTCCCAGGCAATGCCCAGGCTTTGCAGTAGCGTGGATGCGGGCGGATACACGCCCGCGTCGGAACCCGTAACGCGGTACCCGCTTTGCGCGAGCATTCCGGCCAAGGGCGTCATGGCCGCTCCACCGATTCCTGAAAGATGAAAATGCAAAGGTTTCGTCATGCGCGCACCGCCGGTTCTAAAATGTCGATTCGTCCTTCGCCCTTGGCATGCAATGTCGCCCGTACGCCGAGCGGCATAGTCAACATCGGGCGTTGTGTGTGGCCAATCGCTACGCCGTACACGATGGGAATTTTTAACGGGCCGAGCACGCGTTTGCAAACTTCGGCCACACCCGTAGAGCTGCCCTGCGGCGTTTCGGAATCCGGAAATTCTCCCAGGACAATTCCGCGCACACCTTCAAATTTACCCGCCTGCTTCAAATGCAGCAACATGCGATCGAGTTGGTAGGGTTTCACTCCGCGATCTTCCAGCAACAAGATCGAATCCCGCGTATCGAGCTCCCACGGCGTCCCGATCGAAGTTTCAATCAGCGTGATGCACCCGCCGAGCAACGTGCCCTCGGCCGTGCCGCGCGAAAAAGTTTCGCCTTCCAGCGGAATGGTCCAGCCGCTGTTCGTAGCCGTCATCGCCCACATAAAACTGTCCGGGTCGAAGCCGTTCGTGGCGTTCGGTCCTGCATCAAAGCCGCCCGCGACGAGCGGACCGTAAAACGTGACCCAGCGCAACTCCTGCCACAGAAAAATATGCACCGAGGTTAGATCGCTGAACGCACAGAAAATTTTAGGTTGTTTTAAACGCGCCGTGTTCAATCCGTCCAGCAGTTCCGTACTGCCGTAGCCGCCGCGCGAGCAAAGCACCGCCGCGATTTCGGGACGGGAAAGTGCGTCTTGCAGCTGTTTGCGTCGCTCGGCGAGCGGTGCGGAAAAAAAATCCATCGACCGGTTCGCGGTGGGATATCTCTTCACCCGAAAATCAAGGCTGGTCAAGGTTTCGCAACCGCGCTGAATGCGTTCTTCTTTCGTGGAACTGGCGGGTGCGACCACGGCGATTGTGCTCCCCGGTGCGAGCGCGAATGGTTTTCGACTTTTCGGCATGAGAAAGGGCTACGAAAAAAGTATACATCGAGGGAGCAATGCGCAACTGCATTGTCAGCGCGGGCTGTTGCCGTGAATACAACGAGGCCTTAACTAGCGCGGACTTCAGCCTGCGGGGTTTAGTCCTTGCAAGTCCTAACCCCCACAGTCTGAAGCCCGCGCTCCTCAAAGCCCCACAACATTCATTGCACTACAAACTAAACTGCGTCATCTTATGAAAATGGCGCGCCCGCAAACTGATCTCCGGCTTCTTCAGCTTGCGCAGCCGATCCAGTCCAAATTTTTCCACCGCGAAACTGCCCATCACCGAGCCGTAGACCATCGCCCGCCGCAGAGCCGCATCGTCCACTTTTTTAGAAGTTGCGAGATAACCCATAAAACCGCCCGCAAACGAATCCCCAGCACCCGTCGGATCGTGCACCATTTCAAGCGGAAACGCGGGAACATTAAACGTGCGGTTCTGATGCACGAGCATGGCGCCATATTCGCCGCGCTTAATGACCAGCGCTTTCGGTCCCATCTTGAAAATGTGCCGCGCGGCCATCAACAAATTGTGCTCGTTGGAAAGTTGGCGCGTTTCCGAATCGTTGATCACGAGTATGTCCGTGTGTTTCAAGGTTTCGCGCAATTCCTTGGGCGTGCGCTCAATCCAATAATTCATGGTGTCGAGGGCCACGACTCGCGGCCTTTTGCTCACCTGATGCAACACCGAAGCCTGCAACGTGGGATCTATGTTGGCCAGAAAAATGTGCGAAGAGCTGAGATACGCTTCGGGCAATTTCGGCTTGAACTCGGCAAACACATTTAAATCCGTCGCCAGCGTGGTGCGCTCGTTCATGTTCTCGCTGTACTTTCCCGCCCAGAAAAACGTTTTTCCGTCGGCGCGCTCCAGGCCCTGCGTGTCAATGCGGCGGCCCTTGAAAATCGATTCGTCCTTGTTCGTGAAGTCCGTGCCGACGATGCCCACCAGATTCACATGTGTAAAATAGCTTGCGGCGACGGAAAAATAAGTGGCGGCGCCGCCCAGCATGCGATCCACTTTGCCGTGCGGAGTTTCCACGGCGTCGAACGCAACCGATCCAACAACAAGTAGAGACATGTTCAGCGTGCTCCTGGAGTGAGATATTTTCCGGCAATGAGGCTCAAGCGTTTGCGCGTCGCGGCGGGAACCAAAGCGGGATCCGTAACGATTGCGTGCGCTAGTGCGCGCCCGCATTTGCAGCTGCGTTCTGCGGGCATGTGGCGCACCGCTTCGCGAATCACATTCTGAGCGTTTTCCGCGTTCTTATTTAAATTAGAGAGAATTTCTTCCAGCGTGACGGATGCATGGCCCTGGTGCCAGCAATCGTAATCCGTAATCATTGCCACCGTGGAGTAGCAAATCTCCGCCTCACGCGCGAGCTTCGCTTCCGTCAGATTCGTCATGCCAATCACTTGAAAATTGAGCTGGCGATACACGTTCGATTCGGCGAGCGTCGAAAATTGCGGTCCTTCCATGCAGATATACGTCCCGCCGCGATGCACTCTAACCTTTGCCGCATCGCATGCGCTGCCCAGCGTTTCCGCGAGCTGCGCACACACAGGATTGCCGAAGCCGACGTGCGCGACCACGCCGTCGCCAAAATAAGTAGAAACGCGATGCCGCGTGCGATCGTAAAACTGATCGGGTATCAGAAAATCCAGCGGTTTTAATTCTTCCTGCAACGAACCGACAGCGCTCACCGAAATAATTCGCTCGGTGCCCAACTGCTTCATCGCGTGAATGTTGGCGCGATAATTAATTTCCGTGGGAGTGAAACGGTGCCCGCGCGCGTGGCGTGACAAAAAGGCGACCCGTTTTCCTTCGAGCGTACCCACCACAAACGCGTCGGACGGATCTCCAAACGGCGTCTTCACGCGTACTTCGCGCGATTTCTCCAGCCCGGGCATGTTGTACAGGCCGCTGCCGCCGATAATTCCGATGCGCACGGCTTCCGTCGCCGCGCTTCGCTGCTTCGATGCCTTTGCCTTCTTGACCATGAGTCCCCTCGTTGAAAAGGTGCAGATGCGAATTTAGACGTCGATCATAACTGGTTCAAGGTCCAATTTCCCCGCGCGTTCGCGCAGGTACCCGGCCGGCGTTCTGGCGTCATGCCCAAAAATCACGAGCCATTGTTCGCGCACCGCCTGCGAAATCCATTTCTTTTTATTTTCCAGCGTCGTGAGCGGATACAAATCGTAGCCCATGATCCATGGATAAGGCACGTGCGCCGCCGTGGGAATCAGATCTGCGGTGAAGAAGACCGTTTTGCCGCCGCCGGCCAATCGCACGCACATCATGTCCGCGTTGTGCCCCGGCGCGCGAATCAATTCCAGACCGGGCACGATTTCCGTATCTTTCTCCAGCAAATTCCACTGGCCCGTTTTTTCCATGGGCGTAAAGTTTTCCACGAAGTAGCTGGCGCGATCGCGGTCCGTCGGATTTTTCGCGTGTTCCAGTTCGCCGCGCTGCACGTAGTAGCGTGCATTCGGAAACAGCGGAATCGCTTCCCCGTTCACCATGCGCGTGTTCCAGCCGCAATGGTCGAAGTGGAGATGCGTGTTGATGATGATGTCGATTTTTTCCGGAGGCACGCCGTGCGTGACGAGTTTGTCGGGCAAGCGTGGTCTGCTCTCAAACGAATAAATTTCCGTGCGCTTGGCGTCCCACTTATCGCCCGCGCCAGTTTCAATCAATATATTTTTGCCAGCCGCGCGAATCAGCAGCGAATTCATGGCCATCAGGATGCGATTGCGCGAATCGGGCGGCGCAACTTTCTCCCACATCGGCTTCGGGATCACGCCGAACATCGCGCCGCCGTCCAGACGAAACGTACCGTCCGTGATCAACCAAAATTCCAAGTCACCGAGTTTCATTCTTTGCTCCGAGCGCCGCCCGCACGAGCTAGTAAATCACGAACGGCCGCATAAGGGTCTTTGCTGCGATTTGATACTTCCCGTGCCAGTGCACTGAGGGCAGCTTCGCCTTCCGGGCCATCGACCACGCGCCTTAAAAATGCTTCTCCCGCGAGCGTGAGGAGCCTGGCTTTCCAATGCTCGACTTTTCGCTGTTGTCGGCCTGAACTTGCCGCCGAGCATTCGCGATATTTCTCGACAGCCTGCGCGAGTTCTTCGACGCCTTTATTTTCCGACGCAACGGTGCGCACGATCGTCGGCTTCCAACCTTCACGTTCCGGCGCCAGGTGCAGCATGGCTTCAAGTTCCGCTTCCAGCCGATCAACGCCGTCACGGTCGGATTTATTCAGCACAAAAATATCCGCAATCTCCATCAGGCCGGCCTTCATATTTTGCACGTCGTCGCCCATGCCGGGAACCAGCAGCACCAGCGTGCAATCGGCGAGGCGCACGACATCCACCTCGTCCTGTCCGACGCCAACGGTTTCAATTAAAACAAATTCCTTCCCTGCCGCATCCAGCACCAGTGCGACATCGCCCGTCGTTCGCGCGAGGCCGCCGAGAAATCCGCGCGTGGCCATCGACCGGATAAAAATTCCAGGATCACTCGCGTGTCCTTGCATGCGTATACGGTCGCCGAGAATCGCGCCGCCTGTATAAGGGCTCGTCGGATCGACGGCTATAATTCCCACGTGATTATGCTGCGCTCGATAATGCGCGGCCATTCGATCGACGAGCGTGCTCTTGCCCGAACCGGGCGCGCCGGTTACGCCGATGACGAAGGATTTTCCAGTGTCAGGAAAAATTCGCTGCAGCAATTTTTCCGCACGCGGGTCGTTATCCTCAATCGCAGTAATGGCGCGCGAAACCGCGCGCACATCTCCCGCCTTAATTTGCTCGGCCCAGGCTTCGTTGGTTGGGAGCATTTTGTAGCGCCGGCACTCGCCGGCAGTTCTCTGATCGTCGCCTCGCCGGAAAAACTTCCAGCGTCGCGCCGGCTTTACAACACCGTCGCCGGCTCACGAATTAGTCAAATATACTGAAAGTTGAAGCAAGCGCGAAGCAAGGAAGTTAACACAACCATTCTGAGGACCGCATTCAAAAGCGCGAACTGACACACCGAGATTTCGCGCTGCGGAATCAGCGCGCGTCCAGAATTTGCCGTGCAATCACCATGCGCTGAATCTCGCTCGTGCCTTCTCCAATCGTGCAGAGTTTCACGTCACGATAAAATTTTTCCGCCGGATAGTCCTTTACGAATCCGTAGCCGCCAAATACCTGCACGGCTTCGTTCGCCACGCGCACGGCTACTTCGCTGGCGAAAAGTTTCGCCATGCTGGATTCTTTAGTAAACCGTGGCCCCTTCTGATCGGCCAGCCAGGCCGCGCGGTAAACCAGCCAGCGCGCCGCATCGATTTCCGTGGCCATGTCTGCCAGCTTGAATTGAATCGCCTGAAATTCGCTGATCGCCTTGCCAAATTGTTTTCTTTGCTTCGCGTAGCCGACTGCCGCCTCGTACGCGCCCTGAGCCATGCCCAGAGCCAGCGCTGCAATGGAAATGCGGCCGCCGTCGAGCACCTGCAGCGTGTTGACGAAGCCAACGCCTTCCTTGCCCAACAGGTTCGCGTCCGGCACAAAGCAATCGCTGAAAATAATCTCAGACGTGTCGCTCGCGCGCATACCCAGCTTATTTTCTTTTTTCCCGGTTTTGAAGCCAGGATTTCCCTTTTCCACGATCAGCGCCGAAATCCCTTTCGTGCCGCGCGGCTTGTCGGTCACAGCCATTGCGACGCAAACGTCCGCGTAATGCCCGTTGGTGATAAAGGTTTTTGAACCGTTCAGTACCCACCCACCGTCCTTATGCACAGCGGTGGTGCGTGCGCCGCCCGCGTCCGATCCTGCTTGCGGCTCGGTCAGTGACCAGCAGCCAATTTTTTGACCCTGCGCAAGCGGCGTCACATATTTCGTGCGCTGCTCCGGCGTGCCAAATTTATAAATGTGATTGGTGCATAGTGAGTTGTGCGCCGCTACAATCAGCCCGATCGATCCGTCGACGCGGGCAAGCTCTTCGATAACGATCACATACTCGATGTAGCCAAGGCCCGCGCCGCCATATTCTTCGGGGAAAATTACGCCCATTAAACCCATTTCAGCGAGTTTGGGAATTAATTCCGCAGGAAACTTAGAGGCTTCATCCCACTCCATGATGTGCGGGAAGATTTCCGACCGCGCAAATTCCCGGACGGTTCGGCGAAGTTGCTCTTGCTCGTCGGTGAAAGAAAAGTCCACAGTTCCTCAGAAGGCGGTGGTCTGAATAGGCCTCAAGTTATTTATACCACAGTGAATGCGGCGGCTTTTTTGGTTTAACCGGGCGGAATTTCCAGTGGAGAACCGTGGCAGGTGCTTACCGGTCGGGTTGGTTCGAGCAAGCACTAAAATCCACACGTCAACCCCTGTGCTACCCAAACCCTCACCACCCAACGTGGTGGCCGGCATTTTGTTCATCGAGCCATTTTTTCAGTGGGGCGTAATAGTCCATTAGCGCGGTCGCATCCATCTGCCGCTGCCCGGTCAACACTTCGAGCGCGTCAGGCCACGGGCGGCTCGCGCCCATCGCTAGCATTTTAGCAAGCTTCGCTCCCGCGGCCTTATTTCCGTAGATCGAACAGCGATGCAGTGGACCGGTGTAGCCCGCTTCCCTGCACAGCGCTCGATGAAACTGATATTGCAAGATGATTGCCAGAAAATAACGCGCGTAGGGTACGTTTGCAGCGATGTGGTATTTCGCCCCCGGATCGAAGTCGGCTTCGCTGCGCTGCTCTGGCGGCGAAACTCCTTGATATTTCCGCCGAAGTTCCCACCACGCCTGGTTGTAATCCGCCGGCTTGATCTCGCCCGAAAAAACCCCCCAGCGCCATTCGTCGATTACCAGCGTAAATGGCAGCAGCGCGACGCGATCGAGCACGCGATTGAGCAGCAACGCGATGTCTGCGGAAGGCGGTGAAACGGTGTCGATCAATCCAATCTGTTTTAAATATTCGGGCGTCACCGAAAGCGCGGCCATGTCTCCGATGGCTTCATGAAAGCCGTCGTTGGCGCTGTTCTCAAACAGTGGCGGTTGTTTGTCGTAGGCACGCTGGTAGAAATTGTGTCCAAGTTCATGATGAACGACCGTGAAATTTTCTGCGTCTGGTTCAATGCACGCCTTGATGCGCACATCGTCCTTGAAATCGATGTCTTCGGCGCTCGCATGGCAAACCACTTCACGGTCCCGCGGTTTTTCAAGCAAGGAGCGCTGCCAAAATGTTTCAGGCAGCGGCTCGAAACCGAGCGACGTGAAAAATCCCTCTGCGTAGCGAACCATTCCCTTGGCGTCCACATTTTTAGCGCGCAAGGCTGCCGTTAGATCTGGCTGAGCACCGGCATTCGGCGGCGCGAGCAGCGGATAAATATTGCTCCAGTCCTGGGCCCACATATTGCCGAGCAGGTGCGCGGGAATCGGAGTATCCTCGCGGACTACATCTTTGCCGTATTTTTCCGCAAGCTTCCACCGAACGTAAGCGTGCAACGAGACGTACAGCGGCCGTACCTGCTGCCAGAGCCGGTCCATCTCTTTCGCGAAATCATCGGGCGGCATGTCGTAATTCGAGCGCCACATCGCGCCCGTATCAGCGAATCCCATTTCCCGCGCGCCCCGGTTAGCCAGATCGACGAGGCGCGTATAGCGTGTGCGCATCGCCGGAGCGACGCCGTGCCAACCCTTCCACGCTTTCAAAAGTTCCTGCGGGTCGCGGCTCGTCGCCAAAATTTTCTCGATGGCTGTCAATTCCAGGCAATTTTTTGCGTTGTCGTCCGGACACCACGTCCCTTTTCCATAATCGCCTTCGAGCGACGCGGCGATTTTCGCCAATTCAGCCTGGGCTGCTGGATCGCGCGGCGCGGGAATATCGACAGACAATTTCAGCAGTTTGAATTTACGCGCCACATCAGCAGGCAGAGACAGTTTGTCGTAGCGCTGCGCCTCGCGCGCAAGGTCCGCAGTCGCCGCTTTCACGGCGACATCGGCATCCGCGGCTATGGCTTCCGTATCGTCCGTAATGAAATTTTCAGAGACCCAGGACGCGCGGCCTTCCTTGATCCACAGATCGAGCAGGCGAGTTTCTGCCTGCGTAATAAATCGCTCTGCTTCCGCTACGGTGGGAGCAGGAGCAGATTTTCTAGCTTCCTGGGAGGGGCGCTGCGTTGCGGGTGGCGTTTGTCCAAATGCTGCTGAAGCCGTGAGGGAGGCGAGCACAAGCAGGACGAACATAAAATTTGAGAAGGCGCATTTCGAGTTGAACTCCTTCGAATCCATGCTGATTCCCTTTTCTGCGCTGTCAGAAAGTTATTCCAGAAGATGCACAAAGACTTCGTTCGAAACGGAAAGTCGCGCTGGCGCGAGCCGCAGCCGGGGTCCGTCCCATTCCACCAAACCTTGCGCCAGAAGCCCTACGATGCGCGCTTGCAACGACGTCCCGTACTTCGCCTCAACTGCCCCTAGATCGATTCCCTCAAGCTGCCGCAGCCCCAGGAAGAGCTCTTCCTCGAGCGCTTGGCCGGGCCCGACATGTTCCACTTGCTCGATGGGAAAATTTCCAGCGAGGATGGCGTTCGAATACGCGGCAGGGTCATGCGCATTGGCCCAGCGCTGCGAACCGTTAAACGAATGCGCGCCCGCGCCGAAACCGAAATACGGTTCCCTGCGCCAGTACTTGCGATTGTGCCGCGATTCGAATCCAGGCAGGCCCCAATTCGAAATTTCATAATGCACATATCCGGCGTCGGCGAATTGTCGCGAGCCAGACTCGTAGTAATCCGCCATCGCATCGTCCGAAGGAATCGCCTTCGCGGAATAGCGGTTGCCGCTCTGTAAAACTTCGAGGCCGAGGCGGCTTCCCTCGTCAATTTCCATCAGGTACGTGGAAACGTGTTCAGGGCGCAGTTTTATAAGTTGCTCCACTGAATCCTGCCAGCTCGCATCGGTCTGATGCGGCAGTCCTGCGATCAGATCGAAGCTGAGGTTTCTGAATCCTGCGTTGCGCAGGAATTTCGTGGCCTGAAAAATGTCGGCGCAGCGGTGCATGCGTCCCGCGGGACGCAATTCTTCATCGTTAAAAGATTGCACACCCATGCTGATGCGGTTGAAACCCGCTTCAAGCCATGCCGCAGCTTTTTCTGGAGTAATCGTTTCCGGATCGGCTTCGAGAGTCACTTCTTCGAACTGCGCAGCAAATGAAACGCGAATCGTATCGATGAGCCGCTTCAGCTGCTGGGGTTCCAGCAAGCTGGGCGTGCCACCGCCGAAATAAACCGTGTCCACGATTGGTCTGGAAACTTCGGCGATCGTGTGTTCGGCGAACGCGCGCGGATGTTCCGCGATTTCGCGGCAAACAGCGCGAACGTAAGGCTCGTAAAGGTCTTTAGAAAATACGCCCGTATGAAAGTTGCAGTAGGTGCACTTCGTCTGGCAGAACGGAACCTGCACGTATACGCCGAGCCGCGTCATGATTCCTAAACCTTAACATGAATTTCCCGCGGGCTGAGTCGATTGGTTTATGCGGGATCTGGAACAATTTTTACGTGGATTTCGCGGTTGCGCGGGCCATCAAACTCGCAGAAAAAAATGGCCTGCCAGCGCCCAAGCTGCAGTTGGCCGCCTTCGATCCACACGCTTTGCGATGAACCGACCAACGTCGCTTTGATGTGCGAATCGGAATTGCCTTCCGCGTGCGCGTAGCCTGCGTCGCGCGGCACCATGCGGTCAAACGCGGCTGCCATGTCGCTCGCGACGTCTGGGTCGTATCCTTCGTTAATCGTTACGCCGGCGGTCGTGTGCGGAACGTAAATCTGGCAGACACCCGACGAAATTTCTGAGGCCGCAACCATTCGATTCACTTGCGAAGTGATATTCACCCACTCGGTGCGCCGCGACGTTTTTACGCGCACGGTTTCGATGGGACGGCCTTGCGAACTTTTGCCTGTGGAATTCATAGAGTGCGTGACTGAGCGCGTTAAACTGGCATAAATCGAAGCGCTTCCGACCGGCGGCGATCAGCGCTGTTCTAAAGCAAATTATGCAAGTGCGGAAGACGATGTCACACCATAGAACGAAAACCAGGGCTTCGCGGCTTTCAGGCGGTCATTGACGTTGTTGATATTTTTTACGCCCTGGTCCAGCAGCCAGTCTTCGAGGGCCTTTGCGCCCTGCTTGGCGTAAATCGGCATTCCATCTTTCCACGTGGCGCGGCCGCACAGGACGCCTGAAAAATTCACATTTGACTCGGAAGCGAGCTCCAGTGTTTCGGAGAACGTATCGTTGCTCACGCCGGCCGAAAGATAAATAAACGGTCTCTTTGCAGCGGCCGCGGATTTGCGGAAATGTTCCTTGGCTTCATCGCGAGTGTAGGCTGACTCGCCTTTGCAGGAACGCGCGCCCTTCACAAACGCCATGTTGATTGGCACTTCCACCTTCAGCACATCGACGCCGTATTGCGGCTTGCTGAATTCCTCCATGCTGCGCGTCACAGCCTCCGGCTTCTTTTTCGCAAACTCCAGGCCTTTTTCGTCCACGCCTTCTTCGTACGTCACGAATTCCAGGAAAAACGGCACGTCAGCGGCCACGCATTCCGCGCCGATGCGCTCTACCCACGCATGCTTCACATCATTAATATTGGCGGGATCGAACGGTGTGTAATACAACAGAATCTTCACGCAGTCAGCGCCATCGGCCACAATGCGGCGCACAGAGTAGTGGTCCAGCAAATCGGGCAGGCGTCCGGGCTGCGTATTGTCATAGCCGCTGTTTTCGTAGGCGAGCAGAAGTCCCGCATTTTTCGCGCGCTGCTTCGCTGCAGACAGGCCGTACTCCGGATCGAGCAGAATGGCTGTCGCGTGCGGCGTCAGTACGCGGGAAACCGCTTCCTTGAATTCAGACATCATTTCCTTCGTTACGGCTTTCTTGTCGATGCCTTTGTCCTTGGCAATCGCGCTCATAAGCGATCCGCGTTGATCCATGGCCGCAGCGGCAATCACGCCGCGCGAATCCGAAACCGCTTCGAGGCCCTTGCGCTTTCCAGGAGTAAGCTTCATCAGAAAATCCTCCGCCTATGAGCTGTGAGAGTGACTACGTTCCTCAATATTATCATGGCCGGTAACCGCAAACCGTTCGTACGTTGGCCATTCTAGTCAGGTTGCGGCGAAAAATACATGGGTTTAGGTGGCATGGGCTTTTTATCCGGAGTGTCCCGAAGGGCAGCCTGTGGGGTTTGGACCTAGGAAGGACTGAAGTCCACAGGCTGAGCCGGTGCTACTCAAATCTATTTCGCGCTTGGTTGCAGGCCAAGAAAACAGTGCTCGCCTGTGCCGGTCTTAATGTGGCTATCGAGAAAATCGAGCAGCGTCGGACCTTCTGACGCCAGAAACGTAAGCAGACCGAAGGAACGCTCCTGCAATGCATTGTTTGGATGCAGCGACGTGTCAATTTCGTTTTCATGCGTGGAGATTACACCGGAGCGGAAACCTTCGGCACGGCCGGCCTTCGTTTTCAGGCCGTGAAATTGATACATCATTTTCTCGGTGGCCGTGTCGAGCGCGCCGAGCAAGGTCTGGTCGAGCTTTTTCAGCGGCTCCCGCAAGCCTTCCAATAAAGTTTTGATGAACTGCTCACCCTCTTCGAATTTTGCGGCCAGTGCTTCGGGCAGCGCTTCGGACTCCAGGCGCGCGCGAAGTTTTGTGCGCCCTTGTAAAACTTCCTTCGCGTCGAGATTATATTTTTTTAACAGATTGGCGATGTGCGACGGCACAACTGTAAAACTCGCTCGCGGTAAAATGGCGGGCGCCCTGCCCAGCAGCTTTTCATACACGAGCGAAGTTTGCGCCTGATACGCAATCTCCGCCGCGCCGCCAATGTAGGCCACCGTCGGCAGGAGTGAGTCCTGCACGACAGGACGCAACAGCGCGCTCGGACTGAAATTTTCGGGATGCACTTCTAGAGATTTTACGGTTTCTTCCAGCGATTCGATTTTCTCCCCGGCGGCAAGTCCCTCTTTTACGGCCCGAACCGTCAAACGCTGACCATTGACTATGCGAAACAGCAGCGTGCTGTGTTCCGCGACTTTCACCTGTGCGTGAAAACCTGCTTTTTCCAGCGCCGCAGATCTCGCCACGAGTTCCGCCGTCAACTCCTCGTGCGCTTGCATCGCCCGCTTCATCACCGGGATGCACAAGCGGTGAAATTCCGGCGACATCGGGTCGAGAAAAATCAGGCCGCGCCCGGAGAAAATCCGCGTCATCAATTTTCCGTATGCGGAACCGAACGTGTCCTCCGGCGTATAACTCTCCGCGATCCATCGCGCGAGTTCTGCGGACCACGCGCCTTCGAGGAGCGTGTTCAGTTGCGCGGTCAACGCGCGCACGTCCCCGCCGAGGCGGACCTCGCCCACGCGGCGTCCGCTTGCTCCAGGTGGAAGAAGTTCGAGTCGCTGAAAGCCGCCGCGCTTCGGCACGAATGTGTGATTCACTTCAGCCAAATCGTGATCTTCGGTTGCGAGCCAGAAAATCGGCACCGCATTTACGCCTCGCTCGCTCAATTCGCGCGCCACTCGAATGGCCGTGAGCGCCTTGTAAATGCAATACGCAGGGCCGCCGAACAATCCAACCTGCTGCCCGGTAACCACGGCGACGGCACCACCGCGAAGCCGATCTAGATTTTTGGACGTGCTTTCGCCGCCGCCAAATATTCGATTCTGCTTCCGTAGGACGTCGACGACTCCAAGGCGGACCGCATCGTCCATGCGGACTTCGCGAACGGCGGCGTCGATTCCCTGAGCGTTCGGCGTATGTTTATAAAAGCTCGAGACGGCGGAAAAATCGGAAAGAAATGCGGAGTACAGGCGAGTTACTCCGGGCAACGCGGCCGGTGCGATACAACTACAGTCCATCAGGCATTCCATCCTTATACTTGCGCAACATGACCGGCGAGCTTGCGTGCAAACATGATTAGATGTTTCAGAGTTCTATGGGATTCAGGCTGATACAGCCGAAGGCGTAAGCGAGGCGAGCATCGCGTCGGCTTCCTTCTTATGTTCCGCGCTCAGCGGCAGCAACGGCTCGCGGACAGGTCCGCCGTAATAGCCGCGCTTGTCCATCGCGTACTTTACTCCGGCTACACCCATAGCCCCGACGAGACGCCGGGTCGGCTGAATGAGTTGGCGCTGCAGGGTGAGTGCCTTGTGCGTGTCGCCAACCGCGATCGCTTCATCGAGCGCAACGCAAAGTTCCGGCAGAAAATCAGCCAGCGCCAAAATCGAGCCCTTCCCTCCCATTACCATCGTGGAAGAGATTGTGGTGGAAGAACCGGTGAGCAGGCGAAAAGATTCCGGCACGGCCGCGAGAATCGCTCCGATGCGATCCACGTTTCCCGAACTGTCTTTCATGCCCGCGACGTTCGGATGCTGGGACATGCGCACCGCCACATCGAGTTCGATGGGCACACCCGTGTATTGCGGAACGGAATACAGCAGGATTGGAATTCGCGCGGCGTCGGCCACGCGCGTGTAGTGCGCCACCAAAACATCTGAGGTCATCGCAGGCTTGAAAAATGTGGGCGGCCCCACCAGCGCGTAATCGTAGCCCAAATTTGCCGCAAATTCGGTGCGTGAGACGGTTTCCGCCGTGGTTTCGGTCCCGGTTCCGGCGATTAAAATTCTGCCCGGAGCAGCGGCTTCGCGCACGGTGGCGAGCACGACTTCAAATTCCGCGCGGCTGAGCAAATACGATTCGCCCGTGGAACCCACGGCCAAATAGCCCGATAAACCGATGCGGTTGAAGGCAGTAACATTTTCCTGAATACGCGCCGGACTCACCGCGCCGTCGGAATCAAAAGGCGTGGTAAGGGCCGGCAAAACTCCTCTTAATAATGGTTTAGTCCCCAAGTGAGTTCTCCCCGTGCAACAGCTAATCGGACTTCAACGAAATCTCCGGCTTCAATCCTTCGCGGATGGCAGTTGTGACGCTGCGGCTTTTTTGGAGTGCAAACTTTGCAGCGCGGCAACTTCCAAAGTTTGCTCGACCAGCGCGCGAATCCCGAGTGCCGCTGCATTGGCCGCGGATAGCGTAGTGATACACGGAATGTTATAGCGAATCGCCGCGCGGCGAATCGATTTTTCATCGTAGAACGATTCACGTCCGAGGGGAGTGTTGATGACCATATCCACTTTGCCCGTCTTCACGAGATCGACGATGTTCGGACGCCCTTCATTCACCTTGAACACGGCCTCAGCGGGAACGCCAGCCGCTTCGAGCGCCGCCGCCGTGCCGCGCGTGGCGATTAACCGGAATCCCAGGGAGTGCAACTCTTTGGCGAGCGGTCCGCAGTGGCGCTTATCGTGGTCGCTCACGCTGATAAAAATGGAGCCCTTGCGCGGCAATCGCTGGCCCGCAGCGAGTTGCGCTTTTGCAAATGCCTGTCCGTAGCTTTTCGCGACGCCCATGACTTCGCCGGTCGAGCGCATTTCAGGGCCGAGAATCGTATCCACGCCGCGGAATTTGTTGAAGGGAAATACCGGCGACTTTACGGAGTAATAATCTTTTACCGCAATTTCCGCGACTCCGTCCGTAATCACCACGGGCAAATTCATGTCGCGCAGTTTGCGTCCGGCCATTAAGCGCGCCGCTACTTTTGCCAGCGGCACGCCGGTCGCTTTGCTGACGTACGGAACGGTACGCGAAGCGCGCGGATTTACTTCGAGCACGTAAACCGTGTCGCGCTGAATCGCGTACTGCACATTCATCAAGCCAACGACTTGCAGAGCCTTGGCAAGCCTGTTTGTGTAATCGCGAATTTTCGCAAGTACCGCGGGTGACAGACTGACGGGAGGTAGTACACAGGAAGAATCTCCGGAATGCACGCCGGCCTCTTCGATGTGCTCCATCACGCCGCCGATAATCACATCGTCACCGTCGGCCAGCGCATCGACGTCCACTTCCGTCGCTTCTTCCAAAAATTGATCGATGAGCACCGGCTTGGCCGGACCCATGAGCGCCGCCTGCGCCACATACTCCTGCACCGTATTCAGATCATAGGCGATGACCATCGCGCGACCGCCCAGCACGTAGCTGGGGCGAACGAGGACGGGGAAACCAATCTCGCTCGCCACGCGCACCGCTTCTTCCGGAACCAAGGCGGTGCCGTTTTTCGGCTGCGGAATTTTTAATTCGTCTAATAATTTTCCAAAACGTCTGCGGTCCTCGGCAAGGTCGATGGATTCGGGAGCCGTGCCGATGATGGGCACGCCGTTGCGTTTCAGTTCCAACGCCAGGTTCAGCGGAGTCTGCCCGCCAAATTGCACGATCACGCCTTGCGGTTTTTCGCGATCCACTACGGAGAGAACGTCTTCGAGCGTGAGCGGCTCAAAGTAGAGGCGATCAGAAGTATCGTAGTCAGTCGACACGGTTTCCGGATTGCAATTGACCATGATGGTTTCGTATCCATCTTCGCGCAGCGCGAATGCCGCGTGGCAGCAGCAATAATCGAATTCAATACCCTGCCCGATGCGGTTCGGGCCACTGCCGAGAATCGCGATCTTCGGGCGATCGGTGGGCTGCGATTCGTCCTCATCCTCGTACGTCGAATACATATACGGAGTGAAGGACTCAAATTCCGCGGCGCACGTATCCACACGCTTGTACACCGGAGCGATGTGCGCTTTCGCGCGCCTATGGCGCACGGCCGCAGGCGTCGTCTTCCACATCTGCGCGAGTTGCTCATCGCTCGTGCCCATGCGTTTGCCTTCGCGCAGCAAATCTTCAGACACGGTTTCCACGGTGACGGAGGCCAGCCGCTTGTTCATCGCAATAATTTCCAGAATCTGTTCAATAAACCACGGATCGATCTTCGTCAGATCGCAGGCTTCCTTGGCGCTGATTCCGCGCTCCAGCGCAACAAACAGCCAGTGGATACGGTCGGGCCGCGGCGTGGCGATTTTTTCGCGCAAGAGCGAAACGGGAGTGTCGACCGGAGCGCGCCACGGCGAACTCGGCTCAAGCGAGCGAATTCCCTTCTGCAGCGCCTCTTTAAATGTGCGGCCAATCGCCATCACTTCGCCGACGGATTTCATCTGCGTGCCGAGCGTCGAATCCGCACCGGCGAATTTCTCAAATTGCCACTTGGGAATTTTCGCGACCACGTAGTCGATCGTGGGTTCAAAGCAGGATGGAGTTTTCTTGGTAATGTCGTTGGGAATTTCGTCCAGCGTCATTCCGACGGCAAGCAGCGCCGCAATTTTGGCGATGGGAAATCCGGTAGCCTTGGAGGCCAGCGCAGAGCTGCGCGAAACGCGCGGATTCATTTCGATGACGATCATGCGGCCCGTGGCCGGATCGAGCGCAAACTGGATATTCGACCCACCGGTTTCGACGCCGACTTCGCGAATGATCACCGCCGCGGCATCCCGCATGCGCTGGTATTCCTTGTCGGTCATCGTTTGTGCGGGAGCGACCGTGATGGAATCGCCCGTGTGCACGCCCATGGGATCGAAATTTTCGATCGAGCAGATGACCACGAAGTTGTCGCGATGATCGCGCATCACTTCCAGCTCGTATTCCTTCCAGCCGAGCACGGATTCTTCGACGAGCGCTTCGTGCACAGGGCTCGCATCGAGCGCGTGCGCCATGGCTTCGGAAAACTCTTCGCGGTTGTAGGCGATGGATCCGCCCGTGCCACCCATCGTGAACGAAGGCCGGATCACCACGGGATAGCCGAGCTGGTCGGCAAGCTTCAAACCATCCTGCACATTGTTGATGAGCGCGGAGGCCGGAACGTCCAGTCCCACTTTGCGGATCGCGTCCTTAAAAAGAAGGCGGTCTTCCGCAACTTTAATCGCGCGCAAGGACGCGCCAATCAATTCCACGCTATATTTCGCGAGCGTGCCGCTTTCCGCCAGCTCCACAGCCAGATTCAAAGCCGTTTGCCCGCCCACGGTGGGCAATAAAGCTTGTGGCCGCTCCACGGAAATAATTTTTTCTAGATATTCCTTTGTGAGCGGCTCGATGTAAGTGCGGTCGGCAATTTCCGGATCGGTCATGATCGTCGCCGGATTGGAATTCACGAGGACCACTTCGTAGCCTTCGCTCCGCAACGCCTTGCACGCCTGCGTTCCTGAATAATCGAACTCGCACGCCTGGCCAATGACGATTGGCCCCGAGCCGATGATCATTATTTTCTTGATGTCTGTGCGTTTCGGCATGTGCGTTTAGGCCTTCGCCTGTCCGCGCCGTGATGCGCCTGACGATTGCCAATTTTTCATTGTGTCCGTGAATTGCTTGAATAGGTAATGGGAGTCGTGCGGCCCGGGCGATGCCTCAGGGTGATACTGCACGGAAAATAATGGCAGCGAGCGGTGGCGCAAACCTTCGTTCGTGTGGTCGTTCAAATTCAAGTGCGTCACTTCCACGTCGCTCGACGGCAGCGAATCAGGGTCTACGCAGAAACCGTGATTCTGCGCAGTGATCTCCACTTGTCCGGTTTGAAGATTTTTCACCGGATGGTTGGAGCCGTGATGTCCGAACCGCAGCTTGAAAGTTTTGCCGCCGAGCGCGAGTCCGCAGAGCTGGTGGCCGAGGCAAATGCCGAACACCGGCACTCTTCCCAGCAAATCGCGGATTGCCTGGATCGCGTATGTAGCGGGCTCGGGGTCGCCGGGGCCATTCGACAGAAAAATCCCGTCAGGCTTGAGCGCAAGAACATCTTCGGCTGAAGTTTTCGCCGGTACGACCATCACTTCGCATTGATGATCGGTCAGCAGCCGCAAAATATTCTGCTTAATGCCAAAATCGTACGCCACCACGCGAAACTTCTTCAATTTCTCTTCATCTGTCGAGAGTAATGATTCCTGCCAAGGCTGCATTGTCAACTCAATGGAACCCTTGTCCCAGCCATATTGTTTTTCGCAGCTCACGCGGCTTGCTAGTTCGAGACCGGCCATCGAAGGCAGAGCGCGCGCTTCGGCCAAAAGTTTTTCTGCTGGAGTGCCGTCCGTTGAAACAACGCCGCGCAGAGCACCCAGTTTGCGAATGTGCAGCACGAGCGCGCGCGTGTCGACATCCCACAGCACAGGAATGTTGTTTCGCACCAGATAACTGTCTGCGGTTTCCGATGAGCGCCAGTTGGAGGCCACCGAGGAGAATTCACGCACGATCAGCGATTCAATGTGCGGTCGCGTGGATTCTTCATCCTCCGAATTCGCGCCGACATTACCAATGTGGGGATACGTGAGGCATACAATCTGACCGGCGTAGCTTGGATCAGTGAAAACTTCCTGATAGCCGGTGAGACTCGTGTTGAAAACGACTTCGCCGCCCCGCCGCGTAACGGCTCCCGCCGCGCGCCCATGAAAAATGCGCCCGTCTTCGAGCGCAAGTACGCCCTTCCGTGCTTGTCCTTCCGACAGTGGACCCTCTCTTCGTCCGCGCCCAGATCAAACCACCCCGGCGCGTGCCCATATTTCCGCGTTCGCCAAGATTCGGCTAAAGCGGACCAGTTCGCCGCAGCCCCGAATTTGGGCGTAGGCGGATCACTTTACGGATTCCGCAAATACTGGGATCGAACCGAAATGATCCACGGGCCAATAGGCGAACACGGCCTTGCCGTAGATAAATCTTCGCGGCACTGGCCCGAATATTCGCGAATCATTCGAGCTGGTGCGATGATCCCCCATCACAAAATACTCACCTTTGGGAACTTGCATCGGCGCATACGTGCCGTAGTCATCGGACTCCGGCGGAATATACGGCTCTGGCAAAAGTCTGCCGTTCAGAAAAACCTGGCCGCCGCGAATTTCGACTGTATCCTCAGGCAAACCGACCACGCGCTTGATAAACGACTTCGAGCGGTCAAGAGGATACCAGAAAACGACGACATCGCCGCGCTCAATTGGCTCAAACCGGTAAACAAACTTGTTTATAAAAATTCGCTCCTGATCCGAGATCAGGGGAGTCATGCTCGTGCCTTCCACTTTTACCGGTTGGTAGAAAAAAATGATGATAACCACAGCGAGGCTGAGCGCAATGACGAGGTCGCGGCCCCAACTTCGAAGCTCGCGCCGCAGAGGTTGCGCCGCTCCGGGCGCGACAGACGTACTAATTTCGGCGTTCGGCTCCATGTTCCTTACGTGTTAACAATTAAATTTATACCATGCGGCAACGATGCGCGCTACTGCAAGAGACACACAAAAATCTTTTGCGTTGGGAATCGCCCCGTCCCATCGCCGCTTCCGGAATTATACAGCGAGCGAGCGTCCGCCGCACGTTTCATTCCGGCAGGCAACAAATCTTCTGTTGGCGAGTAGCGGAAAAATGGGCAGGCGAATGTTAGTAGCGCAGGCACCCTTGCCTGTGCGGGTTTTGCCAAGCGCACACAGCCGAGACTGGCTGGCCTACCTTAAAGTTGGCCACCGCGAAAGAGCTTTACTGTTTGAACGCCACGAGACGCAGCCTGCGATAATCCGCCCACCACTGGCCATCTCGAAATAATTCCGGACGCAGCTTGTCTTCCACGGAGCGTAAAAATTCCTCGCGCTTCGAGTCTCCTGCCTTAACTAGAAAGTCGCCACCAAACATGATGATCCAATTTCGCAAGCCCGCCGCGCCGTCGGCCAAACCCGTAGGACGGTCAAACAGCGTGATCATTCTTAATTCAAATCCACTATTTTCTGCGAGCGTCGCATACTCGCTCACGCTCGGGTAATACCACGGCTGCACTTCTCCGGGTTTTGCCGCGCCCAGCTCAACGAGCGTAGCGTCAAACGCGGATTGCATCGCACGAATATTTTTCTTGCCGCCGAGTTCCGCTACGAACCTTCCACCCTGCCGTAGCGCTCTGAAAATTCCCTGCAGTACAGTTTCGGGCTCGTGAATCCAGTGCAGCGTCGCATTCGAAAAGACAGCCTCAAATTTTTCGTGGAAATTGAGCTCTCGCGCGTCAGCTAATTCGAAATTCAGTTTCGGGTACGCCGCCCGCGCCGCCGCCACCATGTCGGCGGAGCGGTCCACGCCCATCACTTCCGCGCCAGACTCCGCAATCTGGGCCGTCAGGTGCCCGGTGCCACAGCCTATATCCAGAATTCGCTCTCCGGCCCTCGGTGACAGAAGCGAAACCACGTCCGCGCCAAACTTCCAGACGAAGTCGTGTTTGGCGTTGTACAGATTCGCGTTCCAGTCTGCCATGGTTCGTTGTTTTTGGTCGGTCACCGTCGCCTCTCGGTTCCTCGGATCCGCCGCTCGCCCGCTTTCTGTACCCCGCCTCTTCAGAGGCGGGGTTTAGATTCACGTGCAACTAAGCTCCGCGTCTCCATACGCGCTACAAAATACTCGAGGCCATAAATCTTTCGTGCGGGATACGCTTTATACTATGCGGTTTAAACCCGGCAAATCCAAAATTCCACAGGCTAAAGCCTATGCCACGAAAAAACCTTCACACTTTTCTGAATGCGCCGAAGGCATATTGCACTGCCGCGAGCGCCGCGCACACTGCCGTTTCCGTCCGCAAAATGTTTGCACCGAGCGCCACTTCCACGCAGCCACATTCAGCTGCAGTGGAAAATTCCGCGTCCGTCCACCCGCCTTCGGGGCCGATAGCGATGGCCACACGCGCAACTTCATTTTCCCGCGACGCGGCGGCCATGGGCTCGAGCACTTCGCGCAGCGGCCGCCCGCCCGCCCGTTCGGAAAACATTAGTTTCAACGGCGCGGCAGAAGCAAGAATCGCCTCTCTGGTCTTCGCGGCGTCCGCGAGGCCGGGTATGTGCAAACGCCGAGCCTGCTGCGCGGATTCGGCCAATATTTTTTTCCACCGCTCGGAGCGCTTGGCCGAGGCGCCGATCAACCCTTTTTCGCTGCGATCGGCAGCAAGCGGCGAAATATCGTCAGCGCCAAGCTCCGTCGCTTTTTCGAGCGCCCATTCGAACCGGTCAAATTTCACGATAGCCAGCAGCAGTTCGATTCGAACCGGCACAACCGCCGCCGGAAGCTCTTCCACGAGCGTAAATTGCACTTCGTCGCGGCCCACACTTTCTGTTCGAGCTAGCCACAGGCCTCGGCCGTCGCTCAACTCGTACAATTGCCCCGGCTCGGCTCGCAAGACTCGCCCAAGATGATGCGCTCCTTCGCCGCGCAGCGTGGCGCAACCGTTATCAAACTCGTCCACAAAAAATCGTCTTCGCATGGTCTTCTATGGTATCTCAATCCGAGCCTGAACCGCCCTTGGTGGTCGCGTTGATTCATCTCACGATTTAGCGGATTTAATTCCGTGAAATTTAGAGGCGGGTATATGACCTGTGAGCGCGTAGAAAGACACGGTGCTTTTAGGACGCGCGGGCTTCGCCGAATTCCACAGCCAGAAGCCTATGCCACTTAAAACTTATCCGAAGATGTCTTTTACTTTTTCGAAGAGGGAGGAATCGCGATGCGCGGGTTGATTTTCCACGGGCAGCGTCGCGCCCAGTTGTTCAAACAAGCGGCGCTGTTCGCGGTTCAGC
>DASRQU010000074.1:0-32217 GCA_035696345.1 Candidatus Acidiferrales bacterium
CTTGAATGGAAATCTGGTGAAACGCGAAAATTCCGAGCACTACGAAGCCAAGGTGGCTCACGGACGAGTAGGCGACGAGCCGTTTTAAGTCAACCTGCACCATGGCCACGAGCGCGCCGTAGATGATGCCGATGATGGCCAAGGCGGCGATGATCGGAGCAAATTTGTGCGCAGCGTTCGGAAAGAACGGCACGCAGAAGCGAAGTAATCCGTACGTGCCCATCTTCAGCAGAACGCCTGCAAGCATGACGGAGCCAGCCGTGGGCGCCTCGGTGTGCGCGTCGGGCAGCCAGGTGTGAAACGGAAAGAGCGGCACTTTAACAGCAAAAGCAAGAAAGAACGCGCCAAAGAGCCAATATTCCGTGTGCAGCGGAATCGTCACCGTGCCGTTCGAAAGCAGTTGCTGAATCTGTACCACGTCCATCGTGGGGTAGCCCGCCACGGCCGTGAGGCGGTACAGCCACAAGATCGCCACGAGCATCAGGATCGAGCCGAACATCGTGTACAACACAAATTTCAACGCGGCGTAGATGCGGCGGCCGTGGCCCCAGATGCCGATCAGGAAATACATGGGAATTAAAACCATTTCCCAGAACAAGAAGAACAGGAACAGGTCGAGCGAAACGAAGACGCCGATGACTCCCGTTTCGAGCACGAGCAGGCAGATGAAGAAGCCCTTCACGCGCTGGTCGATGGATTTCCACGACGCCAGAATCGAAATCGGTGTGAGCAATGTGGTAAGCAGCACGAGAAACAGGCTGAGACCGTCAATGCCCATGTGATAGTGAATTGGCGGCTGCGGAATCCACGCGCGGAACTCTTCCCACTGGTAACCGCTGGCGTGCATGTCATATCCATGCAGCAGGAGAAGCGAGAGCGCGAATTCGACGACGGACGTAATCAATGCCAGGCGGCGAAGCAATTTATGATCGTCATCGCGCAGCAGCAACAGGGCGAGCGTGCCCGCCATAGGCAAAAATGTAAGGACGGTTAGTAAATAAGTTTGCTGCACTTTAGTCCACCATCCAGAGCAGCAGGGTAGTAAAAACGACTACGCCGAGCGCGATCCATGTGGCGTAGCTGCGGATGTTTCCGGTGTTGGCATGGCGCAGGCGATCGCCCGATTCGCGCGAGACGGTGGCGACGCCGTTCACGGTTCCATCAATCACTTTTTCGTCTACCACGTGCCATAGAACATTCCTGGAAATCCATACCAGCGGGCTCACGATCAATGCCTGATAGATTTCGTCGATAAAATATTTTCCGTACAGCAGTTTGTACGGACCGGACAGGGAAGTCGAAAGTTTTTCCGGCGTTTCGGGACTCTGAATATACATCCACCACGCCAGCAACAATCCCAGGAGGCCCGCGATCACCGGCGCGCCCATCAGCGCCTGCAAAACTCCCGGCCCGCCCGTGGCAGACTGCGGACCTTCGGCTACTGGACCCGCTGCTGCCGACAACACAGGTTCAAGAAAATGCTCGAAGTGATTTACGCCTCCGAAGAATTGCGGCGCGGCCATCCAGCCGCCAGCCACCGAAAGAATGGCGAGGACGATCAGAGGAATCGTCATGCTGCTCGGCGATTCGTGAACGTGCACATGATGTTCGTCGTAATGCTGCGTGCCGAAGAACGTCAGGAAAATTAAACGGAACATGTAGAACGACGTGAGCCCGGCCGCGAACACTCCGAGCCAGCCGAGCACGGGAGATACGCGCAGCGCTTCGCCGAGGATTTCATCCTTGCTGAAAAAGCCCGAGAAGCCCGGAATGCCCGCGATGGCCAGCGTGCCCATGAGCATCGTCCAGAACGTAATGGGAATTTTTGTGCGCAGGCCGCCCATCTTGCGCATGTCCTGCTCGCCGCCCATGGCATGAATCACGCTGCCGGCGGCAAGGAAGAGCAGCCCTTTGAAGAACGCGTGAGTCATCAAGTGAAAAACGCCCGCGCCAAATGCGCCGACGCCGCAGGCGAGGAACATGTAGCCCAGCTGCGAAACGGTGGAGTAGGCGAGCACTTTTTTGATGTCCGTTTGCACGAGGCCGATGGTTGCGGCAAAGAGCGCGGTGAGACAGCCCACGATGGCGACGAGTTGCATGGCCACCGGAGCATTCAGGAAAATCGCGTGTGAGCGCACCACCATGTATACGCCCGCCGTAACCATCGTCGCGGCGTGGATGAGCGCGCTGACCGGCGTCGGTCCTTCCATGGCGTCCGGCAGCCAGACGTACAGCGGAAGCTGCGCGGACTTTCCTGCTGCACCGACGAACAGCAGCAGCGCAATCGTGGTGAGCGTTCCAATTTGTCCCGCGGGATCGGCCGACATTTTTACGGCGGCCGGCAGCACAGACGTGAAATTAAGGGAGCCGAACGTTTTGAAAATCAGCAGCACGCCCAGCAGGAAACCGAAGTCTCCAATGCGATTGACCCAGAACGCTTTGTTACCGGCATTCGTCGCGGACTGCTTCAGGAAGAAGAAGCCGATCAGCAGGTAGCTGCAGAGACCAACGCCCTCCCAGCCGACAAACATCAGCAAGTAGTTGGAAGCGAGAATCAAAATCAGCATGAAGAACATGAACAGATTTAGGTACGAGAAAAAGCGGCGATAGCCCGGATCGTCATGCATGTATCCGCTGGAATAAATGTGAATCAGCCAGCCTACACCGGTGACGACCAGCAGCATAATCACGGTGAGCTGATCGACCTGTAGCGCGAAGTCCGCCTGAAAGCCGCCCGCCGAAATCCACGTGAAAAAAGTTTTGACGTACGGAATTTGTTCGGGCGAAAGCGTGAAAAATTCGCGCACGGCTTCGAGTGCGGCAAAAAACGCCAGCGCCGTGGAAGAAAGGGCGATGGCTGTCGTAACGTTCTTGGGCCAACTCGCGCCAAAAATTCCGTTGGCGGTGGCGCCCAGAAGCGGCAGCAGCGGGATAATCCAGAGATAAGTGAGAACTGGCATCAGTCTTTCAGCGAATCCACGTTTTCCACGTTAAGCGTTCCCCGATTGCGGTGAATCAGGATGATGATCGCGAGGCCCACAGCGGCTTCCGCCGCGGCCACCACGATCACGAAAAACACAAAAATCTGACCTTGCAGCTGGCCCAGCAGGCGACTGAAAGCCACGAATGCCAGGTTGACGGCATTGAGCATAAGTTCGATGGACATGAAAATGGTGAGAATATTGCGTTTGAAAATAAACGCAATCACGCCCAGCCCGAACAAGACAGCACTCAGCACCAGATAGTACGAAGTCGGAACCACAACTCCCCCAATTTTACGTTCAATTGCCCGGGAAACTTTGCCGGTGTTGCAGAAAAACCCCGCCTCAAACGATGCGGGCTACAGCACTTAGTTCGATTCTTCTCTGCGCGCCAGAACCAGCGCGCCCAGTAGCGCGATTAAAATCAGGAACGAAGTCAGTTCGAACGGGAAAACATATTCGCGGAACAGAAGCGTTGAAAGGTCCTGCGTTGAAACTACTTCGCGCTGACCGGGGCCCAGATGCGATGTCGCGCGGCCAACCCAGAATGCCATTTCCGCGAGAAAAACGATTCCAAGCGGCACGCCCACGAATTTCGCAAGGCGGCTCACGTTGCCGGGATCTTCTTCACCGGCATTGAGAAGCATGATGACGAAAATAAAAAGCACCATGATCGCGCCGGCGTAGACGATGATCTGCACGGCGGCCACGAACTCCGCGCCTTGCAGGAGATAGAGCCCCGCAAGTGAGACCATCACCACAATCAGCGATAGCGCGCTGTGAATCGGGTGCTTTTGCAAAATAAGGCTTACGGCGCCCGCTACGGTAAACGCCGCGAGCACCAGAAATATGGCGATTTGCGGTGTGATCATCGCGCGCCTCGCGCCGTTCTATGGAATTCGTAGCTCATCGTTGTGTCAGGACAATCGCCAGACTGGTAATTACCACATTCAAAATCGAGAGCGGCAGCAGCAGCTTCCACCCGAAATTCATTAGTTGATCGTAGCGGAAGCGCGGCAGCGTGCCGCGCACCCACACGTAAATGAAAAGGAAAATCCCAATTTTAAACAGAAACCAGAACGGTCCCTGGATACCCTCAGTCACAGCTGGCAGGGCGAACAAAACTCCCAGTCCGAGAAGCGCCAGACCAAGCACAGGAAGAACGACGCGGCCGAACATAGTGATGTACCGCACGCCGTGCGCAAAAAGCGCGATGCCAGCGATCGCAAAAACGGCGGTCGGAATATAGTGGGACCACGCAAAAAGTGAGGTCTGCGGAAACGGGGAGAGCCAGCCGCCAAAAAATAAAATGGTCGCGAGACAGGAAACCGTGATCATGCTGGCGTATTCGGCCATGAAGAACATGGCGAACTTAAAGCTCGCGTACTCGGTGTGAAAGCCCGCGACGAGTTCGGATTCTGCTTCGGCCAAGTCGAATGGTGAGCGATTCGTTTCCGCCACGGCGGAAGTAAAGAACAGGAAGAAGCCGAGGATCTGCGGAAGAGGCCCGCCAATCACATTCCATCGTGGTACGAAGCCCCAATGGAACCCCTGCTGCGACGTTACGATTTGGCTCAGGTTAAAAGTGCCGGCCATCAGGATTACGCCGACAACGGACATGGTGAGCGCGAGTTCGTAGCTGATCATCTGCGCCGAGCTACGCAGTCCGCCGAGCAATGGATATTTGCTGTTGGAGGACCATCCCGCGAGCGCAACGCCGTACACACCCATCGAAGTAATCGAAAACAGAATCAGCAGGCCAATATTGAGGTTGGTGATGCCTGTCGGCGTCGCCTGGCCGAAAATTTTCAGGCCTGAAGGACCGAACGGAATGACGGCGATGGACGTAATCGCCAGCGACAACGACAAAAATGGCGCGAGAAAATACGTAAATTTATCCGCGCCTGCGGGCGTGACGTCTTCTTTAAAAAGAAATTTCACGCCATCGGCGAGCGGCTGCAGCAAACCGTGCGGGCCGACGCGATAGGGTCCCCATCGCGACTGGATATGCGCGACGACTTTGCGCTCAAACCAAGTGAGGTAGGCGAGCGCCGTGAGCATCACAAAAAGAAGGATGACGATCTTGGGTAGCGCGACGACCAGGAGCGGGTGCTGGGCGGCGAATTCGTTCACGAGCGCGCCTCCAATTCCACTTCCTCGGCCGCTTCCGGCAGGGAACCAATCATGGTGAGATACGGCGTCATGCTGCCGCTCGTAAAGAGCGTGTCGCCCGAAGAAAAAATCGAGCCTGCGGGAACGTCAAACTTGGCGTTGCCGTTGAGCGTTGAAACCGGCGCCGTTTGTTCCGATTCGCCGAGCAGCAACGTGGCCATCGCGAGATTGTAGCCAGGCACAGCTTGGCGAATTTCTTCAAACGCGGCGTCGGGTGTGCGGTGCGCGATGGCCTGCCCGAGTCCGTGCTTCGCAAGTTGGAACGACAGGAATCGGAAAATGTCGAAGTCCGAGCGCGTGCCCATCGTGTCGCCGCCCTTGCGCACTTGCTGCAATTCGCCGGACGTATTCGTCATGGTGCCGTTCTTTTCATAGGCGGATGCAGCTGGAAGCACGACATCGGCAAGCTGAGCCGTCTCCGTGAGGAACATATCCTGCACGACAAGAAAGTCGAGTTTGCCAAGTTTGCCGCCCACGGCTGATGCGCCAAATGTTTTTACGGGATTCGCGCCGACCACGTATAGCGCCTTGAGTTCGCCTTTCGCGGCGGCAGACATCATTGAGCGTGCGCTCATTCCGGGCTTTTCAGGTAGTTGTCCGCCCCACAATGCGCCAAATTTCTGGCGTGCGCCAGCGTCCGTGACCGGCAAATAGCCGGGAAGCATGTCGGGCAACTGGCCCATGTCCGCCGCGCCGCGCGAGTTGGCATAATCGCCAAGCGCCATGTAGCGGGTGTGCCCGGGCAGCGTCGACCCGAACTTCACGAGATCGCGAATGGCTGCGCCGGAAAGCTCCGCGCCGAACACGATGACCACATTATTTTCTTTTTCGAGCAAAGCTTTTAATGAGCCAAGACGCTCCGTGGTTCCCGCTTCGAGTTGCGCTTCGCCGCCGGAGAGCCAGTGTATCGCCGTGCCTTCGCGGCCCGCCGGAACCTCCGCAAAGCCCTTGGCCTTGCGCAGCAGCTTGATGGATTTCGAGTTGATGACGTATAAGCGTGCGTTGCGATGGCGGATTGCGGAGCGAATCTGCCAGGCAACGAGCGGGCTCTGCTCGGTAGGATCGTGGCCTACAAGCAGCACAGCGTCCGCTTCGTACAGCTGCGTCATCGTGGCGGTCGCAGAAGCCGCTTGCGTGCCGAGCGCGGCGATCAGGCTGGCATAATCCGCCGTGCGGTGATGGTCGAGATTATTCGTGCCGATGGCCGATCGCGCGATACGGCCCAGCAAATAGTTTTCTTCGTTCGTCGTGCGGTTTGAGCCGATGAAGCCGATCGAATCCGCGCCCGAAGCCTTGTGGGTTTCGGCGAGGCGGCGCGAAACTTCCGCCAGCGCATCTTCCCAGCTGGAGGGAACGAGCTTGCCGTCTCGGCGAACGAGCGGCAGGCGCACGCGCTCGGCATGCCTCGTGAAATCGAATCCGAAGCGACCCTTGGCACAGAGGAAATCCTTGTTGAAGCCGGAGAGGTCGCGGTTATTGGCGCGAATAATGTCGTTGTTGCGCACGCTGAGGGTGGTCTTGCAGCCGTTTGAGCAGTGCGTGCATACAGTGGAAACATAGGTCATTTCCCACGGACGCGTTTTGTAGCGATAGGTGCCGCTGGTGAGTGCGCCGACCGGGCAAATGTCAATGCACATGCCGCACTCTTCGCAATCGAGGTGATCTTCGCCGTTCGGGATGATCGTGGATTGCGAACCGCGCTGGCCGACGCCCAAAGCTTTCACGTCCATGCCTTCGTCGCATACACGCACGCAGCGGAAGCACAGAATGCAGCGCGGCGCGTCGTAATAGACGGCCTCGGACCATTTCTGCTCAGGCTGGTGGCGCTTCTCTTCATTGAAGCGGCTCTTGTCCGCGCCGTACGTAAAAACCATGTCCTGCAATTCACACTCGCCGCCCTTGTCGCACACGGGGCAATCGAGCGGATGGTTCGCGAGCAAAAATTCGAGCATGCCCTTGCGCGCTTCGTGCACTTGCGGCGTGCCGGTGCGCACCACCATGCCGGGCATTGCCACGAGTGTGCACGCGGTCTGCAGCTTGGGAGCTTTTTCCACTTCCACGAGGCACATGCGGCATGCCGCCTGCAATGAGAGGCCAGGGAAGTAACAGAACGATGGGACTTCGATGCCCATGCGTCGCGCAGCTTCGATCACCAGCGTCCCGGGCGGGACGGTGACATCGCGGTCGTCGATCTTCAGCGTAATATCTTTTGAATCTGCCATTTTGTCCCGGAATCCTTAGCGGACACCGGCCATGATATCGGCCGGCCTGTACGGACACTTGCCTGAAAGGTGCGCTTCGAACTCATGCCGCCATTTCTTCACAATGCTGATCGTGGGCATGGCGGCGGCGTCGCCCAGTGGACAGAACGTGCGGCCGAGCATGCCTTTTGCGAGGTCGCCGACCATCGTGATGTCTTCCGCCGTGCCGAATCCTGCATGAAAGCGGTCCAGCATCTTGCGCAGCCAGCCCGTACCTTCGCGGCAGGGAATGCACCAGCCGCACGACTCGTGCGCGTAAAAATGCATGATTCGGCGAGCTAGATCCACCATACAGGTGTCTTCGTCGATCACCACAAGTCCGCCCGAGCCGAGCATAGAGCCGGCTTTTGCGACGGAATCGTAATCCATGTTGATGTCAATTTCTTCGGCCGTAAGCAGCGGGCAGGAACTGCCGCCCGGAATTACGGCTTTCAGTTTTCTGCCGTTGCGCACGCCGCCCGCGACGTCCTCAATCAGCTTGCGCAGAGGGAAGCCCATGGGCAATTCGTAAATGCCCGGCTTGTTCACATGCCCCGAAACGCAGAACAGGCGCGTGCCGCCATTTTTTGGCGAGCCGAGACCGGCGTACCAATCGCCGCCGCGGCGTAGAATTTCCGGCGCGGAAGAAAGTGTTTCCACGTTATTGATGACGGTTGGCGAGCCATATAAACCTACGACGGCAGGGAACGGAGGACGGATGCGCGGGTAGCCGCGCTTGCCTTCGAGCGATTCCATGAGCGCGGATTCCTCGCCGCATTCGTATGCGCCGGCGCCCGTGTGCGCAACGAGGTCAAAGTCGTAGCCGCTGCCCAAAATGTTTTTGCCGAGGTAGCCGCCCTTGTAGGCTTCGGCAATCGCTTCGTCCATGATTTCCAGGACGTGGCGATACTCACCGCGAATGTAAACGTATCCCTGATGCGAATTCACGGCGCGTCCTGCAATGACGATGCCTTCGATCAGCTGGTGCGGCATCAGTTCCATCAGCGGGCGGTCTTTGCACGTGCCCGGCTCGCTCTCATCCGCGTTACACAAAACGTACTTTGGCTTCGGCGAATCCTTGGGCACGAAGCTCCACTTCATGCCGGTGGGGAATCCGGCGCCGCCGCGACCGCGAAGGTTCGACTTTTTAACTTCGTCGACCACTTGTTCGGGCGTCAATTCTTTCAGAGCGCGTTCCATGCCCTTGTAGCCATCGTTCGCCACGTACACTTCCAGCTTGTGCGAATCTTTCACGCCAAATAGGCGGCTGATCGCGGGAATTTCTGCGGGATGCCGCGGCTTGATCGCGCCCGTAATCGGCACGTTTGTGGGCGGTTTGCGGCCAGCTTCGAGGGCTTCAAAGATTTGCGTAGTGCGCTCGACGGTCAGGTTTTCGTAGAAATCGTAGTTCACCTGCATGGCGGGAGCGCCGGTGCAGGCACCGAGGCATTCCACTTCTTCGAGCGAGAAAACGCCGTCGGCCGTCGTTTCCTTGTGGCCGATTTCCAGTTTTTTCTGAACGAAATCGTAAATCTGATTGCCGCCGCGCAGCATACAGGACACGTTGGTGCAAACCTGCACGTGAAATTTTCCCGCGCGCTTGCGGCGCAGCATGGAGTAATATGCCATCGTTTCAGTGACTTGCAGGTTATTCAGCCCAAGGCGCTGCGCAATTTCACCGATCATTTCATCGCTGACGTACCCAAACTGGTCCTGCGCGTAGAGCAGCATGGGAATGAGCGCCGAGCGCTTAATGGGATAGCGCGTTTCCAGCGTTTGGAATTTGGCTTCGAGCTGCGGAGGCAAATTCATCAGCGATCAATCTCCCCAAGAACAATGTCCAGAGTTCCGATGCTGGCGATCGCGTCTGCTACCAGGTGACCCTCGACCATTTTTTGCAGAGCCTGCAGGTTCACAAAGGACGGCGTGCGCATGCGCATGCGGTACGGCTTCGGTGAGCCGTCACTGGCGATAAAGCAGCCGAGTTCGCCGCGCGGCGATTCAATGCGCTGGTAGACTTCGCCCGCCGGAGGCGCAAAACCTTCGGTAAAAATTTTAAAGTGGTAGATCAGCGCTTCCATTTCCGTCTTCATTTTTTCGCGCTGCGGCGGAACAATTCCGGGCGCGTCCGCCTTGATCGGGCCTTCCGGCGGAATTTTTGTGAGCGCTTGCTTCACAATATTGAGGCTTTCGCGCATTTCGCCCACGCGGCACATGTAGCGCGCAAAGCAATCGCCCTCTGTGCGCACTTGCACCTTGAAATCAAATTCGTCGTAGCTGGAGTATGGGAAATACTTGCGCACGTCGTAATCGACGCCCGAACCGCGCAAAGACGGTCCGGAAACACCGAGCGCAATCGCGTCTTCCGCTTTCAAAATGCCTACGCCCTGCGTGCGTCCCATCCAGATGCGGTTTTTGGTGAGCAATTCTTCGTATTCGTCAAAGCGGGAAGGGAACGTGCGTACAATTTTCTCGACGTGATCGGTCCAGCCCACGGGCGGCTCAACCGAAAGACCGCCAATGCGGAAGTAGCTGGTCATCATGCGCTGGCCGCTGACGAGTTCAAATATTTTAAGCAACTCCTCGCGCTCGCGGAAACAATAAAGGAACACGGACATCGCGCCAAGGTCTATGGCATGGGTGCCGAGCCAAACAAGGTGCGAGCCGATGCGCGTCAGTTCCGTGAGCAGCACGCGGATGTATTGCGCGCGCTTCGGAACTTCGAGTTCCAGCAATTTTTCGACAGCCAGGCAATACGCCAGATTGTTGGACAGCGGCGCGAGATAGTCCATGCGGTCCGTAATCGTAATGGCCTGCGAATACGTCAGCGCTTCCGCGGTTTTTTCAATGCCGGTATGCAGATAGCCGATATCGACGTCGGCCTTGACGATATTTTCTCCATCCAACTCCAGCAGCACGCGCAAGACGCCGTGCGTGGACGGGTGTTGCGGTCCCATATTGAGGACCATCGTTTTTTCAGGGCCGATAGCAGTTTGAATAGTGGTCATGTCGCAGGTTCGCTCAGGTAAAACTCAGAAATCAGCGGAAGCCCTCCACCGGATAGTCCTTGCGGAGGGGGTGGCCTTCCCAATCATCGGGAAGAAGCATGCGTTGTAGATTGGGATGCCCTTCAAAACGGACTCCCATCAGATCAAAAATTTCGCGTTCGTGCCAGTTGGCCGTTGGCCATACGCTGACCACCGATTCCACAACCGCATTTTCGCCCGGCACGCGCACACGCAGACGGACACGGTCGCGGCGCGACATCGAAAGCAGATGATAGTTCAGTTCAAAGCGCGGTTCGATTGGAAATCTGTCCACGGCCGTCACATCAGACAGATAGGTGAACGCCAAAAACGTGTCCGTCCTCAGAAATTCGCAGAGCGGACGTATATGTTCGCGATAAATAACAATGGTTAATTCGCCGCGAAACGCACTGAGTTCCGCTATAGCTTCGGGCCGCCAATCGCGGATTTTGGCTACGATGGGATTTTGCTCGAGGTCAGGTGTATCCGTCACGAATTCCGATCCTGGCGCGCGGCCGGGCGGTTCCAGTCCAACGCCCCTTTCTTCCAGAGATAGAAATAGCCTACCAGCAGGATGCCGATGTAGAGGAGCATTTCCACGAAACCAAACCACCGCAGAGACTTGAAAATGAAGGCCCATGGATAGAGAAAAATGGCTTCCACATCAAAAAGAATAAAAATAATGGCCACGAGATAAAATTTTACGGAAAAGGGTTGGTGCGCGTCGCCCGTGGGGGTCATGCCGCACTCGTAAGCCTGCATTTTCACTTTGGAAGGGCGGCGCCAACCTACGACTGAAGAAAGGGTTACCAGCGCGCCAGAAAGCACCATCGCCAGGATGAGGTGTACAAGTAGCGGCGCATACGATTGGATGTCGTTTCCTGTCATCTGAGCACAAGCTATAATAGCGATGAAGCGGCGAGCGGTCAAATCCGCTTGAAAGATATATCGACTTTTTTTCGATTTAGTTAAGAGACGACACGGAATATCTGAGGCTGAGAAAGGCTTAACGTCGATGAATTTCGGATTTAATTCCAACGTGCGTGTGGGAGCGGCCTTGTTTCACGTGCAAACGGAAGACCGCGGACCGACGCACCCGTTTCTGGATACGGTCGTATATCTTTCCGGGCGCGTGGTTCACAAGCGCAGCGTCAGCTATAAAGCGTTCGCGGCGGCAATCGCGGAAAAAGATTTGCCCGAAAAACTGCATGAGCGTCTGGCGCTACAGCATCGCGAAGTCATCGCCGAGCTGGAAGCCGGCACGATTGCGATTCTGGGCCAGACGCCTCCGCGTGCGAACGTCGTCCTCGATGAAGAAGAGATGGAGTTGCAACTGTTGAATCCGAAGTCGTGGTTCGCCGACGGAGTCGTTACGCTGGAAATATCTGTGAATGAAAATCCTTCCAAAAAGAAAATTCCCGGCGCCGAAGTTCAGGTGTTTGTGGAGCAGCAAAAGCAGCGCATCCCGTGCGCGGAAGCGCGCACGGATTCCGAAGGGTTGATTACGCTGAAGTTTCCGATGCCGGCGGAAGTAGCTGACGGCGCTACGCTCGTCGTACGTGCAACGGACGATATTTTGTTTGGCGAGTTGCGGTTTCGCCTGAAGGCGAAGTCGCGCGAAGACGTTCCGGTCCCGGCGTCGAAATGAATTCCATGGTTCAAATTGTGGTGAATGGGGAATCGAGAGAAGTGCCGCAGGGAGCGGGGATAGCCGCGTTGCTCGTGCAGCTTGGGTTGCCGAACGATCGCGTAGCGATTGAACGCAATCTGGAAATTTTGCCAAGATCGCAATGGGCGGCGACTATCGTGCAACAGGGCGACCGTTACGAAATTGTGCATCTGGTTGGCGGCGGCTGATGCCTATGCCGGGTGGAGTGCCTGGTGACGGGCGTTCATTCGTGCTGATTCTTTCATGCTCAAATGGTGCGATAGTTTACGTGGCATAAGCTTCAGCCTCTGGAACTTTGTCCTCGCAAGGGCTGACCCCCACAGGCTGAAGCCTGTGCTACTGAAACCACTCAGGAATGCTTTTTGGCGTTCTTAGAGTTAAGGTAAGCCTTCCACGGCTCCCAATAATATTTTATCCAGCCTTTCGTAACGCCCTCGTGATCGTATTCCGGCACGCCGACGTGCACGAGATCCACTTTCGCGCCGCCCTCGGCCTTTTCAAACGTCACCACCAGAATGGAATCTGGATCGGATTTTTTCCATTGGGAGGAGCGCCATGTCTGCACGATCATTTTGTTGGGGATGATGACCAGATTTTTCCCGAGTAGCATTTTTTCGAACGCGGTCCAGTTGCCGCCCACCTTCTTGCTGACCTTGGCGGGCATCCCGGTGGCGGCGGAATGTTTCGCGGAGTCCGCGAACAGTTCATACAACTTTGCGGGAGTGGCGTTCTCAAACATCGCGCTGTACTGAATCGTAGGCGTCATGAAAAATCCTCCGCGAACTTCATTCCGATTACAGACGATCGAGCAGATGGCCAAGTTTGGTTCGTTTCGTTTCCATGTACGCGCGTGAATTGCGGTTGGCGCGGGGGCGGCAGGGCACGCGCTCCACCACTTTGATCCCGGCTTTTTCGAGTTGCTGCACTTTGTCCGGATTGTTGGAAAGCAAACGCACGCGTCGCACGCCGAGCAACCGCAGCGCCTCGGCAGAAAATCCGTAGTCGCGCGAATCGGCCGCGAAGCCGAGTTCTTCGTTGGCTTCCACCGTGTCCATGCCGCGGTCCTGCAATTCGTAGGCGCGAAGTTTGTTCATCAGGCCGATGCCGCGTCCCTCCTGCGGCAAATATAAAAGGACGCCGGAAGGCGCATCGGCAATTTTGCGCAACGAAAGCTCGAGTTGCGCACGGCAATCGCAGCGCTCCGAGGCCAGCGTGTCACCGGTAAAGCATTGCGAGTGAATTCGCACCAGGGGAATTCCCTGGCGAAAGTTTCCGCGCACGAGCGCTACCGCGCTTTCCTGCTCGGTTTTTCCCTCGATTCCTAAAATCTCAAACGCTCCGAATCGGGTGGGCAACTTGGCGCGCGCGGCGATTCGTATTGAACGTTTCGAGGGTTTCGCAGCCACGCGCGGTGCGCGCATGCGATCGCTTTTTTTACGGCTCATTTTACTGGACATAAGAGCCCGGTATTATATCAGGCGACGGTGATTGTAGCGCCAACCTTCAGGTTGGGATTTTGGAGTCGCGCAGACGTGCCCATCTGAAGGTTGGCGCTACATACACGACCCTCGATCGGACAGGACTGCCAAGCGATGCTTTACATCGGAGCATCGATTGGCTAACGTAGCCGCAGCGGGCACAACAGATGAGAACCCTTACATTCGGCGGAGATTTGCTGCTCACGCTGCTGCTGCACGTAGGGGCGGCGGCGTCGATCTGCGCGTGGCTCGCGCGATCAGCCACGTTTCGCAAAGTGCTGTTTACCGAACTCCGCGACTCCGATCAAAAATTAAAATTGATGCTGTTCGTTACGCCTCCGCTGGCGTTTGGCGTTTTCCTGCGCATCGTCGGCCAGCCGTATCGCGCGGCGGACCTGATGCTCGAGGGATCGTTTTTGCTGGGATTGCTGGGCGGGCGCGTCGTCGGGCCGCTCGGCGGTTCGCTGATCAGTCTGCCTGCGTTTATGCATCGCGAGTGGCTGTCCATGCCGGTTGCCGCCGCGGCGGGGCTCGTAGGCGGATTAATCCGCCAAACATTGCCGAACACGGAAGAAATCTGGCGGCTCGGTCCATATACATTTCTCAGCACGCCGCGATGGCTCGTGCGCGTGATACGGCGCAAAAAAGTCACTTGGGAAATGTTGCCGCTCGGATCGATCATCGTGCTGGAACTGGCGCGCCAGGCGCTGGGACACGTTACCAAAATAAGGTGGCTGTTTTATCTCGATGCAGGAAAAAGTTGGGGACTCGCGCTCGTGTTGTTGTCCACGGTGATGGCCGTCGCCGTGCCTATGAAGATCTGGAGCAACACGCGCCTGGAAATGAATCTGGAGCAGCACCAGCAACTGTTGTTGAAGGCGCGCATGGACGCGCTCACGGCGCAGATTAATCCGCACTTTTTATTTAACACGCTGAACACCGTTTCTTCACTCATTCGTTACGATCCGGACACGGCGCGCGGCGTGGTTATCAAGCTGAGCAATATTTTGCGTCGCTTGCTGCGCAAACACGAAACATTTGTGCCGCTGCAGGAAGAGCTCGATTTCATTGACGACTACCTGGATATCGAGGTAGCGCGCTTCGGACGAGAGAATCTGGTGGTACACAAAGAAGTTAATGACGATACTCTGGAAGCCTTTGTGCCCAGCATGCTGCTGCAACCGATCGTGGAAAATGCGCTGAAGCATGGACTGGCCGGCAAGCTCAGTGGCGGCGAATTGACCATTCGAACGGAACTGCAGGACGGCCGGCTGAGGGTCGCTATTGAGGATAACGGCGTTGGAATTCCCAAAGACAGAATCGCTCAGGTTTTTCAGGATGGCATCGGCATCAGCAATGTGCACGAGCGCCTTCGGGTGCTGTATGGCGCCGATTTCCGGATGGATATTGAGAGCAAAGAGGGCGAAGGAACGCGCATACGCATCGAGATTCCGGAGCTAGTTCCGACCGCCGCCGATCATTCCGTAATTTTCCCCGCCAGCAAAATATAATAATGCACGCGGCTGTTTTTAGTAGATCAGCGCCTTCAGACTGTGGAACTTAGCCCTCGCACGGACTAAACCCACAGGCTGAAGCGTGTGCTACTTAGGAACTAAAACAGAAGCTTCACGCCCAACTGGATTTGGCGCGGGAACGTTGCTGCGGTGGTGATTAGTCCCGCAGAGGGGCTGATTGCGCTGCCGGAGAAGACCGTGGTGTTCGGCGCGCCGTAGTTCGCGCGATTGAGAATATTGAAAAACTCCGCGCGAAACTGCAGATTCGTTTTTTCCGTGATCGCCGTATTTTTGAACAGAGAAAAATCAACATCTGCCAGGCCCGGACCTTTCAGCGTACCTCTCCCCAAATTTCCGTACGTTCCAGCCAGCGGCAGAGCGAAAGCTGCGGGATTAAACCACTGGTTTGGATTGCCTGTGACAATCGGTCCCGTGAAACCAGGAGCGATAGACGGGCGATCGGGATTTCGCGTGTCTCCATCGCCGGAGCGATTCGATCCAACTAACGGCGTGAAAGGAAAACCGGAGAGAAACGTTCCGATCCCGTTGACCTGCCAGCCGGAAACAACTTTGCTGCGCATGCGCGATACGTCGCTCATCCAGCGTTGATTGTGGCCAAAGGGAAGGTCGTAGCTGGCCGAGACGCTGGCCTGGCTCGTCGGTGTGAGGGCGGACGGTCCCCAGTCTTCGCGCAGGTTCATGCGATTTAAAACCATTTGCGCCTGGTTGTTGGCTTGCGCTCCGGTCAATCCAGAGTTCATATCAAGATTTTTGGCCCACGTATAATTTCCGCGGAATTGCAGGCCTTTGCTGACGCGATGTGTCACGTCTGCTTCCAGCGCGTTGTAACTGCTGTTGCCCTCGGTGAGCCAGAAAAAGCCAGCGGAGAGCGCCGGGTTGGGCCGCTTCGCCAAGGGTCCTGGAATGTAAACCGTACCATTCGGCACGGTGGAGGCGACGCTACCAGTACCACCTGCGGAGCATGTGGGGGCGTTGCATGTCTGAGCCGCAATCGTGTTGGGATCGACGCTCAGCAATCCGTGCACGCCGAACGAACCGACGTAAGCCACGCGCAGCGATGTGTTCGTGCTGAGTTGCTGCTCGATTGACAAATTCCATTCCTGAACCGCCGGCGTTTTCGCATTCGCCTGTATGCCTTGTGGCGAATAAATTGTATTCGCGGGCGGGGGACCGGGAACAATCGGGAAGATGTTATTGGGATTGGCCGGAGCCGGAGAAACCGTCGGGAAAATCGTGCCCGTGAACGTTGCCGCGCCGTTGAACGGCGGCAACGAATTTTGTAGGAATGCGATATCGTCAATCAGCGAGTAGTACATGCCGTATCCGGCGCGCACAGCCGTTTTTCCGCTGCCGAAGACATCCCACGCGACGCTCACTCGAGGGCTGAACAAGCGGACCGCATTATTTTGCGTGTAAACCGAATTGCCCACGATGGGCGCTGTTACGAGAACGCCGCTCGCGTTCTCCACGTAATTGGAAGCTCTGCCGTATGCTTCGTTCCATCCCGTAGTGAATTCCTGTCGCAAGCCGGCTTCAATCGTCAGGTTGCGGCGCACGCGAATCGTGTCGTCCACATACCACGCAGCCATCAAATTTCTCCAGCCGAGTTCGGTGTGCATGGGCACGACTTGAAAATTGGTGACGGTGCCCTGTAGAAACGTGGTCAAGCTGGCGAAGGTGGCTTGGCCGAGTTGGCGCGATGCGGTGTCTTCATTGTCCTGCAAACGTTGGAACCACACGCCAACGCTGAGTTGATGCATGCCGCGCGTGACGTGCAAATCGTCCTGATAGGTAAATAGATTACGGTGGTTGACGTTTCCAGATGCGTTATTGGGACCCGCCGAAGTGATCGAACCATTCGCCGTGGTCGTTGCTCCGCCGCCCACAACAATTCCGCCAGGACCCGTACCGGAAACGAAGGAAAGGCTGGAAGGAATAGCGACGAGTGGAACGGAACCGAGCGCGAACGAAGCGCGCGAAAATCCAAACGTCGCCGTGTTCAGGACCGAGGGCGAAACGATATGCGTTTCACTGAGGCTGACCACCTGCATGCGCAGCGGCGTGTAGGATGCAAAGAGCGGATCGGACAGCGGAATCAGGCTGTTGCCATCATCGATGGTGTAAGCGGTCGACAACGTATCCGCCGTACGTAAATTGTAGTCTGCGCGCAGCGTGCCAAAATCTTCCTGAATGTGTTCGTTCGGATTGTAAAAAGCCTTCGCCGTTCCGCTCGGGACGGCCGCTTTGTTCGGGCAGGTCGCCCCGGCTGAAGTCTTGGCGGCTGCGGGAACTGTTAGTTCCGAGCCATTCGCGGCGGGCCAAAACGCCATGTAACCCAGCATGAAAGCATTCAGCTTCGGCACCGTCGCGTACACGCCGGTGCACGCGTCAGGCAGTTTACCGGTTCTCGCGAGCGCGTCCGGGACAACGCTCACGCTGGAGACATCCAGCGATTGGCGGAAGCCTTCGTAATTGCCAAACAAAAAGACTCGATCCTTCTTCAGCGGGCCGCCGAGCGCGCCGCCAAATTGGTTGCGGTGGAAAGGGGGAACGGTTCCCTGATCGAAAGGGCCCGGCGAATCGAAAGCGCTGTTGCGCACAAATTCAAACGCTGTGCCGTGCAATTGATTTGTTCCGGACTGCGTGACCGCGCTGACCTGCGCTCCCGCGCGTTTCCCATATGCGGCAGAATAAGTGTCCGTGAGCACGTTGAATTCGCGGATGCCGTCAACGCCGAGCAGGTACCCGCTCGTGCCGCCGGGAGTTACGGCGAGTTGGCTCGAGCCCATGTACTCCACGCCATTCAGCAGAAATAAATTTTCGCTGGTGCGACGGCCCGCCACGGAAAACGTGTTGCCGTTACTGGTACTCGTGTTGGGGCTTTTCAGCGCGTAATTGATGGTGCCGGGGTTGAGGGTGATTAGATCGTCAAAGCTGCGGCCGTTCAACGGCAATTCTTTTATCTGCCGTTCGTCGACCACTCCCGAAACAGAAGCGGTTGTTACATTGACGACGGGGGCTTCCTCCGAAACAGACATCTCCTGCACTAGATCGCCTACTTCCAGGCGAAAATTGACGACTGCTTCCTGGCCGACTGCTAGACTTACTCCGGTACGTACAAGCGATTTAAAACCCTGCTTTTCGGCCTTCAGCTCTTGCGCGCCGAGCGGAAGGGATAGAACCCGGTAATTTCCTGAATCATCCGTAACAGCCTCTCGGGTTGCGCCGGATTCCTTACTTGTGACCGTGATTTTCACGTCGCGAACCGCGCCGCCGCCGGCGTCCTGCACGTTGCCGCTGATGGAGCCGGAGACCTGCGCTTGCCCGGATACAGGAAGCCCGACAAGCGCAACCAAGCCGAGAAGAAAAACGGACACACAAAAATTAAACCGGATACGAAATCTTCTGTACCCCATAAACGCAATCCCCCCGATGAGTGCCCATAAATGCGAGTTTGCCAGCGCCACGAAGTTGCAAAAAATCAAACACCTGTCATTGCTCGCTTCGCTCGGAATGACAGAACGAAAGACGTCTTCCGTCGACTGTCGCAGCGACTTATACGTGCGCTGCAGTCACAGCCTCAATCACTTGCCGATAGTACGATTCATATAACGGAATCACATCATTGGCACAATACTTTTTCTTGGCGTTCACGCGCGCGATTTTTCCCATCGCGCGGCCGCGATCCGGCAGCGACAAAATTTCCAAGGCATATCGCGCTCCGATTTCCACCTCGCGCGGCGTAAAGAGATAGCCGTCGACTCCGTGCTCCACCACCTCCGGCAGGCCGCCGACATTCGTCGCGATGACCGGAACTTCGCAAGCCATGGCTTCGAGTGCGGCAAGGCCGAACGATTCCATTTCCGACGGCAACAAAAATAAATCTGCTTGGCCAAGAAACTGATAGACGTTGTCCTGCTTGCCGAGGAAACGAACATCCTTCGTCAATTTCTTTTTGCGGATCAGATGTTCGGCGGCGCCGCGGTCCGGGCCGTCGCCGATCATCACCAGTTTGGCAGGCATTTCGTGGCGCACCTGCGCAAACATTTCGACGACATCGGTGATGCGCTTTACCGGACGGAAATTGGATAAGTGCATGAGGATCGGCTCTCCATTCGGCGCCCAGTCCGCGCGCAGCACCTCATTCGGTTTCCGGCAATACAAATCGCAGTTCACAAAGTTGGGAATCACTTCGATGGGCCGCTTAATGTCGAATTCTTCGAGGGTGCGTTGCTTCAGATACTGGGAAATGCAGGTGACGCCATCGGATTGCTCGATCGAAAATTTCGTGATGGGCAGGAAGCTGCGATCGTTTCCCACGAGCGTGATGTCCGTGCCGTGCAGCGTGGTGATGAAAGGCAATCGCTTCGGCGCGGCCATCATCCGCGCGAGCAGCGCGCTGACGGAGTGCGGGATGGCGTAGTGCACGTGCAGCAGATCGAGGCTTTCGGCTTCCGCCACCTGCATCATTTTCACGGCGAGAGAGAGAGCGTACGGTGCATGATCAAACAGGGGATAACTCGAAATCTCCACTTCATGAAAACGGATTCGCTCATTCGTGTCCGTAAGCCGAATCGGCGGCGCGTAGCTGATGAAGTGTATTTCGTGGCCGCGCGCCGCGAGTTCCATGCCTAATTCCGTCGCGACGACGCCAGAGCCGCCGTAGGTTGGGTAGCACGTGATTCCGATCTTCATTTGGTTCGGGCGTGGAGCCCGATGCTCCTGGGGTTGCTCGAAATTCATGTTCAGCATTACAAGACGATTACAGGTAAATCCCGCCTCAAGTGTCGCGGGCTTCCGCCTGCGGAAGTTACTCTTTGCAGGGACAAAACCCTGCAGGCTAAAGCCCGCGCCACTTGAGGCAAACTGCGGAAACGGGCAGCAGTTTATCAAACCCGCGCCCCAAACGAGGGACAATCTGTTTGTGCCCGAGCGTGAGCAATGTTAGATTCCCGAACCTTGGCGCTGCCGGCACACAGCCTACTGCTCAGGGTATTGGACGCACAGGACGGCCCCGAGGTGACAGGTTATTTCGGTTAGACGATTTTGGGAGCGAAGCTGTAGATCTTGTCTCCGGGAGCGCCCATCATGAAGCCTCAAGGAAAATTATCGAAGGCTGAGTTGAAAAGGGCCGGCGAGCGCTTACGTCACAGCGCGCCGATCAACCATTTTGGCTTCCAGCTGGCGAAAGCCGAGCGAGGGCGCGCGGTTTTCAAAATGCCTGTGCTCGACAAGCACAAACAAATTCACAGAGTCGTGCACGGCGGCGTACTGGCCATGCTCGCGGACACCGCCGGAGGCTTTGCCGCATTTCTGGCGTCTCCGGCAGGTTCGCGCGTGGTAACGATTGAAATGAAAATTAATTTTCTGGAAGGCGTCGAGCACGGTGAAATCACGGCAGATGCCCGCGTGCTGCGACAAGGAAGAACGACCAGCGTAGTCGACTGCGATGTAACGGATTCAGACGGACGCCTCGTGAGTAAAGCTCTGATGACATTCTCAGTGTCGACGCCGAAGAAATAAGCCGCATGCGTCTCTGTAAGAGATCAAAATCGGTAGGTTTTTGTAGCGCCAGCTTCAGGCGGGCCTTTGGGATTTACCCGCATGGTCGCCTGAAGACGAGCGCTACATAGAAGAAATTAATTAGCCGTTGGCCCCGCCGAGCGCCGCATCCGGACCATCTTTGTAGATATACTTTATGAATTGCTTATAAATCAGCAGGTTTGGGCTTCCGGTCCGCGTCAGCTTAATACAATCCTTGTCATACCACTCGACCACGCCCTGCAAATTTTCGCCATCCGTCATTACGATTACCACCGGCGTGCGGCCCTGCATCTGCTTGATCCAGTAAAAGTTCTCGGCGTGCGTCTGTTCCGGAGGAGCCGGCTTCTTGTGAGGTTGCGGCCCGTTGGTGGACGAATGAGTGCGTGCGGAGCTGGGGTGTGGCTCTTTCATTTCCGTAAGTGTAGGACGAAATAGCTTGCGATTCACGGTTAAAACTCCTTGAATTTATAATTGCAATAACAATTTATATAATTCCACTGACCAGGTGAGACTACTCACCTGCTAAGATGCAGGACCACCGGGTAAGGGTACGGTCGCTATCACCGGGAAAATGATTTTTTTATACCCGGCGCGGGGCGGGTCAGAGATAAGGCTACCGCATCCAATCCCAGTGACCGGTTTACGTTCCTTCGTGTCCGGGCGTGAAGTACGTCAAACCCTTCGACGGCCTTATTGATCCACGCCACATCTATCTTCTTGCTGAGTGTTTCGAGTTCCCGGCGTAATGCTGGGTTACGTAAAACCTTCATCGTGGAAGTGCTGGACAGGTCTAGCAGGTCCGTGAGGAGACTATAGAACACTTCAAGCACATTTTCAAACGCGATCTCCTGGCTTTTCGCCAGCGCCGCAGTGCTTGCAAACAAATCCGAAACGCCGCGCAATTCAACGGAGCGCTCGAGAATCGTCAGCGCGTCGCGTTGCAACCTAGCGACAGCGTCCAGGTCCATTCCCATCGCGAGGCCCGGGCAGCCTTCGGCATATTGCGCGGCGAGCCTACGCTCTTCTGGCGTCATTTTCGTATGACTGGACAAAATTGCTTCCACTTCCGGCATCGCCAGCGGCGAAAAAGAAAATTGCAGGCAGCGCGAGCGGATCGTGCCCAAAAGTTGGTACGGGCTTGGCGCGAGCAGAATCAGCGTGGAGGATTCCGGAGGCTCTTCGAGAATTTTCAGAAAAATATTGGACAGGTCCCAGCGCATGGTTTCCGCGCCATCGATAATGAAAACCCGCCGCCGTCCCCGCGGCTTGAAGTACGCTGCACGCTGCACGGCGCGGAGTTGTCCCATGTGCAGCATCGGTCGCGCGACCGGATCCTTTAACCGGACCGGGTCCGGCACAATCGCCCAAACATCGGGATGAGTTTCTAATAACAGCGGGACGCGTTCTACCGTTGCGGCGTCAGGCCGCTCGCCGCGCTGCGTGAGACCTTGGGTGATGAGCGGAGCTGTATTCGCGAGCAACGCGATATGTTTGCAGTGCTCGCATTCACCGCAAAAATCGTCCTGGAGGCGCTCGCAATTGGCCGCCTGCGCGAACATGCGCGCAAGCGTGAATTTTCCAACGCCCCTCGGACCTGAAAAAAGCATCGCATGCGCCACGCGGTCCGTCGCCAGCATGCCGCGCAGCGCTGTCACCACCCTTTGATTGCCGATGAATTCTGAAAAGCCCACGATCTATCTGCCTTTCCCTACTCAATCTATTCGTATCGATCTACCATCGTTCCAAAATTTGTGATTCCACCCATTGCATGACCAACCGGTGTATTTCTTCGGGCGAGCGCAACATACGCGAGCTTTCGTTCTCACAGTGCACGCGAACCCAATTCGACTCGCTCGCCAGCCGGTCATAGATTATCCCGGTTTGCTCCAAGTGTTTGATGTCAGCCTCTTGAATGTCGCGTTTCAACCTGGTGTAATCGCGCGTAGCCTTCAATCCCACCAATCGGTGTGCCTCTTCAAACGGGACGCGCAAGTAAATTACTAAATCTTCCGCGGGCAAACCGTACAGCACATATTCCAAATGCTTCAGCCAGCGTATGAACTCCTCCTGCATTTCGGGAGCGACTCGTGCCGTCTGATGTGCCAAATTGGAGCCAATGTAGCGGTCCGCAAGCACGATTGTTCCTACTGCGAGCGCAGCCTCAATCTCCGGCTTTGCTTCCAGTCGATCTCCAGCATAAAGCAGCGCCGATAAATGCGGGTCGACCGCTTCCAGCGTCCCGAATTCTCCGTTCAGATAACGGCCCACGAGCTTCCCGTAAAAAGATCCGTAGCGGGGAAAGCTGACGCGATAGGTAGGAAGTTTCCGCGCCTTGAGCGCGCCGGCCAGCAAATCCAGCTGAGTGCCTTTACCCGATCCGTCGATTCCTTCGAGCGCAATTATTTTTCCGCGAGTCGCCATATTCGATGTGTCAGTCTAGCGTGATGCCACAGTCCTCGCAAGGAAGCCTGCGGTTCACGACCTTCACCCACATCTCCATTCCGTTCGACTGATCGACTGAGTCGCACAGGCATTCTTGCCTGTGCGGGTCTTGCAAAATGCACACAGGCAAAAGTGGCTGTGCTACTCGACTATCAATCGTTAATCTAAACATATCGATAAATTTCTCTTCGATGTTCAGTCCAAAATGAAGCGGAAATTTCTCGGCGAATCACAAGCTTCGGAATGACAGTTTTTTCCGCAACCTGCGCATTCGCTGAGGCTTCGATGTGAGGGCGTGGTCCAGGCTTTTTCCGCGCGATCGGGTCCCCGACAAAGTGTGCTCAAGACGACCATGCTAGAATTCGCTGCATGGGTTCCGCTTCACAAGAAATTCTGAAGAACTTTACCGAAGTCCATCAACGCATCGACGCTGCCGCGTCCCGCGCCGGTCGTCGAGCTGAAGAAATCACGTTAATCGCCGTCACCAAAACTCACCCCGTTTCAAAAATTTTAGACCTGTACAGCGCCGGGGCGCGCCATTTCGGAGAAAACCGCGTACAGGAACGCGAATCGAAACTCGCCGGCACCGCGCAGATGGACGCGACTTGGCACATGATCGGGCATCTTCAAAAAAATAAAGTCGCGCGGGTCCCCGGCATGTTCCAGAGCGTGGACTCTGTCGATAGCCTAGCGTTGGCCGAGAAGGTTGATCGCGCCGCCGGAGAATGTTTAAAAATTAAAAATGAGTGGGGCGATTTACAACAGAACGCATTTAAAAATCGCCTCCGCGTATTGATTGAAATCAAGCTCGACCCCGAACCCGCCAAATCCGGCGCGCCGCCTGAAGAACTGCCGCGGCTAGTCGAATCCATTTTGCGCATGCCGCATTTAAATTTGCAGGGTTTAATGTCAGTGCCGCCGTACACCGATACTCCGGACGACGCGAGGCCGTATTTCCGACGCTTACGCGAACTTCGTGATCAGCTCCGAAAGGAAATCGGAAACCAAATTCTGCCGGTCCTCTCCATGGGCATGTCGCATGATTTTGAAGTTGCTATTGAAGAGGGCGCCACGGAACTCCGCGTGGGCACTGCGCTTTTTGGCAAAAGAGAGTACGGCGAATGAGCCTGGACATTCTTGAGAAAAACGGATCGGTTAGCTTCGCAGTTCGCGTGCAACCGCGGGCAAGTTGCAATGAATTCGCCGGCGTATATCAGAACGGCCTCAAAATCCGGCTGGCCGCGCCGCCGGTCGACGATCGCGCGAACGAAGCCTTACGAAAATTTCTGGCCTCGCGTTTGAATGTGCCCATGGCGGCTGTTAGAATCGCGGCTGGCGAGCGCAGTCGCACGAAGCGCATAGAAATCACCGGAGTCACCGCCGCAACGATTCGCGCCCTCGCGATCTAAAACGGCTAAGTTCCCACAACGGAAGCGATCCGCCGAATTTTTATGCCCAATATCGAAGCCATCCAAGCCGCGCTCAAGGAACAGGGAATCGACGGATGGCTCTTCTACGATATTCTTCATCGCGATCCTATCGCCTATCGCGTTCTGGGTCTGGATCACGCGTTAGCCAAACGTCGCTGGTTTTACATGATTCCCGCAAAAGGCTCGCCTCGAAAACTGGTGCACCGGATAGAAGCGGCGACGCTCGATTCGCTGCCTGGCGAAAAAATGCTCTATGCCGCAGCAGAGGAGTTGGTGAAACATCTAAACAGACTCGTCGGCCGCACTAAAAAAGTGGCCATGCAGTACTCCCCAAATAACTCAATCCCAGCTATTTCCCTAGTAGACGCAGGCACTGTGGAACTGATCCGCTCCCTCGGGTGCAAGGTTGTCAGTTCGGCGGATCTGATTCAGCAATTTGAAGCCACATGGACCGAACAGCAGCTGGAATCGCATCGTGTGGCCGGCCGCGCCATCGACTCGATCACGCAAGGCGCCTTTGCCGAAGCCGGACGAAGAATTTCTGCGGGCGAAGAATTTTCCGAATACGACCTCCAGCAGTGGATCGTCGCGCAATTCCGCGCGCACGGCGTGGCTTCCGATTCTCCCCCGATTGTCGCCGTTGGATCGCATTCTGGTGACCCTCATTACGAACCTTCGCCGCAAAATTCCGCGATCATCCGCCGAAACGATTTTCTGCTTCTGGACATTTGGGCAAAAACTATAGCCCAAGGCAGCGTTTACTATGACATTACCTGGGTCGGGTACCTCGGTGACAGAATTCCGGAGAAGTTCGTCAAGATTTTTTCCGTTGTTCGAGAAGCGCGTGATGCCGCCGTACATTTCGTTCAAAAAAATATATCTGCGGGTCGGCCGGTCGAAGGCTGGCAGGTCGATCGTGCCGCACGGGGAATTATTCACAAAGCAGGGTACGCAAAATGCTTTGTCCATCGCACGGGCCACAACATCGGACAAGAGGTACACGGTGCCGGCGCAAATATGGATGGCTTGGAAACGCGGGACATTCGTCGCATAATCCCCCATACTTGTTTTTCGGTCGAACCGGGAATTTATTTGCCCGAATTTGGTGTGCGCAGCGAAGTGGATGTGTACGTTGGCGAAAAAAGCGCGGAAGTTACAGGACCTGCGCAGACGGAAATTCTGAAACTGTAAGGCTAAACGCGAGGACATGAACGTGGACGAATCAGTAATAATGGAAACTGGGAAGGGCAGCCAGGCAATGGGCATCGCGGCGGGGGTCGCTGGCTGGATCATTCCGGGCCTCGGTCACCTGATACTTCGCCGCTGGACGAAAGCCGGTGTCTATTTTCTATGCGTGGGCGCCCTGGCCTGCGCGGGTCTCGCAATGCGCGGCGGAGTTTTTGGCTCCGGCGCCGAAGATTTATTCGATCGCCTGGGATTTTTTGCTGATCTGGGTTCGGGAATATTTTATTTTCTGGCCCATCAGTTTCAGCCTGCCGGTCCCGACGTCGCCCATGCCACAGGGGACTACGGCACTCGCTTGTTCGCCGCCGCAGGCATGCTTAATTTGCTGACTGTTCTGGAAGCTTATGATATCGGACATGGCGGAGAAACGAAGTGACAAGCGTGTTCGGAAATCTCACGCATTTTGGCGCGTTAGTATTTTTTGCCGCCATTGTTTCCGTCACCTTTGCATTCCTTTCCAAACGCACGAACGTCGAGCGCCTGAAGTATTCCCTCCTCGCGTTTCTCGCATTCCTGGTTGTCGCCATCGGGATCGGATGGTTGATGTACCCTTTTTCGCAATAGGACGTCGCCGGTCATCCGGAACGGCAGCAAAGACTGATATCTCAGTGCCATGGCTATCTGTGATTATTCTTGCCAGATTCTAATGTCTTGTTGAGCCCAACGTGCCAAGACCTGCGAAACACAAGAAGGCATTTCCATTCAGTGCAACCAAGCAATGAATAGCACGGCGAGCGTCCTAGCGGTGCATGGTCGGCCGAGCGCTCACGTTGCTGCTCTAAATAAGGCTCTCGATTTGAATGACTCCGTGATCTTCTGAACAAACGCCCACCACCCGCCGATTTGCCGTGTAGCACCGGGTTTGCTAAACTCTTTACCGATGTCATCGATGATCCAAGAAGCTGGCGAAACATTTCTCACTCTGATAAAGGGTTTCAGCGTGACATTCCGCAATATGCTGCGGAAAACGGTCACCGAGAACTATCCAGAAGAACCCGTACACTTCCAACCCCGCTACCGAGGCATTCACGTTCTCCATCGCGACGAAAACGGGCTGGAAAAATGCGTAGGCTGTTTCCTCTGCGCCGCGGCCTGCCCGGCTAGATGCATTTACATTGAAGCCGCCGAAAATACGGAGGCCCAAAGAATTTCCGCCGGAGAGCGTTACGCCAGCGTCTATAATATTGACTACTCGCGCTGCATCTTCTGCGGTTATTGCGTAGAAGCCTGCCCCACTGACGCCATCACGCACGGCCACGGATTCGAGCTCGCCACCTCCAACATCAACACAATGATTTACCGTAAAGAAAAGCTGCTCGAGAAGAAATCCGTCCCTGTCTAAATTTCGCAACTCGCGAAGCCGAATTCGCGAAAGCTCTATCCCCCGCCGTCTTGCAACCAGCGCACCGATACGCTTTACCCGAAGTTATTACCCGCCCCCAAGACTCGTGCAGAAACCCAACCACGACCCTCATCTCGACGGCGTTAAGCGAAAACCAACCCCCGGTTTGTTTAAATTGCTTCGATGTATATATGAACAGCGGCGTACAAAAAGCGATCCGTTGTCATATTATCTACCCAACTAGATCGCGAACTCGAATCCTGGACGTGATGCACTCCCCGAAGATTCAAAATCAACACCAACTCAGCCACGGCCCTGTTTATCCAGCAACAAGTCTCATCTAACTCCACCGCAAAATTCGTTACGGGCCACGCAGCCTAACAAGCAATGTACACGCACCCACAAACCCTTTTATATATAACCCACGTAATAACTTATAAGCTATAAACGAGTTGTGCATCATATTTTTAATGGTTGGGGTGGGTGCGGAGAAATGGGGGGCGGGACGGGTCTTTACGGTGGGGTGGGGCTGGGGATCGGACTGGGAGCGGGGGTCGGGGCGACGGGCGAGGGATGACGGGGCGGGGGGATGACGGGGCTGGGGATGACGGGGCGGGTGGTTGAGGGGAGTGGGAATTGGGTGCCGGCTAACCGGCGGCGGGTTGTCGTTGTTTTTGGGGTTTTCGGGTTAGCGCTGGGCTTGGGGAAGTGAAACGTGGAGGGGCGGGGACGATGTTGGAGGTGCGATCGGGGATGCTCGACGAAGTGGGGATCGTGGGACGAGGGGAAGAGCTGGGCGAGTCGGAGAGCGCGGAACGGGACGGGAGACTGGGCGAGTCGGAGATCGCGGAACGGGACGGGAGACTGGGCGAGTCGGAGATCGCGGAGCGGGACGGGAGACTGGGTGAGTCGGAGAGCGCGGAGCGGGACGGGAGACTCGGTGGAGCGGAGATCGCGGAACGGCACGATCGACTGGGCGAGGCGGAGTTGGCGGAACGGGACGGGAGATTGGATCGAGTGGAGAGGGCTGGGTGGGTGGACGGGGAATAGGGCGACATCGGGGAGTGGGGGGAGTCTGGGAAGAGGGTTGTGGGGGAGGGGTCGATGAGGGAGCGGACGATATCGGCGGGGCAGATGGGTGGGGCTTGCAGAGACTGGTGGTGGTCCAGCATCCAGCGGGCGAGAACGGCTTCACTGCTTTCCTGGATCCATTGATCGATGAGGGCGGCGATCTCGGATCGCAGGTTGGCTGCGTGATTCAGTCTGGCGAGTTCAAAACTTTGCAGAGAGGAACGCGATGCGGCTTGTAAGTATTCGAGGGGCGGTGTGAATCGAGACATTGTCATGGCCAAGGCTCCAGTTTATTTGTTGTCAGGCGGGCCCAAAAGGGCCGGCCGGTGGAAGCGGAATTACATTACAGAGTTGTCATGATTCGTGTCTAGTCTTTTTTGCACAGGCTGTGGATAACGTGGAATCGCGAGAATGCCTGGGCAACTATAACTAGAACGTGTCGTCACGTTCTGGTTATACGAAAAACGGAGTTTTATTCCTGGCCGGGCGAATAATTAGCGAACCAGCAGGCATCGTCCGGCTTTCGGTGCGGAGAGAAAACGCAGGTGCGAAGCGGAAGGTTTTGAGAAACGCAACGGCACAAGCGCTTTGGCTGATAATTCCGCGGCTCGCGCGGCGACCGGCGATTTCGGACGCAGAGAATTTGAAGTTTTGCATTATGAGACGTCTGGCGCCACAGGCGTTCCGGCGATTGTTGGAGTCAAAACTGATTCGCCAGAACGCATGCGAATGGGGATTTGGGGCTCGACGCACAGGCTTAAAGAAATGTGGACCAGTAAACAGAATGTGGAAATCCGAGGCTCGTGGCAGGAGCGAGCCTGAGCGCGAGAGAAATGGAAAGACGTTATGGGACATGGGCGAGCAGTGGTTAAAAGTGAGAAACAGGCAGTGTTTTCGCGCGTGCGCGCGTGTTTTCGCCAGTGTGCATGGCCGGCCTTACGGCGTGCCCGGAAGGGGACACGGGCGTGCGCGCGAAAACACTGCGAGCTCATTTTGCATCTGCCGGGCAATGGGGTTCGGGGACCACGCATGCAGTTGAAATTATTTTGGAAGCGGGTGGCCAGACGAACTTTTGAGAAATGCAAAACAAGGATGCTGTGAATTTTTGAATGGGCAATGGCGAAGCGCTTCAATTGTTTTTTTGGGCTCCTGGAAACAAATTGAAATACTAGGAGGAAACGATGAGAGAAGAAATCAATTTGGCTGGTCAGCGTAACGGAAATAGGGAAATGGCGGGAATACCGGACGGAGTGATCGCGAGCGGACTGCCCCGATTGGGAGAGTACGACGCGCGGCGATTGCGTTCGCAACGAGAAATTATTCGCGACGTGATGCTGTCGGCCGCGGATTGCGAGACCTGGTTGACGTTGGGCGAACTGCGGGCGGTGACGCGATACGGGGAGGCGTCGATCTCGGCGCAGCTGCGGCATTTGCGACGTACGGAAAATGGCGGCTACTCGATTGAGAAGCGGCACCGGGAAGGTGCGGCGGCGCTGCGTCCCGCGGCGGACGGGCGCGGGGAGTGCGTTTGGGAGTATCGGATTTCGCGTGGGTGACGGAAGAGGGATTTGAGTTTCACGATTGAGATTTCAGGTTTGAAATTTCAGATTTGAGAGTTCACGTGTGGAAGTGCGCTGGGATTTTGATTTGCGTTCGGGCTGAGTCATTGAGATTTCTTCGGTCCGATTCGTTACGGGGACGTTGGGCATGGATTGTGGATTTTTGTAACGGGGAACGGATGGGTTCACGAGAAAACTTGCTTGGACTAAGGGCCACAGGCTGAGAGCCTGTGCTACTTAAGGGCCACATCTTCAGACCTGGCTACTTGTGAGGTGAATTGTGCCGAAGCGGGTGATTGATTTTGATGCGATGTGGGGGTCGGATAAGCTGGCCGCTTGTGCTGACTGGGCGCAGGCGGAATACGCGTGGCTGTATGGGCTGGCGGACGCTTCGGGATGTTTTGAGATGACGAACTTGCGGGTCATCTGGGGACGCGTGGCGGCGGTGCGCGGGAATTTCACGATCGAGCGGCTCGAGCAAGTCTTCCTAGAATTTCAAGACAAAGGGCTGTTGTTTGTGTGGGAGCACGAGGGGAAAAGGTACGCGCACTGGACGGGGAGCGATGTGCCGGGGAGGTTGCCGCCACCTTCGTGGAGAATGCGGCTGGAAAAATTTGCGCCGCCGGTGCCGAAAGCGCAGCTCGCGGAATACATGGGACGATTTGCGCGAGGGCGCGCCGTGCTCGCCAGGGCGGCGTTTCGAGGCGAAGGCGCAGACGCGGCGGGAGCGGAGCGAGGCAATTTGCAATTTGACGTTGCAAATTTCAAAGATGGTCGCGGGACGAATCACGGCCAACTGCAGCAGTCGTTTGGCTGCGGTGATGTGGGCTCGGCGGAGCAGGTCTCGTGCGAATCGGGCACCGCGTTGCCTGCGGGACGATGGCGAGAGAATTGCGAGGTCAGCGGGTCGCGTAAAATTTGGCACAACGGCCGGCTTGAGGACGCTCAAGCACAGGATTTGGGTTTGGGTTCGGATTTGAAAATGTATAAGGAGCGGGAGTTGGAGCCAGGTGGAAGTGGTGGTGAGCGCGGGCAAATTGAGAATTTGAGAAGCGAGTCAAATTCAATGGCTAATTCAAACTTCCATCGAAATGCCAATGCGAATGCCAATTCAAATGCCGATACGAATGCCAATTCAAATGCCAATTCAAATACGCTGACAGGATTAAATGCAAATGCGCTCAGGAATTTAGAGTCTCAGATTAATTCACGAATGAGATCGGAAGAACCGGCGCATGCTTCAGAAGAGTGCAACTCGCATACGGAAGCAAATTGTAATTCTTCTCAGGACCCGCGATTTCAGAGTCCGAAGGGCGAGACGCGGTTTGCCGCTGCGTATCGGATGAGCGTGCGCGAAATGGCGGTGGAGCGGGAATTGCGCGTGGGGGCGGGGCCGGTGTGCGGGCCGGGGCGGATTCGGCCGGAAGTGCTGGAGAGGATCCGGCTGCGGGAAGAGAAGTGGGCGCGCGAACGGGCGGCAGCGGGGGGACGGGCGCCGTGAGGAGAGAGAAAGCAAAAGAGAGATTCCTCGCTTTGCTCGGGATGAGAGGCTGTGATGAGTTTCTGAAAGCGGACTTTCAAGCGGTGGTTACCCGGAACAAAAAACTTTTGGTGCGCTTCAGAAGTCAAAGGAAGACAGGCTGAAGCCTGTCCTACTTGAGGAGGGACCATGCTGGCTACGTTTGCATTTGATGTTTGTCACGATGTGTATCGGGCGGCGCGGGAAGCGATTGATGAAAAAATTCCTACGCTGAATATGGAGGCGGCGGGGAAATATTCTTGGCGGCCGGACCGGATGCCGCGGCTGGCGGAATTTGTTTGCGATTTTGCGAGGGCGGGGGAGAGGGCGCTGGGGGAGACTGCGGGCGGTTTGCGCGGGCATACGGCGAGGGGTGCGCGGGGAAATATTGCTGGGGTTTCGGAAGTCAAAGGAAGACAGGCTAAAGCCTGTCCTACTGGGGCGTTTCGCCGCGCTAGCTTGCTGGTTCTGTTTCGCGTGTTTTATTTGGGTGGGGCGGAATATTCGGCGGCGCGGCGGCATATGGGGATCAGCGAGATTACCTGGGCGGATTGGTCGGAGGAGATTCGCGGGAGCGTGGGCAAGGAGTTGATGAAGGCGGGAGTGTTTCCGCCGGCGCGGTATTTTCGGGAGACTACGGCGGCATGAGGGTTTTTGTGGCGCGGGCTGTTTAGCATGCGGTAGTTGGCGCGAGCAGAATCTAAAAGCGCCGGGGTTGAATTTTGCTGAGCACCAGAATCGACAGGCTGCCCGTCGCTGCGCTCAGGATAAAAAGAATGTGCTACTTAAAAAATTACTTTTCCTGCAGCGTGGCGATGTAGTTGGCGAGATTTTTTATGCGCTTTTGGACGGAGGCCTGATTGTAGTTGTCCATGTACTGGAAGATGGCGCCCCAGGTGGGCATGTCGGAAGAGCCGTGGGCGGCGACGCCGGGGCCAAAGCGCAGAACGCTGGTGACGTAGTC
>DASRQU010000075.1:0-17018 GCA_035696345.1 Candidatus Acidiferrales bacterium
TCCTTCAGCCGCTTCTCAACCCAAGCGTCTCGCACTCCCATCGCTTTTCCCCCTGAAGAGTCTCCGCTCGCGGAGCGACTCTCTCTCGTGCTCTGAAGCAAGCCCATGCAAAACCAAATTATCGCACTGCAGTGCGTGCGCAGCAACCGGTAGGACAGGCTTCAGCCTGTCTTCTTTTGATTTTATGATTTCGTGGTTTTGAATTCTGTTAATTTTCGCAGACGAACGAACATCAAAACCAGACAGGCTGAAGCCTGTCCTACTTAAACCAATCTTCTCGCGTAAGCGCCCAACGTTCGTGGTCGCGCCACTTTCCGGCAATTTTTAGGTAGCGCGGAGAATATCCTTCCAGCTTAAAGTCCAGCCGTTGAACGAGGTTTCGCGATGAGCCGTTATTGGGTTGAATGTTGGCCTCCAGCCGATGAAGGCGCAATGAACGAAATACGTTTTTCAGCACTTCACGCAAGCCTCTCGTCATATAACCCTGTCCATCGTGCGGAGCAAAGCCGTAATAGCTGAGATAGGCGGATTGAAAGCTCGCTCGAACGATTTCACTTATATTGAATACCCCGGCGAGCTCTCCATTTTCGGTCAACACCCAATAACTGACATGTTGGGGGAGTTTGTACCGCTTTAGATACTTTTCAAATTTACTTTTCGTATGCGGAGCCGACACCCATTTGCCGTGCAATTTGCGGCTCCTTGCCACCGCGGCGAGAAAATCCGTCCGGCGTCGTGCGGTGGGTGCTTCAAGAATGCTGTTCATGCATTAACCTCCCGTCCGATGTTTCGCACCTCTATTTCAATGATCAGAAATTTCCAACAACCATAGCGCACTCACCGTTAGAGCTTCCATAGCCGAGCAAAATCTTTAAGCAAACGTCAGTCCCGCATGATTCGAGACTGGACCCGCACCCGTGTTATCCTCTGCTAGGGACCGGGCTATGCGAATTATAAAAGCTTGGTGGCTGCTGGGATGTGCTTTCGCGCTAGTGAGCGTGGCGTATGCCTACCAGGCCCCATTTCGTGAGTATCCTTCTGTGGAGTACGGCTATTCACAACTCCCTTCCGACTACCAGGAAAAAACCGAATTCGCATTTGCGCGCCTGATGTACCCGCCGGGATGGAATGATGGCTACCGCGGCCGCTTCGATGGCGATTGGCGCAAAGGCATGTCGCTATGGACCCAGGATTATCCGCCGGCGGACCGCGCTTTCTCACAAGCTGTTCGTCGCCTCACCCGCATTCACACGCGCTCGGTGGAGGAGTGCGTGAATCTTGATGACGATGAGGTTTACAACTGGCCTTTTTTATATGCGGTGCAGGTAGGAGAATGGGGGCCAACCGATCAGCAGATGCTGAAGCTACGGGATTATTTGTTGCGCGGCGGATTTTTTATGGCCGACGATTTTCACGGTACTGTCGAATGGCAGGTGTTTCAAGAACGCATACAGAAAGCGTTTCCCGATCGTCCCATCGTGGAAATTCCCAACAACGATCCGATTTTTCACACCATGTTTGATCTCGACGACCGCTACCGGGTTACAGGTGCGGAGCACCTTCGCGTAGGCTACAAGCTCGACGGCGTCGACGCACATTGGCGCGGCATTTATGACGATCATGGCCGCGTGATGGTCGCCATTTCGTTTAATTCCGATATTGGTGATTCCTGGGAGTGGTCCAATGTCCCAGGCTACCCGCAAAAATTTTCAGACCTCGGAATGCGTCTCGGCGTGAACTACGTGATCTACTCGATGACTCATTAAAAAATTGATGTTAAGTATCGCGGGCTTCAGCCTGCGGAATTGTGGTCTTGCAATGGCTAAAACCCGCCGGCTGAAGCTCGCGCCACCTGAAACTTTCTACCCTGAGGGAAGCGGTTCACGCAGCGAAGGGAAGCGCTTTTCTGCCCAAGCCATGGCTCCGAACAGCAGCACAACGTAAAACGCATCTCCCGCTACCGTGTTCCAGAATAATGGCGCGCCCGCAGCATAGCATGCGACCAGGCCGCTCCAAGTTTTCGGATAGTTGCCAATCGATGCGGCCCACACTGCAAAATTCGTAATCAGAAAAAACTGAATCGCGCCAGCGATTGTGGCCGTCCCAATGCGCGATACGGATTTGTTATCCCGCAGCCAGAATCCCACCGCGACGCTCACCAGGAAACTCGCATACACGTAAAGAAGGAGCGCGTGAAAGCCAACAAAAATATCGCCGACCAGGAGCGACACCATCGGGACGACAATCGCGGCGCGTTTGCTTGAAAAATAGGCGCCGCCAAACAATGCCAGCGCACCAATCGGAGCGAAGTTCAAAGGGTGCGGCGCGATGCGCAATGCGGCCGCAGCGAGCACGATGCCCGTAACCAGCGCCGCACGAGGATGAATCCAGTTTTTGTTTTCGTTTTCCAAATTCATTTTTTCTCCCTTCACTCTGGCAATAAGTCACAAAAACAAAAGCCATCTCGCAAGACCTTTTCCCCAGTCCGAATCGCGATCGGCGACTTAAAAATCGGCCCATCAAAAACAAATGTGTGGAACTCGCCGTTTTCGCCGCACGGGTCCACGCCACGCGGCAAATCCGCGAAGAACGACGCGTCCAACTCGCGCCCCGCAAATGAAGCATCGAGCACGCGCGGATCGACGCAAACGGCAATCGCCCGAAAACCGTCCCTCATAAACTCTCGCGCCAACTCCCTCGTATCCCGTTTCCAGATTGGAAAAATTGCCGTCATATCGACTTGCGCAAGATTTTTCTCGCGGTACACGCGCAGGTCTTCCAGAAAAATATCTCCGAACGCCACACGCCGAACGCCTTCGGCGAAATACCTTACGAGGGTTTCCTTCATGCGCAACTCATAGGTTGTATTGATGCATTGCGGAGGAATCAGCACGGGATGAAGCGGCAGGCCGAGAGACTCAGCCTGCCGCTCAAGCAAAATGCGGCGCACGCCGTGCATGCTGATACGGTCGTACTCTTCGGTAACGGTTGTGAGGAGCGCCGCGATGCGGTAGTTGGCAGCCGCCCGAAGCGCGTGTAGCGCCATCGAACTATCTTTGCCGCCGCTCCAGCAGAAGAGCACTTTTTCCGGCATGCGCACCTCACTCATGGCGCGTCGTATACTTCACGCCGATGCGGAATTCGCGTCCAAGCGCCGGGAATCCGTATGCTTCCTGGTACTGTTTGTTTGCGAGGTTCGCGATGCGTCCGTAGAAGCTGAACCCTCGCCCCACTTTGTAGATTCCCGCGAAATTGATCACAGCATAGCCGGGATCGATGATTTGTCCGGGAAAATTGTAATCGAAACGCTCTCCTGAAAAATAGCCGGAAATATTCCAATTCATCCGCCAGTAATTTGCGTTGAGCGAAATGCTGCCGGAATTTACAGGCCGGCGAAGCAAGCGGCTGCCCACTAGATAATTGGGATCGATGTTGGCGATGTCCGTTGGCGCGGACAGAGTTCGCGTCGAGTCATAGGTGTAGTTCGCGCTGCCGATCAGCCACTGAGTTATGCGCGCTTCACCGGAAAAATTGCCGCCGCGGGCACGCGCCAGGTCGGTATTGAAAAAAGTTCCCATTCCGAATGGGCAGGAAGCAGTCGACGGACTATTTATGAAACCGATGATATTGTGGAAACGGTTGTCAAAATAATCCGCGGTGAACCGAACGCGGTCAGAAGCAAGCCTTTGATCGATCCCCGCATGAATCGTCCGGCTCTGCTCCGGAGAAAGCGCAGGATTGCCGGGGAAACAGGGATCTTCTCCGAATGACTGGTCGAATCTCGGCTCGACAATTCCTTCCCCATACGTGGCGCGCAAACGAGTGTCTCCGACTGCGCCTCGTGCGGTTCGCAACGCGTAAGTTGCGCCCGCGCGCGGCACCGCCCGTGTCCCATAGTCCGAGTTATCTTCGACGCGAACTCCTGCGCTGAGAATCAACCGCGTAAATGGCTCCCAGCGAGCATCCAAAAATCCCGATTGATTGTTGCGACGAGCGTGCGTTCCGAGAAAACTAAGGAATCCATTTTCGACTTCATATTCGTATCCGGCGGTGAGCGCCAGGCTTCGATACAAATATGAGGAATTTCCTGCAACCGCGGCGCGGTTGTACTGATAGAACGAAGAGAAAAATGGATCGAAATTTAATTCGCGAAAATACGTTTCCGCTCCGCTCAGTTGATGGTGCCAATGCGATCCGGTGGTGAAATCTGTACGCACTCCCGCGCTGAAGTTGTGAAGGGCAATGCTGTCGGTGAGGTTCGGCGGCTGCAGTAGCGTTTGCCCGGGCGTGCCCGCTTCGCTGTCGTTGTCACGCAGAGAAAGTCCGATGCGTGCATTGTCCGATAGGCGCCAACCGAAGTTTCCGGAGAGCGTGCGATTGCGAAAAGCGTCGTTCAGCCCTTGTCCGCTGGTTTCCATGTCGGAAGCGGCGGCGGAATAATCGAAGCGCCCAACAAGGCCGGAAAGCTCGGCGCCTCCGTGACCCGTGGAGAAATTCCCGCCATCGGCATAGGCCGTAAATTCCGGCACGCGCGTTGTTCCACGATGTGTGAAAATCTGGATCACGCCATCCATCGCGTCCGAACCGTAGAGCGCGCTTTCCGCGCCGTGCACGATTTCAATCTTGTCGATGTTTTCGAGCGTGAAATTCGAATAGTCGATCAAGCCGCCCGGTGTATTCGCGGGCACGCCATCGACGAGTACCTTTGTGTAATTCGAATTGCCGCCGTCAAGGAAAAGGGAAGCTGTGCCGCCCTCGGCGCCCGTGCGGCCGAGACTGAAGCCCGGTTGAGTCACGAGCAAATCCGGCAGCGAAGTGGCGACGCGCTGATCGATCTGCTGATGGGTAAGAATTGTGAGCGGCGCGGGAGAAGAATCGGCGTCCAGCGGCAGAGCCTGCGCGGTAACCACCACTTTTGAGGAAAGCGGTTCCAGAGCGAGGCGAATTTCCATTTCGCGATTCTCTCCGGCCGTTAGCTCAACATCCTGTTCGACTGTCGCGAAGGAGTCGCGCGTAACCTTCAGGCGGTATCGTCCCGGCGCCAGTGTCAGCGAAAAACGGCCATCGCCAGAGGAATTTGCCTGGACTGCGTTGCTCGCCGCGGAAATCGACGCGACGGTCACCTGCGCTTGCGGAACGGCGGCGCCGCGCGGGTCAGTTACGGTGCCGGAAATTTTCGCGACCTGCGATTGAGCTGATAGTTCGGGGCAGAAAAAAATAATCAGGAAAAAAGCGCCGGTCGACAGGAAAAATAAAACACGAACGGAGAAACGCATAAGAAGAGCCTCCTCTCCCTCTCGCGCGGGAGATAGGTTGACCGCACGTCCGGGATCGTTTCCGGCTTAGCGGTTGCGGACTCCATCGGTCTCCTGGCTCGGCGGATTTTCGCCGCACGTCCTTCCCACCCGAAAGTGAAGGGCAGTGGCACGCGCGGAATTTCTTCCGCCTTACAGTCGCGCGGCGGCGACGGTTTTTCACCGTCTTCCCGGCACGGAGTCTACGGTTATTGTGGCGAAGCACGTCGCTTCGGGCGAAAGTAGCACAGGCTTCAGCCCGTGGTTTTTTCTTATAGCCTTGCAAGAATTAAATCCACAGGCTGAAGCCTGTGCTACTGAATTACTGAATCCATTACGAAATATCCTCGCTGCGCCTCGCCCGCAAATTCACGCGCGGCCTTCCCGCGGGGCCGAGTTCCACATCGAGCGGCGCATCGAACACTTGTTCAAGCAATTCCTTTTGATACACAGCCGCAGGCGTACCAACGCGCAGACAGCGCCCATGCTGCAACAGCACCACCTGATCCGCGAATTCCGCGGCGAGTCCAAGCTCATGGGTAACAACCACAACGGTGTAGCGGTTATCTTGCGCGAGTCGTCGCATGCGTTCTAACAATTCCACTTGAGCGCCAATATCCAGATGCAGCGTGGGTTCATCGAGCAGAATCAGCCGCGGCTGCTGCGCGAGGGCTCGCGCTAGAATCACGCGCTGTTTTTCGCCGCCGGAAAGTTCACCGATTGTGCGCTTTGCCAGATGCTCGCCGCCCACTTGCGACAGGGCGTTGCGCGCGATTTCAATATCTTCGCGATTCGCAAACCGGAGCGCGCGTCCATATGGATAACGCCCTTGCAGCACAAAATCGCCGGCCAGCGCAGGATAAACGACCGGGCTTTCCTGATGCACCATCGCGATGCGCTGCGCCCGCGTTCTCACGTCGAGCCTGCTGGTTTCTTCTCCATCCAGCTCGACTCGACCGGAAAGCGGCGCGATTGTTCCCGCAATCAGTCGCAGCAGCGTCGATTTTCCGCTCGCATTGGGCCCGAGAATCGCAACAATTTCGCGTTCGCGCGTTTGAAAACTGGTCGTGCCCAGGGTAAATGTCGGAACGGACTCCGCGGAGTCCGAGTATGCGTAGCTCGCCTGCTCCACGTTGAGTCGCACGGTTTGCTCGCGGTTCGATTTTTCGTCCGTGCCGCTTGACGAACGTGCGAATGTGTTCGGAGTGCTCATCGCAATCCCCGCCGCAGCAAATAAATAAACACAGGAGCGCCGGCCATCGCAGTCATCGCGCCCACTGGTAATTCCGTTGGAGGCACGATGGTGCGTGCAAGCGTATCCGCCAGCACGATAGCGATCGCTCCGCACAGCGCGGATGCCGGAATCAGTAGCCGATAATCCGAACCAAAAATTAATCTGACAATGTGCGGAATCAACAGCCCCACATAGCCAATCGCGCCGCTCGACGATACGGCGAGAGCCGTTAGGATCGAAGCGGAGACGTAGACAACAAGTTTCACGCGGGTCACGTCGACCCCGAGATGCGTCGCCTCGCGCTCCCCCGTTAGCAGCAGATTCAAATCCGCGGATGTGCTGTAGATTGCGCCCGTTGCGGCAATCAGGCCCGCTGTGAACATCCATTGCATCCCCGCCGAAATCGGCGTAGATAAATCCCCCATCAGCCAGAAGACCATTCCGCGCAAGTCGCGTCCGGCAAGCGTGGTCATCAGGAACATGATGATCGCGGAAAAAAATGACGCGCTAATGATTCCGCCAAGCAGCAGCGTCGTGCTGTCCAGCTGGCCCTCGCGGCGGCCAAGAAAATAAACACCCGCAATTGTTGCAATGGCACCAATGAATGCGCCGATCGGCGTCATCACCGCCAAGCCTGGCGCGATGATGAGGGCGAGAATCGAGCCGAGCGCCGCGCCGCTCGAAACTCCCAAAACATATGGATCGGCCAGCGGATTACGCAGCAGAGCCTGGAAACTCGCGCCCGCCACGGAAAGCGCAGCGCCCACCAGAACGCCAAGCAAAATGCGAGGCAGCCGCAAATCCAAAATGATCATCCTGTACTCGCTGGGTAATTCATTTGCACGACCTAGTGCGATACGCCCCAGGTCTAGAATAAGTTCTGTAACGGAGACAGGCACCGCACCGAGCTTCAGCGCGAGTATCACGCTCGCTAGCAGCAACAGAGTTAGGCCGCCACACGTCCACAGTAAGCGCCGGACAGTTAGTGGGTGCACAGGCAAACCTCTCCCGTGTCCGATTCAATCTTGGAATGGGCTGTGGCGATCGTTGGGGCATTTCGCGAAACACCTGCAGCAAACGCGTCGGGATGCAGCGCGCGCGCTAGTTGCTCCATGGCATCCACCATTCGCGGCGCTGGGCGATTGATCGCGTCGCTGATCACCACGATGTTGCCTTGCTGAATCGCTGTCAAATTTTTCCAGCCCGGGCGAGTGCGAAGCGTTTCGAGATCATGCTGCGCATCTCCCGCGTGTGCGCTGGCAAAAATCACGAATTCCGGCTGAAGTTTTACAATTTCTTCCATGCTTACGTGGGGCCACTCAGTGGTCGTATCGACAACGGAGCGACCGCCCGCGCGGCGCACGGCGTCGGCAATAAACGTATCGCGCCCAACGGAAATCAGCGGCTCAGTCCATACGGCGAAGAGAACGCGGCGCTGCGCCGTGCTGGAAACTCGGCGGTCCATATCTGCCAGGCGCGCGTGCAGATTTTCGCTCAGCGCTTTGGCAGCTTTTTCCACACCGATGGCGCTACTAATATGTTCCACGGAGGCAATCATTTCTTCCACCGAATGCGGATCTGTCACGTACACCGGCAATCCAAGATGATCCAGGGCGTTCACCGTCTCCCGCCGGTTTATGGACGTCGCCAGAATCAGATCCGGCATGAGCGACACGATCTCTTCCATATTTGGATTTACCGTGCCGCCGACGTGCGTCTTCTGCAGCGCTTCCGCAGGGTAATCGCAAAAATCGGTGTCACCGGCCAGATGATTTCCTTCGCCCAGCGCAAAAACAATTTCTGTAAGGTTCGGCGCCAGGGAAACGACGCGAGTCGCTTGTTGCGGGACCTGCACGCGCCTGCCGATTTCGTCCATCACTTCGTGTGTCGGGGAAGCGGTTGCGCGCGAGGGATGCGACTGCTCTGTGTTGGTTTGCTGCGCCCGGGCCGCACTGCAGGGCAGGGCAAGAAGCACCAGAATTGCCGCAACAACATTCGCATGCGCGCGATTGCGTTGGCCCATGCCCGTGCGTTCCGCTGCTCGAGTTATGTTTTGCGATCGCATGCGTAGAATTTCCGGCAACAAAAAAAAAGCCTCGCGAGAAACACGAGGCACCTAAAGCCAAACCCTTTCTCGCGAAGGGTCAGGGCTGCGGCGGTCTGAGAGGGTGTCCTGACTTACGGCGTTTTCGCCGATCACAGTGGCGGGACCGTGGCCGATTTTCACGGCCTTCCCCACTTCTCAAACGTGCTAAATGTCAAAAGCAGTCTATGGCTCAGCATCGCGAGTGTCAACATGTGCGGACCTGCGCGGGCGCGGCGGTGGGAAAAGCGCTGGAAAAAGTCGTCCGTCCAATAAACGGACGGCCTCTCCGAAATGCGAATGCAAAGCCCGATTTCGTAGTGGACTCTCTGTGCCGCGCTTTTCGGCACGGAGAAGGTACGCTGTTGAAGTACGCACGCATCCTCTCAAGGCCACTTCTGCCGGTCCAAAAAATTGAGCTATCGTCATTTTTGAACACCCTGTTAGACTGCCGCGGGGGGAAATCGTCGTGCTTCCAGCACTATTGGTCTGCCACATTTTTGGCTTGGTGTTTTGGGTGAGCGGTTTGCTCGTTACTTCCATGGCGCTGACGCGCCACACGCAGGAGACGACGGAGGAAGCGAAGCAAGCGCTATCCCGACTCGAGCGCATCTACCTTCGCGGGCTCGCCGATCCCGGAGCGTTGCTCACGATCCTCGCGGGACTCGCTTTGATCTCCACGAACCCGACTTACTACCTGCATGCGCCATGGCTGCACATCAAACTTACTTTTGTGCTGCTGCTGATCGGCCTGCACGGATTCGTGGCGGTGCGAACCAAAAAATTCTCCACCGGAAAAATTTCCTTGCAGCGCAGTGAAGCGCGGATGCTGGTTGCGGCCGTGCTGTTCCTCTTTGTGTCGATCCTTATTGCAACTCTGGTGGGCCAGGTCTATCTGGCTTGATACTGGAGAGCGATATCAGTAAAACGAATTCCGGAACTAAAGCAGTAGAAAATCAGGTGCGGGAAATCGCGTGTTCATCCGGCTCCTGCTCCCAATGCACGTCATCGATCCACCAGCGCCCATCCGTCCGGATCAGCAAGAAGCGCGCGCGGTAATCCTTGTCATCCGCGCCGTGAAGATAAATTTCCAGCGTCACGCCGCCGCCGCTTTGCGCCGGAGATTCCGAGCGCACCACATCTGCGTGAAACATCCGCCAGTGCGTAACGAATAGTTCGTGCCACGTATCAAACGAAACCTGCCCCCGGTAACGCGCCGAAAACATGTCATACGCAGGTCGCAATTCGCCATGATCGAGCGCGCGAAGCTGGGCACGCACGATCTCCTGCGGCCCCGTAGAAAACAGGCCGAACGGAGAATCGACGCGAACCAGAATCCACGTCGATAATATAAACGCCGCCAGCGCGAGGCCGAGCAATACATACAAATTGTGCAAAAACCCGCGCCTTCGCGCCGCTGCCTCCGCGTACATCGCGATTACTTCCGCCCGGCGATCCACCGCCGGTTCCTGTTGCACTGCAAAAATCGGAAAGATATCGCGCACGGGTTCCGCAAGCCGCTCGGTTTCCGGCTGCTGAACGGGGTCCTGCGACTCTTCATCGGGGATTGGGCCGGGGCTGTTTAGAGGGTCGTCCATAGCTATCTCCCGCGCGGCGGGGAGACGCGTTAGCTCACCTAACGATTCTTCCACTGTGGCTTGCGTTTTTCAAGCAGCGCGCGAAGCCCTTCCTGCGAATCTTCGAGCCGGTACAATTCGTTCAGGAAAATTTTCATCGAGTTTTGTAGCGAGTCACGCAACGACATACCCATGCCGCCCAGCACTGCGCGTTTAGCCATGCCCAGCACGGCGCCGGACTGTGCCGTAATCTTCGCGATCAGCTCGTTGACCGCTGTCGGCAATTGCGCCTCCGGCACCAAACGGTTCACGAGTCCCAAGTCCCGCGCGCGTTCCGCCGAAATCGCTTCGCCCGTCAGCACGAGTTCGAGCGCACGCTTCGGCCCGACGATGTGCGGAAACATGGTCGAAGCCAGTGGCGGAAACATTCCAATGGTAATTTCCGGCAGCGCAAACCGAGCACGCGGCGTGGCCACCACCAAATCTCCGTATGCCACCAGTTCCGCGCCGCCGCCAATTGCTGCGCCATCTACGATCACCAGCACCGGTTGCGGCGCTTCTACCATGGCGATGCATGCGGAATGAAACGCGTCCAGCATGGAAAACGCGCGCTCCGCTGTGTATTCGCCGATATCGACGCCGGCCGAAAAAACTTTGCAGGCGGAATCCAGAATGATTATTTTCGCGGCGCCGTTTTCGGCGATCATCCCGATGCCGTCCGCCATCTCGCGCAGCACCTGTTCATTCAACAAATTATGTTCAGGCCGCTGCAGCGTGAGCCGCGCGACAGCGCCATCGACCTTCATGCGGATGAACTCGAAATCGCCGGGCGCGCGCCGCGCAGGCTTCACAAACGCTGCTTCGGTTTGGACAAATTCAGTCATCGTGTGTCTCCAACTGGATGCTAGCACGTGGGCACGTGAGCAAAAATGCGCCTGCAAGCGGGAAGAAGTTAAGAGTTAACAGTTGAGAGTTCAGAGTTCAGAGTTTTTCCGACAACCCCGGGAACGCCAATCTCCCGATTGGCGCCTCCGAAAGCGCCAATCGGGAGATTGGCGTTCCCAGGAAATTAAACCATTCCGAGAGGAACTCTGGCCGACTCTCAACTCTTAACTGTTAACTCTCAGCTGCCTTCATGTATCCTATCCCGATGCATGAACTGGCATATTTTCGCGAGCACATCGAAGAATTTGAACAAATGGCCGCTAATCGCGGCGTCAAAATCGACTTCGCACTTTTTCGCGCCATCGATCAGGAGCGTCGCGAACGCATTACCTTCGCCGAGCGGCTAAAAGCCCAGCGCAATAAAGCGAGCGAGGAAATTCCGCGCAAGAAAAAGGCCGGCGAGGATGTTTCCACCGTGCTCGCCGAGATGAAGCAGGTTTCCGAAGACATCAAGCAGGCCGACGAGCGCATTACCGATCTAGAAACGAAGCTCTCGGATTTCATGCTGACAGTTCCCAATCGCCCGCACAGCTCAGTCCCGGTGGGCCACGACGCTTCCGCAAATGTGGAAGCGCGGCGATGGGGGGCTCCCCCAAAATTCGACTTCAAGCCGCGCCCGCATTGGGAGCTCGCCGAAAATGCGGGCATCATCGATTTCCAGCGCGCCGCGAAAATCGCCGGTACGCGCTTTGCAGTCTATATCGGCTTGGGCGCGCGCCTGGAACGCGCACTCGCCGCATTCTTTCTCGACACGCACGCGGCGAATGGCTACACCGAAATTCTCCCACCCTTCATCGTAAACACCGCCGCCTTGACCGGCGTGGGCCAGTTGCCCAAATTTGCGGCCGACATGTTTCACCTGGAAGGCACGGACCTGTGGCTCACGCCCACCTCTGAAGTAGAACTGACCAGTTTCTACCGCGAGGAAACTCTGGACGCCGATCAGCTGCCCACAAAACTTTGCGCGTGGACCGCATGTTTCCGCTCCGAAGCCGGCGCCGCAGGCAAGGACACGCGAGGCTTGAAACGCCAGCATCAGTTTCAGAAAGTGGAAATGTTCAAGTTCACGCGGCCCGAACAAAGCTACGACGAACTCGAATCGCTCGTCCGCAACGCCGAAGAAATTCTGCAGAAACTCGGCCTGCACTATCGCGTCATGGGTCTTTGCAGCGGTGACATGGGCTTCGCCTCGTCCAAAACATACGACATCGAAGTGTGGCTGCCGTCGGCCAACGAGTTCATGGAAATTTCTTCCTGCTCCAACACCGAGGCATTTCAGGCGCGCCGCTCCGGCATCCGTTATAAACCTAAGGGCGGCAAGAGTGAGTTCGTGCATACGCTGAACGGCTCAGGACTGGCCGTCGGCCGTACGTGGCTTGCGATCATGGAAAATTTTCAGCAGCCCGACGGCTCCGTCATCATCCCCGAAGTGCTACGACCCTATCTGGGGACGGATCGAATCCCGGCAAAAGCTTAAGCTTATCGAAAGGGGCGCCAGCAGGTGGGACGCAGCGCAGACTTCAGCCTGTGGGGGTTCGTCCCCGCAAGGCCAAGAACCCACAGGCTAAAGCCTGCCTACAGTAGCGATATTGCCTGGCAGTGCCAATTTCAACCAAGTCTATTGTTATTAGTTAGATACGTTAATTTTACCCGTCGTCGCGATTCTAACTTCCGTGTTTCCAAGGCATCTCACTCAAAAATAACCGTGTTCTTTCGTTGACACCGCTTTTCGGGGTTGACTACACTTCGTTTGTTACGTGGATGCACCCAATCCTCCCATCCGCGTAAGCTGGAAATCATTCAAGGGGCTTCGGCCCGCCTGGTTCTTTCAGGCCCCGTTTCGTCAGGGAGCAGAGGAACATGCGCGGCAGGCTGCGCCAAAAATGCCGCTGGGAAGCGTCGAGCGGGTGACTTTACAACAGCGAATTGATCGGTTGATAAGCCAGGGTCTGGCGTGGACGATGCGCAAGCTTCTGGCCAAGGCGCTGGGAAATTCGGGTGCTCCCCCTATGCCTCAGGCGCAAACGGGCGAGTTGCATCCCGTAGCGCTGCAACGCGATCCATATTGCGGCACCTATGTCTCACCGGAAATTTCATTCCCCTTGGAGCAATCGGGCCAGCTGTTGCACTTCTGTTCTGCCGAATGCCGCACGCGGTATCAGTCGAATGCCCAGCGCGCTGCGAGTGCATAGTCGCAATACTCAAGGAGAGAATCGTCCATGGCCACGGTCGCGAAAGCCGTCCCTCAACCTCAGCCTATCCTGCCGCGCATGGCGCCGCGCGAAGAACTGAACCCATTCCGCATCGCGCAGATTCAATTTGATATGGCCGCGGAATATTTAAAGCTCGATCCGGGCCTGCGCCAGATCCTGCGCACGCCAAAGCGCGTGATGGAAGTGGCCGTCCCCGTAAAGATGGACAATGGCCAGACCAAAGTTTTTACGGGCTTCCGCGTGCAACACAACGTATCGCGCGGCCCGGCCAAGGGAGGATTGCGCTACCATCCAAACGTAACTCTCGATGAAATAAAAGCGCTGGCGGCGTGGATGACTTGGAAAACGGCTACCGTCAATCTCCCTTACGGCGGCGCAAAGGGCGGCATCATTTGCGATCCGAAACACATGTCCAAGGGCGAACTGGAGCGCATGACGCGCCGTTACGCCGCGGAAATCCAGCCCATCATCGGACCGGAAATCGATATCCCCGCGCCGGATGTTTACACGGATTCGCAAACCATGGCCTGGATTATGGACACATATTCCATGACGGTAGGGCACGCGTCCCCCGGTGTGGTCACCGGCAAACCCGTTTCGATTGGAGGCTCGCAAGGCCGATCGGACGCAACCGGACGCGGCGTTTTGTTTGTGGTGGAAGAAGCGTGCAAGGTCAAGAAAATTAATTTGCGTGGCGCATCCGTGGCCATTCAGGGATTCGGCAACGTCGGCTCGGCAGTTGCGCGCCTTTTCGCGGAGAAAAAAGCCAAGATCGTCGCTATCAGCGATTCCCGTGGCGGCGTGCACAATCCACGCGGCATCGATCCGCTGCGCGCGATGCGCTACAAGGAACGCGCTGGCACCGTCGTAGGCATGCCGGGAGCTTCGCGCATCTCGAATGATGAATTGCTGGCGCTGAAGTGCGACATTCTGATTCCCGCCGCTCTCGAGAACGTGATCACGCTGCACAATGCCGACCAGATTAAAGCCAAGATCGTCGCGGAAGCGGGAAACGGTCCAACCACGCCGCACGCGGACGAAATTCTTTCTCGCAAAGGCGTTTTCGTGATTCCGGACATTCTCGCGAACGCCGGCGGCGTCACCGTCAGCTATTTCGAGTGGTCGCAGGACCTGCAGGGATTTTTCTGGCAGCTTGCGGAAGTCAATTCAAAACTGGAATACGTGATGCGCCGCGCATTTAACGATGTGCATGAAACGATGCGCAAATTTCATGTTCATCCTCGCGCCGCCGCCTACATTTTGGCCGTAGGACGCGTGGCCGATGCCACTTTGGTGCGCGGCCTCTTTCCATAAAATGCTTTAACCTGATTTTATTTTGATTTTCTGTGTTTCCTTCCATCAATCGTTGTATATTCCTGAAAATTTCTATTGCGCGCGGGCGGTCACGCGCGTACATTTCGGAATGCCTGCTCGCGTGAAGTTTTTTGGGCCGGCCCACTGGGTGAGTGCGAGTTTTTTTCGCGAAGGGGCTCGGAAAATTGTCCAATCATGTGAACGTTGCTCCGCCGATCGTGCTGACGATTGCGGGATTCGATCCCACAGGCGGAGCGGGCATCGCGGCAGACATCAAAACATTCGCAGCGCACAACTGCTACGGCGTCGCCGCGGTCACCGCGCTCACCGTGCAATCCACGCAAGGCGTTAAATCCGTGCATGACACTCCGGCCACGGAACTGCGCGCGCAGCTGGACGCGCTCTTTGACGATGTGAAATTTTCCGCCATAAAAATTGGAATGCTCGGGCATCGTGGAAACGCCGTCGTGGTCGCCGAATTTCTGGATCGCGCGGGCGTGGCAAACGTCGTGCTCGATCCCGTGATGAAATCCACTTCCGGCAACGCGGATCTGCTGGACGCGGGCGGAATCAAGTACATCGCCGAAGAATTGATGAAGCGCGCGACGGTCATCACGCCGAATATTGCGGAAGCTGAAATTCTTTCGGGCCTCACCATCAAGGATCAGGCCGGGATGGAAGCCGCGGCCCGAAAAATCGTAGAGCGCGGAGCGCGTGCCGTGGTCGTCAAGGGCGGCCACATGGACAAGGCCATCGACATTTTATTTGACGGTTCTGAAATGTTGCGTTTCGGCGGCGATCACCTTAAGACGGACAACACGCACGGTACCGGATGCACATTCGCGTCGGCGATTGCCGCGCAACTCGCTTGCGGTCGCCCGCTCCGCGAATCCGTGCTCCTCGCGAAAGCCTATGTAACAAAGGCCATCGAACGAGGCTTCCTCATCGGCAAGGGCCCCGGCCCTCTCGATCATTTCTATCGCATCCGCACGGAACCGCCCCCGCGCGGCGTCCACGAAGTCCCCCAACACGGCATGCACCCCGCCGCCGAGCCCGGCTCGCACTAAAACCAAGGGCGTTGGAATCGCGCTCCAGTGGGATAGGCTTCACAATCCGCGGAAAAAGCATTTACGCTGTCATTCTGAGCGAAGCGAAGAATCTCTCTTCGATTGTAAGTACAAGAACATAAAAAGAAGGAGAGATTCTTCGCTTCGCTCAGAATGACAGAATGTCGAGTTTTCCCCCAGTCTGTTCAGTTTGTCTGGTTTAGATTCGCGCTGAGAAAACGTTCAGTGATTCACTCGATGCTCTGGTGCAAGATATTTGTGCGGACCGCGCCCCCGCGATTTTCATGGAAATGGGTGATGCGTACCTTGTCATGCGCCAAAATCGCATTGTGATTTACGTGGCATAGGCTTCAGCCTGTGCGGGTTTAGTCCATGCAAGATCAAAACCGCACAGGCTAAAGCCTGTGCCACAAATTCCGAAGCGCGCAGCGTCCACGAAGTTCCCCAACACGGCATGCACCCCGCCGCCGAGTTTGGCTCGCACGAATAAACTGCGAAACTTTGTCACGGACCTCGCTGCACACATCGAGTCCCACAGTTCAACAATGCGCCTGCCGGTTTGAAAATTCATCCTAAAGCTGATTTCCGATATCCATTTATCAGGAGTGAACTCCCAAGGGCAAGAAACTGCAAAGCTTCATGCTCAAAGATATAAACTTGGCGAGACCAATCGGCTCGCGGTTTATAAGGGACGGGCATGAAAATTTATCGGCTGCTGATAATGATAGCGATCCTTGTAGCCAGTTCGTAGCGCGAGAGCGCAAGACCTGCCTGAAGTAATCAAGCATGAAAACCTAGTCTATCCTCCGTTGGCACGACAAGCGAGGATCACGGGCTCGGTCCGCTTGCGGATTACGACTGACGGGCGCTCAGTGGTAGGACGGGCTTCAGCCTGTCTGGTTTAGATTCGCGCAGAGAAAACATTCAGTGATTCACTTGCCGCTGTGGTGCAAGGCATTTGTGCTGGCCGCGAACCTCGCGATATTCCTGAAAATCCGTAATGCATAATTCGTGAGGCGTCAGGTTCGGGTTGGGATCTACGTGGCATAGGCTTTAGCCTGTGCGGGTTTAGTCCGTGCAAGGTCAAAACCGCACAGGCTGAAGCCTATGCCACAAAATTCCAAGACTCGCTCGAAGCTATCCCTTATATACAACGCGTCCGGCGACAACCGTCGCGACGGGGCCGCCGGTGAATTCGCGGCCATCGAATGGGGAATTTTTGGATTTGCTGAGGGAATCTTTCGCATGGAAAATCCATTTTTGCTCGGTGGAGAAGATCGTGAGGTCGCCC
>DASRQU010000076.1:0-36002 GCA_035696345.1 Candidatus Acidiferrales bacterium
GGGATCGCGCGTTTTGATCCGGCTGACGCCATTGATCCACGAGACGCGCCTGATCCGGGAGACGCGGTTAATCCGGCTGACGCGAATGATCCGGGACATGCGATTACGCCAGGAGATCTGATTTCCGGCGCTGAAAGCGCCGCAGGTATCTAGCCCAGGGCAACGCCCTGGGTTTCGTGGCACCGCGATTGGTTTGCCCCCTGAAGGGGCGCAGGGACCTTCCGCCCTTTCAGGGCGGAGATTCGATAGTCGGTCTCGTACCCGGGGCGTTGCCCCGGGCTGGCAGACCTCCGCGCCGTTGGCGCGGGATCGCGCGTTTTGATCCGGCTGACGCCATTGATCCACGAGACGCGCCTGATCCGGGAGACGCGGTTAATCCGGCTGACGCGAATGATCCGGGACATGCGATTAATCCAGGAGATCTGATTTCCGGCGCTGAAAGCGCTGCAGGTATCTAGCCCAGGGCAACGCCCTGGGTTTCGTGGCACCGCGATTGGTTTGCGCCCTGAAGGGGCGCAGGGACCTTCCGCCCTTTCAGGGCGGAGATTCGATAGTCGGTCTCATATCCGGGGCGTTGCCCCTGGCTGGCGGATCTCCGCGCCGTTGGTGCGGGGGTTTTCTGGTATGTTGGCAAATGGGTCCGCACCGATCCCGAACGGTTCGAATCCAATCACACTCTGAGGACATCGTGAACCTTGACAAAAAAATTGTACTGGTAACGGGCGGGACGGGCGGGCTTGGGCGTGAAGTGAGCATGGCGTTTCTGGATGCGGGAGCGACGGTGCTGGTGAGCTTTCGCGTGGCGGAAGAATATGCCTCGCTCGTGGCCGCGGCGGAAAAGATCGGGGCAAGCAAACCGATTGGCGCGGACGTCGATGTCACCGACGCGCTCGCAGTTGAAAAATTTATCGCCGGGATTGTCGCAGATCATGGCCGGCTGGACATTTTGGTGAACACAGTGGGAGGGTACGCGGGCGGCACAAATTTGTGGGACTCCGACGCGCGCACTTATGACAAGATGCTCGCGCTCAACCTGGCTGCGGGATATGTACTGGCGCGCGCCGTGGTGCCGCAGATGATCAAGCAGAATCGCGGGTGGGTAGTGAACATCGCGTCCAAAGCGGCCATCGATCATGCAGCTGGCGGATCGCTTTACGCGGCATCGAAAGCGGCCGCGCTGGCGATGATGGATTCGCTCGCGGCGGACGTAAAACCCTTCAACATTAATGTAAATTCTATTTTGCCCAGCATTATCGATACGGCGGCCAACCGCGCGGCGATGCCCAAGGCAGACTTTTCCAAATGGCCGAAGCCGGAGGAGATTGCCCGCGTTATTTTGTTTTTGTGCACGGAAGACGCACGAGTGATTCATGGGGCGGCCATTCCGGTTTACGGCAGGAGTTGAGTAGGACAGGCTTCAGCCTGTCTTGTTTTGAATTTTCTTGGACTGGAAGAAGTCTAAAGAAGACAGGCTAAAGCCTGTCCTACTTGGGCTGCTCTACTAATTCCACCAGCAGCTTTTGATTGTCTTCCGCGGTGAAGAGGAAAAAATTTACGCGGGTTCCGTTTGCTCCGGAGCGCGTGGCCGGAAAAATTGGCGGAATATTGAAGAGCATGCGCAGAATTTCCGTGGCGCGATCCACATCCGTAACGTCAATCTCCACTTGCTGAATTCCTTCGCCAAATTTTTCGAGGTATCGCGCAATGGCGCCGTTGCCGCCGGGTGCGTTCGTAGTGAGAATGTCCAGCCGGACATGCGGCATTCCACTCTCACCGAATTCCAATTCAAATTCCAGAACGTCCTGATCGGCAGGCGCGTCGGCCAGTTTCACTAAACCGTTGGCGGCACGAATCCTTTCGAAAGTTTCCGGGAGAACAGCGATTCCGACTGTGATGACGGCCGAAAAAGGAACAACCGGATGAGTACATCCATAATTTTCCTTCACAAAGAGCGCCTGCAAATCCTTGCTCACTTCCACATGGCGCTGAAAACCGTACACGCGTGAAAGGCCCGCGATAAAAAGCTTGTCAGCCGCCAGTGCGCGTTCGGCAGGGTCGCGATCTGCTAGCTGCCCAATCAATTGCGGCGTCACCGGAACGGGGTTGAAAGCGTAGGTATAGTCTGTATACGTTTTTCCAGGTTGTTCTTTCATTTGCATGTTTGCCTTAATAATCGAAATGAGAATCGAGAGCGCAATGATTCCTCCCACAACGGCGAGTGATAAGCCGGTCGAAATAGGCACCCACGGGGCGGCCAGCATTTTTGCCCCGATGAACATGACCGTAAGCGCGAGGCCTTCGTCAAGATACTGGAAGTATTGCAGAGTTCCGGCCAGCAGGAAATAGAGCGCGCGCAGGCCGAGAATCGCACAAATATTAGAAGTGTAGACGATGAAGGGATCGCGAGTGACGCCGAACACCGCTGGAATCGAGTCCACCGCCAACACGAGGTCCGTGGTTTCCAGAACGATGACCACCAGAAAGAGCGGCGTGAACAGCCACTTGCCGCCTTCGCGCAAAAAGAGGTTCTGCCCGGAACCCTCTTTGGACATGGGCAGATATTTTTGCGCCCATCGCACCACTGGATTTTTCTCGGGGTGCACGGCGTGGTCTGCGCCGAAGAGTTTGAATCCTGAATAAAGGAGAAAAGCGCCGAAGACGTAGAGAATCCAGTCGAACCGCTCGATCAGCACGGCGCCGAGGCCGACCATGGTGCCGCGAAGGACAATCGCGCCGAGAACCCCCCAAAACAGCAAGCGGTGCTGGTACCGTGGATCGACGCGAAAATATTGGAAGATCAGCAGGAAAACGAAAATGTTATCCACGCTGAGAGATTTTTCGACGATGTAGCCGCTGAAAAATTCGAGGCCCGTCGTGCGCCCGTGCGAGACATAAATCCACGCGCCGAAGGCGAGCGAAATCCCGATCCATGCCGCACTCTCCAGCGCGCCTTCGCGCCAGGTTACCGCGTGGGCGCGTCGGTGAAACAGCGCCAGATCGAGCAGCAGGAATAACGCGACACCGGCATTAAACGCGATCCACAGCGGCAACGTGCCCATCTATGACGCGCTTTCATCTGGCCAGATCACTGCGGAGGAAATCCTCAGTTGTTGGTATTTTGCGCCGATGTGTTGGACCGGACGGCGTTGAAGTTGGAGAGTTCCACGCTCGCGGTTTCTCCCTCTCGAACTGTAACACGCAGGTCCCAATGCTGGCGAACGTCCCCTGAAATCGCCTCTGCGCCGAACATTCCTATCCAGTAATTTCCGGGCGGAACGTTGGAAAAAACTCCGTGGCCTTCGAGATCCGTTTCCGTGCGCGCCACGACGTAGCGTTCCTGCGCGATCTGCATCGCATCCGCTTCCACCATTTTGGCGTGTTTGCTTTCCAGGGAAATCCATTTCGCGCTGGGATTCAAGCTAACGAGTTCCATATCCATTCCTTTTACTGTATCGGGGGAAGCGGCAATAAATTTACGGATGGCGGCGCTATATTGGTCTTTCTGCTCCTGATATTTTTCGGGATTGGATTTCTGGTCTTTGGCCCTGAATTTCGGTTCAGGAAAACCCGCGCCGCGGTAGGCCTCGTTGTGAGTCATGTACGCTTTGAAGAGCTCGGGAGTGTCGACGATATCGTCTGCAGTAAGGCTCTTCGTGAATTCCTCGCCGGAGAGTTGTGCGGTGTGATGTTTCTTCATCCAGGCTTTCAACTCGGGAGTAAATTCCAGGCCGTCTATGAACTTGTTGAGATCGGATGCGGGTGCGGATTGCTGGGCCTCCGCGCGGATATCTTCAAAGCTTTTGCGCAGGAGATAAAAGGAGAGCTGGCGAACGGGTTCCGGTTGCCCGCCGGAGGGGGCGACGCGCGCTTGAAATTCGACGCGACCCGTTGACTGCGCCGCAAGACGCGCGGGAGTAATAAAAGATAGTGCGGCTACCAACAGAGTGACTGCTCGGACGTACGTTTTTTTTGTCATGGCTCTCATGGCGAATTTTACATCGGTGCCGCGCGGTTTGAAACGATTCCCGAGGCGGGTGTTTCCGCAACGGCAGTACACGAACGCGCCGGTGGAGAACGAGCCGATTCAAGTGCCTGCCCGCATGCGGCAGATGGTTTTAGTAGGACAGGCTTCAGCCTGTCTGCTTTTGGTTTTGTCTTCCGGAATGGAATGCGATTCGTATACCCAATAAATTAAAATCAAAAGAAGACAGGTTGAAGCCTGGTCTACTGGGCGAATTAGACGACCGGCGGAATTTGATCAGAGCAAACGGAACGTAACTTCGATGGGAACTACGACGGGTACGGCTTTTCCACCAGGGCCCATGGCCGGCTTGAATCGCCATTGCTTGACGGCTTCCACCGCTTTTTCTTCAAGGCCGAGGCCGGGACCTTTTACCACTTGTATTTCCGTGGCGCGTCCGTCCGGCGTGATCACTGCTTGAAGAACAACAGTGCCCTGGTACTTCGCCTTACGCGCTTCTTCGGAATATTTTGGATCGGGGCAATACACACACGACGGATAGCCAACGCCGCCCGTTCCCGGGTGATAGGCGCCGCCGCCCGTTCCTCCGCCGGAGCCGGGGCCAAGGCCGCCGCCTTCGCCACTGCCGATTCCCGTGCCTGTGCCGCTGCCAATTCCGCTGCCGCCACCCGGCCCGCCGGAACTGTTCATCAGTTTCGAGAGCGGGTCACCGTAGTTATCCATGTTCGGGCTCGGAATTTTTAAGTCCGGAGGGCCCAACAAAGTCGCCTCAATTTTTGAATCGGGCTTGGTGTGCACCATGGGCGGCGCAATCTGGTTGAAGCTGAACTTGGGCGCCTTGCCCCGAGTCGCAGGCAGAGGATTGCGTTCGCCGCCTCCACCGCCGCCTCCCGCCTTATCTTTCCCCGGAGGCAGTTTCATGGTGTAGTCGGAGATGTCAAGCGGCGTGACGAGCCCTTGGTTCACGGGATTCGATGTCGCCTTGGTGACTACCGTGTAGAGCAACGGTGAGAACACGAGAACCGTAATGGCGATGTGCACGCCCAGCGCAATCATCTGGGACGGTCCAAAGGCTTTGTCCTTCGACCATATTTCCTTTACCTTGACGGGTTTGCTCGTGACCTGCAGCGGCGGCAGCTTGGGTGGAGAAACCAAGTCGCGCAGGTTCTGCCATAGGACTTTGTACGATGGCTGCCAGTCGACCGTCATGCGCGACGATACGGCTTTAGGCGTAGGCTTGAACCACTCTTTAAAATTTTCGGCGACGCCTCCGCCGTACGCGGGCGGCGTGAAAACCACGCCCTTAGCGTTTTTATCAATTTTGATAGGGCGTTCGGTCAAAAAATCCTTGAGGTTGGATATAAACCCGCGCGAAAGAGGCTTTTGGGCGCCGCCGAGCCGGGGCGCAGACGTACCCTCGGGCAACACCACCTTCGGTGCCGGTGTTCCTGGATCACTCCATTTTGGCGCAATCGTGCTCACTGCAGCATGAACCTCGCGGGAATCGATAATGTTACTTGCTCTACGATTCTTCCCCCAACCGAATGGATGCCCGGGAGGGCAACGGCTGACACATCTTCAAATCCATTGTAACATTGTGACGTTAACACGAGAAAGCGGGTTTCCCAACAACGCGGTACAGGCTTGGCGTGCAGGTGGCGCCCGACCCTGCTAAATTCGCCTGACATTTGGCGGATTGCGCGCTTCTCTTCAATAATCAAAAAGACGCATTCAAGTAGACGCAAGAAAAAGTAAAAGGATATTTCGCAGACGAAACTAACTTATGCCCAAATTTGAAGATTTGAAAAGCACCCTGAACCTGCCGCGCACAGCCTTTCCGATGAAGGCCGGCTTGCCGCAGAACGAGCCGAAGCAGTTGGCGGAGTGGGAAGAAAAAAAACTTTATCATCGCATTCAGGAATCGCGCGCCGGCGCGCCCACTTACGTTCTGCACGATGGGCCGCCGTATCCGACGGGCACTATCCATCTGGGCACCGGCCTCAATAAAATTTTGAAGGACATGGTGGTGAAGTCGAAAACCATGGCGGGTTTTCGCGCGCCCTATGTTCCCGGATGGGATTGCCACGGGCTGCCGATCGAAACGCAGGTGGAAAAAGAATTGGGCGGGAAAAAGGGAAGCGTGCCGCCTGGCGAATTCCGCCGCATGTGCCGTGAGTTTGCCTTGCGCTATGTGGATCAGCATCGCCGCGATTTCAAGCGGCTCGGCGTGCTGGGGCAGTGGGAAGATCCGTACCTGACGATGAGCCCGCACTATGAGGCGACCATCGCGGACGCTTTCATTACTTTTTTGGAAAAAGGCTACGTCTACCGCGGCTTGAAACCCGTGTACTGGTGCATTTTTGATAAGACCGCGCTGGCCGAAGCGGAAGTGGAATATGAAGACCACACCAGCCCTTCCATCTATGTGCGCTACAAACTGATCCAGAACGCCGACTCGAAAATTCCGGCAGACTGGAAGGGAAAAAATGTTTACGGCGTGATTTGGACAACCACTCCCTGGACGATCCCCGCGAGCATGGCGCTCGCGTTTAATCCTGAGCATCGGTATGCCGCGGTTGAGGTGGAGGGCGGCGACGTCTATATCCTCGCCGACCAACTTCGACATACGGTTGCCGCGGCTTGCAAGTACGTCGAAACCGGAAATGTTTTTGGAACTTATTCCGGTCGGCAGATCGTAGAAAAATTCGGGCTCGTGTTTCAGCATCCATTTCTGACTGAGCGTCTCGAGCCTGCTGTGCTCGCGGACTACGTCGAGCTTGATTCCGGTACGGGCATTGTGCACACGGCGCCGGGACACGGCGTGGAGGATTATCAGACCGGACAGCGATATGGCATTAAAGCGTATGCTCCGATCGACGACGACGGAAGATTTACGGAAGGATTGCCGGAGTACAAAGGCAAAGCCGTTTTTGAAGCGAACCCAATCATCGTCCAGTTGCTCGAGTCACGAAGCGCTCTAATCGGTCAGGAAAAAATTTCGCACAGTTACCCGCATTGCTGGCGCTGCCACAATCCCGTGATTTTCCGCGCAACGGAACAATGGTTCATCGACCTGGATGGGGCGGGCACGGGCGCGGGCCCGATCCGCACGCGCGCGCTCGCGGAAATTGCCAAAGTGCAATGGACTCCCGAGTGGGGTGCCGAGCGCATACACTCCATGATCGCGGAGCGGCCGGACTGGTGCGTTTCGCGGCAACGCTTCTGGGGCGTGCCGCTGGTCATTTTGTACTGCACGAAATGCAAGAAGCAGTTTGACGATTACGCGGCGCTGCACGAGCTCGTAAAAAAATGGTTCACCGTGGAGGGCGCGGACGCGTGGTTCACCCACACGGTGGAAGAATTATTGCCGCCGGGGACGAGGTGTTCCTGCGGCGCATCGGAATGGCGCAAGGAGACAGACATTCTGGATGTGTGGTTCGATTCCGGTTCCTCGCATCTCGCGGTGCTGGACCGCCTCGATTCCTCCGGACACGAATTGCCGTGGCCTGCGGACATGTATCTCGAAGGGCCCGATCAATATCGCGGATGGTTTCACAGCTCTCTGCTCGTGGGAGTTGCGGTGCGCAATGGGGCGCCGTACCGGCAAGTGCTCACGCACGGCTGGACGCTCGATGCGAAGGGCCAGCCGATGAGTAAATCGCTCGGTAACGTAGTGCTGCCGACGGAAGTGTGTGAAAAGTGGGGCGCGGATTTGCTGCGTTTGTGGGTCGCGTCGCAGGATTACACCGCGGACGTGCGCATGTCAGACAACGTGATGACGCAGCTTTCCGAAGCCTATCGCAAGCTGCGCAACACATTCCGCTTCGCGCTCGGCAATCTCGCCGATTTCGATCCGTCGCGCGATTCCGTGCCGGAAGCCGAACTCGAAGAGATCGATCGCTGGATGCTTTCGCGGACCGCGGAACTCGTCGCGCAATGCCGCAACTGGTATGACGGCTTTGAATTTCACCGCGTCTTCCATGCGATGCACGATTTCGCCGTGGTGGACCTCAGCGCGTTTTATTTTGACGTGCTGAAGGACCGCCTATACACGTTCGCTCCGCGCAACCGCTCGCGCCGCTCGGCGCAGACCGCGATGTATCGCATCGCCAAAGCGCTGCTAAGCCTCGCGACGCCCATCATGGTTTTCACGGCCGAGGAGATCTGGAAGCACATTCCGCACTTGGCGGGCGATCCGGAAAGCGCGCACATGGCGATGTTTCCCACGAAGGAAACGTTTGGCTCGCCGTTCAATCCTGCGAAGGCCGAGAACTGGAAGAGACTTTTGCAGGTGCGCACGGAAGTGCTTCGCACTTTGGAAGCGGCGCGCGCTGCAAAAACAATTTCCGGTGCGCTCGAAGCAAAAGTGGTGTTGAGCGCGACGCCGGAACTCGCCGCCGTCTTGCAGCAATATCACGGCTGGTTGCCTGGGCTCTTCATTGTGTCGCAAGTGGAGCTTGCCGGCGCACCCCCCGCGGACGCGCAAAAATCCGAGTCGCTTCCGGAGTTGAGAGTCGCCGTGAAGCGCGCGGATGGCGCGAAATGCGAACGCTGCTGGAATTATTCCACGCACGTCGGCGAAGATGCCGATAACCCAACCGTGTGCGAGCGCTGCGTGAAAGCCCTTTCTGAAATTGGGCAGGCGCAGGCTGCGTCCTGATGCGCGGGGCTCGCTGGCTGTGGATTTCGCTCGCGGTGCTGGCGGCGGACCGCGCGACGAAATTTGCGATCGAGCGCACGAGCCCATTCTTTCGGCACTCTGTGATCGCGGACATTGTTGTGCTGGTGCACAGCGAGAATCCGGGAATTGCGTTCAGCATGTTTTCGGAATCGAAGTCCTCTTTGCTGGCGCCGGTTTTAGTTTTAATTTCCGTTGCGGTGATGGCGCTGCTCGCTTGGATGATTGTAAAAGGCCGCGTGGGCGGCGCGGTCGCGCAATGCGGCCTCGCGCTGATTCTGGGCGGCGCGGCGGGCAATGCGCTGGATCGCGTGATGCACGGCAGCGTCACGGATTTTCTAGAAGTGCGGCTGTGGACCTACATCTGGCCCGCGTTTAATCTAGCGGATTCGGCGATCACTGTAGGAGCCGCGCTGGTCCTCTACGAATTGGTCTTTGGTAGAGCCCAAGACAAAAGCGTTCCAAGCGCCAACAATCGCTGACGCAATTAAGTAGAACAGGCTGAAGCCTGTGCTACATCGAACCAGCCTGGGAACGCCAATCTCCCGATTGGCGAGTTGCCACGCGCCAATCGGGAGATTGGCGTTCCCGGAAAACTGTAATTCCGTGAAATATCCGGGCTAGAATGCACGCCATGGCCGACACTCCCTCCACGCAAAAAAATTTGACGGCCACAGCAACGGACGCCGGTCGACGGCTGGATTTATTTCTGGCGGAGCGCGTGCCGGAACTCAGCCGCACGCGCATCCAGGAACTCACGCACGCAGGAAAAGTGCTCGTCGACAAGCGAATTGCCAAAGCCGCCCATCGAATTTCCGCGGGCGAAGCCATCGAGATCGAAGTGTTGCCCCGACCCGCGATGGAAGCTTTGCCGGAAGACTTGCCGCTCGATGTGCTGCTGGTGGACGACGATTTCGTAATTGTGAACAAGCCGGCGGGCATGGTCGTGCACGCGGGCGCCGGGCACGCGCGAGGCACTCTAGTGAACGCGCTGCTGCACCGCCTCGGAAAACTTTCAGAGGCGGGCGGCGCGCTGCGGCCGGGAATTGTTCATCGCCTGGACCGCGAAACTTCCGGCGCGATGGTCGTCGCGCGAAACGACAAAGCGCACGAAAATCTTTCCGAACAATTCCGTTCGCGTAACGTGCGCAAAATTTACGTGACGCTCGTCCACGGAAAGATGCCGCGCGATTCCGGCACAATTACGCTACCGATTTCGCGCGATCCGAACCGCCGCACGCGCATGACGGCGCGCGCCAAAAAAGGACGCCACGCGCGCACGGACTGGCGCGTCGCCGCGCGCCTCGACGGCTGTACCTTAGTGGAAGTCGCGTTGCACACGGGGCGCACGCACCAGATTCGAGCGCATTTTTCGGCCATCGGACATCCGGTAGTGGGTGACACTTTGTATGGCGCGCCGCGCGGATTGCGCGCAGGTAAACGGGAGCTGCCGCTCTTGAAACGGAATTTTTTGCACGCCGCGCGTATCGGTTTTTCTCATCCTTCGAGCGGCGTGTGGGTGGAAGTTCGTGCTCCGCTGCCGCAGGATTTGCGGGTATACTTCGAGCAGTTAGGAGCATCTTTGAGCTGGCGCGCCGCGGAAATTGAAGCCGCGCTTGCGTCGTACGTGTAACCGCCATGAAAAAACGAGCATCGTGGATCGTCATTGTCGGAATTCTTGCGGCGGTAGCCGCTGCCAGCGCGCAGCAGGCGCAACCGCCTGCACCGCAGCCCATTCAGCCACCGCAGTCCACGCAGCCGCAGCCCGCGACTCCGGCGCAAAACGACCGGCAGGCCACAATCGTCCGCAATGTAAACCTCGTCGAAGTGCTGTTCAGCGTGGTGACCAAAAAAGAAAAGCTGATCACCGATTTAAACAAAGAAAATTTCAAGGTTTTTGACGACGGTCAGCAGCAGCAAATCGCGGACTTCACGCAGCCTACCGATCTGCCCCTGCGCATCGGGATGGTGCTCGACACGTCGAACAGCATTCGCGAGCGCCTGAAATTTGAGCAGGACGCGGCCATCGATTTTCTGTTCAACGCGCTGCGCCGCAACCGCGACCAGGCCTTCCTCATGACCTTCGATGACGGGCCGCAAATTATCAAGGATTTCACGGGCGACGGCGGCGAACTGCGCGACACAATCCTGAAGCAGCGCGCGGGCGGCGGAACTTCGCTCTATGACGCTGTGTACGCCGCGAGCAATCATCTGCTAAACAATTCGCCGGTACCCTCCGGCCCGAATCCGGATGTGCGCCGCGTGCTCGTTGTGATTTCCGATGGGGATGACAACAGCAGCAATAAATCGCGCGGCGAAGCAGTGGATGCCGCGCAGCGCGCCGGCGTGATTATTTATTCGATCAGCACCAGCACGGAGTGGGTTTCTCCTGAGGAAGACAAAGATCCTCAAAAGCGAGTGATGCGCAAGTACGAGAAGAACGAAGGCGATCAGGTGCTGGAGCAATTGGCGCTGGAGACGGGCGGCCGCGTTTTTTTTCCGTACAAGGTAGATGACCTGGGACAGTCGTTCCTCGACATCGGAGACGAGCTGCGCCACCAATATGCGCTGGCCTACAGCCCTGCAGGCCGCGCGGCCGACGGGAAATACCACACGATTAAAGTTCAGGTGGACCGCAAGGACTTAATCGTTCGCGCGCGCAAAGGCTACTATTCGATCCCCATTCCCGCCAAGTAGGACAGGCTTCAGCCTGTCTTCTTTTGAGTTCTGTGAGCCCTATAGTGAGTTCCTAAAATCAGTAAAAAGGTCAAACCCACGCAGGCTGAAGCCCGTCCTACCCAAACCGCTCAGTCATTCGGCGCGTAATATCCACGCCTCGCCAGCGCGCTGTAATCTTTATTCTTCATGTCGACTTTGATCTTGCGGTAGGCGCCATCGTGCTTCTTGTTGGAAGGTGTGTAGCCCAGCGTATATTGAAAACGCAGCTCTTCAGAAATTTGATCGAATGCGGCTTCCAGATTTTTTTCATTGCGCACGACGATCGTTCGGCCGCCCGTTTCATCGGTCAGCCGTTTGGCGACCGTCTGATCGCCGCCGTCCTCAGCCACCAGTAAAATGTGCACCACTGTGTCCGTACGCTGGGCGGCTTCGACCGCATCCTGAAGCTTCAGTTTGCTGCCCGTGTCCTCGGCATCGGTTAACACGACAACGGCTTTTCTGCCAGCCTCTCCAGATAATTTGTCATGCGCGGCCAGGTACACGGCATCGTAAAAATTTGTTCCGCCCGTGCCGCTGGTCGGCAGCGGACCTTGCGTAATGCCGCCGCCTACCGGAACATTGATCTGCGCGCGGTTCAGCGCGCGATTAAGCACGCCCTTGTCGTCGGTGAAGTCCGCGAGCAGATCCACATCGGTATCAAAACTGAGGACCATGCCAAGGTCGCCCTTGCGCAGAATTCTGGAGAAGAAGCGCGATCCGGCGTCCTTTTCCGCCGAGAGCATGTAATACTCGCTGCCGCTGGTATCGAGCAGCATGCCCAGCGTGACGGGCTGGTTCGATTCCGCGGAAAAGTCGGTAATTTCCATGAGCTGGCCATCCTCATACACCTGAAAATCATCTTTTGTTAGACCGGTGACAATCGATTTATGTTTGTCTCGCACGGTGGCGAAGACGTTGACCTGGTTGACCTGCACGCGGATCTGTCCCGGTGCCGCGGCATAGGCCAATCCCCCGACGAGGGATGCGACGCACAGATAGCAAAGAATGGCGCGGTACTGCATTGTATAATCTCCTCCGGCTGCGACGACGGGTTGGATGCCGCCTTGCCACATTAAGATGCAATTTGCCCGGCGTCCGGTGGCCGCTGCCGCAGAAACGGTGCTCGAACTTGATAAAATGTACACGAAAAACGCTCGTTGCGATGCTGGCGATTGCTCTGGCCGGATCCTCTGCCGCAGGGACCAACGTGCTGGCGCAGGATCCCAAGCCGCAGGAGCAGGCGCCGTCCCTCGGCGCGCCTGGGTCGCAGCGAAAGCCGCCGCCAGTCTCGGATGTTCCAAAACAAGACCAGAAGCAGGATTCGCGGGGCAGCATCCGAACCACGGTGTCGCTGGTCGTTGTGCCCGTCACGGTAAAAAATAGCGCGGGGGAACTTGTAACAGACCTGCAGCAGAACGACTTCCGCGTGTTTGAAGACGGCATCGAGCAGCCCATCGCGCAATTTTCCGCGGATGCGTTTCCGCTCTCGGCCGCCGTTTTGGTGGACGACGATTTAAAAACGGGAACGGCCGAAAAAGTTCAGAAAACTTTGGAGACCCTCGCCGGCGGATTCAGCGCCTCCGACGAAGTGTCCCTGTGGCGCTTCGATGAAGTTCCTGAACAGATCTCGGAGGATTTTATTGCCGATAATGATGCGCTGCTCACTCAGCTCAAGAAAATCGATCTCAGCAGTTCTTTCCCCGGAATCGGTTCTTACACCATGACGGACGGCCCCCGCGTAAACACCGCGCAGCCTCCGGGCCCGGCAAAAATTCCCGCCGAGGCCAACGGGCATCCGAACACCAAGCACATTAACGACGCTATCTACGCCGCCGCCGAACAGCTGCAGGACAGGCCGCACGACAGGCGTAGAATTATTTTCCTGATTTCCGACGGGCAGAACGCCAAGAACAACACGCACAGTTACGACGATACCTTGAAATTATTGCTGTCTGCGGATGTTTCGGTCTATGTGGTTGGCGTCGGCGAAGCGAATTTAAATCGCGGCATTACTTTCCTGGGAAATAACATTTTGTCGAAATATGCGCATGCCACTGGCGGAGACATATTTTACGGCGGAGTGAGCCGTGAAAATCTGGAAGGTTTATACGCGCGCGTAGCCGAGCAGGCGCGCAACCAGTACACCATCGCCTACTCCGGATCGCACACGGATAAATCCAAGCCATACCACTCCATTGAAGTGCGCGTGAAGCGCCCCGGCCTCTCGCTGCTCACCCGCGACGGCTATTACCTCAACACAAATCCGTAATGATTCCGCAATTGTAAGCCCGCGCCACGTAAGCAATGTTCATCTTACAAATTTCTCTTATGTTTTTTCAGAGGCTTCCAATACAGACCGCTACCGTACATTGAATTTTCAATTGCAATTTCTGGAATTATTTCTTGACTTCCGGCGCACACGCTCGTAAAAGGAAAGACAGCGAGTCTGCGAAAGATTGGCTCGCTGCTCTGAGGGGAGAAAAGTTTCCGGAGCGAATGCGCGCATGGGCCAGGTAGATCAGTAAACAGGAAACGCAGCAACCCGAGTCAGGTCTGAAGAAAACGTTTCCAAGCGGGGCGACTGAAGACAGTCGCCCCGCTTTTTTGTGGCGCGGCGGCGCGCAGGCGTCACCATTTGCGCCGCGACGACCGCAGCACTTCCATACAAAACTTGACGCCGCGCAAATTGCGCGTGAGCAGCCGAACGTATAGCGATTACTCTTCGCCCGAAGCACTGGTCGCCGCGCCCTGCTCGCGCGAGGGACAAATGGATTCAAAGTCGCAATACCGGCACGAAAAGCCAGGCTTTGCGGGAAATGTTCCGGCGCGAATATCGGCGGCGGCCTCTTGAATGGCCGCACGAACTTTTTTCAGCTGCTTTTCATCGCGCGTCGAACTCACCGGCTTGTTGCTTTGTAGAAAATGCAGCGTGAGCCTCGCCGGATTCCAGTCGAACATTTCTTTAGCCGCGAGCGCGTAAACACTCAGTTGCACATCTTTTCTGGCCTTGTCCTCGTTGCGCGGTTTCCCGGTTTTGTAATCGACAATTTCTTCTTCGCCCGGCTCGAGGCGATTTACCTGATCCATGCGTCCTTTTAGGATTATGTTATTTTCGAACGGCAGCTCAAAAGTTTTTTCCTGCGCGATCACGTTGGGAGGCGCGGCGATCGTGCTCGCATGAAAGGCGCGCAGCTGCAGCAATCCGTCCTTCTTGTACTCCTGCTCCTGATACTCGTCTTCAAATCCCGCGGAAGTCCATTCCAACTCGAATTTCCGTTCCACTTCTTCGCACGGAAGTGTGTGGCCCTTGATTAGCTCCCCAATAAAATATTTAATCGTGTTGTGCATCACGCTGCCGAAGCTCAAGGCCGCAGCGGGCCCGCCGCGCAATTTCCAGGCGTGCACGAATAAATATTTTTGAGGGCATGCGTCGAGCGTGCCAATTCCAGACGGGCTCATCTCCAGCGGTTCTGAAACGGGCGGGCGGTAGGAGGTAGCCCATTCGCCAATTCGCGAGCCGATGCGTGCGCGGCTCGTTTCCGTCGGGAACAGCGATGGCTGCGCATCTTCGCCGGCGGCAACCAGGCCGCCCAGTGCCGCAGGCGCAAGTTGCTCCACGTCGCGGCGCTTGATCTGCGCGTCCATCAGAATGTCGTCCAGAAACGGCGACGGTTTGGATCGCTTGTTTTCCACTGTGCTCAGCGTGAGACGTTGCCGCGCGCGCGTTACCGCCACGTAAAACAGGCGGCGCTCTTCCTGAATATGGAAATTTCCCTGCGGCTGTTCTTCCTTCATCAGTTCGGGAGGAAATTCCAGCACGCGCGGTTTTTCTCCTGCCGGAAAACCGCGATGCACTAAGCGCAGCACGTACACGTGATCGAACTCGAGGCCTTTCGCCGCGTGCACGGTCATCAGCTGCACCGCATCTCCGGACTCTTGCTCCAGATTGATCGAGCCGCCGGCCTGCTCGAAATAATCCAGATACTCCACGAATTCTTTTAGCTGTGCCGTCTCGCTCTTTGGCTCCCACTCGCGAATAAACTGGCCCAGGCGGTCAAAATATTTGCGGTCTTCGCCCGCAACCGCGGTGCTCGCTTGCAGTCCTTCGGCCAGCGCACCGAATAATTCCGACGCAGTCACGTAGTGCGCTTTCTTGCGCAACTCCGTAATGAGCTCGACGAGCGCGTCGAGATCGCGCCCGCCGGTGGAAAAGGGCGGCTCGCTTTTTGCACCCTGCATGGTGTCCCAAAGGGAAGAGCCTTTACTCTTCGCAGCGCGTTCGCTGAGCCGCACGAGGTCCGACGGCTCGAGCCCCCACGCGGGCATGGCCAGCACGCGCGCGCAGGCTACATCATCCAGAGGATGGTTGATGAGCCGCAAATAGGCGATCAGATCGCGCACCAGGCGGTGCGAAAGAATCGAAAGATTCTTGATGACGAACGGAATTTTCCGCGCCTTCAGCGCGTCAACCAGCTTGTCGCGATGCGAGTGGCCGCGATATAGAACCGCGAACGTGCGCCATTTGGCTCCGGCTTTGTGCAGCCGCGCCAGTTCCGCGGCCACCCATTGCGCCTCCGCTCCGCTCGTGGCGTGCGTCACGATGCGGACTCTTTCGCCGTCGTCTTTATTCGCCACCAGCGGATACTCGGGAATATTGGTGGGCTTTTCGTTGTGGCTTATAACCTGCCCGGCAACGCGCAATATGCGCCCGGCGGAACGGTAATTCACGGTAAGAGGCCGTAACAAATCCTCGTGAGACGCGCCGGCGCCTTTTGCAAACTTGTTCAGAAAAATGGAAAAGCTACCGAACGACGCGCCGCGAAACCGGTAAATGGCCTGGCGATGATCACCCACCACCACGAGATTGGGCCGTTCGCCGCCCAGCTGCCACAGCAATTCCAGCTGCGCGATATTCGTATCCTGAAATTCATCGACGAGGATGTACTTGTAGCGCGCGCGCAGTCTTTGTTTCACGGCATTATCATTCTCGAGATGCAGCACCGCATCCATGATCTGCGAGCCGAAGGTGAGCAGTTTTCTTTCGCGCAACAACAAATCGCTGGCGCGATAGGCCCGCGCAATTTCTTGAATTTTGGCGATTTCTTCATCGCGGATAGACCGCTCGTCCTCGGGCATTGAGCTGCGCACGCGTTGAAATTCGTCCCGCTGCCTGTCCGCATACGCCTGATAGTCGTCCGGGGTCACGAGCTCATCCTGGCAGCGCGAGAAAAATTCCACGAAGTCGCCTAAAAACTGCCCCGGCTCCGCGAGGCGCCGGTAATGCTCCAACTGCAAGAGCGGGAGATTGCGGCGAAGCAGGATCCAGTGGTCAACCTTGTCAATCGGCTTAAGCTCTGGATTGATTTCCTGCAGCAGGGAATTGCAAAAAGAATGGAACGTACTCAGAGTGACGGCGCTCGCGCGCGCCGCCTCGGCTTCGCCACGATCGCGCGACGTGGCCACCACGCGATGCTTCATTTCGCTCGCGGCCTTATCCGTGAATGTCAGCCCCAGGATTTCTGTACCCGTAAGTTCCGGCTGCGTGTCCAGCAAGTAGCGGATGCGCTCGGTAATCACACGCGTTTTTCCGGTGCCCGCGCCAGCCACGACCACGAGAGGCCCATCGCCATGCTGCACGGCCGCCCGCTGCTCAGGATTAAGCTGAATGCCCGGCGCCGCCGTGCCCGGCGCGTGTTCAAACAAATCTGCCATCTGGATTGTCCTAACTAAATGTTAACACATGACGCTTTTGGCCCTGCTCCGAGCGAAGGTGAAGATTAGTAGTAATTAGAGAATATGTAAATATGTATACTATACTCTCCGTAAAACGTGATATTGTGCCCGAACTATTCGCTGAAAAGCTGAACCCTCGGAGATGAATCCGAGGCAGAAGGAGACCCTCGATGGCGCACCTTCCCCTGTGCAATTCGTCGGCGCAAACGCCGATGGAACGTATTTTCGAAAAAGTGATGTTAAGAAAAATGACGGAAGAGGAAAGAGAAATTCTGGAGCTGAACGTTCCGGTGAAAGCAATGAAAAAGTCAGTCGTCCCCCGGGCGGGGCCCGCTCGTAAGACTCGTATGAAAGGGCCGCGGTTGGCCGAGAACGGCGACGTAAATTGACCTAATCCCTAAGCCAAACCTATACTGGGCCATGGCGATGTCACCTTCGGGTGACGCACCTCCATTTGTTTTTATTTTGGCGGAGAGCAACCGTGGACCAGGCAGTCATCCTCAGCGCTGTTCGTACTCCCATCGGAAAATTTCAAGGTGGACTGGCGTCACTTTCCGCCACGCAGCTTGGTGCGAAGGCCGTTGCCGAGGCCGTGCATCGCGCTGGCGTTGAGCCGTCGTCTGTCGATGAAATTATCATGGGCAATGTGGTGCAGGCGGGATTAGGACAAAATCCCGCGCGCCAGGCAGGACTCGGAGCCGGACTCGACGTGCGCGTGGCCGCCATGACAATTAATAAGGTTTGTGGTTCTGGCCTGAAGGCCATCGGCCTCGCGGCGCAGGGCATCATGCTTGGAGAAAATGAAATCGTTGTCGCGGGTGGTATGGAGTCGATGTCTAACTGCCCCTACTTGCTACCAGGGGCGCGAACCGGCTATCGCTATGGAAATGCGGAAGTCGTGGACTCCATGGTGCGCGACGGGTTGTGGGACGTGTACAACGATTTTCATATGGGCGTGACCGCGGAGCTGGTCGCCGAAAAATTCGGCATCACGCGCCAGGAGCAGGACCAATTCGCGCTGCAGAGCCACAAACGCGCGATTCACGCCAGGAAATCCTGCTTCATCGAATCGCAGATCGTGCCGGTAGAGATTCCGCAGAAAAAGGGTGAGCCGCTTGTCATCAAGTATGACGAATCGCCGCGCGAGGATTCTTCGCTCGAAGCGCTGGGCAGGCTGCGCCCCGCTTTTAAGAAGGATGGCACGGTAACAGCGGGTAATGCTCCCGGCACGAATGACGGCGCAGCAGCGCTCGTCGTAACAAGCGAGCGCAATGCGGCGAGGCTTGGTAAAACGCCGATGGCGCGAATCGTCGCGCAGGCCGTCAGCGGCGTCGATCCCAAATGGATCATGATGGCGCCAATTTATGCGGTGGAAAAAATCCTGGAAAAAACCGGCTGGGACCGCAACCGCGACGTGGATCTTTACGAAATCAACGAAGCCTTCGCCGCCGCGGCCATCGCCGTGACGCGCGAACTGCATCTCGATCCCGCAAAAGTAAATGTGAATGGCGGCGCCGTAGCCATCGGCCATCCCATCGGCGCGTCGGGTGCGCGCGTGCTCACGACGCTCCTCTACGAGATGCAGCGCCGCAACGTCCATCGCGGTATAGCCGCATTATGCCTCGGCGGCGGCAACGCTTTCGCTTTGGCCGTTGAGCGCCAGTAGGACAGGCTTTAGCCTGTCTTTTTTTGACTTGCGGGGCGGCCAAGGAGCAATCCAGAATTGAAGAACAATCAAACCCGGACAGCCTAAAGCGTCCCACTGGCGCTCCGCACTTTAGTAAACTTAATAGAACATAAAAATGACCAACGATTCTCTCCAAGTCCTGTGGCGCGGGTCTGACCCTGCGAAATTCACGGCGCTGCAAGCCGCGCTGCGCGATGAAAACATCCCTTTCAAGCAATTGCAGGCTTACGATCCCGCCAGCGGTTTTCTGTCCTCTCGACCTTATTACCTCGAAGCCGTAGCTGGTTATGAGATTCGTGTTCGCGATGCGGATCTCGAACGCGCGAACAGCGCTTTGAGCTGGGTGGAGAGTAAAGAAAGGAAGGTTGAAACTCTCCGCGGATCACAAGAAAACGATAACGATCGCCTCGATCCCAAGCAAACTTTGCCACACTCGTGGAATGCGAGCGAAGCCTCCTCAGAAGTCTGGGCGGGTGAGGACGAATCCATGGCCGAATACCTGGCCAGCGCGCTTCGCGAAAACGGCATTCCCAGCCATATTCCGGATGAGCCCGGCCAGCGAGCTCGACTCTGTGTTCGCTCGCAAGATGTGACGCGCGCGCGCGAAATTGCGCGCCAAATCACTCAGGAATAGATTTTCCGCGCCGAGCCGCGCTAACATACGGTCATGATCTGTCCAAACTGCAAATGCCAATACATTAAAGGCGTCACGCAATGCGCTGATTGCGGCGTCCCTCTCGTCGATAAACTTGACGCCAATCCTGAAACGGCCGAGCGTCCCGCGGTTGTGCCGATCTGGCAGGGTGGCGATCCTGGCGAACGCGCGGCGGTAATCGAAGCTTTGCAAGAAGCAGGCGTCCCGGTTGTCGATCAGGAAACGGCGGGACACCTGTTTTTTCCGTCGATGAACCCGCAAACAGATATTTTTGTTTCAGCCGAAAATCTGGAGCGCGCCAAAAAAGTTTTGGCCGATCTGGAAGCCTGGGTCCAACCGGAAGAATTATCAGAAGGCGAATCCGATGCGGAAGAGCTTCCGGAAACAGGCGGCCCCGACGACGCCGAGGATGACGTCTCCGCGGACACATCTGATGAATGGCACGAGGACGAGCCCGTCGCCGAAGTCTGGAAAGGCAGCCAGGAAGATCTCGCCGAAACATTATCCCTGTGCCTGCGCGAAGTAGGAATCGCCTCGCATGTCAGCTCCGACGCCGGCGTGTGGCGCCTCGTCGTGCGCCCCGAAAAAGAAGCCAAAGCCAAAGAAGTAGTACGCGAAGTATTGGAAGCCAGTCCGCCGGAATAATTGTGGCATAGGCTTCAGCCTGTGCGGGTTTAGTCCTTGCAAGGCCAAAAGTCCACAGGCTGAAGCCTATGCCACCTGACTTCCTATCACTTTCCCGACCATCCTGATCCTTCGGAGAGCAAATGACGCCTGACCAAATTCGTACGGTCGCAGTTCTCGGCGCAGGAACCATGGGCAACGGCATCGCCCACGTCTTCGCCCGCAGCGGCTATGACGTGATCTTGCGCGACGTCGAAGAAAGTTTCCTGGTGCGCGGCCGCGACACAATCGTGAAGAATCTGGACCGCGAAGCAAAAAAAGGAAAAATCGCGGAAGAAGACAAATCGAAAATTCTCGCGCGCATCCGCACGACCACCGATTTATCGGCAATAGCGCGCGCCGATTTTGCCGTCGAGGCCGTTCCGGAGCGCCTGGACCTGAAGCTATCCGTGCTGCGCGAAGCGGACAAGTTGCTGCGCCCCGAAGTCATCTTCGCGTCGAACACTTCCTCGATTTCAGTCACGACGCTCGCCGCAGCCACGACGCGTCCGCACCGCTTCATCGGCATGCACTTCATGAACCCCGTGCCCATGATGGCCCTCATCGAAGTGATTCGCGCGCTGCAAACCAGCGACGCGACATTTCAAACGACGATGGCACTGTGCGAGCGCCTCGAGAAAAAACCGGTCGCCGTGAACGACGCGCCCGGCTTCGTTTCCAACCGCGTGCTTCTGCCGATGATCAATGAAGCCGCGTTCTCCGTGATGGAGGGCGTCGCGACAGCGGAAGCCGTCGACTCCATCATGAAGCTGGGAATGAATCATCCGATGGGGCCGCTCGAGCTCGCCGATTTCATTGGCCTCGACGTATGCGTGCACATTCTCGACGTGCTGCACGAGGGTTTTGGCGATTCCAAATATCGCGCCTGCCCGCTGCTCAGAAAAATGGTAGCCGCAGGCTGGCTTGGACGAAAGTCAGGGCGCGGCTTTTACGTTTACGCGAAATAGGGGAACGCTTTAACACAGAGGACACAGAGAAAAGGCAACAGAGAACACTGAGTAGTCCGCCATTTAGCCATTTCGGGGTCGACGACTTACCAAGACTTGGCTCAATTCTCGGTAAATTCCGAACTTGAGATGTATCATTTTCAGTAATTGATAATGGTTCGTGTATTTTCAGAAATTTCAAACTGACCCGCAACCGAATTAAGCAACCTCTTTACTTCCATCCTGAATCAAGTTAGCATTCGGACATTAGTGAACTTAGTTCGACCAGAACCGAAATGAAGGCGCAAAAGACAATTCGCATCTTGGCGGTTTCTTTCGCTGCCCTCGCTCTGCTGGTATTCTCCACCACAGTTGTAAGCGACTGGGACTGTCATAATGCAGCGGACGATACACACTGTCCTTACTGCCATCTGACCCACCAGGCACCTGCTCCGGAATCCGAGCTTGCCCAGAATGTCTCACTTCTTGAGTCGATCGCTTCCGTGCCATTGGCAGAAGAGGCGTGCCCAGTTGCGGCCCCTGTTCTGTCTGAAACTCCTCCACGCGCGCCCCCAATCGCATAATAAAAAGACTTCAATCTGATTAGCTAGCTCTTGCGCTGAACCTAAAAGCAAAAAGAGAACAGCGCACACGTCCATTTTCATATGGACGGAGGACTCTGGCCACCTACGGTCACGCATTCGCGTGAGGAAACAGGAGTATAGATATGAAATGCTGCAAATTCGCACTTTTAGGAGTGTTATTTCTCTATACGTTTATCTTTGCTGCTTCCGGCTGGGCGCAATCGTCCGGGACCATAGCAGGTGTCGTTAAGGATGCCACAGGTGGTGTTTTGACGAATGCTACGGTTGAAATCTCTGATGTGGTTAGCGGGTACCATCGGGAAACGACGACCGGCACAGCTGGGGATTTTCGGTTTACGAATATACCGTTCAATACGTATCACATGGTGGTGAAGGCGCCCGGTTTTTCAAACTACGTCCAGGATGTGGACGTTCGATCAAGCGTTCCAGCCACCGTCGACGCCAGTCTGAAGGTGGGAACTACTTCAGAAAACATTACGGTGGAAGCCTCCGGTGCGGATCTTGTGGAAACCGAGTCCACACCGCATACCGACGTGGATCGCGAACTGTTTGACAAGTTGCCGCTTGAAAGTGCGTCTTCCTCATTAAGCTCGCTGGTTACATTAGCCTCGCCGGGAGTGGTGGCCGATTCCAACGGTCTCTTTCACGGACTTGGAGACCACGCTGAGAATTCTTTTTCTGTCGACGGTCAACCTGTTACCGATCAGCAGAGCAAGGTTTTCTCCAACCAACTCCCGGTGGATTCGATCCAGTCGATGGAGGTTATCTCCGGCGCGCCGCCAGCGGAATACGGTGACAAGACGAGTCTGGTGATCAAGGTCACCACGCGCTCGGGGCTCGGGCAAACGCAGCCCGCAGGGAGTGTAACGACTTCATACGGCTCGTTCGGTTCGGCAACGGTCGGCGGAAACTTCGCTATTGGCGGCACGAAGTGGGGGAACTTCATCTCGTTAAACGGCTTGAACACAGGGCGGTTTCTCGATCCGCCCGAATTCGTAGTCATGCACTCGAAGGGAAATGAAGAAAACTTCTTCGACCGTTTCGACCTTCAGCCCACAATGGCTGATTCCTTTCACATCAACTTGGGTTACACGCGTTCCTGGTTCCAGGAGCCAAATTCATTTGATGCGCAGGCCATAGGCCAGGATCAACGCGCGCAAGTGCAATCGTTGAACGTGGCTCCCAGTTGGACCCACCTGTTCAACGCAACCACGCTTCTCACCGCTGGCGCCTTCGTACGACGCGATGTCTTTAATTATTATCCAAGCGCTAATCCGCTCTCGGATATTTCCAACACAGCCAGTCAACACCGGATCCTGTTAAACGCTGGAATCCACACAGATGTTTCCTATGTAAAGGGCGCCAACAACGTAAAAATCGGTGCAACATTTCAGCACACACTCCTTACAGAAAACTTCTCGACCGGCCTCACTGATCCCACAATCAACGACCCGTGCCTCGCGCCAGGAAGCAATCCCGACGGATCGGACGGCCCTGCGGGAGAAACGAGTGTCACGAGTCCCTCTGGGTGCGCTGCGGTTTCCTTAATCCCAAATAATGGCACAGATCCGAATGCCGGACCGCTCGCGAGCCCTGTGAGCCCTTTCGACCCAATCCTTGGTTGCCTCGATCTGACCCGGCCAACGGTCGCGTGTACCGGAACACGTGGGTTATTTACCTTCAATGGACACGGCGATGTGAAGGAATTGGGGTTATACGTTCAGGACACGATTACGAAGGGAGCCTGGTCCTTTAATGTTGGAATACGAGGCGATATTTACAGGGGTATCGGAATTAACGCCCAACAACCCCAGCCTCGAGTTGGAATTGCTTACAACATCAAAAAGACGAATACCGTTCTACGGATTTCATACGCTCGAGTTATGGAAACTCCATTCAACGAAAATTTGGTCCTGGCCAGCACCGTCGGCAATCCTGTGGCAACGGCCCTCTTTGGTGCGACTGCACCCATTGCTCCTGGGCAGCGCAACGAATTTCACGCAGGATTTGAACAGGCTTTCGGAAAATACCTCGTGGTTGATGCCGATTACTTGTGGAAATACACACATAACGGATACGACTTCAGCGATTTTTTGAATACGCCTATTTTTTTCCCGGTCGCGTGGGACCGTTCAAAGATTCACGGGCCATCGGTCCGTGTCAGCATGCCGGGCTTTCATGGCGTGACGGCATTCTTCACTGCCAGCAGCGTCGCCGCGCGTTTTTTCGCTCCACAGGTCGGCGGCTTGGGGACTGATTTGACGGGAGTCGGCGCATTCCGTATCGATCATGATCAGAAATTCCAGCAAACCACGCACATTCAATATCAACCTTTTAAGGACCTTCCCTGGATCGCACTCAACTGGAGGTACGACAACGGCCTGGTTGCCGGGGCTGTGCCGTGTTTCAACGATACGAATCCGAACACCACTTGCGCGGCGACATCGTTCCGCATCGGTGGAGTTCCTTTCGTGGATCTCAGCGGATTGTCATTCGATCAGCAGGCTCAGGCCGGTCTAACTTGCAATGGAGTAGCGGCCACTTCAAGTGCGGGATTTGCTTCATGCGCAGCATCCCAGTACGGCTCGACGTTGCTCAAGATTCCGGCGCCGGGAACATCGGATGACGATCACAATCCTTCGCGAGTTGCTCCTCGTAATCTTTTTGACCTTAGCCTGGGAGATGACAACCTGTTTCGCAAGGACCGGTACAAGTGGAGCCTCCGTTTGACGGCCATTAACGTGACCAACAAAGTCGCCCTCTATAATTTCCTTTCCACGTTCAGCGGAACTCACTACGTCACGCCGCGCTCCTTAACGGCTGAACTTGGGTTCCATTTCTAACAGTTGTTCCTGTGACGCCATGGGCGGTTGATTTCAGCGACCGCCCGTGCGCGATTGCTTGGAAACGTCTTGTGCCGAAGAAGCCGGAGGTGAGCAGTGAAGCGCACGCTGGTCGTCGCAACGCTGGTCGCCCTGTGTACTTCCATTAGTTTGGCACAGCTTGAGAAAGCTCACGGATCGTGGATCAAGATCGTGGGCAGAGTGCTTGACGCGACCGGACGACCAACTAGCTGGGGACGGTTCTATGTGAAAGATACCCGTGGACATTTTTTAAGGATCAAGCCAGTGAACCCGGACGGTCATTTTAACTCCGCATTGCTTGAGGCCCGATTGGACTACGAGGTCTATGCGGAGCAAGGCGATCTGTCATCAGAGAAAGTGCTTATTTCGGGTCCTAAAAAGACTGCGGAAGTTGTCATCATCTTAAGATTGCAAAAGAAGGAACGGAAGGAAAACAAGGAAGAAAGTCATTAGCGTTTGAGAACTAGCGCTCCTATACGAACGATTCCACCAGGAGGTCTGGATCATGCCGAGACACTTGGGGTATAAAAGGCGAGACGCGAAAAAGCTAGAGGCTCGCCGAATCGCCGCAATGGTCCGGTTGCAGCGTGGTCAATCCACTTCAATAATCGCACATGATCTCGGCGTATGTATCCAGTCCGTTCAACGATGGGCACGACAGTACCGGTTGCACGGAAATGAAGGCCTGCGAAGCACTCCAAAATCTGGACCGCGTCCAAAGCTAGTTCATGATAATTTAACTCGGCTATCCGAGCTCTTAGTGAAAGGGCCGCTCGCGCATGGCTTTGAAACTCCAGTTTGGACCTCGGAGCGGGTCGCCTCCCTGATCTGGAGCCGTTTCCGCGTTCGCTACGCTCCTGATTATGTAAAACGGCTACTGGCAAAATTAGGCTGGAGATGGCACGAACACACGTGGTTGGCCCCAAAACCAAAAAAATTCAGTTCCAAACTGCCCGCCGGATGACGTCAGGAACCCAATCCCGGCTGGCAAAGGCTTTCGCCCTTTTTCAGTTGCCATTCTTTGATCGCTGAATTCTACCACTCCAATAGATCATCGATGATCGCTGCATTCTTTTTCTGACTTTTGCTCTTTCGGGTTGCCGATCCTCCCGTTTTTGGAGGCTCGGTGTTTTTGATTTCTTTTTCCGTTCTTGGCTCACAAACCCATTCGCGATTCACTATTTTTATGTGCCGCTGCTCAGAAAAATCGTGGCCGCAGGCTGGCTCGGACGAAAGTCAGGGCGCGGCTTTTACGTTTACGCGAAATAGGGGAACGCTTTAACGCAGAGGACACAGAGGGAAGGCATCGGTTGCATCTTCGAGTTTTCCACGGCCGATCCTGAAATACTGAGACCAAAAGGTTGTCTCTGTTCTAAACGTGCACCCCGCTATTTTCAATTCGCGGGAGTACAACTTTCGAACAGAACGGGCCGATAAAGCGCGTGCCCTGACCACGCACTGATAAACTGACTAGCATGGCGCAAGCATCTGAGACTGTGGCTGCCGCACCGTCGTTATCCACTACTACTTCTGATTCACTCACCGCGCGTCCCGCGACCGAGGGATCTTCCACGAGCTCTGCTTTGTATGGAACGCTTCTGGCCCTGATCACCGTGTTCGCGGCTCTGCTGCGACTGCACGACCTGACGGCCAAAAGTTTCTGGCTTGACGAAGGCCTCAGTATCGACATCGTCCGGTTGCCGTGGTCGCAGTTCCTGCACGTGATGTGGACAGGCGAAGCCAATATGGCACTTTATTACTTACTCTTGCGATTCTGGCTGGCTATTGGCAACAGCGAAGGATTTATCCGAGGTTTATCGGTTCTGTTTTCGGTCGCCACCGTACCGCTAACTTTCTCTCTTGGAGCTCGACTATTTGGCCGTCGCGTGGGGCTTTTAGCCGCGCTGCTGCTGGCGATCAACGCCTATCACATCCGGTATGCGCAAGAAGCGCGGGCGTACGCGATGGTCGTATTCTTCGCGGTTTTGGCCACCTGGATATTCGAAAAGAACTTGCAAAAACCTTCTTCCGCGCGATGGGCGATCTACGGCATGGTCTGTGGATTGACCACTTACTGTCATTTCTTCGGCGCGCTGCTAGTACCGGCTCACGCCATCTCACTGCTGTTTTGGCAGCGAGATGACGTCCCGTGGCGCAAATTTGCACGAAGCTTCTTGATCTTCGGCGCCATGGTTTCCCCCCTCGCAATCATCATTCTGAGGGCTGGCCCGGCTCACCTATCCTGGGTTCCCCCGATAGATTCCGATTCATTTTTGTATTTTGGCTTCCATTTCACTGGCAACTACGGACGGCCACTTCTGGCGCTCGATGTGCTGGCGATAGGCTCCGCCGCTCTTGGAGCTTGCCGCGCACGCCGCAGCGGCCAGGGTGTGAGTAGTGCCTGGGGTTATGCGCTTCTTTTTTCTTGGCTCGTTGTGCCGGTAGCCGTGGTCGTTGCAGCGTCGTTGGTGAAACCGATCTTTGTTCCGCGCTTTTTGAGTTTTTGTCTGCCCGCCCTGCTTTTCCTGGTCGCTGTTGGAATTAGCCATCTGCGACCAGCCGCGCTGTCCTGGGCACTCTTCGCTGCAATCTTGGTGTGCTCCCTGTTGGGTGATCGTACATACTACCGTTATGACTTCGACTTGTATCGCCAAGACTGGAGGGCTGTAACAGCGTACATCTTCGATCGTGCCCACCCGGGAGATAGCATCTTTTTCTACTATTCCGCTGGCGAGGCGCCGTTCGACTACTACAGCTCCCAACAGAAAGCTGCTTCACTGAGGCCAAAGCCGTTGCAGGAGCACTGGCTGAATACTGAGCATGACGTGAATCCTTCCGACCAGAAACTTGAAGATTTGGTCGCCGTGCCGGGGACAAATGTACGGGCCGTCCCACCGGCTGGCGATCGCGTCTGGCTTGTGCTGATGTCCCTCACCGGAAACAAGCAGGAAGCCGAAACGGCAAGGGCCGTCAGCAGGTGGCTGTCGAATGGTCGACCGCAGGTTGATGCGCAATCCTTTACGCCGCTCGGTGTTGCGCTGTTTGATCGGAACGCTGGCGGTTCACTTTCACGTGGTTCAGCACCCCCAAGGTTCTGAGCGACGGACGCACTCGCTACGAAGAAATCTTCAACCAAAGAAAGAGCAATGCAGTTCCCGGCGGGTGGCAAAGGCGCTACCAACTATGCCTCTGCCAAATCCAGTGAAACGGGCTACGGGCCCATCAGAAATCCATCTGACCTGGCGCCGAAATCTCAACAGTGTTTTCTCCTCCATTCCTTTCTCCGAGTCCTGTACGTTGAAGCTTTTGCGGCGCGAGACCCGGTATAATACTCTCCGTCGTCTCAGCCTATAAAAATAGTATTTGCTTTTTGTTCGCCATGTGGTACCTTTCTTTTTCGAAATGATTTTGCGCCGCGTGGGCCGGTTTATAGTAGACTCCGAACGAACAGCGCAGTCACGGAACGTGACAACTCAGCCTTGAGGTGATGTGATGACCGACGACAAGTCAAAAATGCTGGAAACTGCGATCTCGCAGATTGAAAAGGATTACGGCAAGGGCGCCATCATGCGCCTGGGAAGCCGCGATGTTCTCGTTCCCGTCAGCGTGATCCCCACGGGAGCGCTGTCAATTGACGCTGCATTGGGCGTAGGCGGCGTGCCGCGCGGCCGCGTAATTGAAATTTACGGCCCTGAATCGGGCGGTAAGACGACGCTGACGCTGCACATCATCGCCGAGGCCCAGCGATTGGGCGGCCAGGCCGCATTCATCGACGCCGAGCACGCGCTCGATCCGGTCTACGCGCGCAGGCTGGGCGTGGATGTGGACAATCTTCTCGTGTCGCAGCCGGACAACGGCGAGCAGGCGCTGGAAATTGCGCAGAAGCTGATTCAGTCGAACGCGGTCGACGTGATCGTTGTGGACTCGGTGGCCGCGCTCGTTCCGCGCGCCGAACTCGAAGGCGACATGGGCGATCCGCAAATGGGCTTGCAGGCGCGCCTGATGTCGCAAGCGCTGCGAAAGCTCACCGCGATCGTATCGAAGTCCAATACCTGCCTGATTTTCATTAACCAGATCCGCGAAAAAATCGGCGTCATGTTCGGCAATCCGGAAACCACCACCGGCGGCCGCGCGCTGAAGTTTTATTCTTCGATCCGCCTGGATATTCGCCGCATTCAATCCATTAAAGAAGGCGACCGCGTCATCGGTTCGCGCACGCGCGCCAAAGTCGTAAAAAACAAAGTGGCTGCGCCATTCCGCGAGGCGGAGTTTGACATTCTGTACGGTGAAGGCGTTTCGCGCGAAGGCGATTTAATTGACCTCGGCGTCGAAAAAGGTGTGCTCGAAAAGGCCGGTACTTGGATTTCCTATAGCGGTGAGCGTCTCGGCCAGGGCCGCGAAAACGTTCGAATCTTCCTCAAGGAACATGCCGACGTTCGCCGGAAACTGGAGAACGAACTGCGCAAGAAGATGGGCATCGCCATTCCTGGCGCAGCCAATGGCAACGTAGTTCCCGCGGAAAAGGCTTCGGAAAAGGCTGCTGAAAAGGCCGCAGAAAAGCCTGTAGCACAAGCCGCAATCGCCGGTGCGGCGAATTCGGCGGCGAATAACAGGCCGCGCTCCGTGAAATAATCTCTGCAAAACACGCATACCCATAAACCTGATCGCGGCCCTTAGGGCCGCGATTTTATTTTTCAGTGCCCCTTTTTTTGTAGACCAAATGATAATCGTTCGAAGCGCTGGCAGGCCTCACTCTCTCCGGATCAGCCGTTATTTGGTTTGTTTTCAATAGCGACGTTTCAGTCTGGCGTGCGACTCCCGTCCTGAAATAGTGGCCGATAGTACGAAATAGACCGGATTGGCTATTGCCAACCATCAGGTAAATTACCTAGAATCAGGGCTCAGGAATGACTCGCGTCGGGAACGCTTAAGCGATCCAGATTGGAATCGGTTCACATGAACTCACGGCCAAGTTTTTTTCGGTTTTTCTCCATGCTTCTCTGTATCGCCATTGCAGGGAGCGCGCCGATTTCGGCTGCAGCCGCCCCACGCGCCACACGCACGACTCATCACCTGACCCACGCGACTATTAGGAAATATTCATCATCGCGCTACGGAGTTCCCACGTTCACAGACTCCGAACTTGGTGATGTTGCAACGTATGACGATCCCATTGTGCGCAAAGCCGCGGTTGACGCACTGGGCCGCTACAACGGCTCGGTTGTCGCCATCGATCCAGCGACTGGCCGCATCCTGACCATCGTCAATCAGAACCTGGCATTTTCCGCGGGTTACATTCCTTGCTCGACGATCAAGCCAGTCATCGCTGTTGCCGCTTTGCAAGAGGGCGTCGTTACGCGCGACACGATGATTCGCGTGGCTCCCCGCAAATATCTGAATTTGACGGAAGCTTTGGCACATTCCAACAATGCATTCTTTGAAGAGCTTGGCCGCCGCATGGGATTTCCTACGGTTTCGCATTACGGCCGCCTGCTTGGTCTCGGCGAACTGTCCGGTTACCAAATTCCCGAAGAGCATCCCGGTGGATTTCCGACCGAGCCTCCCTCCTTTGGCGGCGTGGCCCGGATGTCCAGTTTTGGTCAGGGAATTCAGATGACCCCGCTGCAACTGGGCGCGATGGTCTCAAGCATTGCCAACGGCGGAACGCTTTACTATTTGCAGTATCCCCGCACGGCTGAAGAGCGCGCGAATTTCACGCCGCGCGTGAAGCGCCAGCTGAATATCGAAGCGCTCTTGCCCGAAGTTCGCGACGGAATGCTCGCGGCTGTTCTCTACGGCACCGCGCGCTCCAGCTACATTTCGGAAGATGCGCAGGCACTCGGCAAAACAGGAACCTGCTCGGACGCGGCGTCGCGCTTGGGTTGGTTTGTTTCCTACGCTGATCAGGTCCACCCCAAGATCGTGCTGGTTGTCCTGATGCGCGGGCACAGCATGGCCATCAAGGGAGCCATGGCTGCCGCCGTTGCAGGCCGAGTCTACCGCCGCCTGAACGACGAGAATTACTTTGAAGTGAAGAACAACGAACCGCACACCGATCTGGTTGCTGCGAAAGATCGCCAGTAGCGCGGAGCCGCGTTGCAAGGAAGCGCTTCGCCGAAGCCAAATAAATTAAATAAAATTAAATCAATCTGAAATTTCAAATCTGAAATCTGAAATCTGAAATCTCTTCTTCCTGAGTGGTCCTTCTGATTTGCAATTGCCTCCACACAGGAAAATCAAAACAGCGTTTGTGGCGCCGTGCCCCCGGGAACGCCAATCTCCTGATTGGCGCGGGCCGAGACGCCAATCGGGAGATTGGCGTTCCCAGGTTTGCAAAAAGTTTGGTTGATCGTATTGAAATTTCTAAGGCTACAGGTTGGGGCAAGCTGATTTCACGAGCCGCGGAAGCAATGGGGTAGCGTGAGCATGTTCCTGTGGGGATAACGCCAGTCTAATTTCAAAAGCAGAATTCAAAAACAAAAAGGCGGCCCGAATTTCGGGCCGCCTTTTTGTTTCAGGTTCGTGCATCGCACGCGTAGCAAACTACGGCGTGCGAAACATTACGCCCGCACTTCCCACGTGTCGCCGGCGTGCAGCAACTTGTTGAGGTCACCCGGTCCGCGCTTCGCGATGATGTCCTGCACCTGCTTGGACATGACATCCTCGTAGCGGTCGCGATCCCACGATCGCAGGACGCCAATGGGTGTGGGGAATCCTTCTTTGTCTTCCATCTGCGCCAGCAAATACGCGTAGGCCGGGTTCGGATGGTGTTCGTCATGAACCAGGATGTCTTTTTCCGTGAGCCCGTTGCCGTTGCCCAGGTGAACGACTTCCAGTTCCAGTCCGTTCAGGCGGATACCCTTGTCGCGGTTCTTGCCGTAGATGAGCGGCTTGCCGTGTTCTAGCTGCACGACGTGCTCGCTGCGCGCTTCTTTTTCCGTGAGATCAAACCACGCGCCGTCATTGAAAATATTGCAATTCTGCAAAATTTCCACATAAGCCGAGCCGCTATGCGCCGCCGTTTTTTTCAGCGTGTCCTTCAAATGCCCCTGGAAAACGTCCACGGAGCGAGCCACGAAAGAAGTGCCCGCGCCAATCACGAGGCCCAGCGGATTGAACGGGCGATCCGACGTGCCGAAGGGAGTCGACTTGGTTTTCTTGCCGAATTCCGACGTCGGCGAATACTGGCCCTTCGTCAGCCCGTAAATTTTATTGTTGAACATCAGCACCTTGATGCCGACGTTGCGCCGCAGCATGTGAATCGTGTGGTTGCCGCCAATGGCCAGCGAATCGCCGTCTCCCGTCGCCACCCAGACTTCCAGCTCAGGATGCGTGATCTTCACGCCCGTCGCCACCGCGGGCGCGCGGCCGTGAATCGTGTGAAAGCCAAACGTGTTCATGTAGTAAGGGAAGCGGCTGGAGCAGCCGATGCCGGAAATCACCACGAATTTTTCGCGGGGAATTCCCAGCTCTGGAAACACCGCCTGCACGGCGGAGAGAATCGCGTAATCCCCGCAGCCCGGGCACCAGCGAACTTCCTGGTCCGTCTGAAAATCTTTTTTCGTAAGTACTGGAAGAGTGGCCGTAGTCATGAGTATTCTCCAGATTCCTTTCGGCTTGCTCCCGTCAGGGAGCGTTAGCTCAGAATTTCCTCGATCTTCGCTTCGATTTCCGCGGTCTTAAACGGCTGACCTTGAATCTTGTTGTAGCCAATCGCGTCCACGAGGTACTTGGCGCGCAGCATCATGGAAAGTTGGCCGAGGTTCATCTCGGGGACCAGCACGTGGCGGTAACCTTTCATCAAGTCGCCAAGATTGCTGGCCAGCGGATTGAGGTGGCGCAGGTGGACGTGGCCAATGCGATGTCCCTTTTCGCGCATCGTCTTCATGCCCGCGGTAATCGGTCCGTACGTCGAGCCCCAGGCAACGATCAGCAAGTCGCCATCGGGATCGCCTGCGGGAACCAGATCCGGAATATCCTGCGCAATCGCTTCGACCTTGGCTGCACGCAGCCGAACCATTTTTTCGTGGTTCAGCGGCTCGTAGTTGATGTTGCCGGTCACGTCCTGCTTTTCGATTCCGCCGATACGGTGTTCGAGTCCCTTGGTTCCGGGAATCGCCCACGGCCGGGCCAGCGTTTCGGGATTGCGCGAGTAGGGATGGAAACCTTCCGTGTATTCCGCGTATTTCACTTGAATGCCGGGAACTTCGTCCACGGTAGGAATGCGCCAGGGTTCCGCGCCATTCGCCAGATATCCGTCGGAAAGAATGATGACCGGCACCATGTACTTGAGGGCGATGCGGCACGCTTCCACGGCCACCCAGAAGCAGTCACCCGGCGTCGATGGAGCGATCACCGGAATCGGCGCTTCAGAGTTGCGTCCGTACATGGCTTGTAACAGGTCAGCCTGCTCGGTCTTGGTCGGCAATCCGGTTGACGGTCCGCCGCGCTGAATGTCGCAAATCACGAGTGGCAATTCGACGGCGACGGCGAGGCCCATCGCTTCGGTCTTCAGCGCCATGCCGGGGCCGGAAGTGGTGGTCAGCGCGAGCGCGCCGGAATAGGACGCGCCAATCGCGGAGGTAATCGCCGCAATTTCGTCTTCCGCTTGAAACGTCATCACGCCGAAATTCTTGTACATCGAAAGCTCGTGCAGAATGTCTGACGCGGGAGTAATCGGATAAGAACCAAGAAAGAGCGGCAGGCCGGCTTTCACCGACGCGGCCACGAAGCCGATCGCCAGCGCCTGGTTGCCGCTGAGGTTGCGATACGTTCCAGGGGTAAGCTTGGCGGGAGGAATTTCGTAGCTGACTTGAAACGCCTCGGTCGCTTCGCAGTAGTTGTATCCCGCGCGCATGGCCAGCTTGTTGGCTTCCACGAGCAGCGCTTTGTTCTTGAATTTATCGTCTATCCACTTGGTGGTCAGATCCATCGAGCGGTTGTAAAGCCAGTAGCACATGCCCAGCGCGAAAAAGTTTTTGCAGCGGTCCATCGATTTGGCGTCGAGGCCAACGTTCTGCAACGCAGAGCGCGTCAATCGTTCGAGGCCGACGGTGAACAAGCGGTAGCCGGCGAGCGTGCCGTCTTCCAGTGGATTCGACGTCATGTTCGCTTTGCGCAAATCGCCTTCCAGAAACGCATCGCTATTAATGATCAGAATTCCGTTGGCCTTCAAATCCTTGATGTTGGTCTTGAGCGCCGCGGGATTCATCGCGATCAGCACGTCGACGGAATCGCCCGGAGTAAAAACGTCGCCCGAAGAAAATTGAATCTGGAATCCGCTCACGCCCGGCAGTGTTCCGGCAGGGGCGCGAATTTCGGCAGGATAGTCCGGGAATGTCGCGAGATCGTTTCCGTACAGGGCAACTGTGTTTGTGAATTGGCTGCCCGTAATCTGCATACCGTCACCGGAGTCGCCGCAAAATCGGACGACGGCCTTATCGATGACTTCGCGCTTGTGTGCGCGGACGACTGGGTCCGTAATCGTAGCCATGGGTCGGAAATGCTCCAATTCTTAATTATAATTTTGTCAAACGGTTTGCCCTAAGGACCATCAAGTGCGGATGCCGAAGTTCCCCAGTGGGCTTCCACTAAGTAAGGATAGCATAACGATACCGCGCATGTAATCCTGCGATTCAAATTTGATGTGGCGAATGAAACATGGCTCAGCGCAGAGAAATTAACGCGAGGTTTAAATTTTTTAAGCTGCTGCAAAATTGACGGCAGAAGTAGCACAGCCACTCCTGGCTGTGTGCATTTCGCAAAACCCACACAGGCAAGAGTGCCTGTGCTACGCAAACATTTCGCAAAAATTACCACTTGCTATTTCGCTTTTACTTCGCCTATCATGGCCTCCTCGGAGGCGCTCGCCATGACGCTGACAAAACGCCAAAAACAGGTGCTCGATTTTCTGGTTACATTTCAAAACAAGCACGGCTACTCGCCGAGCTTTGAAGAAATGGCGCGTTCGCTGAAGCTCACGTCGCTCGCCACGGTCCACAAACACATCACCACCCTCGAGCGCAAAGGATTCGTGCGCCGCGGCTACAACCAGAGTCGCTCGATCGAAGTCATGCAGCTACCCAAGCCCGTGCGCGAACAGGTGCACGAGCGCCAGGTATTCGAATTGCCGCTCATGGGCCGCATCGCCGCCGGCCGTCCCCTCGAAGCCGTCGAAGAACACGAAACACTTTCGCTCGGCGAATTCGCGCGCTCCGATAAATCTTTCGTGCTGCAGGTAAAGGGGAATTCCATGATCGAAGATCACATCATGAATGGCGACTACGTGGTCGTCGAACCGACGCAGGTCGCGAACCCCGGAGAAACCGTAGTGGCGCTCGTAGGAAATGACGAAGCCACATTAAAGCGTTTTTACCGCGAGCCCGGCGGAAAAATTCGCCTGCAACCGGCAAACTCAGACATGGCTCCAATCATTGTTCCCGCGTCAGAAGTAAAAATTCAAGGCAGAGTCGTAGGCGTCCTGCGGAAGTATTAGCCTTATGTGGCATAGGCTTCAGCCTGTGCGGTTTTGGTCCTTGCAAGGTCTAACCCCGCACAGGCTGAAGCCTATGCCACGTAACGCGCAAATCCGGAAAATTCAACCGACGATCTCTGGGAATTTTGACAAAGTCCTAAAAACCCGATTCATACCGGAACATTCTTCGCGCCTATCAAAATATTTAAAGAATTTCTTATTGCCTTCCCACTTTCCCTCGTTGTACTGTGTGCCTCCCGGCAGGGTTCCCAGCCCGCAGTGTTACTTTAAGGAACACCACGCCCGTAATTCTCTTGTTCCACTTTTGAGCAGGGATATACATTGATTTGCGCCCCAGTTTTGCGTCCGTATTTTTTTCGGTGCCGTTGACAGGGGAGAACAGTTCGTTGCGTGGAAGCACAAAATCGAAACACGGCAATTTGAATTGCCGCAACCGACGACCGCGGAAGCTCCGGCACCACCAGCACCGGTAGCGAAGCCGGCATCGGCCAAAACGGAGGAAAAAATCCATGAGCACTGATGCCATGCGCCCGCTAAGCTCGACGCCTTCCGGTTCCACCGCCCGGCTAGGCGCCAGCTTGCACGTAAAAGGCGAAATATCCGGAAATGAAGATCTGCATGTGGACGGAAGCGTCGAAGGGCTGATCCAGCTCGAAGACCGCAAGCTCACCGTGGGCGCCAGCGCCAAGCTGACCGCCGACGTCGTGGCTCGCGAAGTAGTCGTCTACGGCGCAGTAAAAGGAAATTTGCGGGCCCGCGACCGCATCGAAATCAAGAAGGATGGCTCTGTGGTCGGAGACCTGACCACCGCGCGCATCATGATTGAAGACGGCGCGTACTTTAAGGGCTCCATCGAAATCGATCGCACCGGCTCCGCCGGCAGCGACAATGACCTCGACAAGCCGTCGTACACACGGAATGCCTCAACCACGGCAACTCCCGCGCACGCGTCGACGACGAAGTCAAACAGCTAAG
>DASRQU010000077.1:0-11032 GCA_035696345.1 Candidatus Acidiferrales bacterium
CCCTCATTTGGGAATAGAATACCCTGTTCATTGTGAATTAATTCCCTGATCCGATTGCATATCTGCGTGCAATTTTGCGCTGCAAATGCCTCTATAATCGAGTGGTAGCTTTAAAGGGCTACGGCTCAAGTAACGAGATTCCCCCCCTCCCCTCTGAATGACGCTGTACCTCGCCTCGCCATAGATTCTCGGTAAGAATCAAAATTGATCTTTATTATCGACAGGCCGATTTTTAAAAAGCATATTCATTCATGTAAAAAATGTTAACTGCCAATCAGGGGCGAGGATGCCAGAAATCGATTGCGTCGAATTGGCGGTGAAAGTCTGCTTCCTTGACATCCACCTTTTGCAAAATTCACACATTTACTCTTAAGATTCGCTCTACGAGAGAATCCCACCAGGACGAACGTTCTGATATATTTTTAAAGAGGACTGTAGCAATAGTCAGCACGTCAATATGTCGCTAATGGCGAACGACATTCATCCTCCAGCGAAGTCAAAAGACTCCTTCTTCGTCAAGAATTAGTTGAGGTACATAATTGCGAAATCTAACCTTACCCAGTTACTACGATTTTCGACTTGTAATCCTATCGATTGTTATCGCCATGCTGGCCTCATATGCATCTCTCGACCTATCCGGTCGAGTAACGTCGACCCGTGGTCGGGTGCGCCTCCTTTGGCTCAGTTGCGGAGCGGTGGCGATGGGAGTCGGTATTTGGTCGATGCATTACATTGGTATGTTGGCCTTCCGCTTACCTATCCCGGTTGAATATGACTGGCCAACCGTGTTGCTTTCGTTCATGGCAGCGGTCTTCGCTTCAGCGGTGGCGCTTTTTGTCGTTAGCCGGCCAAAGATGGGATGGATACAGGCGACAGCCGGCAGCATCTTCATGGGCGGGGGTATTGCCACCATGCATTACGTTGGCATGGATGCGATGCGATTGCCAGCCATGTGCATTTACAATACAAATATCGTAATCCTTTCGGTTGTTCTTGCTGTTGTTATCTCTTTTATCGCACTTTGGATCACTTTTTATTTTCGGAACGACCCGGCGGCTCGAGGTTGGCTGAAGATTTTTAGCGCATTGATTATGGGAACCGCGATTCCGGTTATGCATTATACCGGTATGGCTGCTGTGCACTTCATGCCTTCCCCTGTGAGTCACGAAGAATTTGCGCATTCCGTGAGTATCTCCTTCCTTGGAGAAGCGAGCATCACGGTCGTGAGCTTCATGATCCTCACTCTTGTGATTCTGACTTCTTTCGTTGATCGACGGTTCTCGATACAGGCATTGGAACTCGAGTCTAGCGAGCAGCGTTACCGACAAATTATTGAATCAGCGCTCGATGCCTACATTGGAATTGATTCCAACGAACGAATCGTAGACTGGAATGCGCAAGCCGAGACTACATTCGGATGGTTGCGTTCAGAAGTTGTCGGACGGAGTGTATACGACGCAATCATACCGGTGCCGAAGCATGAACAAGCAAGAAATATGATTAATGCACTTCTGGCTGGAAAACAAAGCGCAATCGGAACGCGGATTGAAACTACGAGATTGCATAGGGATGGACACGAAATTCCTGTTGAAGTGAGTGTCTCAATCATCCGCTCGGGGGGAACGCATCGCGTCGCCGCATTCTTGCGGGATATAACCGGACGAAGACGTTCAGAGCAAGAATCGACTGCGGCGAAGGAGGCCGCCGAAGAGGGCAGTCGGGCAAAAAGTGAGTTTCTAGCAAATATGAGTCATGAAATTCGCACTCCGCTGAACGGCGTTATCGGCATGACAGAGCTGGCACTGGGGACAGACCTCACGTCTGAACAACGAGAATATTTAGACACTGTAAAACTTTCCGCAGATTCCCTTCTCAGCGTAATCAACGATATCCTCGATTTCTCCAAGATTGAAGCAGGGAAAGTGGAATTGGAAACTAACGATTTCAACCTGCGGGACACTTTGGAAGGAATATTGAAAACACTCGCGTTTCGTGCAGACGAAAAAGGCCTGGAATTGCTGTGTGAGATAGCTCCCTCAGTACCTGAATTTGTGCGAGGTGATTCAAACCGTATACGACAAGTTTTGATTAATCTTTTGAGCAATGCCATTAAGTTTACCCACCGTGGTGAAGTAGCGCTTACTGTTCAAGTCGATGCGGAGGAAAGGCGTGATCGAATTTTGCATTTTACAGTATCAGACTCGGGGATTGGAATAGCGCCTGAAAAAATCGAGGCGATTTTCCAGCCTTTTGCCCAAGCGGATAGCTCCACGACACGCAAGTACGGGGGAACCGGATTGGGACTGAGTATCTCGAAGCGTTTAGTGGAATTAATGAATGGAAATATATGGGCGGAGAGTCAGGAAGGTCGAGGAACACAGTTTCACTTCACCGCACGTTTAAAACTGTCTGAAACACCTGGCGGTATGGGGTTTCTTACGCCGTTAGAATTATTACGAAACGTAAAAGTTCTTGTGGTCGACGATAACCGGACAAATCGAAGAATTCTCGAAGGGATGTTGGCTCGGTGGGAAATGCGGCCCACGTCTGTCGCGGACGGAGAAACGGCAATCATCCAGCTCTCCTCAGCGCAAAATGAAGGAGATCCGTATGCACTAGTGTTAACCGATATGCACATGCCAACGATGGATGGGTTTTCTCTAATAGAACAGATCAAAAAACGGCCCGAACTAAGCACTGCCGCCATCATGATGCTTACATCGGCGGGCCATCGAGGAGATGGGAATCGATGCCAGCAGCTTGGGGTGGCTGCGTACTTGTTAAAGCCAATCCGGCAGTCCGAATTACGGGAGGCAATTTCTCGTGTTCTCGGAGCTCGGGTAAAGAATGGTCCAGTTTTCTCAATCACCCCAGGCACATTGGACGATGTCGCCAATGCAGCGATCTCTCTACGAATTTTGGTAGCAGAAGATAATCGCGTTAACCAATTACTCGCGACTCGATTGCTCGAAAAGAGAGGCCACCGAGTTGACATCACAAGTAACGGTCGAGATGCGCTCGAAGCCATCGGGAAGGAATCTTACGATCTCGTTTTTATGGATGTTCAGATGCCGGAGATGGATGGACTTGAGGCCACGGCGTTGCTCCGTGAAAAGGAGAAGCGGGATGGAAAGGGGGCACATCAGCCCGTCGTGGCGCTGACTGCCCACGCTGTAAAAGGTGATGAGGAACGATGCCGAAGAGCAGGAATGGATGGCTATTTAGTGAAACCAATACGAACCCAAGAACTCGAAAAGATTTTGGAGAAATATGTGGCGCTCCGATCGGATTCCACGAATGTCCCTGAAACGATTCAATCACACGATTGAACGGAGATATTAATTTGCGAATACGATTTAATTAGGCGATGAAAAAATCGAAAGATGAGATGGAATCCGGTGACGCCTAGGAGCGAAACCATGAACCAAGAACGGGATTACTTGGCAAATGCTGTTCTAGATTGTCCTGATCTCCTTTCAAGGGTGGACAACGATCGCGACTTGTTGCGGGAATTGATTGAAATCTTTAAGGCAGAATTTCCAGAACTTCTAAATCAATTGAAAGGGGCCGTCGTTCGCCGAGAGATGAAATCGGCAGAAAACACATGCCACAGTTTGAAAGGAATGCTTTCTGGACTTTCAGGCCTTCGGGCGTCCGCGGTGGCTGCAAATCTCGAACGGATGTGCCGTGACGCAGACCCTTTAGAATTCAGCGTATCACTAGAGCTTCTGGAACGAGAAGTCGGGAAGCTATTATCCGAGTTAGATATTTTTGCCATTGAGGTGCAACCTTGAAAATTCTAATCGCGGATGATGACCCAATTTCCCGTCGTCTCTTGGAGAAAACTCTGGAACGCGAGGGATTCGATGTAATTGCGGTCGACAATGGGCGTTCAGCCTTAGAGCGATTGTCCCTGCCGAACGGCCCACGGCTTGCCCTGCTCGACTGGGTCATGCCAGAGTTGGACGGAATTGGGGTGTGTCTGGGCGTGCAAAAGTTACACGACCGATCTTACATTCATATCGTACTTCTAACATCAAAAGGATCAAAAGAGGATGTAGTGGCGGGACTGAATTCAGGTGCAAACGATTATCTGACAAAGCCTTGGGATCCAGCGGAACTAGTTGCCAGGCTGCGAGTAGGACAACGCGTACTTCAGTTGGAAGATGGACTTGTAGAAGCACGAGAAACGATGAGGTTCAAGGCCACTCACGATTCTTTAACGTCGCTTCTTAATCGGGGAGTAATTGTCGATTCCTTAGCACGTGAGCTAACACGCACCCGTCGCGAAGGACGTTGCACTGTTGTGATGCTAGCAGATTTAGACCATTTTAAGGCCGTGAACGACGGGCACGGTCACCTGGTGGGGGATGAGGTGTTGAAAGAAGTCGCTCGTCGGCTCTTGGCGTCCGTTCGATCGTATGATTTGGTCGGTAGATACGGAGGAGAAGAATTTCTGATCGTCCTCAACAACTGTGATTCTTCGCAAGCGTTTGAGCGAGCCGAAGAGGTGCGGAGGGGAATTGCAGGGTCTCCGATTCAGACGAGTTACGGACCTCTTCACATTACGATGAGTATAGGCGTTCTGGCTAGTCGAGATTGGGAGTTAAATCTCGTTGAGGATATCCTCAGCGAAACAGATTCAGCGCTTTATAAAGCTAAGGCTGACGGGAGAAATTGCGTAAGCTTCGCAAGGCCCATTCTCCAGGGTGGAAGCCCCAACACACTCATTAATCAACTCTAAGTTGACAAGATTTAGTGAGTTGGTACTGGATCGAATCTATAAAGACATTCCGATATCGTTTTTGAAATTTCCCTCAAACTGACGAGCAAAAGGTCGCGGGCTCATCGCGACAAAAGCCGCTAGCGTGTTCACATCGAGTTTTTGCGTAAGGTGCGATTCAGCATGAGCTGGAAGGTCGCGCATACGTGTGTCGCTCATCGTTAATTGCCGAGCAAGCATAGTACTGTGTTTTGACTGACTCCTCGGCCGTCGCAAGAAGAGGACGAGCTCGCGCGCGGTCGTTGCGGACACGCCTAGATCCCCTTCAACGAGTGCAAGGGCCAGATCAATTCCGGTACTGACTCCTGCCGTGGTACAGAACTTTCGATCTTTGATAAAGATGGCTTCTCGCTCGATCTGCAGCTGCAGGTACGGGGACAGTATAGCGGAAGAGCATCGAATTCGGTTTTGAGGGGCTCTCAGTCCATCTGAGTCGAATGAACCCAAATTGTGCTTTGCGGCATCCAATCCGCCATGAGCGAAGCTGAACACCTACGTCTCGCGACATCCGATCAGTCTGTGTTGGCGCGTTACGAAGTCCTGATCCGCGTGTCGCAGGCTGTAAGCGCCTATCGCGAACCCAAAAAGCTCTTCGATATTCTGGTAGATGAATTGCGCCGTGTCATTGAATTTGACGGTATTGGCATCGCTCAATATGATGAAACCTTAGATTCAATCCAGTGGCATGTCTCGATTGATTGCAATGAGCCCAATCCAGCCCTGAAAGACAAGTGCGTACAAAAAGAGACCATGACCTGCTGGGTGTTTCAGAATCAGCAGCCGCTCGTGATTCCGTTGGTAGATCAGGAAACCCGTTTGCCCGATACGATTGAGTTTTTGAAAGAACACGAAATAAAGTCGGTGTGCATGCTTCCCCTGACGACCGTGCATCGCCGAATCGGGGCGATGTTTCTCGCCAGTAATCATCCTGATGCCTATTCCGAAGCCGAAGTTCGCTTCCTTAGCCTTGTTGCGGACCAGATGGCGCTGGCGATTGACGATGCGTTGAATTTCGAGGCATCTCAAATCGCTCAAGAAAAGTTGAAGCTTCTTCTGGACCTGACCAACGGTGTCGTTTCTACCCTAGACTTGCGAGACCTATTGCGGAGTGTTTCTGGAAACCTTCGTCGTGTGATGAGCTGTGATCTCGTGGGGGTCGGTGTGCCCGATCCAGAACACGAAAAGCACCTGTGTGTTTATGCGCTGGATTTTCCTGACAGCAAAGGTTTTTTACATGAAGAAATCCGAATCCCTATCGAAGGAACCCCGCCGGGTACGGCCTTCAGGACCGGCGAACCCATCGCAGGGATGGTCAAAGATCTATGCAGAACGATATCGGATTCGCCGCCTATCGCCGAGGGCATGAAAACAGGTTGCATCATGCCACTGGTGGGCCGTGGGCGGACCCACGGGGTCTTGCTTCTGGGCCGCCGCGATGACAAGAGTTTCAGCCGGGAAAATATCGAATTTCTGACGCAAGTAGCGGGCCAAGTGGCTATCGCGTTGGAGAATGCGCTCGCATACAAGAAAATCGCCGAGCTGAAAGAGAAACTCACGCAAGAGAAGCTCTACCTTGAAGATGAAATCCGAACGGAATTGAATTTCCAGGAAATCGTTGGGAAAAGCGCCGCTTTGCAACGCGTCCTCCAGCAAGTGACTACTGTGGCGCCGACGGGCTCAACCGTCTTGATCTACGGCGAAACGGGGACGGGCAAGGAATTAATCGCTCGCGCTATCCACAATCTGAGTTCACGCCAGTCGAACGCATTCGTGAAACTGAATTGCGCCGCGATCCCCATGGGATTGCTGGAAAGCGAGTTGTTTGGCCACGAAAAAGGAGCGTTTACTGGCGCCATCGCGCAGCGTATCGGTCGCTTTGAACTTGCCAACGGCGGAACGGTATTCCTTGATGAGGTCGGCGAGATTCCTCTTGAATTGCAGCCCAAACTACTCCGCGTGTTGCAGGAAAGAGAATTCGAACGCCTGGGGAGTACGCGCACCCTCTCCACAGACGCTCGGCTAATCGCCGCGACGAATCGCGACCTGGGTTCCATGGTGGACGAACAAAAGTTTCGTTCCGACTTGTTTTATCGCTTGAACGTGTTTCCGGTTCGCGTGCCATCTCTGCGAGAAAGGCCGGAAGATATTCCGTTGTTGGTCCGGCATTTTGCGGAGCAATACGCGCGGCGCATGAATAAGAAGATTGAGACCATTTCCAGTGAAACGCTCAAACAGATGCGGCAATACCATTGGCCGGGGAACATTCGAGAGCTTCAGAACGTAATCGAGCGCGCGGTGATCCTTTCGGTGGGCCCGGTCCTGAATGTCCCGCTGGGCGAAATTCAGTCACGAACCTCGACAACGAGTGTGAATCACAACGGGGACTTCAACGAATTGCATGGGTCCACGACTCGCGGAGATATTCGGGACGTTCTGGAAGAAACTGAACGCAAACACATCCTCAGTGTATTGTCGCAGACCAACTGGGTGGTCGCCGGACCGAACGGCGCCGCGACTCGACTCGGAATGAAACGCTCCACGCTTCAGTTACGCATGCGAAAACTGGGGCTCTCCCGCGAAAACGCCCAAGCTGCCTCGTAATTTCCTGCCTCTTTTGGATTTCAATTTTTCCAAGTTGTTTCTCAAGTTGCGCAGTGCCATTAAGCTGGCGGACTGCCATGAAGCTGGTAATAGCACTCCTTGCATCAGCTCATCAGCGCAATTGCTTATTTCCTCTATCTCGTGACCTGCCTTGACTTTCCAGAATTTCGTTTCCGAATTTGAGAATGGTATCGCGCGTGCAATTCATGTGTGCGAATGGAGAGAGCCGTGTTGAGAACAACGATCCTCGAAGAATCCGCGGAACAACGGTGGACGCTGCAAGGGCGCCTTTCCGGCCCATGGGTTGCACACCTCAGATCGGATTGGGTGAAATCCCATTGTACGAGTGGTAAGCGCAGGTGCGTGGTAGACGTTAGCGGCGTGACGTTCGTCGATCTGGACGGAGAACGCGTTCTCGCGGCGATGATGAACGATGGCGCGGAGTTCATCGCCTCAGGTGTTTACACCAAGCACTTGTTGGAATTGCTGGAGAGACGGAGCCAGAGCTGGATCCGCAAATTTATGAAGTGTTCTTAGCCGAACTGTTCCGCGCTGAAAGCGCATTTTACGAGTATCGCGGACCCGGACTAAGGAAACAGGAGTTTTAGTGATGACGATGTTCGCGCTCATATTCGTGTTGGCTGCCGTTCTCTCTCTAATGGTGATGGGAGATGAAACAAGGCTGTCAAGATGAGCGACCGAAATCGATTGAGCCCTGTGATTGTCATTCGTAGACGCAAACCGGTGGGCACAACTTCAGCAATCCCCGGGGTGGGATGTACAGATTGCCAACGGAACTCGTGAGCAGGTTGGCAGAAAGGGTTTCTAACTCATGATTTTACATACCGAAGTCGCGGGGCAAATTAAATCGCAGGAAGTGGTCTCCAGCATAAATGCTGTTTGCGAAGCATCGCAGATCGAAGAGGTTCTGAATCGCGCATACCAAATCCACCGCGCCCATGGCGGACTGATTGGTTATGACCTCGAGGATTGGCTGCAAGCGGAACACGAATGGGTCGATAGGAGTCGAACAGAGCATTTCCCATTCGGGGAGACGGCGCATAACGAACCACTTCCGCGAGATCGAGAAAGGAATTGCCGTCAATGACTCAGACTGGACAACTGGACGCAAGGCTCCGCCGGATATTGCTCGCCTCGATGATGACTATCGCTTACGCGAGGACATCACCACTTTATGCTCAATACGTGCGGCCCCAGGAATCGATGTCTCTAGGTACCGAAGAAATGCAGTCGCAAAACCAACCTCCGCAATTAGAGCAAGTCCAGGGGCCATTGCTCGCGCTGCAGAATCAATCCAGCAGCCAAAGTAACGCTCCACAGACGGCAATCATAAGAGGAACAGTAACGGACATCAGGGACACGCCGGTCTCCGGCGCCTCGGTCACTCTCCAAGGTAGTGATCCGAGCGATGTCCGCTCAATTACGACGAACGAGAATGGGCAGTTTGAAATCCGCGATGTTCAGCCGGGACGCCCGTATCAACTCAGCATTCAAGCCGCAGGTTTTTCGGAATGGGATTCACCCTTCGTCTCAGTGAATTCAGGCCAGTCCAAAACCATGGACGCTAATCTGCGGATTGAAGGAGTGCAGACCACCATGACGGTGACGCCCGAGAGCTCTGACGAGATCGCCAATGAACAGATCAAGACCGAAGAGAAGCAGCGCTTTTTCGGCATCATCCCCAATTTTTACGCAGTGTACGACTCCGCTCCTGCGCCGCTCAATGCTGGGCTAAAATTCCGTCTCGCGCTCAGAGTTGCAGGAGACCCGCTTACCATCACCGGAGTAGCCATGCTTGCCGCAATCGGGCAAGAAACGGGCAATCCACATTATGTGCAGGGAGCCAAGGGCTACGGCGAAAGGTTCGCAGCAAACTACGCCAACAGCTTGACGGAAATCATGCTCGATGGCGCGGTTCTTCCGTCACTTCTGCACCAGGATCCCCGCTACATATACAAAGGGACTGGCACAACGAGGGGTCGCGTTGCGCATGTTTTTTACAGCTTAGTGACAACCAGAGGCGATAACGGGAGCTTGCAGCCGAACTATTCGTATCTGGGTGGCGATCTGGCGTCTGCTGCCATTTCAAATCTTTACTATCCTAGGGCGAACCGGGGCGGCGCACTGGTTCTTCAAGGCTTCGCCGTCGCCACCGGGTTACATCTGGCGGTCCGCATGCTCGACGAGTTCGTTTTCCGGCCTGCGAAAGGTAGCGTAGTAGACTAGAATTTAAAGCTAAAAAAATAGCAGAAACAGGGCGTACCCATCAAGAAGCAAGCAGATGAACTGCCTGCAAAACAAAACGAAAGGAACTAGAAGTAAGAATTCAAGCACCATTCTGCTGTTGGCAGCGGGCGCAGAGCTCGCACCCATTACAATCGTTGGCACGACGGGCTGCTGCAAAAGCCAAGCTAAGCCCACCGCGTTATCACCCGCAGCCATTTCGGTTTCTTTTGTCAAAGTTCGCCAAAACAACGTGCGCTTGACCGGCAACTGGGTTGGCACTCTCGACGGATTTTTCAATTGCAGATACAACTGCAAGTGAGCGGTTGGGGCAATACCACAAGAACTGGGAAGCACTTTCCCTGATGCCAACGAAAAATTTCCCTGATCCATTTCTATGAATTTATGGCTAACTGCCTGATTCTGCGCCAAAAGAGATGGATTTCTGGTCAAGAAACCGGGAGATTCCCTGTAGATTTCCCTGTTAGCAGGGAGAACAGTTCGCAGCCGACTGCTTCCTCCGCCGCGAAGTCGACAATTATCTATCTCGATAATACAATTGTCCTGAAATAGCGCCATCTAGCCGTGTTAGCGGCCATTTGTGCATCTCTGAAAGGGTCTGAGATTCTCCGTAAGGTGGAAAATAGCCAATAGAGAGGCCTGATTTCTCTCCTGCCTCACCCGATAGGGCCCTTTCGGAATTAGGAAAGGACTCGGAATGTCAACTAGGGGCACATTTGGCTACAGAACTTCGCGTCTGGCCGAAGCGCTTCACCTGCTTCTTGCTTCCAACTGTGCCTCGCATATCCTCCTCTAGATCGCCGATCGGCTTTTCAACTCTGAGCGGGGCTTTTTATATTCCTTGTTTTCTCGCTGGGTTAATGCAACTGCTGCTTTACGTCTGCAATATTCCGAGAGGCTGATTTCGTTCCCACGCCCCAATTTCGGATCGTTCATCAGATTCTTAAGCCTACTCTCGTGGTACCTCAGTACTGACAACTAACCTCGTGCTTCTCATAACGCTACTTCCAGATATAGAAGAGCGCCCGCGAGACTCCAAAAAACCGACAGGTCTGACTTACGTTGCCGCTCAACTGTAGCCACGTATCCAGTTCATATTGCCAGCAAATTTCGAGGGAGCATCTACAGGATCAGTCACCCGGATTCAGTTATCGGCCTTTTGTGGCTGGGACAGGTAGTTCTCCTAAACGTCGCATAAGCGGCACCACTGTCAGCCCCTGAACGAAGACGGAAAAGGCTACCACGGCAAACGTGACTGTGATCAATTCTTCTCGCCGTGGAATTGCAGAGGGAAGGCCGAGGACGAGGGCCAGAGGAAGCGCGCCGCGCAGCCCACCCCAAACAAGAATGTGTTGGTCTCGCGCATCCACTCGCCGAGATGAA
>DASRQU010000078.1:0-2393 GCA_035696345.1 Candidatus Acidiferrales bacterium
GCGAGTCCATCAGAGAAGTAAGTGGCAGGATCAAAATTGTAGGAAGCCCCTTCGCGTATTGGAAAAAGCGAATAGCTGGACGTTCCCGGCGCGGACAAGACAATGTTGTACGTCGTTCCGTTCGTAAGAGTGCGCGGCGTCGAGAACGTATATGTCGCCCACGCGTCGCTCGAAGAGAAGCTGGTGACCGGTATCGTTCCCGATTCGATTTTCGTTCCACTTCCGTTTTGCAGTGTGATAGTGAGCGGATCTACGCCGCTATCCTTGCGGATCCTGACTGAAAAATTCGCGGTGATCTTATCTCCACCTGAAACGGTGAATGTTTCTCGGGTCTGACTGTTGCCACTGACGCTTTTGCGAGAAGCGTCGATCCATACCTCCATGTAGCCACAACCTGCGATGGTTCCATCGCCGTAGACAAGTTCGAGGGTGGGCATGTAATCGCCCTCGCTCGCACCATGACGCCAATGCCAAGCTGGTGCGGCTACGGTTCCCTCATTATATAAGTGGGCCCAATCCGTGTCCGGGATTGTCGGTTGGGAAGGAGTGGAACCGCTTTGAAGCCAAAGCATGTCTAGCGATGTATAGTTGGCGGACGGGCTGTTGTCGATGTTGGTGTAAACAATGTGATAGAGCACGCCGGAATCGATGGTCGCCGGAGAGGCGAATTTCTCCGTTACAAACAAGTTGTTTGGCTTGAGCTCGGTCGTTGTCGACAGAACTTTGCCAGAGGCGAAATGATTGGAGGTCCCGTCATCGCTCTCGACATCAATGCGATACGTTCCCCCGGTTCCAGCCCCGTAGCCAGAACCATTCTGCCAATACGTATGGACTGCCGCAAGGGTACCGGTGTGAGTAGATCGAAAGCGGTAATCGCCCTGAATTTGTCCGGGCCCAATGACCGTATTGGCGAGGCCGTCCGATGCCCACCGTGACCCGTAATACGTCGTCTGTGCTGACACGCATTGCGTGGCGACCAGCAATATAATGATGAGAAAATTTAATCGAATGACCAGCGGTTGGAAAGCCTTATGCCAATTTATCACTGTTATTCCGTCCTTCGGTGCACAGACCATTGTCGTTCGTGACTTTACGCACAGTCATGCGGGAGGCGCAACTGGCCGCGAGGCCAGTTCTTGTCCACGCTGGACCTACGACCGGGTCAGGTCAATGGCCGTGCTGAGGCCCAGTTCAAGGAAGCCGAGAAGATAGTCGAGGGGAGTGAACTTGCTTGTCTTCAGCCGTTGAAAACGTTTTCCTTTTGCGCATCAAGCTTCGCAGAGCACGCACAACCCAGTGCAGCAGAATGATCACGGCCAACACAAACATCGCGGCGACCGACGCGGCACCGTAAGGATGTTTTGTGGCGAACCAGGTGAGCGAAACCGCGAGCACGTCTTCGCCGAGGCTGAGCGCGACATTGGAAAACGGCTCGGGAGAAGGCGTAACAGCTGCGCGGACAGCCGTCTTGCCGCTGTGCGCGGCCATCGCAATCGCGCCGCCCATCAGGGTAGCTAGCAATTGCAAGCCGGGCGAAAGTTGGGCTGTGGCACGATAGGCCAGCAACGCCGCGACGGGAATCCGCACAAATGTGTGCAGCGCGTTCCACAAAAGATCAAACGCAGGGATTTTGTCCGCGAACAATTCCACCAGAAATAAAATGCAAGCTGCGGCGATCAAATACCAACTGGAAAGAACCTGCAGCCCCGGCGGCAGCGGAAAGACTCCGGCATGGGCCAGGAGGCCAAGCGTAGCCAGCGTGGCGTATACATTCAGTCCCGCGGCGAAACTGATGGCCGTCAGGATCGCAAAGAGTTTATCCGGCGAAATGTGTAACGCACCGAGCATCTGAGGCTAGAGTGAGACCCGGCGTTGCTATCGTCAAGCAAAAGTGTTTATCGCTAAATCTTCACGCGCCCTGCGTCGTCGTAAATATGCCAGCCAGATGACTAGCGAGCGCTAGGACACGCTTCAGCCTGTCTCCTTTCATCCCCGGTTTGTAGATAACCAAAACCAAAAGGCTGCCGCTGAGCTCCACGATGCGCTGCAGAAAAAAAATTAGTTTTGGGATCAATATGACTAGGCGGCAAAATTGATCGCAAGTTCCACTGCAAAAATTTTCAAGAGTGGCGCCGCGCATCATTGGTCGGCTGGAGTTACTACACCGCCAGTGGGACTGCTGTTCGACGCGGGTGCGTGCTTGGGCTTTGATCCGGGGCGCAACGACAGAACGAGCAATCCGCCCACGATCCCCGAGGCCACCAGATAAAAAATCCCGGCCTGGTACGTTCCGGTTTTGTCGGTGAGAAAACCGATTACGTAGGGGCCGGCGAAACCGCCGAGATTGCCAACCGAATTGATGAACGCGATGCTGGCCGCGGCGGCGGGCCCGG
>DASRQU010000079.1:0-47801 GCA_035696345.1 Candidatus Acidiferrales bacterium
AGTGGAACTTCAAACGGCAGCACGGCGGTAAGCATTAATACGAGTTGGACGCTAAGTCCGAGCGTCGGCGCAGTCACGACGTACGCGTACTTTACCAGCGCGGCGGTCGCCCTCACGGACGGCGCGGGCGATAACATTCCATCTTCCAGCGTGTCCGGAAGCGTCAACGGCGGCGCATTCACGGCCTTCACAGGCGTTAGCCCGTTCGCGGCCGCGAGCAGTGTCACCATCGCCACGATACGAATTCTGGGTAACAACAAAAGCGGAAATCAAACCGACACTTTGAACATGAGAATTAATACGACGGGTTTGAATCTACCGGCGGCCAATTATACCGGCGTCCTTACGATTCGCGCCCAGGCGTTGTAGGAAATCGCGGCAGCGATGCACTTCAGCCAGGATTTGAAATTTAATTTACACGATCAGCTGCAAGGGGGGATTTCAATGAAACGCTATTGGGCATTTTTGCTGCTTCTTTTCTGCGTCTCCGCGCGCACGCCGGCTCAAACCATTTCGCCTGTGATCCAGGAATATCAGGGTAAAGCCGACGGAAAGTTTCAGATTTATAATGACGCGGACGTTCCGCTCACCGTGGTTTTGGAGGCGCACAGCTTTGGAGTCGATGCGGATGGCAATCCCACATTCCGGAAGCTCGATCCGGAGACTCACGTGCAGCTTTCCTCGACGAGTTTCCGCATTCAGCCGAAGCAAACGTACTTCGTTTTTTACAAGGCGAGTTCCGAAGTTCTGCCCAACTGGTTCTGCGTCTACGCAACGATAACCGGCACAACGTCGTCGACTGGAATCAAGTTGGCGCTGCAATTACCGCACACGGTATACATGCTGGATAAGAATTCGCTGAATCCAGATCAGGTTGCGTGGCTGAGGGCCGAATCTTCCACCGCCGGCAACAAACGGCAGATCGTCGCTGAAGTTGAAAATCACAGCAACGCGTTCACGCGCGTGCGCGATGTGCAAGTCACTTCCGCCAATGGCAAGCAGTCTTTCGCCGGGTTTCCACTGTTTCCCGGCCAGCGGCGCTTGATTGAACTTGACTGGGACGGGACCTCCACACCAGAGCATATTCAATTGGACTTCGATCATTTCAAAAAAGAAACGGATTTGAAGGCGGCCAGTTCAGGGCAGTGAACTGCGCCTCTTCACCGCGATGCGGGACACGCGGATTGGCAAATTGGCTGATTCGGTTTGTATTCGTGTGCGTCGCGGTGATGGCCTCCACGCGAACGGCCCGCGGCCAGGCCTTTTCCCTGACAGGTGGATCGTCGTCGATGTTCGAGGCGCATGGCGCTTCAGTCGAAATGCGTTCTCCGGATTATACGGGCCGTCTTGACTTCGGTTACATGAACGGCCCGAATCTCGGTTTTTCCCTCTTGCATTTGGTTCACGGCAATTTGCTGAGTGCGGGCGACCAGGAAATTCCGCTCGTGTTTCCCACCGATTTATTCAACCGCTCTTACTATTTTTTCGGGCGCGGCGTAAGTCTCCTGCACAAGACGAAAACTACTCGCCTGTTCATGTTTACGGGCGTGACCTCGACAGACTACTGGTCTCCATTTCTGAACGTGGCGCGCGGCGGTTCTTTTACGGCGGCGATTTTTTATGAACGGCAACTCTCGCCGTCCGTGCGCTGGTTTTCCAGCAATGTGTATTCAACCCACCAGACGTCTGTGCAATCCGTGGAATGGGCTGCGCGCAAAGATATCAAGATAGCTATGTCGGGAGGAATGGGAAACGACCAGGCGTATGGAGCCACCAGCTTTTCATGGAACTCCCAATTGCTTTCGGTGGATGCAAGCTACGCGCTCACAGGGAGCAACTTTAAGCGCGTGGAAGTAATTTCACCTGCACTTACCGAAAACGATCGTGAAAATGTACAGGTCGTGTTCTCCCCGTTCAAGCAGGTTCGGATCGTCGCAAGTCGTAACAACTATCTCGCCCCTGTGGTGGCCGGAACGGTTTCCAGAGCAGCGGTTAACGGTTTTGGAGTTTGGACAGGGTTCACCGGCACGCAGTTCTACGGATCGCTTTACCAATCGTCTACGTCTTACGGCAAGTCCATCGCGTATGCTCTGGGCGCGCAGCGCGACATCACCAGGCGCCTGCAAGTGGGAACGAATTATCTGGGCACACGCTCCTCGGGCCATGAATCGCATACCATTCTTGGAAATATTCGCGAGACGTTCAGTTCCCGGCTGAGCTTGAATCAAGTGATCAACCACAGCAACGGACAAACCGGGGTTTCTTTCGGCGGAGATTTCATTTCCAATTTTGCGACGCTGAGCGTGGATTACCAGACCGTGTATTTGCCTTTCGTGCAGGCCAACGGAGGTCAGCTCAAGCAAGTCATCGTAATTGGGCTGCACTTCCAACTGCCGCGCGGAATTCAGTTCAACGCGGGGACGAACGTTACGCCGCTGGGACAGATTCGCTACACGACCTACGCGTCCACTTACGCTTACCATGGACTCGGTCCGGCTTCGCCCGGCGCATCTTTTTCCGGCGCATTTTTTCAAAATTCCGTGCACGGGCAGGTTCTGAATCCAGAAGGCCAGCCAATTGAAGGGGCGGCGTTGCGCGTGGGTACACAGATGGCCTTCACGGATTCGGACGGAAATTTTATTGTGCGCGTAAAAAAGAGCGGCGAACTAGATCTGAAAATTGCGTTCGATGAGTTTACGACTCCTGGGAATTATGCGGTCGTGCAGGCGCCGCCGACGGTGAATGCTGTGCGCGACGATTCTGCGGAACTTTACAAAATTATTTTGCGGAGGATGCCTAATACCGTTTCGGCTTCGGATCCCGCGAGCGGGCCTCTGAATCCGAGTCATCCACCCGAGTAGCACAGGCACTCTTGCCTGTGTGGGTTTTGCAAAATGCACACAGCCAAGAGTGGCTGTGCTACTAAACATCGATCGTCATTCCGAACGTACGGACCGATCGCCAAAAACAATTGAAAATAAAATGGGCTCCGTGTCAGCCGCGGTCGCGGCGTCTACGGAGCCCAAGCGTTTAGCTCATTTGGTGAGTCACAGGAAGCGCATCAGTATGTCGCGCCATCGGGAACCCAGATTACGTCGATACGGCGGTTGTCGGTGGCACCGGACTGGCCGCTTCCGGATCGAGTAGTAACGCGCGACGCGTCAATGCCCTTTTCGCCCAGATATTTCACGGCGTTGGCGGCGCGGTCGCCGGAAACTTTCTCCGGTTTGCGTTCCTTGGGATCGGAGTAGCCGATGATCACGGCGCTTCCCTTCGGTTCGTTCTGCAGGCGCAGGGCAACGTCATCGAGAATTCGTTTGCATACATTGTCAATGCGGGTGCTGAGCGGTCGTCCAAATGCGCAGTCGCTGATCTTGCTGGCCTGCGGCGGCGGAGGAACTGCCTTGACGTCCACATTTGTTGTGGCATCCGCGGCCCCGCCGCGGCCATCTTCCACGCGCGTGGTGATCGCGTAACTGCCGGGTGCCAGACCTGAGGTGTCGAAGTCCGCGGCTGGGCCATTTCCAACCAGGTTGCCGCCATTGGCTCGCCAAGTGTATGAGAGCGGGTCGCCGTCGGGGTCGGACGCTTTGCAGGCGATGTGAACTTTTTCCCCGGCGAAAACTGTCGGGCGATCCGCGAAGCATGTGATGGTTGGCGGATGATTTGGTTTTGTTTCGACGTTCACGGAAATATTCGAAGAGGCGTAGCCGCCGCGGCCATCATCCACCTTCGCTGTGACGGTCGAGGAGCCGACCGGAACTCCGTTCGAAAGCCAGCGGACCTGCGCGCCTGTACCGTCTACTTTTCCTGAGGTTGAGGACCATGTGTAGGTCAGCGGATCATTGTCGGGATCGGTGGCCGTGCAAGTGATGGCTACTGCGTCGTTCGAATCCGCGTAAACCATGGATTTGTCAGCAGAGCATGTCACGGTCGGAGGATGATTGACCGGAGCGACTTTTTCAGGCCAATACGACGTGCCAAGCTTCACGACGAATCCGCTGCGGTCGCTGCTGTTTCTGAGGTTCAACATGTAACGGTAGCCCAGGTCGATGCCGATATTTTTCCACGGATGCATTCTGATGCCCCAGATTCCATCGATGGGATCGCGCGCGCCGAGGGTCGTGTTGGGCGGCGAATTGGGAGCGCTATCGAACACGATGGCGGAATACTCCATCATCGGCTGAAAGCGGCTTTCAGGGAAAAGAATGATTCCGGCTCCGGTTTTCAGTTGATTCGCCATATCGAACAAATTGGCATCCGTGTTGTCGCGCGGCGCGCGAACAAACATATATCCGAAATTAAATGTGCCGGTGAGGAATTTGCCCCACTGTTTGCTCACGGCAATGGACACGAGATCGCTGAGCGGACTGCCCTGAGTACCGTTGGCAAGCAACTTGTTCGGGTCCGTTTTGGTGGAGATGATCAGATCGTTACGCACAGAAAAGCTCAGCGCCGCACCCTGGTGCTGATTCAAGAGCGCGTACTTCACTCCCAAAGTTATGTTTCCAATTCCGCCCAGATTGTTTCCGGCAAAAGGATAATCTTCAACGTAGCCCGGCGCGCTGCCTGCAACAGTTGGAAAGTACGATCCGGGAACCGCAGCGCCGAATGACAGCGGAGCGCAAGCAGTGTTCAGAGGGATCGAGCGCACACTCAGCTGCCCTGGACAGCCAGCGTGAACGTGGCCGTACGGATCGAATGTTGCATAAACGCTAAGGTTATCGGTAATTCCGTAATTCGCGTCGATGCCTACTTGAAATAAGGTGACGCTTCCCGGCATGCGGCCGAATTTGTTGCCGAATGCGGAGAATGCGAAGCCGTGCTTGGGAAGCGTATCGCCCGTTTCCAAGGTGAAGAGCCCGAGGGTGCCCGTTGTAGCCAGCAAGGGCGTGAATTTTGGCGCAGGATTGTTTTCTCTGCCCGTGTCTTTCTTTTCGGCGGCGGGGGTTTGCTGCGGGGGGCTAGTTGCATCCGCGAGAGACGGCGCGGGCGCAGTAGATTCACCGGATGTTCCGGCGACCGGAGTGACCGTGGCATCGGCAGCAGAGTTTGTCGAAGCAGCGTCATCCGCACTGCGGGAATCCGTGTCGTGATTCGTTGCCAAATTTTTGGAGAATGCGGGCGTATGAAGCATGAAAAATAAAACGGATAAACTTACACAGCGCGCGAAAAGTCGCAGCATGGACGAACCCCCAAAGGAATTATGATCTGGAACTGAAAGGCTCGTAACTCTCTAATTTTTGAAAAAATAGGTCCATTTCATTTGCCGTACGCCAGCGCTGAGGAACCAAAGCCAACCGCTTGTTATTACCAGCTCGGCTTTGACGCGATGATTTTATATTCCGCACCGCAACGGCACAATACATGTTTTTATACTATCTTCCCGGATGGAAAGCCTTTGAACAACTCGCTGCGGGCAAGGGCTCAGCCAGAATTTGCGTGACTTCAGGCCACCCTCCGTGCGCCTGCGCCATCCGAATCAGAGGAACACAATTCCGATATAACGAGAACTTTAAAATAGTCCGGCCACACATTCAAACTTCGGCGGGATGCCAAGAAAACTGGAATTTCGGAGGTTGTGATTCATGAGAAAAACTGTTGGGCAGCGGCCCTTAGCAATTGTGTTGCTGGTTTGCGGTTATGTTCTTTGTTCCGCGGACCGGGCTGCGGCGCAAAGTAACAGCGCGGCCTCGAACTCGTGGGCGGAGTCGGCGCGCAATGCTCCCCATTTTATGGTTCGCCTCGACCAGGAGTTAAACACGGGAAAGAACAAAAACCATGAAATATTTCAGGTGACGACGATGGAGCGGATTGTGGCTTCCAACGGCCATGCTATCCCGGTTGGGTCAAAAATCGTCGGCCATATCAGCAGAATCGAACCGGGAGGATTAACGGGTCGCGCGCGCGTGTGGCTGACATTCGATGACATTGAAACGAAGCAAGGCTCGATTCCGATTGTGGCGGAAGTTTCCAGTGTGCCAGGCGAATACAGCGTGCAGACGAGGGAAAGCGCGGAGAGAGGGATCGCCGCACGCACAGGAAATAAATCCGAAGTAGCGGAAGCCACTGCGATGGGCGCGGCCAAAGGGAGCGCTTTGGGCGTTAGTTCGCACAATCAGAAAGAGGCCGCGACGGGCGCCGCTGTGGGCGGAATGGCTGCATTTTTGGCTTCCTCAGGAATTGGACAGGAAATTGATTTACCTAAAGGAACGAAACTGGATCTGGTTCTGGATCGGCCTTTGAATTTTCCCCACTGAAATTTCAATCACGACTCAAGTACTGGTATTTGTGGCGCGGGCTTCAAAAGCTGCGGGGTTTAGGCCTTGCAGCTATTATCGCCGCAGGCTGAAGCCCGCGCCACCTGAGGGCATTATTTCCATGCGACGTAAACCGGGGACGCACATCGGGCTATGCATCGCCAAAATTTGGATTTTCGATGTATAGTATGGCCATTAAGCCCAATCTCAAGCTCAAGGAGGAAATACGATGCGAATCAAATTTATGCAGTCGCTCATCGCTGTGTCCATTTTGTCTGTAGGAATTGTAGCGGTCGCGGCCGCGCAACAACCTGCGGCTCCCGCGCCACCGCCTTCCAAATTCAAACTAATGTCGTCCGCTTATACCGAGGGGTCCATGATCCCCACGCAATATTCGTGCGCGGACCCGAATGCCGCATCGCCGGCGCTGTCCTGGACGAATCCCCCGAGCGGCGCAGTGAGTTTTGCCGTGATCATGCATGACACGGACGCCGCCCCGATGAAAAATTCGATGGACGTGACGCACTGGATTTTCTGGAACATCCCTGGCACATCGACATCCGTTGCTGCGGGCGTAAAGCCGGATTCTTCGCCGGACGGAATCGTGCAGGGCGTAAACATTCGCAAGGTGAATGGTTTTCAGCCGCCGTGCCCGCCACCGGGAGCGACGCCGCACCATTACATTTTTGAGATTTATGCGCTGGATGCGAAGCTGGACCTGGCGGCCGGATCAGCGCGCGTGGATATGCTGAAAGCCATGGACGGCCACGTTCTTGGCAAGGCGACTTACTTCGGCTTGTTTGGGCGATAGATCGCGGCAAAAACTTCAGGTAGCGCGCGGCGGTATTTTTTAAGTCCCGCCGCGTTTCCGGCAAATATCCGATGGTATGGGGAACTTCAGCCGTTAAGTAAGTGCAGAGAAACCAGAAGCACTGTATGTCCGAACATTCATTTTGCCGAGCCCGCGCTCGGGATGACGATCAATCGTCGAGTAGCACAGCCACTCTGGCTGTGTGCACTTTGCAAACCAGCACAGGCAAGAGTGCCTGTGCTATGCAAACATTCGGCAGGGCTCTCAGAGACGCTGACGCCGTCTCTTGTCTACGCTTCTGAATGTGTCGGGTGAAGAGGCTTCGGAAAAAGTGATCCTATCTTTCATTCCGAGCGGAGCGAGGAATCTCTCTTCGACTTCGATGCGTGAACATGTACGAAAAAGGGATTCCTCGCTGCGCTCGGAATGACAGACTTAGGGCTTCTCAGCGGCTGTAACCCGATCCAAAGAGAATGTTTTCAGAATTATTTATATATTTAGTACTACTACCTTGCGGCTTGAGGAAATAAAACCTGGAAGGGATGCTCGGCATCTCATCATGGTATTTCCTGGGCGGTACTGATAGATTCGAAGGGAGGCGCCGGCCCTACGTCCCAGGGACCGCATGCAAACCGAATGGCTGAAGCAACTCGATTTGAAACTGCAAAACTTTCTCCAGATCGCGTCCTGATTGTAGAGGACGAAGAAAACGCACGTCTCGGATACGAAGCGCTGCTTCGCCGCTGGGGCTACGAAGTGCTGGGCGTGGGCAACGCCGAGGATGCGCTCGCAAAATTTTCCGAGTTCGCGCCCGCCGTTTTGATTGCGGACGTGGAGCTGCCGGGGATGAACGGCCTCGATCTGCTCGCGCGGCTCGGCGACGAACTGCAAAACGTTCCCGCCATCATCATCACCGGCAAGGGCAGCGAAGAGCGCATTGTGCAGGCGATCGAAGCCGGCGCGTTCTGGTATATCGAAAAACCGCTGAAAGGTTCCGTGCTGCACGTGCTGCTGGAACGGGCGCTCGGCCGCGTTCGAGACCGCAAGCAGGTGGCGGCGCTCACGAGGCAGTTGCGCGAATCCGGGAAGCTGGGCGACCTTGTCGGGCAATCGAAAACCATGCAAGAAGTGATGCATCTGGTCGAGCAGGTGGCGCCGTCGTCTGCGTCGATCTTGATAACGGGCGAAACCGGATCGGGCAAGGAAATTCTGGCGCGCACAATTCACCGGCTCTCGCCGCGCACGGACCGTCCGTTCATCGCCATCAATTGTTCGGCGATTCCCGAATCGCTGATGGAAAGCGAAATTTTTGGGCATGAGCGTGGCGCGTTTACTGGCGCGGCCGAACGCCGGCTCGGATGTTTCGAGCTTGCAGACGGCGGCACGCTGCTGCTCGATGAAATCGGCGAGATGCCCGCGCCGACGCAGGCGAAATTGTTGCGCGTGCTGGAAGACCACAAGGTTCGCCGGCTGGGCAGCAAGGTGGAAACACCGGTCGACGTTCGAGTGCTGGCCGCGACGAACAAGGAGCCCGAACTCGCTGTGGCCAAGGGAGAACTGCGGCAGGATCTTTATTTCCGGTTGAACGTGTTTCACATTCAGCTGCCGCCGCTGCGTGATCACAAGGAAGACATTCCGCTGCTTGTGGAACATATTTTGCGGGACATCAATACGAAGCACGGCCGCCATGTGCGCGGCGTAAATCCGGAAGTCCTCGATCAGTTTGCCAGTTATTCGTGGCCGGGAAATGTGCGCGAGTTGCGCAACGTGCTGGAGCGCGCCGCGATCGTCACAGACCGCGACCTGATCGGCCGCGCGAGCCTGCCGACGGATTTTGGACACGCTCCGGCAGCCAGCGCCTCGGACCTCGCGTCGTTGCGTTTCCCTCTGGGAACTACAGTGGAAGCCGCGGAGCGCGAGTTGATTTTGCAAACCCTGTCATCTACTAATAACAAAACACGCGCCGCCGAACTGCTAGGAATCAGCCTGAAAACCCTGCACAATAAGCTGAAGGAATATGAGGCTGCTAAAACCCCCTCGAAATGAGGGGCAGGGTTACCCATGCAACTGCGCCTGAAGACAAAGATTACGCTGGCCACGGCGGCGCTCGTGCTCGCCGTCGTTGGCGTAAATTCGACTCTCTACGTCATGAACCTCTCGCGCCAGGTGATTCGCCAGGCGGATGAACGCGCGCAACTAGTTTCCAAACAGGTATTCTTTCAAGCGCAGGTGGCCCTTGCAGATGCTGCTAAAGCAGGGGAAGCTCCCGATTCCAATAGTGCGAAGGACTTGCGCGTGTACGCGCAGAAAGCCTTCGACGAAAGCGCTTCTCTGGCATCTTCCATTGACGCAGAAGTTCAAGTTTCGCCGCTGATTTACGAAGTTTCGATTTCGGACGTCAACGGCAAGGTGTTGGCATCCAGCGATAAATCGTTGCGCGGCAATTTCGTGCCTCCGAGAGGCGTGATCGATGCACTGGTATCAAAGCAATTCATGAAGCAATTCAGAATTCTCTACAACCTGCTTTACGGACCGCCGCAAGCGTATGAAGTCAGTTATCCATTTCAGTTAGGGCCACCAGGTCAGCAGATTCCGTTCGGCGCCGTTCGCGTGGCGGTGCAGACCGGACTGTTACGTGCGAGCATCATGCCTGCGCTGCGCTCGGCAGGGTTGCTCGCCATTATTTCCGTGGGCGTATCGGTGCTGCTGGCGGGAATTGTGAGCAGCATTTCGCTCGCGCCGCTCCAGAGGATTACCGCACAACTCGATCGTATTGCGAAAGGCGAATTCGATCAAAAGCCGCTGGAGCGCGGCGATGAGTTCGGGCAGGTCAGCACGAAAATCAGCCAGATCGGAATGCAGTTGCGCGGAGTCCGCGAAATTTTCAGTAATTTGCGCGAGAACATCGATCAGGTTTTGGGCGGGCTGGATGATGGGCTTCTGCTGTTCTCGGTGGAGGGGCGCGCGGTGATGGTGAGTCCCGCGGTGGAACGATTTTTGTCGATGCCTGCGGATCAATTGTTGGGACGGCCTGCGGAAGATATTTTCCCGCCTGATCACGATGTTCGCGCAGCCATCAAGATGGTGGGCAACGAACTGGAACCTGTGGCGTCCGCGGAAGTTGTTTTGAGCCACATCGGAGCTGCGCCACGGCGCGTGGGCGTGAGCGTGGAAGTGATCGGCGAAGGCGACACGCGAATGGGCACGCTCGTAAAGTTCAAAGACTTGGAGTCAAGGGAACGGATTGGCACGCAACTGCAGGTTTCGGAACGCTTGGCGAATCTGGGCCGTATCACCGCCGGCGTAGCGCATGAAGTGAAAAACCCGCTGAATTCGATGCGCATTTGGCTGGAAAACCTGAAGGCGAGTTTGCCGGACGTGGATGGCCTGCCGCTGCAGGCTGTGAAAGTTTTGGACAGTGAGATTGACCGGCTGGACAGCGTCGTGAAACGTTTCCTGGACTTTACGCGTCCACCTGATATGCATCAGGAAGAAGCTAACTTGAAGGGCACCATTGAAGAGGTGCTGGCGATGGAAAAGCCTGAGTTGGACAAGGCTAATATCAAGCTCGATGCACGGCTCGCGTCGAATGTTCCGACTGTGCTGGTCGATAAACTACTTTTAAAGCAGGCGCTGATTAACTTGATTGTGAACGCTGTCGAAGCTATGCCTAAGGGCGGCCAGCTTTCCGTCTCTTTGAATCGCCGCGAAGAGATGGCGGAAATCGAGATTCGCGATACAGGCCGAGGGATTGCGCCGGAACACCGGCAGCGTATTTTCCAGCTTTTCTTCACCACGAGAAAAGGCGGAAGCGGAATTGGTCTGGCAAGCACGTTCCGGACAATCCAATTGCACAACGGGTCCATCGAATTTGACTCGGAGTTAGGTCGCGGCACGACATTTCGGATTGATTTGCCACTCGCCCACCAGATGGAGCCGGTGCTTTCGCGTTCAGGCACGGCCGTCGCGGGGAGACGCTAGTGCGAAAAATAAAACTTTTCGCGCTTTTGTGTGCGCTCGCTCCCCTGATGGCAGGGTGCGCCAGCAAACATATTGTGCGGGCTTCGCCACCCTCTGTGAGCGAGCCACCACCGGATGAAGCAGCGCCGATGCCGGCGCCCACTACGCCGCCGCCCGCGGCGACCGTCACCGAAGAACCACCGCCGGAAGTGGAGACGCCCATGCCGCCGCCGGTTCCAGCGAAACGGCCCGCCGCGCCTCGGCGCCCCGCGTCTACCGAGTCCGCGGACTCGGCTCCGACCAGGCCTGCGGCTCCGCAGCTTTCCCCGCAGCTTTCGCCAAGGGATCTCGAATCGACGAAAAAGAACACCACGGCAAACATCATGACCGCGGAGCAGAATTTACAGCTTGCCAATGGAAGGCAGCTGAGCGCGGCGCAAAAGGATCTCGCGGAAAAAATTAAAGGATTTCTGAGTCAGTCCCACGATGCGATTCGCGCCGATGATTGGGTGCGCGCGCAAAATCTCGCGGAAAAAGCGCGCGTACTTTCCGCTGAACTCGTAAAATCGTTTTAAGTTTTTTGTCTTACTTGCTTAATAACCTCAACAGCTGGTGTCATGCTGTAATCCGCGTCATGACAGGCGGGCTGCATATTCTGCGGGAAAACTCAAAATCGGCAAGTTTTTGTAGCGCACGTCTTCAGGCGGGCAAGTTGGAATCAAGAACATGCTCGCCTGAAGGCGAGCGTTACATTGGCCAAAATCGACTTCTCAAACAGTTACAGCGCCAAGTTGAAAGTGTCACTCATCTTTAATACTGCTAAGATAATCGCGTGAAAATCTACGACATTGTGATTGTGGGCGGCGGGATCATGGGCGGATCCATTGCCTTCGAACTCGCGAAACACAAGCTCAATGTCGCAGTGCTGGACCGCCAGGAATTGATGCACGAAGCTTCCTGGGCGGCCGCTGGAATGCTCTCTCCTGCACCTGATTGCCCCGCGGCGATTCCCGCGGTTCCGCTGGGGCGCGCGAGCCTGGCCATCTATCCGAAGTTTGTGGATGCAATTGAACATGCGTCCGGGATGCGTACCGGTTTTCGAACCGGCGGCGCGGTGATGGTCATCAGCCATGGAAATGCCGATGACGAAGTGGGCAAGCTAGCCGTATTGCATCGAGGACTTGGCCTAGCCTGCGAACCTTTGCCGCTGGAAAAAGCGAGAATCATGGAGCCTGCGCTCGGCAAGGACGCGCTGGCCGCCGCGTTTCTTCCCGAAGAATGCTCGGTTGAGCCGCGTCCGTTATGCGCAGCTGTGATTGGCGCGGCGATCTCGACAGGAGTGACAGTGCTTCCAGGAAAGGAAGTGGTTTCACTGGCGCTCGACGGGAAAAAATGCGTTGGAGTGAAAACTGCAAACGGGGAAACGATTCATGCCTCGCAGGTGGTTCTGGCGGCGGGTTGCTGGTCGTCACAAATTTTAAACGCCGTGCCATACGCACCCACGGTTCCCTTGCGCGGCCAAATGATTGCCTTGCGCCATTCTGGCACGCCCATTCGCAATGTGCTGCGCTCTGAGCGCGGTTACATTGTGCCGCGCGGCAGGATGAGCCCGCAGACGGTGATTCTGGGAAGCACGATTGAAAATGCGGGATATGAAAAGCGGGTGACATCTGGCGGGCTGGAAAAAATTCTGGCCGCGGCAAATGCGCTGGTGCCTGAACTGGCGAAGGCGGAAGTGATTGAAACGTGGAGCGGGCTGCGGCCCGGAACGCCGGATCAGCTTCCCATTCTCGGGCCAGCGGACATTGAAGGTTTAGTGTTTGCGACCGGGCATTACAGGAATGGAATTCTGCTTGCGCCGATTACCGCAAAACTAGTCGGCGAATGGATTATGCAAAAACAAATCAGCATGGATTGCGAGATATTCAGCCCGCTCCGTTTTTTGCGCCCCCATTCAACTCCCTCCGCCTCACCATGTTAGTCCCTGGAGCGCCCCGCTTTCGTGGAGACAAATTATGGTGAATTGCCGCACCAACCGCCCGGTTGGTTCCATGCTCGGCCCAGAAAATATATTTCAGCATGCGGCCCTTCACAGAAAAAGAAATCGTAAATCTGTCGATCGCGGCCACCACGATTAACATATGGAATCGCATAGCCACTTCCATGAGAGCTGTGCCGGGCAATTACGCTCCCGCCAAAACCAAGGCTGCAAATCCTGACATCAATCGCCGCCGCGCCAACGAAAAGCTAGAACGGCGAGCGACTGCGCGTTGGTTCCCGATTCGGTGGACCCGGCATGTCCGATGCGCGGCCGGGATCCGTAAAATTGACGCGGCTGGCGTCGAGATATACCGTGCGATCCAGAACCACGTCCACGGTAGTGCCGCGCGGCAATTCTAATTCGGGGCCGCGCGTGAGCAGCACGGCGGCAAGTCCTACGGCCGCGCCAGCGCCGGCTCCAATGCCGGCGCCCTTTGCACTTTGCGTGGCGATGCCGCCGACTCCTGCGCCAATTCCGGTGGACTTTGCGATCGTTCCGACGTCGCCTCCCTTATCGGTATCGCCGTGAATTTTTCCTTCGCTGTCGGTCGCTTCATTGCCGCCCGTGCCGGCGTTAGTGGGAATCGCGTTGAAATCGACGACGTAACCATTGGGAAGAATCATGGAATTCAAACGCATTCGAATTTCACCCGTGCCTTTGACTTTTCCGGGACGCTTGGATTGCTGAATTTCGCCCTGCACGTACGATCCGGCGGGAATCAGGATGCGGTTATCGATCACGATGGGAAAAAGCGTCTCCAGATAAACCGGGTCGCCGGGCTTGGCGTTTCTTGTGGTCACCGCGTTGTGCAGAATGAGAGGCAGGCGTGTGCCGGATGGAACCACGTATTTTTCCTGGCTCGCCTTCGCCATGGCGGCAGGCGCAATGGGTGCGGAGACGGTTTGCACTGTGGTCTGCTCGGCGGGCGAAGCTTGTTGATGCGCGGCTTGCGCGGGGCCTGCCGGCATTTGTGCGGCGCGTGTTGGTACGCTTGACACCGCGCAAATAACGATAAGTAGGAATGACCGGTTCATTCTCATACAAATTTCTCCGATGCGCCTTTCGATGCGCGTTCCCTATTGCGGGATGCCACGGGGTCTGCGCTCGGACAATTGTGCATCGATTTGGAACTTTGTACAGCGGCAGAAAGCCGCCCCGTTTTGTAGCGGCAGGTCCGTCCGGAGTTTTTCGGGACGGACTGGGCGACTTGCTGCTCCGAGCGACCGGTCCCTCAAGGAATGCTTGTCTTGACATGAGTTAGAGAGTCACATACTGTCTTGCAAAAGAGTTGGCGTACGAAAGTTCGCCTACCTGCGTGGAAAATAAGGAGTAATCCGATGAAGAAGTTTTTATTGATTTTGTGTTTCGCGGCGCTCATTCCGGCGCGCACTGCTTGGGCTCAAGTTGCAGCGGGGAATGACGTGGGCACATCCATGGGGCACGTGCACTTTCTGGTGCCGGATGTGGAGGCAGCAGGCAAATTCTGGGTGGCAATGGGCGGAGTGCAGGAAAAGCTGGGGCCGAACGACGTTTTCAAATTTCCTGGCGTGTTGATTCTGGTGCGCAAAGGGGACGGAACGACACCGACTGTTGGATCAGTCGTCGGACACATCGGATTCCATGTTCCCGATACGAACGCGGCGATGGCACGCTGGAAGGCTGCGGGATTAAACACCGAAGCTGGACAGAATCCGGGACAAGGGTTCGTGTGGACACCGGATCATCTGTTGCGCGTTGAAATATTGGAAGACAAAACGCAGGCGGTTCCTATCACGTTTCACCACGTACATTTTTACATTGCGGATCCCTCCGGTTCGAGCGTGCTGGAGATGCAGTCCTGGTACGCGAAGATGTTCGGAGCAAAGCCCGGAAAGCGCGGCCAATTCGACGCGGCGGATATTCCGGGCGCGAACTTGACGTTCACGAAATCGGACACGCCGACGGTACCGACGAAGGGCCGCATGCTGGATCACATTGGATTTGAGATCGTTGGCCTGGAAGCGTTTTGCAAGAAGGCCGAGGCCAGCGGCGTGAAGTTCGACATGCCGTATACCAAGCGGCCGGATCTGGGCATCGCGTTGGCGTTCATCACCGATCCGTGGGGAACTTATATTGAACTGAATGAGGGTTTGGACAAGTTATAAATTCGCCTGGTCCAAATTTCGGCTCCGCCCCCGGTAACCCCCGCCTCTGAAGAGGCGGGCGACAGCAGTTGGGACAGCAGACGGGACAGCAGCTGAGATTCAACAGAGTCGAATAGGAAGAAATCGCCGCTTCTTCTTTTTTTTCAAAAAGGAGGCGGCGATTTTTTTTCCAGCTGCTCGCTTACGCCGACGCGCGCGCCTTATTGGTAAATTTGACGCGATAGGCGCGCAAGCTTAAGCTTAATTCTTACCTGGAGGAACTATGGCGAAGCTGGCTTTGATCTACGGGATGAGACTACTCCCCGCGGAAGAATTGGGCGAACTGGGCGACGCAACGATTACGCTGAAGGATGGGCGCACAACGCGAGTAACTATGCATCTGATCGACGGAAGCAAAGAGCAGATCGAAGAAACGCTCCGCCAATCGATGGAAGCCTTCTTCGAGATTTATCCGGAGATTTAAGTAGAACAGGCTTCAGCCTGTTTTCTTTTGAATTTTGAAACGTGCGCTATGAGCCACTTTTATATACGTATTTAATATTTACGCGATTCAACTTCACTACGCAAAAAATTCAAAACCTGACAGCCTGCCCTTCAGGATGCTCAGCGTAAAAAGCCTGTCCTACCTGTTTCCAAAGTTTTCGGGATCGAAATCGGGGGAACCCGGCGCGACGGCGTTCGACGTGACAAGCACCACACTCTGCCCGGTTAATTCAAAGCGTTTCCTGCATTTGCGGCACGCGACCAACTCATCCACGCGCACCATGTACGAGCGCGCCAGCGCAAACCTCTTCTTGTCTTCCTCGCCCGCGCCGCGCGGCAGTTCATTTTTCTTGGTGCGCACGATCCAGCGAATCGGATAATTATCTTCTTTGCGACATGCCGGACACGTCAGAGGAATCGTTTTTGTTTCCTGCTTTTCAAAATAAAACTGTCGTTCGTCCATAGGGTTCCTGTTCTTTCCCAGCCGGCTTTCCACGGATCACGCGCGCGCCGGCCGCGTCGAATCCATCATTTAAACTACGGACGTCAACTGTGGACGTCAACTGCGGACGACTGTTCCATTGTAACAAATTCCACGCCCGCATCGCGCCAGCGCGGGAGCCAATGTTCGAGCGCCGCGACCACATGCAGACGATCGCCGCCCAGGACGCGGTGATCGCCGTCGTGCATCACCACAATATCGCCTTGCGTGCGGCCCGCACGCGTAACACTCGCAAGCCGTTCGATTAATCGCTGTGGCGGCTGCGGCTTCCAGTCCCAGCAAATTTTTGACCACATGACTACACCCTGAATGCGCGCGCGTCGAATTTCCGTGCGAAGCAATGGATTGCGGTACCCGTACGGCGGGCGCATCCACCGTGGCGGCTCGGCGCCGGTCGCCGCCACAATCGCTGCCTGGCAGCGCCCGAGCTCGCTTCGAATGCCCTGCGCGGATTGCCAGATCAGATTGACGTGCGTGTCCGTGTGATTTCCGATCAGGTGGCCACGTGCGTGGATTTCTCTTACGAGACCGGGGCAGGCGCGTGCGAATTTACCGATCAGAAAAAATGTTCCGCGCACAGAATACTGTTCAAATAATTCGAGCAGCCTGGGCGTCACGGCGGGATTTGGTCCATCATCAAACGTGAGTGCGATCTTTTTTGGGGAGTCCGTGTGCCTCAGTGTCGGCCCGAAGAGTTCGGAATAGGGGGACACCGCGCCCCAGGCGGTGAGGCCCGCAGCGGCAAAGATGCTACACGACGCAATGGTCGTCAGGGAATTCAAGCAATCTCCAATCTTTCATTTTCGCACGGGATAGACTGCCACGCCACTCGCGGGTAACCCTTTGCCATAAAACGCCCTCTAAATGGAGACGAAATAAAAGAGCACGGGGAAGCGTAATAATAAAGAACCGTAAACGATTCGGCACGGGCTGCGATTCGTGGAACCCGCTGCCGTCCAAAGCGGTATCTTGAAGGTAGACCACAGGGGAGTGAAAGTTGTTAAGCAAAAGGCTGGCAGTGCTGCTGACTGGCATATTGGCATTGCTTATCTGCGCTTGCACTCCGGCGGCGGCACAGGATACCCCACTTCCAGCAGACGAAATTGCGGACTCGCAACTCGCCGGGATTGTGCACGGCGCGGACGGCACCGCCATTCCGGGTTCTACTTTGCGCGTTATTCAAACCGCGACCGGAAAGGCGTGGGTCACGTGGTCGGACGAAGATGGCAAATTCGAATTCCCTGCCCTGCCTGAAGGACATTTTCGAATCGAAACCTCGCAGCTTGGGTTTACTCCAGTGACGCAAGAGGTTGACCTTGTTTCGGGCTCTAAAACGCCCGTTGAGGTGAAGATGAAAGTGGGGGAATTGTCAGCGATCACGGCTTTGTCCGCGGCGCCCGCTGAAACAGCGACGGCGAATGCTCCGCCACAGGAAGAAGGTTCGAAAACGGGACAACCAGCGACGCCCAAACCTGCAGGTGTAACCAACTCCGGCGCCCAACCTCCTTCAACAGCCGCACAAAATAATGCCACGCCGCAGCTACCCGCCGGAAATGGCGGCGGTCCTGGCGGGCGCAACGGTTCCGCATCGGCGGCAAGCGGTAACGGCCAAGGGGGCGGCAGGCGTGCGTTTCAGCAATTAGGTTTGAACGGAAAAAATCAGGCGCCACTGGAAGTGACCACGGACGACGGTGCGCCGGAAGCTGGTGGGCAACTGGGGCAAGCCGCTTCGGCGGATTCACTTCAAATGATGGGCACAGTCGCCATGGGGCAATCGACCCCCAGCGGGCCTCAGCAATCAGGAGACAGCGGGCCAGACACGCGCACGGGAATGGGCGGAGGCGGAGAAAACACCATACCGGGGCAGTCTGCGCCGGGCGGAGGCGGCGGTGGATTTGGCGGCGGGTCTGGTGGCGGGCCAGTCGTATTCGCAGGCGGTGGTGGACCGAGGGGTGGCGGCGGGCCGCGCGGTCCACAAGGAAGGCCGCAAGGCGTGGCTGCATTGTGGGGCGCGCAGCGCGTAATGCGCCAGCGTATCAATCGAATTCATTACAGTTTTTCCGAGTCGTACGGAGCATCGCTTTTTAACGCGCGTCCTTACTCTTTGTACCAGGCAAATCCACCAAAAATTTCAAGCTGGACGGACTCGGCAGGGTTCAGTATGGGCGGCCCGCTGAGGATTCCGCACATCTACGACGGGACGGACAAAACATTTTTCTTTGTTAATTTTGGCGGCACATGGTCACGCGCTCCCGTCGATCAATTCGCGACCGTGCCAACGCTCGCGGAAAGAAATGGCGACTTCAGCGCGGATAATGTGTTGCTCTACAATCCGCTGTCAAACTTGACCGGTCCGCGAACCTTGATGACGAACTCGGGCTGTTTTCAGGCCACTCCGTCTGCGCCATTGCCTGCGGCGGGGACGTGCGTTCCAACGAGCATGATCAGTTCACAGGCAACCCAGTTGCTGGCGTACATTCCTCTGCCCAATATTCCGACGACGAGCGTGGGCGGGCAATCCTTTAATTATCATTTGCAGACCAATATTCCGGGACTCAGCAGTCGATTGAATGTCAACGTAACGCACCAGATCTCGGCCAAGCTCAGCCTGCAGGTAAACTACAATTTCAGCGACGGCACTTCACATTCCATCAACAATTTCCCGGAAATCGAGGGCGATACGCTGACACGCGGGCAGAGCGCGATGGCCGCGCTGACGCAAAATCTCACGAAGACGTTCCTGCACAATTCGCAGTTTTATTTTTCGCGCAACCGTTCGCTGGGACTCAATGGATTTTCAAACCTTACGGATATCAGTTCGCAAATCGGGCTCAACGGAATTTCGCCGTCTGCGTACGACTTCGGCCTGCCGTCCATCGGCTTCACAAATTTTTCCGGGCTGAGCGATCCCACTTTTTATTTGAGCCGCAGCCAGACGTACCGCTACGTGGACAGCCTGCGCTGGTTGAAAGCGAAACACACGATTACGGTCGGCGGCGAAGTGCGCAAGATGGACATTGATCGCGACTCCGACCCTGCGCCCAATGGACAATTTTCTTTTACTGGATTGATGACCAGCCAGTTGACAGCGGCCGGAACCCCGGTCAACTCTCCGGTTAATTGCCAGACATCGCTTTTAGCCGGCCCGTGCATCGGAAACGATTTCGCCGATTTTCTTTTGGGCTATCCGGCAAACACGAAGGTGCAGTACGGGGATACCGCCACTTATTTTCACAACTGGGGATTTATCGGCTATGCCAGTGACGATTTCCATGTGCTTCCGAAATTTACGGTGACGTACGGCGTGCGATACGAGGCCTTCACTCCTCCCACGGAAGAGAACGGGCACATCGCCAATCTCGCCGCAAATTCAAATTTCACACAGGTGCAGTGCGTTACGCCTGTTGCCACGGGCAATTGCATTGCCGGCCCGACCGCGTCTCTGTTTCATGGGCATTACAATAATTGGGCGCCGCGCATAGGCATTGCGTGGCAGCCGCCGGGGAGATGGGTTTCCGGGCAGCATCAATTGACGCTACGCGCGGGATTCAGCATGTTTTATGTGCAGGCCTATTTGAATACTTTGTCCGCGGAAATGGCCAACCAGCCGCCATTCGCCACGGCCAGTACGCTGACGCAGAAATCCGCCACTGTGGTGCCATTAAGCTTTCTGACCAATCTCTCCACGGCATTGCCAAATAGCGTGACGAATACGGTGGGCGTAAATCCGAATTATCAGGTTCCCTACGCGATGGTTTGGAATGCGAGCGCGGAATACAATCTGGCATCGAACACGTTTCTCGAAGTGATGTATACAGGAACGCGCGGCGTCCATCTTGATGAACTGTTGGGATTCAGCTCGGTGACGAGCGGAACGGCGAACGCCGCCGGATTCACCTATGACACGACGGGCGCGTTTTCAAATTTTCACGCGCTGCAGGTGCGCTTGCAGAAGCGGATGTCGCACGGACTCATGTTCATGGGGCGCTACACATATTCCAAATCGCTCGACGATGCCAGCACGATCGGCGGAGGCGGCGCGACGGTAATTCAGAACAGCGCTGATCCGCGCGGTGATTATGGGCTCTCTTCCTTCAATATGACCCATCAATTTCTGGGACAGTTTGTGTACCAACTGCCGTTTGGCGATCGTCGTCGATTCGCGACCAAAGGCTGGAAGAAAAATGTGTTCGGCGGTTGGAACACAACAGCAAACTTCACGGCGCATAGCGGCACGCCTTCCACGGTTCGAGTTTTCTCGACAAACCAAGCTTGCCAGAACGTGCCGGGCACAAACTCCGAGCGCGCGAACCAAACAGGGGTTGCTTCGCTGGCCGATCCGACCACGGTGGAATGGTTCAACACCAGCGCGTTCAGCATTCCCACGGGCTCATGCTTCGGGAACTCGGCGCGCAACTCCGTGATCGGACCGGGAGGATTCGTGATCAATACCGCGCTGACAAAATTGATCCCGTTTGGGCGCGATGGATTGCGGCGTTTGGATTTCAGCTGGAATGTTTCCAACGTCTTGAATCATCCGAATTTTGCGGGGTTGTCCACCGTTATTGGTTCCAGAACGTTTGGAGAAATTACCGGGGTTGGGGCGATGAGAGCGATGAACTTAGGGATGAGGATTAATTTCTGATGGGAGCGCAACACAAATTCGGGAAACGCGCGCTCGCGCTGGTGGCCGCGGCGTCCATCATTTCATCGGGGTTGGCGGCGCAAAGTGCGCAGCAAGCGCCGGCGCAATCGACGCAGCCAGCGCAATCGCAAACGCAGCAGATTCCTGTCAATCCGCGGCAAGGTCCTTCACCACCGCCTCCATCGAACAAGAATATTGCAGGCGGAAAAGCGACGATCCGATCCACCGTCAGCCTCGTGGAAATCGATGTACAAATAACCGGCCGGGACGGCAAGCCGGTGAAAGGACTGAAGCAGGAACAGTTCAGCATCATGGAAGACGGGAAGCCGCAAAAAATATCCACGTTTGAATATAGCGACATTGAGCAGATCGAAACCGCGGGAAATGGCGATAAGGCTCCGATCACGGTGCCGCTTGGGACTGTCAGCACCCCGGAAGAAATTAAAACCGTGGTGCGCGATCACCGCATGATTGTGCTGTTCTTCGACCTCACTTCGCTGCAGGCGGAAGATTTACTGCGCTCGACGCGCGCCGCGCAAAAGTATTTGCAGGAGCAGATGACGCCTGCGGATTTGGTGGGCATTGTTGCTTTTGGGAATACGTTGAAGGTTGTCGCGAACTTCACGAACGATCGCGATTTGCTGAAGCAATCCATCGACGCGTTGGTGCCCGGACATGAAGCTGCGCTCGCTCAACTGGCCGATGCGGCTACGGCGGCGAACGGGGAGACCGCGGTTACGGAAGATACCGGAGCTGCATTCACCGCAGATGACACCGACTTTAACGTTTTCAATACCGACCGAAAACTCGCCGCTGTCGAGGCTTTGTGCGAAGTCCTCGAAAACGTACCGGGTAAGAAATCGATCGTGCAATTTACCAGCGGCGTTACTCAGACAGGAGAAGAAAACCGTTCTGAGTTGATTGCCGCAACGAACGCCGCGAATCGCTCGAACGTTTCCATCTATACCGTGGATTCGCGAGGATTGCTGACGGCAACTCCCGGGGGCGACGCCAGCATGGGCGCGTCGGGAGGAAACGCGCTTTTCACCGGCGCGACGGTGGTGTCACAGAGTCAGTCGCGGCAGGATTCACGCGAAACGCTTGCAACACTCGCGGGAGACACAGGCGGGCGATCATTTTTTGACGTCGGCGATTTCGGCAAAGTATTTCAGAGTGTGCAGAACGACACTTCCGGCTATTACCTGGTGGGCTACTACAGCACGAACGCGGCGACCGACGGAGCATGGCGACGCATTCATGTGAAGATCGATTCCCTTCCTGCCGGCTCACATATTCGCGCCCGCGAAGGGTATTACGCGGCCAAGAATTTCGGCATCTTCACCACCGAAGACCGCGAACGCCAGCTTGAAAACGCGTTTCAGTCTGATAACCCGGAAGTGGAATTGCCGGTGGTGGTAGAGACATCCGATTTTAGACTGAACGCGACGCAGATTTTTGTGCCGATCTCCGCGAAGCTTGCGCCCAGCGCTCTGCAATGGGCGAAAAAACGAGGCAGCCAGGAAACGTCCTTTGATTTCGCGGCGGAAGTGCGCGATGCGAAATCGAATCGGGTGGTGCGCGCGCTGCGTGACACCATCAGCGTGAAGATCGATGCCGAGCATTTCCAGGACGTGCAGCAGCATGCCCTCCTGTATCAGGGCGGAATTATTCTTCCCCCGGGCGAATACAAACTGAAATTTCTGGCGCGCGAAAATGAATCCGGGAAGATCGGCACATTCGAGCAACAACTTTCTCTCGCCGCGCCGCACCCCGATCGCTTGCAGGTAAGTTCACTGCTGCTTTCCAGCCAGGTGCAGGCGCTTCAGAATACCGCGCAAATAAAAACGCAGGCTCTGGGGCAGGATGCAAAAATGAAGTCGTCGCCGCTGGATGTGGGCGGCGAGCACATCGTTCCGAGTGTGACCCGCGTTTTTACCGGCGATCAAACGCTCTATATTTTCTTTCAGGCCTACGTGCCGCAAAAGGCGGACGCCGAGTCGATTCGAGCAGGCCTCGTGTTTTTCCGCAGTGGGCTGCGCCTGTCTGACACGCCGATGGTAGGGGCGACGGAGTACGACGAGAAAAGCCGCACAGCCTCTTTCCGGCTGAGCGTGCCGCTCGCGGACCTGGCCGCGGGCCGGTACACCGTACAGGCGGTCGTTGTCGATGCGGGAACCACGTATTCTGCGTTTGCGCGCAATTATTTTGCGCTTCGTACTGCTCCCAAGCCCGCCGCCTCCGCCGTGATTCCACCGACGGCGAATAATTAGAGGAACAATGGTTCGGCGAATGCTCGAGTAGCACAAGCACTCATGCCTATGCAGGTTTTGCAACGTGCACACGGCCAAGAGTGGCTGTGCTACTCGACTATCGATTGTCATTCCGAGCTCCGAGCCGGACCGCGAAGCAACATTGGACGACTTCAGGGCATCTCTACCTAAGTATTGGTGCCGCATTTTCGTCAGGAAGTGCAGCAAGGCGCGGCGCGATTTCGCAGGTCTTCAGATCCGTTTGCGGGACGCAAGTGACATTTGGAAGAACAATTTTCATGCGTGAAATCCGCTTCATTTTCGTTTTATTTCTGTGCGCACCGATGCTTGTGTCGGCGCAGGAAAATCATGCGCGAAACGCACCGTCGGCTTCCGCATCGCCTGCGGTGATTAGATTAAATGTTCCAGAGGGCACGCCCCTGCCCGTGATTTTGGACAAGGAAATTCGCGTTAGAAAAACAGGCCAGGAAATTGACGGTAAAATCGCCCAACCTGTATACGTCTTTGACAAAATTGTTGTCCCGGCCGGCAGCAATGTAATCGGCATAATAACGGCGATTGGCGGAGTGCCTGCATTAAAACGCGCCTATGCTGGCTTGAATTCCGATTTCTCTCCCGTACGCGACGTCCAAATTACATTTACGCGCCTGCACCTGCCGGATGGGCGTGAGCTTCCGGTGCACACGCGAGTCTCCCTGGCTCCGCAGGGAGTTTTGGAATTCTCGACAGCCGCAGAACCTCAGAATAAAAGCAAGGGCAGCAAGCAAAGCTCCGCAGCAAAACTGGCCTCCAAAAAAATCAGCGAGAAGAAACAAGAAGTGAACCGGGAATGGGATTTGGCGAAGGAGCAGATCGCCGCACCCGGAAAAATGCACCGCTTTAAAAGGATACTCATCTCCGAACTGCCCGTTCACCCCCAATATATCGAGGCGGGCACGCGCTTCAACGCGGAACTGCTCGATCCTCTGCAATTCGGAACGGAAAATAAGTCGGCGGAAGAATTGCGACTGATCGGCACGGCTCCTGCGCCCGGAAGCATCGTCCACGCGCGGCTCGAGACTCCCCTGTGTTCCGCGACGGTGCAGAAAGGTGAGCCGATTGAAGCGGTGATGACCGCACCGCTCCTGACAGATAATCAACTCATTCTTCCCGAGGGGACGCTTCTAAAGGGTTCTGTTTTGCAGGCAAGGCCGGCCCGCAGATTGCACCGAAACGGGCAGCTTCGAATTATTTTCCGTGAAATGGTGCCACCGAACGCGGGCGCGCAGAAAATCGAAGGCAGCCTTGAAGGAGTGGAAGCAAACGGCGACGCCAATTTAAAAGTGGATTCCGAGGGCGGCGCACAGGCGACCACTCCCAAGACGAGATACCTGAGTACAGGACTGACGTTGGCGCTCGCTGCCGCGTCCTTGTCGCCAGACCGTGATGCTGGGAGCAGCGGACTCTCGGTGCTGGAAGTTGGCAGGCAAGGCGCGACCGGAGCTTCAGGATTCCGGGTTGTCGGATTCACCTTCGGGCTGCTCATCCATTCGCGACCTCTGGCGTCGGCGTTCGGGGCGTACGGCGCGGCAAGATCTATTTATAGCAATTTTCTTTCGCGCGGGCATGAAGTCGTGTTTGCGAAGGACTCGGCTATGTCAATCGGATTTGGATCACGCTCTTCCGCAGCTCAAAATGCCGCCACACCACATTAAATTCTCCTAAACGCCTCGCATTTTGGTTCGACACGGCAGCGAAGACAATCATTTTTCTTCGCATTTCCTACTTCGGGTTACAAGCAAAGTTCGTTTTTAGAGAGATTTAATGAGTAGCTTGCAATCAATTGCATTGGCATTAATCATGCTCCAACTCCAGATGATGGCGCGCGGATGCATCACCGGCATCGCGTTTACCAAGAAATTTTCCTGTCTGGGAGTGGGCTATGAATTCGGTCCTATCTGTATTGCTTAAACTGGAGTCGATCCTTCGCCTATCTACCATCCTACTGACTCTTCCTATGGGAGCGGGCCTTCTTGCTGTGATTTTGTCGGTGCGTCGCGCATGGCGATACTTTGCGGAACGGCGGTACGACGCCGTTTCATTTAAGATGCATGGGCAGTGGCGAAGCATCGTGCGAGGCGAAATACCAGCCTCGGACTGGCAAAATAACTCGCTGAAATCCGAAATCTTGGAATCTATCGTAATTCTTGAGATAGGAGCCGTAACGGACAAGGATCGCGTGGGCCTTCAAAACTTTTTGAAGGAAAGCGGACTGCTCAGCCACTGCATTGACCGCGTGCTGAATGAGCGTGGTTGGGAGAAGCGCCGCGCGATGCAGGACTTGGGTTCGATGCGCCTGACGGAAGGAATCGCACCTCTTGTTGAAATGCTCGATGACTGGCAGCTGGATGTTCGCATCGCCGCCGTGAAAGCTCTCGGGCTGATTGGCAAGCCTAAAGCGGCGGAAGCGATTCTTGAAACGCACATGGTGGGCGGGTTGAAAGTTCCGGCGGAGAGTGTCGTCGATACCCTCATGCATTGCTATAAAAATAACCCGAACGCGCTGCTGCCTTATTTGAGACGGTCCGTGGGGCATACCCGTGAGTTATTGGCGCGGGTGGCGGGTGAATTGGCGACGCCACAAATGGCGGATGAAATCTTAATTCTAGCCGAGGATCCGAATCCGGAAGTTCGCGCATGCGCCGCAAGAGCGCTGGCCGCTTTGCCCTTGCCGCTTGCGATTCCTGTACTCTCGGCACTGATTCGCGATGATGTCTGGTTTGTAAGGTTGCGCGCCACGTCCGCCATGAACCAGGTCCTCCACCCTCGCGCAATTCCGATTCTTCTCGAAGCGATTCGCGACTCAAACCGGATGGTTCGCATTCGAGCAGCCGAAGCGCTGCCAAAGTTCGAACACGAAAGCGTAGACATTCTGCAAAGCATTGTGGATTCGCGCGATCAATATGCGCTACACGCCATGATTTCTGCGCTGGAACTCGGCGGCGGGTTTGGAAATATTCTGACACAACTCGCTGATCCCGCTCATCATAACGAAGCTGCCGCCGGTTTGCTGGACGCACTGCGTAAAGGCTCCGCGGGGTTGTGGAGTATGAAACCTGCGGACCCGGTGGTGGAGGCGGTATTTCCGTAGGGGTTATGTAGCACGGGCTCTTAGCCTGTGATTTTTGGCCTTGCCAGGACTAAGTTGCACTGGCTGAAGCCCTATGCCCAAAAGCTAATCCCACGGCAGGCCTACGTAATTTTCTGCCAGCGTGGTCATTGCGGCGCGAGAACTGGTTACGTAGTCCAGCTCGGCGATCTGGCGGCGCTCGTCGAACGCATTATCTGTTTCGAAGCGGTGGAGCATGGACGTCATCCACCACGAAAAACGCTGCGCCTTCCACACGCGGCGAAGAACAATTTCGGAATACTGGTCCATCAAATCTTTTTTTCCGGCTTTATAAAATTCCGCGAAGGCTTTCGCCAAGATGCGCACATCAGCCACGGCAAGGTTCAGTCCCTTCGCTCCGGTGGGCGGCACAATGTGCGCGGCGTCGCCGGCCAAAAACATTTTTCCGTGTTGCATTGGTTCCACGACGTAGCTTCGCATGCCGGTAATTCCCTTTTGAAAAATCGCGCCTTCGTTCAGTTTCCAATCGCCGTCCGCCTCAGTGCGCGCGCGAAGCTCGCTCCAGATGCGATCATCGGGCCACGCGTTGATGTCCTCATCGTGCGGAACCTGGAGATACAGGCGGCTGATTTCCGCGGTACGCATTGTCAGCAAAGCGAAGCCGCGCTCGTGGTAGGTGTAAACCAATTCTGGGGAAGAGGGCGGCGCCTGCGCGAGAATCCCCAGCCAACCAAAGGGATAAATGCGCTCGAATTCCGTGAGCACGCCCGCGGGAATGCTGGGGCGGCAGATGCCGTGAAAACCGTCGCATCCGGCGATGTAATCGCAGTGGAGTTCCTGTTCTTCACCTGCAACTCGATAACGGACGGACGGATTCGCGCCGTCGAAGCCGTGAACGCTCACATCACTCGCCTCAAAAATAAGCGGCAGGTCTTTTTCGAGACGTGAGGCGACCAGATCTTTAATCACTTCCTGCTGCGCGTAAATCGTAACAGTCTTGCCGCCGGTCAAATCATTAAAGTCGATGCGGTGGCCGCACCGATTAAATCGCAATTCTATGCCCTGATGCGTAAGCGCTTCGCGCTGCAGTCGCGCGCCAACTCCGGTTTCGATCAGCAGGTCGACCGTGCCTTGTTCGAGAAGTCCCGCACGGATGCGCTCTTCAATATATTTTCTGCTGCGCGATTCGATGACCACGGAATCGATGCCCTGCAGATGTAGGAGATGAGCGAGCACCAGCCCGGCAGGACCAGCCCCCACAATGCCAATTTGCGTGCGCACATTTTCCTTTCGGTTCGGCGGATACGGATCGGAACTACGCGCAGTTTAGACACTCGGGGCACACCTTGTCCACGGCAGGAGTGGACAAGGTGAATTTTTGTGAGTAGCGAAAAGGGGGGAAACTAATCGTTGGAGATCGGCCGCAGCACGGAAACCGCGAAATGCGCGAGAAACGGAGCGCCTTCATCCAGCTGCAGCCAGCGTACGCCGCAATGTTCCTTCAAATATTTTCCGACACGGGCTTCGTTAATGCCGAGATGCTCCGCGAGTCTTTCCTTTAGGTTGGAGCCTTCCCGCGTGCCGCGCCCGCTGCGCAGCATGTTTCCGATGCCCACGCGCAAAGTCTGGCAAGCTTCGGCGTAGTAATACGTGGTTTGGTCCGTGTCGGTGATTAGAAAAACGCCAGGACCTGCCGGCGCGTCATCGGCTTCTTCGAGCGAGTGAAGCGAGCAGGCAAGTAAACGGCGGAGCTGCGATTCCAGTTGCGCCATGCGCGAAGAGAGCGCGGGATCCCCGGATCGAACGCGTGCCGAAAGTATTGGACTGGTGTGTGCGGAGGTTTCGAAGCTGCGCGAAGCTTCCGGTTCGCGATTTCGCGATTCCGCAATATCCGCGGAAACGGAAGGACGTGCGACGGAATAAGGACGCGGCTCCGAGGCTGCACGGTCAAACATGGATGGCGGGGCGGGAGGCGCGGCGGGAACTGCTACCACCGAACCAGAGGCCGCACTGGAAGCTAATGTTCCGGGTACGGCTGTGCGCACGCCTTTATGTCGACCCCGTCCACCACGTCGGCCGCGGCGTCTGCGACGCCGGTCCGGCCCCGTCTCCGCGGGCTGTGTGGCCGGCGCGACTGCGCCTTCCGGCGCTGGCTGTTCGAAAACTGTTTCTTGATTTCCTTCTGTCATTTCCTGCTCGGTTTCATCGGACTGATCGTCTGAAAATTCTGAAATTATTGGTTGCAACTGCGTCACCGTTTCAATATTAGTTTCGCTGAGTGTTACGCCAGGTGTCACGGCCGGCGTCACGGGTACGGGCGCGCCGAGTCGAACGAGACCTTCTTCAGCTTTTTGTTTCCATTGTGGGCGACGGAAACGTTCGGCAGCCGTAGTAAACCATCGAACGGCTTCAGAAATTGTTCCAGCTTTTTCATGGAGCTGGGCAAGCTCGAACGCGACCATAGCGTCATGGGTTCGTTCATATAAGGCAGATAGCTGGCCGGGGGGATCCGCGCTGGTCCTGGCCTTGCGGATGCGGGCCTGAATTTGTCGCCAATCGCTCACTGGGCATTATTGTAACAGTCAAGCGCACGCCGGGCCATAGCAACTCACAGAAATGCTATCCATGTGTGCTTCTCACGGTTGCCGCTCTGTGGAACCGCGCGCTATCATCGACTCTTGAACCTCTCGACTGCAACATTGAGCGAATTTACACGCCTCGCAGCCTACGCGATTTTTTTTCTGAGCTATCTGGTTTTCGCCATCGGCAAATTCCCCGGCATGAAGATTGACCGGCCAGGGGCGGCCATCATCGGCGCGGTTCTAATGGTGGCTTGTCGCGTGGTGCAGCCTGCGGATTCCTTGCGCTTCATCGATTTCGGCACGATCGTCCTGCTGTTTTCCATGATGCTGCTGGTGGCCTACCTTCATCTGGACGGTTTTTTCGATTGGGTTACCGAGTGGATTGCCGCACGCGTCAAGCCTCGACATTTATTGCCGGCCATCATTTTCCTGAGCGGCACGCTTTCTGCCTTTTTTGTGAATGACATTATTTGCCTGATCATGGCGCCGTTTACGCTGAAAGTGTCCCGGCGGATGGGACTGCCGCCGCTTCCGTATCTGCTCGCGGTGGCGACGGCATCCAACATTGGCAGCGTTGCGACCATCACGGGAAATCCGCAAAATATGCTGATCGGTTCGTACTCCGGGATACGCTACAGCCGTTTTTTATTTCACCTCGGGCCCATCGCGATTGTGGGGCTTTTGATGGATTGGGTGATTCTATGGTTCGTGTACACGCGTCACGAAATTCCCGCGCCACAGCCTGCCGATCCTCTGATTCCCACGTCGAGCCCGAGAGGACCGTTGCTCAAAGCTGGAATCGTGATTTTGCTGGTCCTTGCGGGATTTCTTGCGGGCTTGCCGCCGTCGCAAGTTGCCGCGGTGGGTGCGGCTATCATGCTGATGACTCGCCGACACGAACCGCGGCGGGTCTATGACGAAGTCGACTGGGGGCTGCTTGTTTTTTTCGCAGGATTATTTTTGATTGTGGGCGGTGCAGAAAATGTAGGCCTGACCGCTCGCCTGATGGAAGTTGGCAAACAGTGGAATCTGGAGCACGCGCACACTTTGACAATGGTGACGGCGGCGCTGAGCAACGTAGTGAGCAACGTCCCAGCTGTGATGCTTTTGAAGTCCGTAGTGCCGCGATTTGCGAATCCGCAGCAAGGCTGGTTGGTATTGGCCATGGCCAGCACGCTGGCCGGCAATCTTACGATCACCGGTTCAGTGGCCAATATTATTGTCGTGGAGCGCGCGAAGCCGGAAGTGAACATTACGTTTGGCCAATATTTGCGGGCCGGAGTGCCACTTACGCTTTTAACGTTGGCATTTGGATGGCTTTGGCTTTTGTGGACCAGTTGAGCGCACTTCCACTACCCAGAATTCTTCAACTCTCGTTGCATTTATTCCGCGCTGACCATGACCGAAAGCATTTCCTTTGGCGCTGCGTTGTACGCATCCTGTAATTCCTTAGCTGTTGAAAACTGCTTTCCTTTTGCATGCCGCGCGGGAAATTGAAAGGTCAGCGTGCGCTCCGCAAACGGATACGGCTTCAGAACAAATCGCCGAATGCCCACCGAGCGCACTTCAACCGGGATGCGCCGGCCATCGCGAGTCGGCAGAGCGTGCAATAAATTTGCCGGCTGTTGGAAATCCACGCAGGTGAGCAGCGAAAGATTGTCATTCGCTTGCAACAGATGAAAATGGTCAAGAATTGCGTCATCGCTTTTTTGATCCGGCTGGAGTTTAGGATTCGCGGCGACTTGTTTTCGCAGAGACCCCTGTAGCGATGTCTGATCTTCGAGGAATTGATCGAGCAGCGGCAATTGCGCGGCCGCGATGGTGGAGCGGTCCGCATGATCGTGCAATAGGCTATAGGTGTGCATGGAAATGAGGATCGCGGCGTACGGATCCTCCGCCGCGATAAGGCGAACGGCGCGATCCCGCACGGCCAGGTAATCCGCTAGATCGATTTCCTCGAACGCCGAATATTTGCCCACGAGCTCCGTGGAAAACGCGCTGGGCTTGCCTTGCATCGTGATCTGCGGCTCCGCGTCGCGCGCGATCCAGCCGTCATCGTGGCGCGCGATCCCGCGCATGACGTGCTCGCGCGGTTCAGGCGGCAAAAAAAGATCGTTGCCCCACCGCTCGGCAAATGCTCCCGCCAGGCGTGCATGATCAGGATGCGTCACGAGCCACCATCCGGTTTCGCTTTCGAGTCGCAGCAATTGTCTTCTCCCGTGAGGAATTTATGGCTTTGCATTACCCGGTCATTCCGTTTCGGTGACACGGGCCGATTCATGCCATTTGTGCAGGAAATACCATTCCAGAAACATGATTAAGAAAAGAAAGCCAAAGCCAAGTACAGTCGCGGCCAAGACCAACGCAAATAAATATTCGGTCTGCAGCTGCGAGGACGCATAGAGTATCGAGTAGCCCAGGCCGCCTTCACCGACCCTCCCTGAGCCCGCAAACAATTCTCCGGTAATCGCGCCAATCACCGCAATCCCGCTGGCGATGCGCATGCCTGCGAAAAGATTGGGAATAGCATTCGGCAGGCGCAACTTGAAAAGGATTTGCCTGCTTGAAGCGTTGTGCATCAGAAAAAGATGCACCAGATTTTCGTCCACGCTGATCAGGCCCTGCGTGGTGTTCGCGATAATTGGCGCGAGCGAAATGATAAACGCAATGAGCGTGACTGCGGGAATTCCCGCTCCCATCCACATCAGGATAAGAGGCGCGATCGCAATGATGGGCACGGTTTGCAATAGCAGCGTGTAGGGATAAAGCATTTTTCGAACCCATCGCGATTGCGCGAAAACGAGCGCCACCAAAACACCCGCTACGATGCTTGCGATGAGACCGCCCGCGGATTCTTCCGCTGTAATTGCCAGTGCGTTCATCAAGGAAGGAAATCGCGCGACGACGGCGAGCGCAACCGCGTACGGCGAAGGCAGCATGAAACGCGGTACGTGGAAGATCCACAAGACGATTTGCCACAGGAACAGAAACGCGGCGAAAACGGCGAGCGCATTCAAAACTGTAATGGTTCTCTGCTTCATTGCGGGATCGTCTCCCGCAATGTGTGCGCCACAAGAGACGTGAGTGCGTCAAATTCTTTAGATCTGCGGACTGCAGACGTTCGCGGCATCGGCAAATCCACGCGGAATTCCGCGTGCACTCGACCGGGGTTCGGCGCCAGCACCAGAATACGGTCGGAGAGAAAAACGGCTTCCGGGACGGAGTGCGTCACGAACACCGCGGTCCACCGCTGCTCGGCGCGCAGGCGCAGGATTTCTTCGTTCAGGCGGTCGCGAGTCATTTCATCGAGCGCGGCAAACGGTTCGTCGAGGAGCATGACGCGCGGATGCGTTGCCAGGGCGCGCGCGATCGAGACACGCATTTTCATTCCGCCGGACAGCTCTCGCGGGTGGGCGCCGGACACAGGTTTCAATCCGACAAGTTCGAGCAGCATAGCGATTTCTTTTTCGCGGCGGCCCTTCGGCACGCGCTCGAGTTCCATTCCGAGGCATATATTTTCTTTTACGGTTCGCCAAGGCAGCAGCGTCGCGTCCTGAAATACGAACGAGACTGTCTCCCTCGCATTCAGCGGCGTCATTCCATCCACGCAAATCGTTCCGCTCGAGGGTGAGGTAAGTCCGGCAATCAATTTGAGAAGTGTAGATTTTCCGCAGCCCGAAGGCCCGATGATGCTAACGAATTCCTGCTTCTCAATGACCACGTTGATCGACTCCAACACAGCACGAGCGTCGCCATATCGCTTCGTGACGCCCACAATTTCGATCTCGGGAACGTCGCCATTTGCACTCATTGCGGGTCCTCAGCAAGCGGGAGGTAAAGCGCGGAAGGAGACTCGTCCGAGTGGAACACCATGTGGGTTGATCGCCGCCAGTCCCACGATGTCGCCTCACAGGAGGGAACATCGCTTCCGGAGTTTCTGTCTAGAAGCGGGAACGCGCTGCCGGCGATTTCCAGACGGACGCATTCTCCTCTCTCGAAGCGGCAAGAGGTAGGCTCCAGTGAAATTTCCCAGCGGTAGATTTTGTCCGCTTCATATTTCGATCCCGCAAAGAGATGCGTCGAGCGCGCAATTCCAATGCAGATAAAATCAGCGGCGCCATTCGCGCGAACACGCACCAGCTTTGCGGTGAAATCCGCGCTAATTGCAGAAGTCGAGCAGTGGAGAACAGCGCGCGGTTTGCCGAAAATCCGCAATGGCTCTTCGAGCGGCGCTGACGAATACACGAGCAAGTTGTTTCCCAATTCCAAAGCTGCCTGGTCAAATTGACCGCTGGCAGCAGCAGGTCCGCCGGGAGCGATGACGGGCACTTCGGGATCGTACACAAAAATATCGCATGGCTCCTTTGCAGACGGCGCTGTTGTCGAGAGGACACCATTTCCCTTGCGCGAATTAGCCCGACCTTCGCTACGCAGAAAAAATGCGCGATCCGCGCCAGTGGAAAAACGATCCGCTTCGCGCCAGCGATTTTCGCCGAGCACAAAATGCCGGATGCGCGCCTCGTTTGCGAACGAGCCGGAATCTTTCAGCCAATGATTGAACCAGCGAAGCAGCATCGCGTCCGTATCGATGAGCGCTTCAGGGCCAAAATCCGCAGCGCCAATCCGGTCGCCCCAAGGAATATGTAGCCACGGACCGGCGAGAAGGAATTGATTTCGTCTCGCAAATTCCGTGCCCGCGCAATTGGAAAGCGCGACGAACCCATCGACGCTGCCGCGAAGAAACGTGTCATACCATCCGGAAACGTGCAAAGCAGGAATTAAAATTTTATTCAGCCTGCGGCTGACGTCCAACGCGCCCCAGTAATCGCCAGGCGCATTGTGATCGAACCAGTCCAGCACATATTGCGGCAAGCCTTCGCTATGCAGCGCGCGATGCGCACGAACCGGCAGCACGCTTGTTTGCGCGGCGAGATGCGCCCACGCATGTTCGAGCATTTCGCTCGCCTCCCGCAGTTTCTTGCGCCGTGCGTCTTCCTTCAAAAGCTGCAATCCCCAGCCCAGCGTGGACGCCAAGCGCAGCGCGCCGCCCTGATAAAACCAACCGTGATACAAATCGCACGCCGCCATGCCGGGGGAAATGCATTGCAAACCTTCGGGTTGTTCCGCTGCGGCGAGCAGTTGCGTGATGCCCTGGTACGAAAATCCGTACATACCAACGCGCCCGTTCGATTCGGGCCGCGCGCGCAACCAGGCAATCGTGTCGGCGCCGTCAGCCCCTTCATTTCGAAATGGATAAAATTCGCCCTCGGAATCGCCGCGCCCGCGAACATCCTGAATGACGATGTTGTATCCGTGACGCGCAAACCAAACGGGATGCGCATATACAACCGTTGATGCGATGTCCCGCCCGTATGGCTGGCGCATCAAGATTGTGGGATGCGGGCCGGGCTGCGGAGAATAATAGTGATCTGAAATTAATTCGACGCCGTCGCGCATGCGGGCGCGAACGCCGCGCTCGAGACGCACGCCATCGCCGCAATCCACACAGCCGGGTGGGCTCATGGCGTGGACAAATCCGTGTAGTGATACATTTCGGTGAGCGCGGCGGCGATCCGTGTTGCCGCCTGCTCCAGCCAGCGCGCGCCTTTTTCGGCGGTCGCGGGGCGCGGATCGCCCATCACTCCGCTGGCCGCGATATCCTTCGTGAGCCATGCAAAAGTTGCAGGAGCATTTTCCGGCAGCAGCATCGCGGGTTTCGTGATATCCGCAATGTAATTGGATGTATACGCGGATTGATTCACGAGGTCCGGCACGCTCGTCAGAAGAAAAGAAGTTTCGACTTCGCCGGCGTGAAAACCGTAGGCGCGTTCCTGAGGATCGAGCCCGTCGAACGAAACTCCGCCCGAGCCATGCATAGCAAATGTGCGTAACCCAAATTCCGCGCGCAAATCGCGAGCCATCACATCGATCAAGGCAGTATTGCCGCCGTGGGTGTTATAGAGAACGAGTTTTTGGAAGCCCGCTTTCGCCAGGCTCGAGCCAAGGTCGCGCAAAACGGCCATGAAGGTGGCGGAACTTACGGAAAGCGTTCCCGGAAAACCAATGTGTTCATTGCTTTTGCCGTAATGCACCGGCGGCAACGCGTAGACTGTTAATTCCGCGGGCAATTTTCGTAATGCATGCCCGAGTAGCAGATTGTTGATCAGAGTGTCGGTCGCAATCGGCAGGTGATGGCCGTGCTGCTCGATCGCCGCGGTAGGCAGCACTAGAAGCGTAGTGCCGCGCGGCAGGGCATCCACCTGCTTCCAGTTCAGGTACGCAAAATTTCGCGCATCCGGTATCCAGGTTTTCATTTCGAGTTGGCTCCGGCCGTCGCGGATTCCGTATGAAAAGTAATCATCTTGCCAGGATTGAGCAAACCTTTGGGATCGTACCGCAGCTTAGCCAGCAACTGCACATTATCGGCGCGATAGCGGCCGCCGCCTTCCACGTTATTCACATGGGGGTTGGCTACGAACACTCCTATTCTGCGGCAGAAATCGATCATTTCGTTCAGGCGTTCCTCCGTTTTAAATAGCACAACCGGAATCGCACCGGGAACGACGCGGCCGTCGCCATTTTTCATAAACTCCATATGGAATAAGATTTCCTGGCCGAAGCGCTCGCGCAATTGCCGCATCTGATCGCGCACAGTATCGGGATTAAAGCCGCATTGCAAGTAGGTGTAGGCCTCATCCGAGCGCATCGCCCACAGCGTGGTGTGATTCCAGGTGTAATCCGAAAGCAAAGGCCGCGCATTGAGGCCGGGATAAATTCCGCTGTGCGTGACGATTCCACGCGTGCCTTTTACTGCGATTTCCAGTCGGCTGAGTTGGCTCGAAGCGATCATGAAAAAAATCAACGTCTTGCCTTCCGGCGCATGCTGGCGAATCGGCGCAAAAAAAGAAGGAATGGGCCACTCGAATACCGTGACAAGGCGTTTCGTCCATTCCGCACCCGTTGCTATTTTCTCAGCAAAATCGAACGCGGCAGCAAAAGTATCGAACGCCGCGATGCACTGCGCCCACTCCACCGCAGGCGTGAGCGCCAGCCAGATGCGCGTGATAATGCCATTCGTACCCCAGGCGTGAAGAATTTCGTGCACCGCCTCGCCTTCATGCAAGACGATGCGAGGTTCAGGCTCCATGGTCACCACTTCGAGAGCGCGCACAGTTTGAAAATCGCGCAGGCCGCCATGGGCTACCGTGCCGATTCCACCAGAACCGCCGCTAACAAATCCGCCGATGGATGCTTTGATGATAGTGGAAGGATAGCAACGCAACTCCCAGCCGGATTTGCGCGCTTCGTTTTCCAAGTCGCCGAGGCGCACTCCTGGCTGGCACACCGCCACGCCACCCGGCTGAATTTGTTCGATGCGATCCATGCGGCTCAGATCGAGGATAACGCCGCCTTCGAGCGGAACCGCCTGCCCGTAGTTGCCTGTTCCGGCGCCGCGCCCGGTAATCGGAATACTGCTCGCATGGCAGTAGCGCAAAAGCTTTTGAATTTCTTCGGCACGTTGCGGCTGGACCACCAATTCGCCGATTTTCCCGTCGAGCTGCTTCCTCAAAATTGGCGAATACCAATAAAAATCCTTGGAGAGTTGTTCCACTAGCTGGGAATTAACAATCACTCGCGCAGGGTCGGCGAGTAGTGAACGGATTTCAGGAATCTGTTTGGAGTCCATGGATAGTCTGCTTCCGATTCCAAGCTATGTTTTAGCCACCCGGGTTTTGCTGGTGCTCCAGTTGCGAAATGCTTTCTGCATATTCGGATGCGTGAAAAGTGAAATGCACAGCTCACGCAGGGCCGGGCCTTCCACCTTGCACGGCATATCGGACCGGCGCGAGACTTCCTTTGCGGGTATATGGATTTGCAGGCAAAAGCGGTTGGCGTCGGCAATGGTCGCACCGAAAATCACGCGGTCGAGCCTGGCCCACAAAGCGTTCGCCATGCACATCGCGCAGGGCTCGCAGGTGGAATACATCGTGTAGCCGGCAAGAGATGGTCGTTTCAGTTTTTTGCAGGCGAGCCGGACAGTTCGGGTTTCGGCGTGGGCGCTCGGATCGTTTTCGCGAAACACAGCATTCGTTGCGCGCATCAGACGTTCGCCCGTGCGCGAATCTACGATCAGCGCGCCGAACGGGACGGGGCGCTCGGTCTCCAGAGAGCGCGCCGTAAATTCATAAATCTCGCGCATGTGCGCTGCGTCCACAGCTGCGCCGCGGGATCGTGAAACCCCTGTCCATGCCATGCCGCAATCTACCACACCGGAAGCCTGGACCGGTGCGGACGTCTATTCAATTTTTGCATGGAAACGATTAAGCGGTTTTTCGGGCGCAGCAGCGTGGTATTCTCGCCGTTGCACACGAATGAGTCTGCCGCCTATGGCCAGTCGTCATATCCCCATTTTTTTCTTCGGCATCGTAGCGGCAATTTTTGCGGCTGGCTGCCATCACCAGACCGCCGACTCAGGGTTGACCAAGGTAGTCCTGCAGGCCGATTGGTATCCGCAACCCGAGCACGGCGGCTTTTTTACCGCATTAGCAAAGGGTTTTTATAAAGACGAAGGAATCGACGTCACCATTCTCCCCGGCGGGCCGTATATTACCGTTGAACAGCAAGTCTCCGCGGGCGCCGCGCAATTTGGAATGGGGTCGTCTGACAAAGTTCTGGAGGCCGACGCCGGAGGACAATCACTGGTCGCCGTAGCCGCTACGATGCAGCATGATCCACAAGGCATCATGGTCAGAAAAGATTCAGCCATCCATTCCTTTTCGGATCTGAACGGCCACTCTGTCGCCATAAAAGTTGGCGAATCCACATGGTTTGAGTTTATTACCAAGCGCTATCAACTGAATAACGTTCGCGTAGTTCCCGCAATGATGAACGTGGCCAACTTTGTAGCGGATCCGCAATATATCCAGCAGGCTTTTGCCACATCCGAACCGTATTTTGCGCACCAGGCCGGCGTGGAAACCCGCGTCCTTCTGGTAAGCGATGCCGGATTTAATCCCTACCGTGTGATGTACACCACAAGAGACTTTGTGCAGCAGCGTCCTGATATTGTCGCGAAGTTTGTTCGCGCATCCGTGAAAGGTTGGAAGGAATATCTCAACGATCCTGCGCCAGCCAATATGGTGATCGCAAAATTAAATCCAGCGCTCAATCCGGACTGGATGCGATTTACGTGGCAGCAATTGAAGGATGGCCAGTTCATCGCGGGAGAAGATCCGACCGGAGCGCAAATCGGCCAAATGGATCCCAAACGGTGGGCCACGCTGTACGACCAACTCGTCGAATTGAAAGTCATCGGTAAGCCCATCGATCCAGCCACGGCTTACACACTGCAATTTATCCAGAACAAGTAAATCGCGCGAGCTAAAAATTAAAAGCGCGGCTCGCCGATTTCCGGCGAACCGCGCTTTTTTGAATTTCGAGTCTGAGAAACTTACTTCCCAAAAACCAGGACTCTGAAGTTTCCGGCCTTTGGCGTTGCGAGCGGATGGGGCTGTTTCTCCGTCGGCGCGGCTGGGGGATTGAAATCGGAAGTGGACAGGAAAACATTATGCGTTTTTGGATCCACCTGCAAAGTTTTGGCGCCGTATTCTGTCTTTACGGCTCCGACTTCGCTCAACTTTTCTGGTGAATCTTCGTGGTACACGTGCATCATGCCTTCGCGCGTGGCGACGAACAGTAGGTTAGTCCCGGGATCAAACGCATTGGCGTCGACGCCCGCGGAGATGGGATAGGACTGGATCACTTTGCCGGTATCGGCATTCATCATGATCACGAATTGCGGCCCACGACCACCGGAGAAAAGCCGGCGAGTCTTTTGATCAATCGCCATGGAGGTGGGATTCCCTTCCGGAGCGGTCGGATAACGAGTCTTAATGGTATTCGTCTTCGCGTCAATTACAACGATATCGTTCTTTTCCGGATTGTTGTCAAACACCAGACCTTTACCATCCACCGCGGGAAATTCCACTTTGCCAATCAGATCAATCGTCGTGATCACCGATTCTTTCACGGCATCGATTACCACCGTGTTGTGGCTATCTCCGTTGAAAGTGAAAATCTTTTTGTTCACAGGTTCGTAGATAATCGCATCGGTGTCCAACTGACCGGTCTTTACATGGTTCGTTACTTTCAAGGTCTTCAAATCAAAAACGACGGCTTCCTGAACTGTAGCGCCGTCCCGCGAGTCTCCATCGGTGATGAAGCCCTTGCCCAGGTCCTTGGCAATCGCAATTCCGTGGCTGCGTGAAAGCCCTTCGATCTCACCCGCTACGGAATAATCGTCCGCATTCAACACTACAACTTCCGTACCATGGGAAATGTAAACACGGCGTGACTCCGCGTCGATCGTAATGTAGTCGTAATATTCCGCTCCGCCCGGCGCCGCTGGCAGCGAAATCGTCTTCAGCAAATGGTAGCCAGAGTCCGCGGGCTTAGGCTGAGCATGTGTTCCCGACAACAGGCATGCACCTGCAACCGTAAGGCTCAGACCCGCGGCGAGGCGGCCAATCGTGGAAAGCTTCATATCAACGCTCCTTTGTATTTGTGCTATCGAAACCTTCAAAAACACGAACCTACCGCACCGCACGTCAGAATCACCGTCGGCAGAAGTTCATCGTCATTCAGTGCCGCAATCAATTAGTGTCAGCTAGATCGTTGCCGGCACCGTTGCACCCATGTGCTCCGCGGACCCTCGGTCGGTCCCACGAATTGCGCAATTGTAGCATCGACCTCAGAGGCGTGGTGACCTATAGCCTATAGGACGTTCCTGAATAACTCCTGAATGAATTGCTGTTTGCACAGTGTAGCTCAACGGGGTTACTTCACAGGTGATCATTGCCTGCCAGATTTCCGGTGGTTTTTTTGAAGGCAGCTTCGCTGTAGAGGCAACCAAGTAGAGGCGGATGCCGTTAATCGTTTAGGCTGATGAGGACTCGCGGGCACGTTTTATCTGTAGCTGTGCGTACGGCGAGGCAAGCTTCAGGAGGATCGCAGTTCAGAAAGTTTTGTGAATTCGCACGTCCGCCGCATACCCGCCATATTGATCGCGCAAAACGGAAACAGACAGGCCCTTCTTTATCTGGTATTGAACCTGGATGGCCTGATTTTGCGTGGACGTGACATCCGTGCTGAAGGTAAGCAGAATTTTTCCGGTGACTCTTTGTTGAATGGCCACTTGTGCGCCGGGATTAGATTGGCTGTTTCCGGCAAGGGGGTCAATGGTCAACTGTGAAATTCCGGCCAGCTTTTCTAATTTCCCGCTCAACTGACTCGCCGCCCCTTGTGCGAGCACGGACTCTGCGCCTAGCGAGGCTGGTGTGCTGGAACTGCTGGCAGCCTCTTCCGCCGTCTTGCCAAACGCGACAAGATTTATAATGTCGGCGGGAGGCAGCGGAGGATCGGACGTGTAGTTCGTGCGCAACTTGTCCACCGGGCCAACGAAGTTCAGTGTGATGTTGTATTGCTGAACGGTTGTTTTTACATACAAATTCACTACCGGCATGGTGCGAACAGGATTTGCAAACTCAATCGTGCCGTTTTGAATTTCGTAGCGCTTGCCCATGAAAAACATTTCGCCGCTCGTCAGCGTCGCGCGTCCAAGCACGACCGGACTTGCAACCGTGCCCGACAGAGTCAAATTCGCAGCGCCACCCATACTGACTTTACTGCTGGTGAGATTGATATCCTGCGCGGTGGCCACGGCCACATTCAGTTTCATGTTGCTCTCAAGCGGTGAAGAAGTTGTGCTGGGCGAATCGCTTGAAAAACTGCCAAGCAGAGTAGCCAGATCAAATTGCTGCGTGAACGAAAGCCGGTCGATCAAGACGCGTCCGGAAAGCTGCGAACTCGCCGGACTTCCGGCGACGCTCAGATTGCCGCTTAAAACGGAACGAATTCCCTCCGGATATCTGATGCGTACATTATTCGCATCCAGGCCCACATTGAAGTTGGATTGGCTGCCGTAGGTCATAAAACCCCTGACGGCAACTGTGCCGCCGCCCGCTGCGCCAGATAGCTGAGAGACTTCCAACCGGTTTCCTGACACTTGAATTTCTCCGTTCAATCTTTCGATACTCACAGGCAAGGTTTCCGTGGCAATCGCCGCGTTTACAATTTTTATATTGCCCCGCATCGCGGGATGCAAGAAATCGCCGCTCGCGGAAATATCGAGGTTGATGTTCCCGGAACTTTTCGTTCCGGTGGTGAATGCCTGCAGAACAGATAAATCTAGAGACCCGGCGGCAGAAACATTCAGTGGCGCCGAGGATTTGATCGGAATCACACCTTTTAAATTCAAATCCGTTCCCGTTCCCTTCAGCTCCGCCTGATCGACGGTAACAACGCCATTTCGATACGAAGCCTTCAGAGGACGGACGAGTCCCATTTTGGCGGTTTCGTAATTCACGTTGAGCGTTGGAATTTCCAGCTGGGCAACGATCGCGTAAGGATTTTTCAGCGGTCCGTCCAAATTGAGATGAATTTCCGTTTGCCCCTGAATGTCCTGCGTTTTTGTCAAATAGCGCGCCAATACCAGGGCAACCGGGATCGCACGAATATCAATGGATGCTGTGGCCGGATAATCTCCGGAAAGTCCCACATCTCCTTTTGCCTGAATCGTTCCCTGATCCGCCCGCGAATTCACAGTGAACGTGGCGCGCTGATTTGCGAGGCTAAGTTGCGCCTGCACGTCGGAAACAGTTTGATTCCGAATGGCGAGTTTGGGAATTTTTAAATCAGCCGTGAACTGAGGGCTCTGAAAAGTTCCACTTCCCTGTGCGGACAGCGCCAGATCGCCCGCGACACCAAGATTGCGCGCCTGCACGGATTCGAGTTGGTCGAGCTTCAATCCCGCCGTGGTTAGTTTGGTGTCGTACGTTTGCGTTTTGGGCTGGTACGTCAAAGTCGCGGCGAGATTCCCGGCGGCAATCGCAAGTTGGGCATCGGTGTGAACAGTGTTTCCGTCGCCTCGAAAATTTACGCTCAAATCCTTAATGGGTTCGTTCCACGCAGTCGCTTTGGTGATCTGCAGCGATCCCTGCCCCTCAGGATTCTGCTCGCTGCCGTGAATCGACAAATTAGCCGCGACGACTCCCGACACCGGATATTGCGATTGGAAGAATTCCTGCAACTCTGAAATCGAAATCTGTCTCGCGCTGAGTTGCAAGGTGAGCGGACTGGCAGGGGTAAACGACCATGCCGACAAATCAGCATGCCCACTGAAGTTGATTTGCCCATTTTGCAAATCTACGAGGGATGCATTTTGAAAAGTAACGCCGGATGCGGACGCGTCAAGTGTCGCGTGGAATGTTCGCCACTTGGCATTCTTCACTTGCAGGCCACTCGCCGAGATATCGCCTCGGATTCGCGGTTGCTGAATGGCGCCTGAGACCTCACCCATAAATCGAGCGGCGCCTCCTACGTCGGGCAATGAACTTCCAGCGCCAGTCGCATTCGCGGAGTTCCCGGCTTGCACGAACGAAACAAGCGCGGCAACTTCATGCACATCCGTGGTGTTTGCCTGCACACTTAGCCGGGAGTGTCTGCTCAAAACGCCCGACACCGTAATTTTCGTGTTCCCCGTTTGCAGATACGACTGCCCGAACGACGCGCTATTTTGCGCGCCGTCATAAGTAACATGAATCAGGCCGCTCAAAGGAATAACGCCCTCTAGGCCACTCGACGAATTTGGGCTGCGAATATCGAAATTCGCCTTTACAACTGCATTTTGAACGCTAGAAGTCCACATCGCCTCAGCAGTACCATTCACACGCCCGCCGATTTTCAAAGGCTTCCCTTTTTGTATTTTCGCCGTCCTATCCAACTGCTGAAGCGACACGTCGCGAAGCAGCGCACGGGCATGTGAACTGGAATTTCCGCTGAGGTGCGATAACTGGTAATCCCCGCTGACGTGGCCGCCAAGCAGATCCGCTTCTACCTTGTTCACGCTTAAATTTCCGTCCTGCAACTTGAATTCGGCGTGGATGGATTTCGGAATCGCTCGCATCTGCCCTATGTCCACCAACAATTGCTGGCTTCTTAGCTGGCCGTCAACATACGCGCTCTCCAGTGCGGATTTATTCGCCACGTTTTCGAAATGCAAGCGGCCACTTAATGCAACGTCGCCGGCGGGGAGCGATGCGTTGTTCAGGTATCGCGCAAGCTCTTGAGTGGACAGTGCCGCATCGTATGTTCCATCCAACTGCGGGTGATCATAGTTGGTGAGTTTTGCGCGCACGTTCAGTGCGGATTGTGCGGTAACAATGGTGAAGGGACTCGCGACGATACCGGAGCGATCGAGCGAGAAATTCAGCTGCAGGCGGTGAGGGACTTGTTTCAACCCTCCGGTCGCAATGCGGCCCTCGTTGTATCCAACCGTACCGGCATACTCACTGCTAATCGGATTGTAATGGACGTCCGCGCGCAAGTCCCGCACGTCGGCGTTAAGCGGAATCTGCGCATTATTGTAATAAAGCACTCCCGAGTTCAGCTGCAGGTGGCCGATGGCGAGCTGCAGAATGCTGTCCACAGCAGATGACGTGGTACCGGAGGAATTCGTTTGCGGCAGATTGGAAACTCCGCTGCGATCAACCGTGAAATGAGCGGCCGGATGATCCAGAGCAATTTCGCGCAAGTCCACTTTTTGCCTCAAGAGCGAAATAATTTTCAGCCCCACGCGCAGGTGGTCCGCGGCAAGTAGCGGCGGTTGCGGATCCGTTTCTCTCCCGTGCAGAGTGATGCCATATAAATCCAGCGTTAACAAGCGCCAGTTGATGCTCAATCCTTTTATGTCGAGGCGCGCGCCGGTCCCGGCTTGCACTTTTTGCTCGAACTGGGACACAACAAAACGCTGGAACGCGGTTGTGTGCACCACCACGATTGCCGCTATCACCAGCGCCGCAAGTAGCCCGCCGAGCACAATTGCCGTCCATCGAACAACGCGTTTCCCGCTCATTGTTTCACCCGGTCCCTGCCAAATCCTGCCGACCCCCGCCTCAAAACGATTGCCCCAGCGTCACAAAATATTCCGTCGCGGTCACTCCGGGCACGGAGGTCAGTCTCCGCCCGATATCGAATCGCACCGGGCCTACAGGCGTTTCATAGCGGAAGCCAAAACCGACCGTGTGCGTAAAGTTGTCTGCAAACTCTCGCAAATTAATCCTGTTGTAAACGTTCCCGCCGTCGTAGAAAACTACGCCACCCAGCCCGCTTTTCAACGGGATGGGAAAACGCGCCTCGGAGTTAACCACTGCCAGCATATTTCCACCAACCGGCACGCTGATCAGGGTGCACGTTGAAGCGTCGCTTGGATTACTGCACACGGAAACCGGGCGCTGCGGCCCCGCTCCGTTGATGGGAAATCCGCGAATGGAATCCGCGCCACCGGAAAAAAATCGTTCACTGAGAGGAATCGTCCCGCCCGCCAACGGTTTCGCAAGACCGAGGCGAAAATTATTGGCCCACGTGAGCCAGGGAGTCAGCGGCTTGTAGAAGGAAGTCTGACCGAAAAATCGCAGAAAATTTACGCTGGAGCCCAGTTTCGTGGGCGAAATCTCCAGCGTTGCGGTTTGATAGATCCCGTGATGCGCATCAAGCGGCTTGTCGCGCGTGTCATGTACGTACTGAGCGGCTACCGTGGAAAGCCGCACATGTTGGTCCTCCGGCAAAACCAGGTCGGGAATCGTAATATTGGTCAGCAGCGTGCGTTGATAGGTGTATCGCAAAATTAAATTTTTAGTTTTCTTTTTATCGAAGAAACGTTCGACCTGCAGGGAGGCCTGCGCCAATTCGCCCGTGTAGATGGAACTTTGCGTGGTGCGCTCCGCTGACAAACTGAAAAGCGAATTCCAGGAAGAGCCGCGCACCCGTGGATCGGTATATGTGAAAGTTCCTCTCTGATCCAAACGCGAATAGACCAAGCCCAGCGTCGCGGTCTCCGCCCGCCCACGCAGATTGTGGCGGGCAAATTGAATGGAAACGCGAGGTCCCCAGAAACTCTGTTGGCTGGCAGTGAAACGGCTGCCCACTCCAATAGGAGGAATGCCGGGCAGCGCGACAGTCCCTACTGGAATATTTCCGCTGCGCGGAAGCACTTCAAACCCTCCGCCGAAATCGACCGAGTTTCGCGGCGCTTCGTGAACCTTAACCAGCACCTCTTCCTGTTCCTGATCGCTTACCGGCGCGAGAGGTTTGATGCTCGCCCAATCGAAAATGCTCAGATTGTATAAGTCGCTTTCAGATGTCAGAAAATTTCCCAGGCTGATGGGCTTGCCTCGGCGGACCTCCGGCCCCGTAATGTCATGAAGGAAACTTTGACTAGTCACTTCAGTTCCGAGTGCAACTGTATCGCTGATTCTGGCCTGAGGGCCGGGATCAATCGTGTAAACCACATCGATCAGGTGCGCATTGGTTGGTTCAGCGGTGAACGTGGAATGAAATTGGGCGTTTTCATATCCACGGTTCAGATAACCCGCGAGAATTGTGTTCCTGTCCTGTTGCAGCAACGCCGGAGAGAACGGCTTGCCGGGGAATAGGTTCAGGAAGTGACGATCGCCGATAGTTCCCGTTGTATTGTGATCATGATCATCGACTTTCAAATCAGCGACCGTGTATCGTTCCCCTTCTGAAATCTGGAAATTCACGTCGACTTGCGGCTCAAAATCCTTGACCCCCGGCGTGACTGTTACGTCCGCGAAACCCGCATCCTTATACGCGGCAAGCATCGCATTCACACTTTTTCGCAATAGATCTTCGCTGAACGTCCCGTGCGAAAATGCATGGCCAAACACAGATAATCCCTTCTTTACCGGAATGAGCGCCTGCAGCTGCTTGTCCTCAAAATGATGGTTCCCCTCAAAATTAATTTGCTCCACGCGGTGCCTTGCCGCTTTGTCTATTTCGTAGACGACGCTCACCGAGTCTTGCTGCTGGTCCAGGCGAGCATCGACCTTCGCATCGAAATATCCTTTGGACTGGAAGTACGAGAGCAGGTTGCGCCGTCCCTCTTCGACCAGGTCCTGGTCCACTGAATTTTCTTCGTAAATGGGGATCAGCCGCTGAATCGTTCGCTTAAACATTCGTGCTCCCATCACACGTACGGTTAGATGCGGTCCCTCGTCGACCAGAAAATTGAGGTCGGCGCGCCCCGTGGAGGCTTGATAGGAAGGCGAAATGAAATCGACCTTCGGCGCGAGTCTTCCCTGCTTGCGCAATTGCGACCGGATATAGCTAATCGATTTGTTGATTTCCTGCTGCGAATATTTTTTTCCAGGCTTCAGGGAAGCTCCCCGGACTCTGGCCCAAAACGATTTGAGCGAAGCTCGCATGCGGGTAGTTTGATCATCGCTGAGTCCCTGAATATTCAGCACTCCAAAGCGGGCCAGTCGATTTAAGCGGCAATCAAAGACAATATTCACAATACGGTGCGCATCGTCGCGCTGGACTTTGGGCGTAACCTGAGCCTCAAAATATCCGTTCGCATGAAAAAATTGCAGGAGAGCGCTGTCCCCTTGCGCGGGCAATTCATCCACAAACGCCGTCTGCTCCGGAATATTCACGGATTGGAGCAACTGGGTGTAGCTGAATGCCTTTGTCGCTCCGGGAAAATTAAGGATCCCGATATACGACGTCGGTTGCAGGATGAAAAGGATCTTCAAGCCCGCCTGCTGAGGCTCAATGCTCACCTGCACTTTTGAAAACATCTGCGTCTTCTGAAGCGCGGCAACGCTATCGCGAATGGCTTGAATCGAAAATGGCTGACCGGCCTTTTGCACGATCACGGCGCGATACGCCTCTACATCGAGCGTTGGCGTGGCCGAGATATCGACTTGGGAGACGTGCTGTCCCTCAAAACCCGCGTATGTGTCCGGCTGAGCGTCCTGCGCGCCGGCTCGAAGCGCGATACAAATAAACATTAATGAGCACAGAATCCTGCATTTCCAGTTGCGCTTCCGGCGGGTATGCGCCTCCGCGTTTGGATACGCCGCTTCCCTCATTACGCAGATTCTCCCGATCTCGTCGAATCCGCACCAGCTATTTTTTCAAGCTGCATCCAGTTTTGAGGGAGACGTAGACGAGAAGATATTCTCGGAAAATCGTAATCAACCAATCGAGGAAAAGTCGAGCGCATTTCTGTTGCCCACAAATGCAAAATTGCTCCTATCTCCGCGATCTCGCCATTTCTTTACCGACGATTGCCGACGCAAAGGGATCTCGCTTTCCATTTTAGAGACCTTCAAAGGTCAGACTATAGGTTAAACCCTGTAGCATGGCTTCGCGCCTTCATGCACTACGCGAAGGCAGGAGGAGGACCGATGCGGCCAAGCCGGCAAGAGCTAAATCGCAACGTCAGCCCTGCATTATTCAACGCCCAAGCCACTCGCCATTCGTGTACTCGCCGCTTCGCGCATCCCCGTCGCGGGAATAAGTTTACCGACTTTGCCGAGGCCATATGCAGGCATACCGCTATAAATTGCTTCGTACTGGCCTGGCTTTACCAGGTACGTTTCATGCCAAATTCCCACATCGCCGCGGCTATTCCCAAACCGCCGATTGAAATCCACCCAAGCAGGCCAGTGCTTCTTGTCTTTGGCTCGCGCGTACGCCTCCAGATGTTCGAACGAACGCCAGTATTGCACGATGATCTTTCCGAGGCCATTGTGCCCCAGGCATCCTGATTCGGGGCGCCCTTCAAGTTCCTTCAGCATTTTCGGCATGGCTAAAAATACGGGTAGCCATTTGTGCACTTTCCAAGGTTTGTTGATCCTCATGCCGATGAGAAAAACCACGAACTCCCCTTCCATCTCCGCCGACATTCGGGACTCGATTATTTTTGCCATGACACATCCTTTTTTGACGCAGCCGGCACTGCAAAGCGACGCGGGCCCGGCATTTCCGGCCGACTTTCGGCTCGATTAATTTGCCACAGAATGGTAAGCAGACCCAAACCCGAAGTTGCGCACGGAGCGGTTTATAAGCA